>NZ_AOJN01000068.1 GCF_000337335.1 Halorubrum distributum JCM 10118 | reverse complement strand
GCCGACCTCACCGAGGCGAACCTCATAGGTGCCGACCTCACCAACGCGAACCTCTCCGAGGTTGATTTGAGTGGCATAACACTCTCACGTAGGACCCAGATCGACGCGCCTGGTGAGAGAATAACGACTGAACTCGTCGATAAGGATTCGGTATCCAAGGAGCAACGGTACGATGTTATCGCCCGCGCGAATCACGAGCTCCGGACCGCATACAGCGCGAACGGACTGATCAGTCGCGCTCGAAGCGCTCGCGTTCGGGAACGCAAGGCCCGGCGAAAGGAAGCACTCGCCGAGGGAGGACGGCTGTCACGGGGGACTGCGGCGTGGCTCGGGTCGCTCTTCTCCAAGGTGTTCACCGGATACGGAGTCCAACTTCGCTGGGTTGCTGGCGTGATGATATTGTTGTATCTTCTGTCTGCCGGCGTGTACCACTTTGTGGNGTTCACCGGATACGGAGTCCAACTTCGCTGGGTTGCTGGCGTGATGATATTGTTGTATCTTCTGTCTGCCGGCGTGTACCACTTTGTGGGGGAGATGTCGGTCGGTCGAAGCCTCTACTACAGCGTCGTGACGTTCACGACGTCGCCGCCGGAACCCGCGCCGACCGGACTCGTGATGCGTGCTGTTGCGGGATTCGAGACGTTCGCCGGCACCACAGCAGTCGTCTTTCTCGGGTATGTGCTCGGAACCCGTGAGCAGGTGTGACTCTCCACGAAACCGAGGCGTTCGGTTCGGGTTTGATCCCGAGGTCGGTCTCGGCGGCGACGACTGAGTCCGCGGGTGGCTCGACGGTGACGCCGCCGACGCCGACGACCACGTGGCCGACGCGATCGAGACGATCGGCCGCGCCGGCGACCTGGGCGACGCTCGCGAGGCCGCCGAGGACACGTCGAGCGGACGCCGAGACCCACGCCGGGCGGCGCCGGTCGACGGGTCGAGCGTGGCGCTTCGGCGACACCGTCGACGTCAACCGCCGTTACGGTCTCGACGCCGAGGCCAAGGGGAGAGGGGGGGGGACCGCACGCTGCTCTAATCAACATTCAAGTGTGTGAATCTTTACACTAAATTCAAGTCTTGTCCCCGGTCATGTTCACCTGGTTCCAATCATCCGCGGGAGGGGACTTACATTTCGCTTCCCGTACTTTCACCCGCTTAGTCACATCTGTTTTTGTACTGGGCGAAGTTTTTTACATATGAACGACATATAAATAGCTGGTGGCGAGAGTCACCCACCCTGCCGGATGATTGGAACCATCCTCGCAGGTTGCGCTGCAGCAGACATTGCGATGTGGGCGGTGACAACTGCCCTTCGGCTAGCGCTCATCGTGGTGTTGACAGTGCGACTGAAGCGGGAGTGTTAGGCAACGAAGCTCCCTATGGTAAGCGGGGGTGGTAATGTGCCACCCTCCGCGAAAGAGAGATGGGATGCGATTCGGTTGCGCTGCATCCGGCAGGGTTATTCATTCCCCATACTCCGCCCTCGATTTTCGCCACCGACCGATTATCGGTCGGTTACTCCAATTCGTAGCCGTCGCGGAACGCGTCGCCGATCTCCATCATTACCTCGCCGCGGCCCTCAATCCGACCGAGCCGCCACATCTGGAGCTCGCGCTCGGTGAGGTCCGGGGTCATAGTTTGAAGGTCGATCGATAGGCGGCCCTCGTTTCGGTGGGCGGCTGGGATCCATTGCTCGCCGTGGAAGAGGTCCCCCTCCAGCATTTGCCGGTCCTTGTCGATCCGGTCGAGCGCCTCGCGAAGATCACCCTCGTCGATCGGCATAACCGCCCTGTCGCCCGCTATCGGTAAAATTTCTCATGCTGCCGCTCGCGACCTAGTCGGCGTCGAGCGGAGAAGGGGCGGCCGCCCTCCTCAAAAAGCGACAGCTCAATTTTTCTCTCTAATCACCCGCCCGCGTGTTAGATCGGCAAGAGCAACCCTGGGGGGGGAAAGCCGTATTCCGGCCTAACGGCCCCTTTCAACAACAATCACAACTCCGGCTAGATGCTCCAGTCGCGGGCGCGTAAATAGATCCGACGCCGACACACGGGGGGTCACCCAACTACCGACCGGTTACCGGTCGGTTCCCGCCGCGATCGGGGTTGACGTACCACCGCCGACCAACTGGTATACCAACTCCCGATCGGTGGTAGTGCGCCGCCGGATACACACGCGCGTATGTACAGGCCGCCCTCCTCCCTCCCGTTCGGTTGGTAGGGAATTAGTTGAGGGTTGGTCGGAGCCTGCCGAATGGATTGGTCGACCAATTCTAACAGGTTGGTCGGGCCGCCCTGGAGCGATTGGCCGACCTATTCGTCCGGGTAGTTGTACCGGTATATTTTCTCGCCTTTCCCCGGCGTCTCGACCTCGGGGAGCTGCTTGAGGACCTGGAATAACCAGCTATAGACACACCCCACTTCGCTCGCTTCGACGTGTGGCCGGTGCGTCCCTGGGCGAGGGCGTCGTCGCCGTCGGTCATAGGTCGAGCTCCTCCTCCAGCCGTTCGACCCGCTCGCGGAGCTGCTCGTCGTCGCGGTCTAAGTCCTCGGGCGTGCCGAGCGGTCGGACGTCGTCGAGGGCGTCGTCGACACGATCGTCGTCGGCGTTGCCGGCGAGGTACATCTCCCGTCGCTCCCCCTCTAGGTTCCGGAGTGTCGACTCCGGTATTCCAGTATCNAGTATCCTCGGCGACCTCGGCGTACGGTTCCCCGCGGTCGACGCGAGTGACGGCCTCGCGAATATGTAGGAATTCGGCCGGGTCGACGCGGAGGTATCCGTCTTCGACGACGAACCCGGCGGGCGGCCGTCCGGTCCATTTGCCGGCGTTTTGCGCCGCACGGACCCCGGACCGGATACGCTGGAGCTTTTGGGTGTGTTCGATCTGAGCGAGGTCGCCCATCAACCGCGCGATCATACTGTATATCGTTTGCTGGAGTTCGCCGTCGTCGACGTGAATTTTCAAACCGACGTCTAGGGCCTCGACGCCGGTGTCGTGTTCTAAACAATGCTGGATGAATTCGTGTATCTCGGTAGGACCGAGCCGCGACAGCCGACTAATCTCATGGACGACGACGAGGTCGAACCGACCGGTCTCGACGTCGTCGAGGAGCTCATTATAGACCTCGCGGGTGTCGGCGGCGCCGCTTACGACCTCGGGATACTCCTTGACGTCGTCGACCCCGAGGCCCTCCAGGTGTTCGCGGGCCTCGTCGAGCTGTCGGCCGACGTCTTGGTCCGCCGTCGAGACCCGGGCGTATATCGCCGCTGTCGAGGGTCCGTTTTCGCTCATGTTTTCGAGGACGCATTTCTAATTTAAACAAGTAGGGGTTATCGCGGTTCCGTGTATACCACTTCCTTCTCGACGCATTTTGAGTTCAGCTGTCCCGTACAGAGGATATTTTCGAAACACTGTCTGGCCCCAAGCCAACATTCGCGATCTTGGGCTGCCAATTCAATAAGCTCGCAGGCGTCGAAGCAGATGTACGCTCGGCGGGTGTGACTCACGCCGTCTCACTCCTTACCTGCCACGCGCGGCGCGCTTCGAGCGCGCGGCGGGCCGCCTCGGTGAGGCTGTACTCGTTGGTGCGCCTGTCGCGCGCTTGTTTGGCGACGAGATCGCACTCGACGAGTTTATCGAGGTTCTGGTAGAGACGGCTGTGGTTGATCTCTTCGCCGTAGTAGTCCGCGAGGTCAGCCTTCAGCGCTGTCCCCTTGCGGGCGTTCTCGTGGGAGAGCGCCCAGAGGAGGTCACGTTGGAACGCGGTGAGGTCCGCGAGCGCGTCGCGGTCCGCGGTGGGTTCCGCGCTCATGAGCCGTCCTCCGCGCAGTCGCGACAGACAGCGGCGCCGCGCTCGGCGTCGAAGCCGTCAGCCGGCGCTGGGCAGAACGTGTAGCCGCCGTCGGTTTCGCTCGATTCTCCGGTCGTCGCGCAGGGCTTAAGCCCCGCAGTTACCATCGTCAGCATGGTTCTGTGGGCTAACACAGAACCCGACCCGGCTGGGTGTCTCAGCACCGCGGCCGGGATTCCTACATTCTCTCACTAGTCGAGGATTCGTCACTCGGGCTCCGTAAGAGCACATCGTAGCCTGTAGAACTTATAGTTTACGAAGGTGTCTAAAAATTTTTTAGGTGCTCAATAGTTCTAACCGTGCCTATTAGGGTCGGTAGAAACAATGAGTGCCGTATGAGACACTCGGGAGACTGGATGGCGCTAGTTGATGATCGGGTACTAGAATATCTATCAGAGCATGACTCTGGTTCTCCCGAGGAGATGCGACAGAGTGGACCGATTCACTACTCTCGACAGTATATCGGTCGTCGGTGTAAGAAACTCACCGAAGAAGGTCTCCTCAAACATCTCGGAAACGGGGTCTACATCATTACTGACGATGGAGAGGCGTACCTTGATGGGCGACTTGACACGCAGGAGTGGCGCTATATCGATGACGATGCGAGCGAAGTCACCGCCAGTAGCTCCGAAGAAGTCCCCGGTGAGTCGGACGGAGGGGCAACCTGAATGCGTTCGTTCGTTCCGTGGATGACCCAGTTAGACGAACAAATTCTTGAGCAGTTAGCTTCGGACGGGGCCGCGACTTCGTGGGAAGTCGGGTTCGAGCTTGTCGGCACGGTAAGTCGCGGTCGAGTGACCGAGCGCTGTAACACGTTTGTCGACGCCGAGCTTGCCTAGCGCGAAGATCGTGATATCTGGTTCGGTCCCGTCGAGACCTCCTGGTCGATCACGACGTGGGGGCGCTCTACCTAAGTGAAGAAGTCGATCCCGGACTCAACGTTCCTGAGCCTGGTCCGCTGCCGCCTCATGCTACGCGGCCGGGTGAGTGGGCCGGCTTCTGACAACAGAAGTAGAAAAAAGTCAGTTCTTGAGAAGTCACTTGGTCTGCTTTTCAGATCTGTCTATCCCTATGTCGTCTGTTGATTCGCAGGGTACTACAGAAATTATTAGTATGTCTATATCAGTAACATGTCCATGGCAGAAGCAGATCAAGTGACACTTCAGTCGCTGTTTGAGGGATCAAGGCTCAATATCCCTCGATACCAGCGTAGTTACGCTTGGGGAACAACAGAGGTGGATGATCTCCTCGGAGACATTGAATATATTATTGACCGGAAGAAATCAGTGGCAGATGATGATAATATTATTCATTATTTTGGAACAATTGTACTGAATGATGCGGGTGGAGTTGATAGTCCGGTGTCAGATGACTGGACGCTATTCGATATTGTCGATGGTCAGCAACGGATCACCACTGTTAGTTTACTCGTTTCTGTTCTGAACGAGGAACTCCAAGATCTCGACGATTATATAGATGTAGACACGAGTGTCCAAGACCCACCATCAGAGCTTGGAAGCAACTACAGGAATATATTTGTGAAATATAAAACAAGAGATAACGGTAGACGACTAACGCCTGACGAGTTAACAGAGGAAGCATATCGTCGGCTTGCTGTTGATTCACAATCTCCTGAAATTATAGACGATACAGATATCCTTCCAGAGCGAAAGCTAGCTGACGCTAAAGAGGCCATTCAAGACTGGTTAAATCAAAAGAAGAGGTCAATCGCGGATACTGATTCGTTTGAACAAGCTGACGAGGAAGATCTCTACAATTATTTTGAATNAGACTGGTTAAATCAAAAGAAGAGGTCAATCGCGGATACTGATTCGTTTGAACAAGCTGACGAGGAAGATCTCTACAATTATTTTGAATACATTGATGAGGTGATATCCGTAGTTTGTTCTTCGTTTAAAGTGACAAAATATAAAGTTGAGGATGCGGCTGAAGCGGGACGGCTCTTTGAGGTTGTTAATGACCGAGGAAAAGACCTCAATATAGCTGATCGAATTAAGAGCCACCTCTTATACTGTGCCGGTGAGGTTGAAGATATCGACGCGGAGCATGTTGCCCGCGAATTCAATGACGCTGTTGAAACAGTAACTCAGCATGGGGGTGACGAGGACGTAATTGAGCAATTTGTCAAAGATCATTGGGCAATGTTTACTGGAGAGGCGACACGCCGCCGCCCCCAAAATGAAATCAACGAGTTACACCGCCGAATTAAGAAAATAGACAGGTATGCCCCAATCGATCGCGACCCTGACGATCTAAAAGACTGGATCGACGAATATGTACAATCCCTTCAGGATTCGTCACAGGCGTTCGTAGAAGCATACTACCCAGATCTTATTGACGAACGATACACTATCGACAAGAAGTTACTGAATAAAATATATTGTATTGATAATTCGGGGGCGGCTACGAACTTTAGACCGTTATTGATGGCTGCGCTGTTACATTTTGATGTAGATAGCAGTGAGTTTTCGGACATTATCCGGCAGTGTGAGACATTTGCCTTTAGAGGGTACCAGATCAATGGCTTGAGAACTAATTCTCTGAGAAGATCTCTCAAGGAGAAGGCACACGAGCTGTACATCTCTATCGAAGATACAGAGGATATCCGTGAACTATTCGGCGAGATGACGCTGGATAACGTTCCAAGTGATCCCGAAGAAGCCTCTGATAAGATATTCCATTGGTTTGCCGATGAGATCCAGAAGAAGTGTAGCGAAGAAGTATTCGTTGAATCTCTCAACCGTCCGGATGTAATCAGCGGCTCACAGACACACGGTTGGACTGGGTTCCATAATCGAAGCACTGTTCGCTACCTGCTCTATGAATATGAGCATTATCTCAGAGAACGTCGCGGAGATACGGGGACACTAAACTTAGTTGACTTTGGGACTTTGAATGAAGACTATGAGATCGAACATATAGCGCCCCAGAATCCGAATAGTGAAGATGATGCCCTTGAGAATCACGAAGAGAATAAACACCGACTTGGGAATCTGGCGCTGCTTGGGCCAGATGATAATAAGTCAATTGGAAATGAAAGTTATGAAGAAAAATATAATCAAATATATAACTACGATGAGGGAAGCGACCTTGCCATACTCAGAGAGTTACCAGAACCCTCCGAAGCATGGTCTATGGATAATGTGAACCAGAGAACTCTCGATATTGTCGAATTTTGTAGAAGGAGGGGGTCTGGGGGGAAAGTAGCAAAAATCTACGCGGAAGACGAAGTGAAAAATGAAAACAAGGGTGATATAGCTGAAGCGGTGCGGGGACACTTTGAAAATACAGAGCCCGGATACATCTCTGCGGTATTCTTTGTACAAGATGAGTCACCAATAGCCCAAGAAACAGAGGATTTCATCAGTCAAAACACCTGTAATAACTGTACAGGAGTACGATTGGAGATCTCTGAATCAGGTGAATTTTGGTGCACCTGTGATCATGATGTTGACCATCCAAACTATCAGGTGATCGTCGATAAGTAGTCGCTGATCCGTTCAAAGTAGTACCCAACTGGACTGTATATTTCTCTACCACTTTTAGCCTCGTAGTGACATCTCGGATGTACCTCGATGACAGTAACCTCGTTCGAAGAGTTCGTCGCCGCCCTTCAGGAAATTCAGTCTCGCGGATACATCGAGACGCATCGTGCCGGAAACACTGGTATCGGAAAAACGCTGGAGGACGAACTGGGAATCAAGGAGAACAACATTCCGGGTCCTGACGCGGCCGGAATCGAACTCAAGAGCACGCGACGTAGCTCGAACAACCTCACGACGCTGTTTACTAAGGAACCTCCCCGAGAGAACCGGGTTCTGTGGAACCAGGATCTCGTGCGGGAGCTCGGATACGAGGATTCGAAGGGCCGGCAGGCGCTAAAATCCACAATCGGAACCGGCGAGCCGAACAGCCGCGGGTTCCTGCTCGACTACGATACCGACTCCGTCGAAGTCGTTCACGAGGACTACGGCACCTGTGCCGTCTACCCGCTCACGCTTCTCCGGAACGTCTTCGAGCGGAAGCTCCCCGCGCTCATTCTCGTCATTGCCGACGTCGAGGAGCGCAACGACCGCGAGTACTTCTGGTATAACGAGGCGTACTACCTCGACGGCTTCGACAGCGACGAGTTCCTCCAGCTGATGCGGGACGGGGAGATCACGCTCGATCTCCGGATGCACATCAAGGACAACGGGAACATCCGGAATCGAGGCACTGCGTGGCGCATCATGGACGATAACAAGCTCGATCGGGCCTTCGAGGTCCGGAAACCGCTTCTTGAGGACGACGTCGACATCGAGTTTGAGCGTCCGGTTCAGGAGGAACTCAACGCCTTCGACGACGAGACGGACAGCGATGAGTGAGCCGACCTCGTCGGGAGAATCAGAACAGTCGATCCCGAGCCGCGAGGACGTCAATGAGGCGCTCGGAGAGAGCTACACACAGGCGACGTACGAAGGATACCACAAACCAATTTTCGAGTACCTCGCCGAGTTCGACGAGGGGGACCAGATCGGGACGAGCGAGCTTATTGAGAAAACGATTGATGAAGGCCCAAAATCAGATGTCACTTACAGCACGAAGGTCGATAAGGTACGAGACGTTCTCAAGCTCTCCCCAGAACTCAGTCGGAACGTCGCTGATCGCTTCCCGGTAGGGGAGTCGCTCGTACAACAGGCGATGGAGCGTGTGGGACTCGACGATGAACTTTCTCCGGAGCTCCTCACCGACGTCCAACAGGCGTGTGAAGCCGTCGGCGAAGAAGCGGAGCTAGATATCCTTCAGTTCCACGCAGAAGGTATGAAACACAGCGCAGCCGAAACAGCCGATATCGACCTCGAAGAGACAGATGGTATCTCAGGAGAGGAACTCGATACACTGCTTGCCCAGTTTGCCAAAGAGGCGGCTGAAACACTCCCTGACGAGGTAACCTCCATCGAGAACGCCAAACTCACCAGCGGTGGCCACGCGAACGAACTCCTCGCAGTACGGGCGCTTGAGTCTCAAGAGCTATCTGAGGGAGATGATCGCTCCGAGGCAGAATTCTGGCACTCTGGGGGCAGTGAAGATGAGGATCTCGTGATATTCTCCAACGGTGATCACGCGGACCTGAATGTCGAGGTCAAGTCGAAAAATGCTCGTGAGCGCGTGGCTCGGGCGCTCGTAGATATCAACGATCCGACCATTCTGTTCGCGTTTCTGAACGACGCCAGCGAAGTCAGGAACGGAATTCTGAGCGGTGGGGAGTCCGACGGCTCGGGAGCTGAAACCGCCCTCCGGCGTTGGCCCGAAGAGTCCATCGCCGCGTACGTTCCGCAGGACACGATCGAGAGGGTAAAACAGATCGACCAGGGTGACGATCAGACCGTTACCACGTACGAAAAAGCGGGAGTACGCTACCTTCGCCCGTGTAGCCAGTTCCCTTCAGATATGGTGTACTATCGGGAGCACGGAGAGATACCAGAACTCGACAGAGACGAGTAACTATTCCGGCGCTCGAACCACGACGATGTTCTCGTTCGCCATGAGGTCCCCTTTGACCCCCGGTGTATTCTCCGGGGCGTTCTCCCAGGGAAGCGTCTTCTGCGGGATCTCTCGCGGTAGCGTTGCTTCGTGCTCGTAGCCGATATCCAGACACAGTTCGTATGTGATGAGATGCGTGGGGATATTCACGCGACTCATCGTTCTATTTGCCACTACCCACGCAACCGGCTGGCCCGGCTTCGTCACGCGGACCACCTGCTCCATGACGGCGTAGTAGTCGGTAAAGAAGTCGAGCGCGTCCTGTGCTCGACCGTCCTTCTCGTCGAGGACTTCGATCGTTTCAGCGAGCGACGGCGACCGATCCTCAAGGTCATCCAAATCAGCTAATTCGCTCGCAGACCCACCGAGTCCCTCTTTGTCGACATTCCGCATCTCGTCGTACTCACGACGATCTGCGACGATTGCTGGGTCCTGAGAGAACTGCCCGTACGCCACGGTCGTCCCGTGATCGCCGTATGGAGGCGACGTGATTACGATATCAACAGAGTTGTCGCCTATATCCTCGGCCTTTCGCGAGTCCGCGTAGTACACGTCCGTATCGAGATCGCTGTCGACTCGGTCTGAATACGACCCCATGAGAGAGATGTTCTCTTCGACCTTATCAGTGAATAGAGCGTACACGTCCGGGTCGTGGTCCTCGCGATCTTCAGGAGCCATTCGGTACCTCTTGAACTCCCCATTCCGCTGGTAGGACGTGCGTCGGGTCACCTTCGAGAGAACGACCCGAAAGAACCGCACGACTT
Organism: Halorubrum distributum JCM 10118; assembly: GCF_000337335.1. GTDB lineage: Archaea > Halobacteriota > Halobacteria > Halobacteriales > Haloferacaceae > Halorubrum > Halorubrum distributum. The sequence goes on along the minus strand of NZ_AOJN01000068.1, from coordinate 23,484 downwards.
CTTCGCTGTAGTTCTCCTCTAGAGCACTAATCTCGTCTCTTATGTGCGCTAGGTGCTGAAGCTGCGGCTCAGGGAACCAGCCGTCACGTACCGCCGGCAGATCGATCTCAATCTCCTCGTCGCTCTCGTACGTCTCCGTCAGCTTCCGTAGTTCCAATTTCAGATCCGATCGCAGGTCCCGGTACGCTGCGTCCAGGGTCGGCCTCTCAATCGGAATCGCCTTCGCCTTCGTCAGCATACACGCGAACGGATTGATATCGTTAGCCTTGGCGTTCAGTCCGTGAAGCCGGGCTTCAACTGCCGTAGTTCCACTCCCCGAGAACGGGTCGTAGACCGTGTCTCCCTCTTCGATTTCACTGTGATCGAGAAAGTGATTGAGGAGCGCGTCCGGAATCTGAGGAATCATCCGAGCAGGATACGTGTGTAGACCGTGAGTGAGGTACTGGGTATCCGCAGCCGGGAACGTCCAATCAATAGTGTCGAGCTCCTCGTCTTCGGTAGCAGTCAGAGTCGATTGATGTGTTCGGTCGGACATAGAGAGTGAATTCGCTCTTAGCGGCTGATTGTCGCCACTACTATTTAGGATGGGGGTCGGCTCCTATTCATATCAGAAATTGACAGCCTACAACAAAGTTTATCTGACACTCATCTATAGCTACAACTATGCAAACGGATCTGTCCTCCGGTGGTACCCCCGAATCCTCTCAGGAAATCGCTGTTTCACTTAAGAACGCCGAAAGTCCTGAGGATGTTGCGACCCTTCTAGATCTCGAATTTTTTGAAGATGCCGAATGGAAAGCTCTCGGACAAAAAGAGAACAATTACGGTATCGTTGAGAATCAGGCTGGTGCCCCAATCCCAGCTCTTGTTGAGCTGATCGTGAATTCGTACGATGCCATTCTCATGAAGAACTTTCATGAAATGGTTGGTGATGTGGACCCCGACCCTGAAGATGACTCTTTGCCGAGCTTCGAGGGGCAGTACGAGGCGCGGGATACCCTCCTGTCTAACCCAGAAGAAGAGTACGTAGAGATTCGAGCAGATGGGTTCAAACCATCCGAGCGTGATCTGGTCAACTTCACGCTTATCGATAACGGATGTGGACAACCGCCCGAACGATTTGAACGCACGTTTCTTGGGCTTCTCGATCCAGGAAAATTCAAGCAAAATTATCCGTTCCTTCAAGGACAGTATGGGATGGGTTCTAGTGGTGTGCTCCAGTTCTGTGGAGACAAGAGTTACAAATTCATCTGCTCGGCAGCAAATTCCAACCCTTCGGAGTGGAGCTGGTCCCTAGTTCGTCAGAATCGGCAAAAAGGACGATACGAGTACGTTACAATTGACGGCGAAATCCCCCAATTTTCGGGATCGCTGGAGGATCGGACACATGGTACATTTGTCAAAGTCTATGACTATGAACTTACCACAGGGAAGACAGTCATTACCGGCGACGAACGGTTTCAGAAGCGACTTGAGCGCTACTTAGTCGATCCGCCATTACCGTTGAAGCTGAAAGACGAACGGTATCCCAAAGCGAAGGTAACCGAAAACACGACACCGGGATTACTCGGTCGGATTGAGGACCATGATTACCTAATTGACGAGAGATATACTACTCAGTACAATTTCGACCACGATCAGCTTGGTGTCCGAGATATCGAGATAATATCATTCAAAAAAGACGATGAGATTGACGAATTAGTGGAAGAAGGCACGGCGACACGGAGGAATAAAAATCGGTTTGTAGGTGGTGATGACCACCGGGAGATGGCAATTCTATACTCGGTTAACGGCCAGACGCACGGTAATGAAGGCCTGAGTTTTCTCACAAACCGATGTAAGAAGCCACGAGTAGGCGAAGATACGATCGTACTCGTCGACTTTTCTGACATAGCCGGTACGGACATGGTGGACCTGTTCCAGCCAACTCGGGACCGGATCAAGCAGTCGGGGATTGGTAAAACTCTCCGTGAAGGGATCGAAGATGCGCTTAAAAATGACGAATGGTTAACTGAAGAGGAGTCTCGGCGGAGACGCGACCGCGCAAGTGATGAATCTGATGAGATTCTTGATGAATCCATTCAGAGCGTTCTTGAGGAAGATCCTGAACTACAGCGATTCTTTGAGTCCGGTAAAAAGGCGGGGTCAGAAGAACGTAAAGAAGAAACGCGGCCGTACAATCCGCCCACGACCCCAGACACCTTTCGGCTGATCAAAACATACGATCCAGACGGAAATCACGAGTTCTACGATGAAGACGAGGAGGGACGATACAGCATTGAAGTTCCAATCAACAGAAGCCGGAATGTGAGATTTTATTTGAACGCACCTAACGGGTATATCGACACTGACGGAGACGGAGACCTCCGAGTTAAGCCGGGAAAGGATTATCTCAAGTGGTCTAATCTGAATAACGGTCTCTTCACTGTTAGCATCCACGCTCCCGACTACGTGGAGCCTGAAGACTCTGCTACCCTCGTGTTGAACGTGACACGCCCCGGCGAGGACGCCCTTACTCAAAGGATAAATGTCGAGTATACTGAAAAAGAAGAGAAGAGGTCAAGATCTGGCGGAGAGGGCAAAGATCGTGGAGGAGGTATCTCGCTACCAAATATCGAGAAGGTTGAAGAGGAAAACTGGGACCGATATGGGTTTGATGAGCATGATATCGTAGATGTGCTTGTTGCNATCTCGCTACCAAATATCGAGAAGGTTGAAGAGGAAAACTGGGACCGATATGGGTTTGATGAGCATGATATCGTAGATGTGCTTGTTGCTGGTGACACAGTTAGTGATATGGACATCTATGTGAATATAGACGCAGCGCCAGTCAGACGCTTTTATGATCGGTATAACCTTCGCCAGTCCGGAAAAGCATTCGTCGAAGAGCGTTACGTTCTGGCAGTCTCTCTCTATAGTGTCGGCATGTACATCGAATATAAGGAATCGTATGATGAAGAAGAGCTGTTAGAGTTTGCTAGCCCGGAGGATCTGGTTGCGTCTTCGATGAAAGGACTGGGACAAGTGTTGCTACATATGGTAGCGCCGAAACAGTTGCTCTCGGAATTCTAGCTTTCCTTCCCCCATTTAATTAAGAGCGGTCATGACGTGTTCCTCAAGCCGAGGAAAAAGCTCGCAGCGGCGCAGCACGCGCCGAGAAGGGGCCGCTGTTCTGCGAGCGCTGTACGCGAACTCTTCGAGCTCCCTGAGCGTCTATCGCACGACCCGCTCGCCCACGATGTCGTATCTACAAGCAGTTCACTCGAGATGGGCACCCAATTGCGGATATTGAGTCCTACCTCAATACAAGTATGAGATTTGGCGACTAAAGGCCGCCAGAAGCCCTCGAGAACAGAGTCACTCTTCCTCGTACGTGATGTTCATCAGCCATTGGGAGAAGGCGTCTGCCTGCGGATCGACCTCTTCTTCACCAATGAATGGCGAGAGCATGTCGCCCGCCATCAGCAGTGAAAAGTCACGATCAGATGCTGTTGGTTCGAGATAGTAGGTCCGTTGACCTTCGTACACCGTTTCCTCACGCTGGATCAGCTCGGCACTCTCAAGCGCTTCGACTAGTCGGCTTCCTTTTCGCGAAGAGACATCTAGCTCTTTCCAAAAGTCGCTCTGGTGAATCCCACCCGTCTCACGGACCAATTCAAGACCCGCACGTTGGTCCTCCGAGAGATCGGCTTCACCCTGTGACGCACTCATATCCAACAGCTAACGTGTATCCATTATAATCGTTCTTTCTGTTGCTAACACTCGTTATGAGATTGGTCGTGATGCTGTGCTGATCAGGTCGATCCACCGGAGTGAATCTCTCAATAGTCCCCGGCAGAGTCGAACACGTCGGTGAAGTCCTGAAGAATATCTTGTGACGACTTTCCATCAGCACGAGATGGAATTGGATCCTCCCAGCATTCGACCTCGAGTGTTTGTGCATCCGATAGCTGATGCGGATCAGTCGTCACGTTGAGAATTGCCGTGTGATAGATAGCAAGGAGTCGGTGATCATGGACACTCACGTGATCGATGCCAGCTCGATTCAGAACTGCTGGAATATCCGTGGGACTAGAGAGAGATACCGAGACGGTTGGAGAATCCGGGTCACCCATACCAACGATTCTCACATCAGACAGATAAACTACCTGTGCTGGAGAGCCTCGAGGGACTCGCGTCGACCGTTGAGGAACACCCACGTTCGGGCCGACGTCGATCGTAGCGTGTCTCCCCTCGTCACATCGCCAGACCAACTCATCGGTCGGCATTCGAGCGCGTGTGATACGACTGTCCAGACTTGAATTCGGTCAGTTCCTCGATCCGCGATTCGAGCTCTTCGACTTCGTCGCGAAGCTGGTCGGCGTCGTCAGCATCGCTCGCCGCAAGTTGGTCTTTCAGCCCTTGGAGCCGTGTCTCTTTGCGGTCTTCGTCCACCTCGGCTTTCCGAACGTACTCGGTTTCTTCAATCTTGTAGACGTCGTTTTCAGCGACATCAGTCACCTCGAGGGCGTCGTCAACCTTCCCGCGATCAACACTCACCACCCGATCACGGTCGATCCCGGCTGATTCGAGCGTGTCCAGTACCTCGTCGTCATCTTTGAGCGAGCGGTTCGTCCGAGCGGTCCGCTGGACCGAGCCGTACGATCCCGAGACCGGTCGGTCGTGATGGAGTCGATCTAAGAGCGTGTCCGCGATCTCCTTGCGGAGGTCGTTGGCGTTCCGTTGAACGTCCGAGAGCAAGGTATACAGGTCGATGAGTGTCCCTGTCTCGACCTCTTCGAGCGCTGTAACCTCGTGGCGTTCCAGCGCGTCGACGAGCAACAGCGCATCCGCGTAGACATCGAGATCAGGTTCTGTCCGTTCGTCGGGAGCAGGCTCAGAGGACGGGTCCTCGTCCAATAACAATGAGGTGGTTGGCGCTTCGGTCTCGATTATCACACCTCGGTCGTCGTTCACCTCAAATCGTGGATGGAGACTCAATACCGTCGGGTATGGATCCGCATCGGGGGGGAGTCGATCAAGGTCGAACCCATCGGTAGAGTCGGTAACACGCCGATATAGTGTCTCGAACTGGTCTTTTTGAAGCGGTCGCGACTCACCGCTATCCGTGAATCTGATGATGACACGGTGTTCCTGGACGCCAGTTATCTGAAACCGGTCGTTCGAGAGTGGTGTCCGGAGCGTCGCTCCTTCCGGGAGGTCATCTAACCGCTCAAGGAGATTGTGCCAGCTGACCCGAAACGACATATTCGTAGTGAGACTGTTGGATGCTAAATGCTTGAGGCTGCTTACAGAACTCACAGCTGTATCCGAGTGCGTGGATGCTGATTGGATGAATTCGTAGGAGGGCTCCCACATGGAACACATTACAATTGCCAGTTACCCGCTTTAGCGGTGTGTAAACCGCCTGAATACGGACACCGGGGCAAAATACCAGCAATTGTATGTATGTCTGACGCTCGGCGTGAGTATTAAGACGGAGGCAAGCGCAACATCGCAGTATGCACGGCTAGGCGATGTTTAGAAAGGGGGGAAGTTCCCCTGTTGGCAGCAGGGGCCGCTTGGGAAGGGACAGGATGGCACCTGTCCGAGGATATGTCCTACTCCTCATTTCTTCCGAAGTGGTCTTAATGGTTGCGGTGGTGAGAGTCATCTCCGGCTTTCGCCGATAACCCTCTCTGCTGTCTCTGAAACGGCCGATTATCCGATTTCGGCCGTAGCGTCGAGCACGTGCGCGGAGAGCGCACTATGCAGGACCACCCGGCTCATGGAGGTGTGCCAGCGGCGTGAGTCGCTTCGCTGTCGTTGGCTGTTCCAACTGTAGCCAACACTGGGTCATCGAGGATGCCGTCAGTAGTGGTGCTGCTAGCACTCGTGAGTGCCCCCGGTGTGGGAGTCAGCATTCAGATGGCCAGTTGCGACGTCGAGCAAGAGCGGACACGTGGGAGAATGCTGTTGAGCAACGGGCGGCGCTTCTCGCGAACACTCGTAACGCCGGCGCTGAGTTCGACGAGGTTGGCCACTACGCCGATCTTGAAGAGGAATGGGACCACGACCTTGTCGGCCAACCACTCGGCGTACAGGTGCTTACAGGTGCCTTCGCAGACGACCAGCACCTCGACACAGCGGAACGAGAGTCACCCGAGAAAACCGATCAGAGCTCTCGTCAGCTTGGAGATCTCCGCTGTGATGAGGACGCGGGTCTCTGGGTGGTTCAGCAGTACCCGGCCGTGTCGTCTGGGACAGTACGCCTCGACAAAGAGAGCCGACCGGGTGAACTCTGGCGGCGTCTTGTTGGGGTCCTCGAAGCCGATATTGCGCTCGCCGTGCGCGAACTCGTCGGTGGTGTCGCAGATGGGGCCGCCTGGCAGACGCTTGAATCGATTATCGACGATCAGCTCGGGACAGTCGACCGAGAGGCGCTTCCAGACGCAGAGAGCCTCAACGGGTCGATCGTTGCGTCGACGCTGTTGAGCTTGTGTAAAGACGTCGAGTCCGAGCAGCATCAGCAGGCGCTCGAACTGCTCGAGAGCTTTGGGAGTTCAGAGTTTGGCCCGCTTGGCATCGGGTTCCCTGGTGAGCTTGCGGATGTTCGCCGCGTTGTGAAGCCGTTGCTCGCAGCCGCAGACCATACGCCGACGCTCACCGTGCGGATCGATGAGTCTTTCCGGGAGATCGGCCACGCTGACCAACGCCGGCAGATGGTCCAGCTGCTCAGTTGGCTTGGCCACGGTGTGGACGTCCGGATTGTGTTTGAGTCGTCTATCTGGATGCGGCGCTTCGCTTGGAGTTACGATCCAGAGATTGATGTCGACGAGCTGGATGGGAACGTCCCGGACGTGGCAGCGTTCGATGTGAGTTCACAATGCGATACAGGCCAGCGCGCTCATGGAACTGTCGACGACCACGTTGCGGCTGCGTGTGAGGCGCTTGAGACGGACGGTGAGGTTGTCGCAACCCTCGAGCGTATCGGCGCGGAAGCCGGCCAGACAGCCGGCTACGAGGCGCTCTATGAGGCTGCTCCGTACGATGACCCCGACCAGTCCCGGAACAACGTCGCGTACCACCTACGCCAGCTTCGCGAACACGAACTCGTGACGGATCGTATCGCAACCAGCGACGGGAGCAAAGTCGCAATTCGCCCGGCTGGCGTGCGTTTCCTCGAAGAAATCGGACGATCTGGAACGCGACAAAAACCCCTTCAGAATTTTGTGAGTCGGACCGGAAAATCTGCCGACAATATGGAGTCTAGACCCGCGCACACACGTGAGGGGGGGACCGGCTGGAGCCGCGACCGCCTCCCAGCACTCCACACCATTCAGCCGCTTTCTCGCTCTACGTATCAGGCCGCCGTCGCGGCGACCCCCGAGAATGGCGTCGCAACCGTCGATGCGGCGGTCTCTGAGTGGGAGGATCGAGCAGCTCCCCGCCGCTACATGGACTGGGACAATGATCGGCTCGCCGTGGCCGCCGAAGTCGACAATCCGATGCAGTGGGCAGTCTGTACTGCTCGGTCGTTGGGTGACGAGTTTGTCTGGGACAATCTGCTAACTGACGAGCGACTCGACAAGAATGGTGATTTCCGCCGACTGCTCCAAGAGACACCCAATATCCTACAGAACAGTGCGTGTCTCGGGTGGATTGCTGAAGAAGACGAACTCGTCAACGATGTCGATGAGTTTGGCGACCGCATACAAGCTGTTCTCGAGGAGATTTGCGAGATGACGCGGGACATGACTCACGGCGAGTACCGCGAGTACAACTCTCGAACGGCGTTTCGGACGAAGATTCTCACTGAATCGCTCGGCGTAATTGGCGTAATGACTCGGTTACTGGACTTCGCCGGTGTGGACATCCTCCGAATCGGTCGGATGCCCCGGTTCAAGAGCGATTTTGCCGACGAGAAGCTCTCAGCTATCGCGAAGTTCGTTGGAATCAACTCGGCGATTGCGTCGAAATACGGGATGGCGTCGGTGTTTCGGCAACTGTTTGAGGATCGTGACGAGGTCCTCCGGTGGTCACTAGATGTCGATGTCAACGCCGCAGAGCCGTTCGGTGAGCTCATCGGCTCGTGGTGTCTGTTTGCTGATTACGGCGACCGCCAGGAAGTGTTCGCTGAGAAGCTTCGATCCAACGTCTCGCCGAGGGACATCCGGGATGATGCCCCCGAGATCGGTGTCCGCGTCCCCGTCCAGACGTCGACGAGTCGAGCCCAGTACCGCGACCTTCTTGACACAGCACTTGAAGAAAAGAACCTCCTCACAACTCCAGAGGCGGTATCGGTGCTCCACGGGCTGTGTCGGTCACCGCTCGCTATCGCGAACGGCGTCGCTCGTGCCTTGGAGCCGGAAGCCGAGACGCGACATATCCGGTCTGTAGAGCTCCGGCGTATCATCGCAGCACTGTCCCCAGAGCAGGTACTCCGGAATGCGTCGTCGACGCCGCGAAAGGCCCTCGTGGCACTCGCCGACGCTGAAGAATTCCTGACGCAGTCAGCACTCGCCGAGAGAGCCGGCGTGTCGGCTCGCTCGCTTCGTGACCACCTCCCTGACCTCGTCGATGCTGGAATCGTCGCGATGACAGATGCTGGCTACCGGCTCCAGCTGTCGTTTGCGGAAACGGACCGGGACGACGGAGAACTTCCTGAACGGTACCAGGATATCTACCCGCAATGGGTGAGCGATCCGACCGTCAGCAATGACGTCCACGCTGCGGCCGGAGCGTTACGGACAGCTCGGAGTCATCACGGGCCAGATGGACCAGTCTCACCAGAAGAAGTCGGGTTCGCTGGCGATGTCTTACTGGAACTCACAGAGCCATGGCCGTTACTCGATGAGGTGCTGCCAGCGCTGTGGGCAGTGACTGCGAGAGCGTGTTATCGAGAGGACGCTGCTGTCGCTGGTGGTGCCCTTGTTGAACGCGAGACTGAGATAATGGGGAGGCGCCCGCGTCAGCTGAGCCTCCAAGAAGCAACTACTGGGGAGCTTGTAGGATGAGTTCTAGAGGAATTAAGGCGTCTGTCACCGGTGATTTGTGGGGGCTTGGTATACTGTTCTCGCCATCATATTTCTTGACGAGATTGTTGGGCCACTCATGCTGTTCCTAGGGTGTCATAGAAGAGTTTCCACGACATTTATTTCGTGAATTTACAGCCGAATCAGCCGATAGAACGCGCTTGCTTATCGACCGAACTGGGGATCGATTGGCACGGGTGACTCGCGTTCCGCATTTGGGTCGTAATGCGAACGGTTATCCCTGGCCAGACCGAAGGAGGGGAAATGGCGTCCTCCACTTCCGCTACGAAGCAACTGCCCTCCGACAGGTCGATGCTCTATTGCCCTCAGTGCGGCTACGAAAGCCGCATTAACGACGATTGGCTCATCCACGTTCTTGCCGATTCTCTCAGCTACAGCTGTCCGAATTGTAAGGCGGAGATCCCCGCTCGAATCAAAAATCTGATCGAAAAGAGTGGTGAATAGTTCGACAGGGCCGTTCGTTTCTAAATAGTCACTCTGTATTGACCGATCTGGCCTGCTAACCTTTCGAGGAGTTTCTGTTTGGGATCTGCGTGGTCTCTTCAGAATACACTAGATTACCACCTCAGAGTAGCGCGAAACGCGAGATTTAGATACGTTGACTAGCTACAATTCGTGATACCTGATGGTCGAAATTTCTGATTCGCTTCGCACTATGTTTAGTGCTCAAATCGAAGAACGTGACGGCTCATATATTGTGGATGTCCCCGCGAGTGAAATCGAACACGGCGCGCTTGCTGCCGACGAAACGTATCGCGTCGCGATCTTGAAATCAGAATCCTCGACAAGCAAGAAGACTCAGGAAGAGCAACCCCAATCGGCTGCGCAAGAACCAACTCCGACGTCGGACGGTCCTCCCGTAGACGAAGGTGAAGTCCGGGACGTGACGATCGAGACAACTGGTGATCAAGGTGACGGCATTGCGAAGGTTGAACGCGGCTACGTCGTGATCGTCCCCGGCGGACAACCAGGTGATGAGCCGTCGGTCGAGATCGAGCAAGTCAAAGAGAACGTCGCGTTTGCTAGTATCGTCGAACGCGACTCACGGGCGCTGTAACGTCGTTTTAGTAGCAACTGTCTATTTGACTGGGATCGTTGGAACCACGACTATCCTGATCCACCCTACTCGCCTCCTGGCTTCCCGATGTACTCCGATTTCATCGTCCCGTTTTCACGATAGTAACGATAGAGATACGGGCCGTGCATATCCGCGGGATCTCCGCTAGCGCACTTACAGCTATCGTCGCCACAGGTGACTTTCTCTTTGACGACGGTCCCGCTTCCTGCGCCATCAGGCTCGTCGACGGGCTCGGCAGTCTCGGGAAGCTCGTCGGTGTCAACCGACTGGTCGCGATACTCGATGAGCGCCTCGACGTAGTTCTGTACCTCTTGGAGTGTCTCCGTATCCTGTTTGGGGAGCCCCTCAGCGAGATACTTCGGGAGCGAGGTGGGTGGTGACGGCTGCTCCATACCTTATGTAACAATTGGTGCCATGTTAGCGTTCGGGTGCTACATAAGGTATTGAACCCCTCTCCCAACCGTGAGCACCTCAGCAATTACTCAAGATCGTAGGCCGCAATCTCGGCAGAGCCACACTGTGGACATTCATCGACGTCCTTCCCCACGCTGTACCCACAGTAACGGCACTCGTGGTGCGTTGTCGATGACGGCTCGAGCCTGACGATCTGCTGGATGAACTGTTTACTAAGCATGGGTGGGGTCAACGATCTCGCCACAGCCGGGGCATTCGGCCCACACGCCCGGTCTACCGCTATCTGTTTCATACTCGATGATCGCGTGTCGGTCGGTAACTGTATCGCCACAGAATGAGCAGGGGCCACGGACCGTCTCTGGATTATCGGGGGTCATTCTCACGAGATCGGCAGCTCTTTTCAGGGGGAGAGGGAGCGTGTGACACTATTTTAGAGCTGGTTCGGTCGGTGAGACCGACCCAGCTTTGCTCCCTCAGCCCGATATTACAGACTCTGTGACTTATACTTCGGGCGAGCGGGGCGAAAGTACTGTCCGGGACAGCAGCGTGACCGCAGGTCGTGAGTAACCATCTCGCGCGATGTCATAGAACAGCTCACATCCCCGGATCAATATCGGTCAGTACAGGGGATCACGTACTGGTCAAGATACAAACTTTTTTGCTACTTGTCAGGAGCGTCGTGCGAGATACAGGGGGCAGATTCATCGAGCCAGCAACTACAGAGAGTCGTCCCGGTGCGTTCGCTCAGAACGATTCTGGTTCCCCTGTGAGGACCCGGTAGCTTTCGAGTGTTCCTGCCATCGAGGGGCTCTCTTCATCGTCTTTTCGCTGGGTTCCGTAATTCATCCACTGCCCACGGGTGAAACTGTACATATTGTATCCGGTATTCGTCTCCACAACGATATCAACAACCGCGTCGCCGGGCGCACTAGGTGGAGCGGCTACCGACTGGATGTCCGTCGTATGGTCCATCACCCAGACAGCGACAACGTTCTCTTCTTCGGTGAAGCGGGCTTTCGTTTCTGCCTCCGAAAGGGGCCTGTCTGGCCACCCCTCGGCGGGCTCGGGCTGCTCCATAGCTCCCATACCAGCGCGAGATTGATGACACTTATCATGGTAAAACAACTCATCACAATACGCGCTCTGTACTTAGCAGAAGGCCGACAAATATCGCAGGTTGAGGGTTTCACCAGAGCCCATTCTGTCTACACCGGTTCGACAGAGATGTCGAAAAATAGTAATTTTATACTTAATTTTCCTCTAGCTTACTGGCATCAACTTTTCCTTCAAGATACTGCTCCCCAACATCAGTAATTTCGTAATAGCCATCTTCGGGGCACTCTACGAAGCCATATTTCTGAAGCTCTTGAAGTCGGTCACTGACCGTAACACGATGCTTATCAATATTTTTAGCAATCGCTGTAGGGCCAAGTCTTAACCCGGTATCGAGGACCTCTAAAATCCGCTCATCAGTCGGATTTTGCATCCAACTGCCGGGTTTCCTCATCATTACGAAGTCACAAATCTAGGGTTTACATCCTTCGAAGTGTCAAAATAGAATTACGATATCGTTGTATTTGTACTACGGTATCGTAGTCAAATTTATTGTAGTGGAACATAGATTGTGGGTAATGAGAGGCTCAGCAACCCCAGCGATTCGCTGGGTGGTACAATTGTGGTTGAACTGGAATCGTCTCTGTGTCAGGACTGTAGGTAGATGACACAGACTCAAGGGTGAGGTAATGACTGCGAGTACGCCACAGTTCCATGATCGGATCCGGATGCTCAGTGAAGCCATCACGAAAGATGCCTTTACCGACTGGTATCGAGAACGTCAAATCAGGCAGAATCTCCGCGACGGCCAACCGTGGCGACACGCGCCAGACACNACGAAAGATGCCTTTACCGACTGGTATCGAGAACGTCAAATCAGGCAGAATCTCCGCGACGGCCAACCGTGGCGACACGCGCCAGACACACTCCGTGACCCGGAGCGGCATTCCCCACATCAACTGCTTCAGTGTCAGCGGAAAACCTACTACAAAGCGAAGAACACGCCCGTTGAGGATGAGCCGCCTGCGGGAATTTTCTGGGCTGGCAGTCGTATCGAAGAAGATCTTATCATGCCGTTTCTTGAGGATGTGGCGCTTGACACAGCTGCCGATGCGTACGTCCAGAATTCCATGTGGGTCGAGTATGAGATGGCGACCGACCAAGGCGCTCTCCACATTAGGGGCTCGACTGACCCCGTCATTTGTACTGAAGCAGGCGACCCGCTGTTACCGACCGAAATCAAAACCAAACGCTCGCTGACCCAGTTTGACCAGGCAGATCCCACCCCGGATCGCCGCCACAAGGCACAACTCCATGCTTATCTCCACGGCCTCGATCAGACGGTCTCACATTCACTCGATATGGGGTTGGTTATCTACGTCGACCGCACCCAGCACGACCTTCTCCCGGTCTGCGTTGAGTTTGACTCCGAGTTCTGGACGGAGACAGTCATTGACTGGGCAGCAGACCAGACAACCTACCGACTCAGTGATGAACTGCCGCCAGCAGATCCTGAACAACAGTGGGGATGTGAGTACTGCTCGTACCGTCAGCGCTGCGGTCGCGATGACGACCCGTTCGCGGATACGCCGGCGACGGGGGTTCTTCCCTTAACATCTTATCCACGCCACGCCGTCGTCGAAGCACTCGAAGCTGAAGGTGGGGCTGACGCACTGACACCGACGCTCGCATATCAGTATCCAGATCTCGCAGCAGAGGCCGAGACAGATGTCTACCCGTGGACGTGTGCACTCTGTGGAGAAGAGTACGCTTGGGATTGGAACGAACTGGAGTGGGACGGCAATCCAGCAAACCCACCCATGTGTCCAGCGTGTACATCCGGACACTGGTTCGCAGAACTTGCTGAGGGTACACCGCTCTGGGAGGACGGCTTACATGAGTAATGACTCTCCGTTCGTACAGCATCCATCGATCAAACTCGAAGACGTCAGAGAAGATTTTGAGGCAAACCAGGCAACCGGACGAGGTGGCGAAACCGCGTCGAGTCGCGGCTATAATGCTGAACGGCTGGCGGGTGCTGTCCTCAGCGAAGGGTGTTCATTTCATTCCTGGTCTGATCAGAGTCACTACGATACGTTCGTCACGCCGACAGACGGTGTCTACGGACGTGTCGAGTGTAAGAGCTGTATTTATCGATACCCCTCTGGTGGGTACGGACGGTTCCGAATCTGGGCGCATCACCATGGCGTTTTGTCATATATGGCTGAAAACTGGTCTGATACAGCAAGCTATCTCTACTTTTTTGTCGTCTACACAGTTGAAGACTCCATTGAGCGCGAAGTAGGCAAATTGGTCACAACAGCCGGTACAGTTGATGATGTGATCGACGAGTGGACGTTTCGAAATCACGACTCAATGGGTGAACAGCGGGCACGAGACATCTCCTGGCGTGTGCTACTCCGCCAACTGGGTGTCTCCCAGGAGCGATTTGAGACAGCTGATATTATTGATCTGACTTCCTAAACGTAGAATCACATATGTCGGCTGGTTGATTTTGAGCGAGAAACTCTCAGTCGATTATATCGACAGCCGCGTAATCTCGTCTGATGCCGGTGAATCAGATCGAACTGGTCGTGAAGTGTCTTCGAAGCGCTGGTGAGAGTGATCTTTGGGATAGATCGTCTCTGTCGGCGGCGGACTGCCGCCGACGCGACAGCGTCGCCACTCACGACCGCTGTCCGGACCGGTGGACAGCTACTGGAAGAACCGGTCGTCGAGTGACTGGTTCGCTGGAACAGACTTACGCACACCAAGTGCTGTCCAAGCTGCGCGAAGCGTCATTTCGCAGAACTCCGTGAACGACTAGTTCCAGAGGCGGCGCCCCCCGCGGCGAGGCCCCGCTAGGTTCCACACTCTTCCCAAGCAGACACTTTCACTCAAACCCGACGTGATCGACTGACTCTAAGTCTCCAGCGGTAGTAGAACCAGTACGGACATTCCGGGGGCCAATCGGATAGTCCGCGAGTTCTAGGGGCGTTCCTTCGCCCCTGGCTCACTACCACACCCAGTCGCAACTACAGAGTGTCACCTCCTTCGTCAGCCTTCATCTCGTGATCTGGATGCTTCACCGGATCGAGGCCCTTGATATCAGCAACAATATAAACCTCATTTTCGTCGGTATCGGGGAGGTTGAAGTAATCACGGAGCCGGGCGGGAATCGTCACTCGACCGTTGTTGTTGACGGCCAAACTCCCCCGCTTCGACTGTGCTTTTTCATCAGCCATTGCCAGCCTATTGAGGCTCGCCTAATAAATAACTAATCTAGGATATATCGCCGATTAAGATGGTTGAAAATACTACTATATCCTACTCTCAACTAATATCAACTATGCTAATACCACTTCACTGTTCATGAAGTGGTTTTTCCATATAGTCTCAACCACAAGACAGTGTGGTGATAATATATATTATATAATTTATCGATAGTCAACTGGTTTTTGAAGTGGTTTATCCAATGTTTTTTTATACCAACCACTCCTAACTGATTCTATCCATGGCTAAACTCGGTGTGTACGGATTCTCCGACAAAGAGAAAGAACTCATCAAAAAACGAGCAGACGAAGCAGGGATGACTAAATCAGCATTTGTCCTGACACGATTTAGGGCAGGGTGGAGGCTGTGGGATGCTGGTGGGGACTTCGACGTGCTTGAGATGCAGAAGAGGCTTGACGAGGAGGGGGAGACACAGCAGGCCAGCGAACCCACAGAGCCCGCCTCTACCGCTGGTCAGGACCGCTTCGTGCAGCAAATCAAGCGCAATCTCCCCACCGCCGAGGATGATGCGGTCCCAATCGACGAACTGCAAAAGACTGTCTCGGAGGAGGTTGTGGCCGATGTCCTCGACGAGTTGCGCGACTCGGGAGAGGTCAAATACGTCACGGGCAAGGGGTACATTCGGGGGAGATAATGTCTTCAATCAGTGACCAGTTCACCGAAGAGGAGATTCGAGAAGCTGACACCACCAACTCCGTCGACGAGGTTGAAGTCAAGTCCAACGCCATCTCGGAGTTCATCAGCAACAAACTCGTCCGGGGACGACAGGAACGAATGGTTCAGGACCAGGAATCGGTATTGCGTGAGTTTGAAGCGTTTGTCTACTGGCTTGATCGGGTACACGTCTGCATGGTCGACGATGGGCACGTAGTCGAGTTCAACGACCATCTGAAGCACTCTGACCGCTATCTGACCAGGACCCACCCGGATGTCGACGGCTTGCTCGAACTTGACCTCTCGGATGTGTCAAGACATAATATCCTCAGCGTGCTCGTCGATTTCTACAATTTCCTCAAAGAGGAGAAGGGAGTGGTGAGCAACAACCCCGCCCAACAGGCCCTCCGGTCGTTCCCCGAAGATGAATTCGATTTGACGCCACCAGACCGCCCTCGGAAGGAGATGGATGAGATGCGCGAGTTTCTGGAATGGCTGGACACCCCCTTCGAGCGGGCGATCATCTTGACGCTACTGAAGACTGGTGTCCGCATCGGCGAACTCGTCAACATCGACTTGCGGTGTGTCCATCTCGGGGACGGAGCGGGCAACACCCACCCGCTGTACCAGCGTTTCTTGGACCAGTACGATATCAACCTCATCTCTGAAGTGCGCGACAAGCCGGACACGATGTTCGTTTACACGAAATTCAACGAGGGAACCGAAATCCGAGAGGAGATTCGGAAACACGGAAACAAACGAAAGGACGAACAGGGTTCTGTCATCCCGATCGACGACGAACTCAAGACAGCGCTCCTCGAGTATCTGCTGACTCGGAATCCACCCCTCGAACACGACCACCGGGACATAGCAATCCCCCTATTCACCAAGCCGAGTAGTGAGGGAACTCTAGACCGGCTCACGTACGGCTCTGTGCGAGGTCAATTTGGGGAAAAGGGTTCGGCTGATGGAGTGCTAGCCGAGTACGGCTGGTACGAACAGGGAGCCCCGACCGAGGAGAACGTCTTCATGCACTACTTCCGGCATTACTTCACGGACAATCATAAGCACAATCACGGCGTGTATCGGGGGTGGATGCCGGCTGGTGTCATCGCGTACATACGGGGCGACGTTGACAAGTCAGCGACGGTCGGTTCTGAGCGGAGAGAGTCAACGGCTCGCGAGAACACCTACAGCCACTCCGACTGGCGGAACTACAAAATCAACATCGAACAGCCGTATCTCGACAACATCTACAAATTCGGAATCTACGACCAGACTGTCCCCCGCCGAGATCCACTGGCGGCCCCCAGCAGATGACGAGAAAGTGCCCAAATATGGCGGTGAGTCGTCCGCTGTGGCGGTTCCGGTGGTGTTTCCGACAGGAGCCAACAAGACCATCTGTAAGCGGTATTTGCGATAACGCGAGGCTGGTATCGATGCCTGACAACGATCCGATCCCTGCCATCGGGAAGAGGTGGGTGAAATGAGCGAATCAGTAATTGAGGAGTACGCCCACAGCTGCCGAATCGTTGAAGAAGGTCGCGACGGCGATTACAACAAATACCNGGGTGAAATGAGCGAATCAGTAATTGAGGAGTACGCCCACAGCTGCCGAATCGTTGAAGAAGGTCGCGACGGCGATTACAACAAATACCACTACGAGGGACCGATGGGTCGCATCAAGACCTTCGAGAACCCGGACAAGGCTCGGCTCTACGCCGACGTGCAGACGGTCACAGGCGGCTTTCGCGAAGAAAAGACGGGAGAACGGGGTGCACCACCGGCGGTCGCTCGCTCCCGTGAAGACGTGCTCATGGCCTACTACGCGGCCCAGCCCACCATGTCGATGCAGTGGGTGTCCGCACAGTTTGATCTCCCCGAAGATCGTGTCCGGGAGTACATCCAATCACTCCGCAATCGAGCCGAACAAATGAGGAACGATTAGGACGACAAAACAGACTGCTCAGATCTGTGTAAAGCTATTATACCATTTTGTAGTTGTGCGAGAACAGACCGTTAGTCAGTAGATCACTCGTATCTGCTGCTCGGCGGCACTAAAACCACGTCAAAACCGTAGTTTACTCGTCGTTGACGACGGTCGCCTCTTCAGGCGGCGCGATATTGAGTTCGGCAGCGCCGCGCTCGATCTCCTCGGGCGTTGTCCCCTCAGCATCGGCGAGCAGTTCGGTGAGCTCCTCGTCTGAGATCATGTCGGCGTCGGGGGGTTCACGGCTCATACCACGTTCTACCCGGTGTGAAGGATAAACGTAGTGTCGACCTCGGGTAGGTCAGTCTTCCCGCTCCCACCATTCGTCTATTTTTTGTGTGCCGATGTCGACGGTTGCGGTGACCCCGCACGAACAGTGGATGCCAACGGTGCCGGGATGCGTCGTGATCGGGCCCTTCTCCTCTCCACAGCCCGGGCAGTTGACGCGGAAGATATCGCCCATACACACCGATCCGTGTGATCCGGGAAAGCCGCTCTGCTCAGTCTTAACCAACGACCGGTGGTAAAACTGCCGGCTGTTGGTTAAGACTGAAACCGCAGGATGGTAGGGGTGATGGGGCCATCGCTCTAGATAGTTCTCCCGGACTCTGACCAGCCACCACCGAAAACCAGCATCCACGACGCTCACACCCAAGAGATGCCGTTCTTGTCGTCCTGAATCAGGGGGTCAGACCGCGAAGATACACTTCCATAGTGGAGTGTTTCCGGGAGACACCTCATTTCGTCTGTTCATAAATCACATTCCGCGATAGAAACTACGCGGCCTATCGCTCTCGTTCTCCGAAATTGAAGGACGGCTAGGCGTCTATTTTCGTAAGCGTATCCGTATACGTATACGTATATGTAGCTTAGAACTGCTCGCTGGCGTGTCTGGCGGAGGCATCCCGGGCCGTGTCGAGGACTTCCGGCGCAGCCTTCTGAAGACCGAGACGGACGGCTAGCCGTAGCATCTCGCTCCTGTCAGTCCCGTCAGCATCGGCTTCACGCCCAAGTTCTTCGCGGAGAGCCTCTCCAACGTCGTCGAGACCACCTGTCTCCTCTAGCCCCCGCACGAGCGCCGTAAGACGCTCATCCCGAACCGAGAGTGTCTTCGAGACTTCGCCCGCCTCGACATCGGCGAGCAGCGCGACCATCGTGTCCTCCAGGTTGGTGGTTTCCTCACCTGGCGTGGAATACTCGGCACGTGTCCCGAGCTCCGTGTCCTCTCGTAACTGCTCTAGTTCCTCGTCGTCGTCCGTCATCGGCCACCTCCCAGCCGCTCCACGAGAGCCTCCGCATCGGTCTCATATGCTTCGATGGCTCGCTGGGCTGTCTTCGACGGACGCTCCAGCGCGAAGAGCGTCCCGCCGTTCATTTGTGCGTTCTGTACGTCTTGAGAGCTGGGGATCTGCGCAGGAGCGAGTGCCTCCGGGTACTCGTCCTCGAACTCTTCGAGGTACGCCTTCCCCGCCTTGGTGCGCTCATCAACCTCGTTCAGCAGCACCATCACTAGCTCGATATTGACATCTTGCTCCTCCCGGATCGTCTTCAAGTCCCGTCGCAGCTGTGCGGCCTGTCCCGCCTCGAACGGCCCGGGGCGGACGGGGGCGACGACGTGCTTCGCCGCCCAGAGGCCGTTGTACGCGATGTTCGACGTCGAACCAGGCAGGTCTACAAGGATGACGTCGTAGTCATCTTCCACGTAGCCGGTAAGGAACTCGTCGAGCCGACTGTATCGCTCCGCGGCCTCGTCGATATTCCCGAGCGTTGCGTCGAGGCCGTCCAGGCTCTCGTGCGCCGGGATGAGGTCGGGTCCTTCGCCGGTCGGGACGATGAGGTCCTCGACGGCCGTAGGGAGCTTCTCGGAGATCGTCTCCCACTGGTCCTGAAATACCGTGGTGATGTTCGGCCAGCGGTCGTCATCGGCTTGGATGTCGCCCCAGAGACCGAAGTGTTTGGCGAGGTCGCCCTGCTTCCCGGCGAGATCGAGGAGCAGGACATCGTACCCGTGTCGGTCGAGAGCGACGCCGAGATGCGCCGTTGCTGTGGTCTTCCCGACGCCACCTTTGTCGAGGAAAGTAGCGGCTCTCAGTGCTGGATCGGGCATATACGCTTACGTATGCGTATACGGATACGTAAAGGTGCGTCAGACATGGCTAGGGTTCTGTCCGTTACGACTGAAAAATAAAGAGAAATTGACGGCTTCAACTCGGCCTTTGCTCGGTTATTGGGATTTCGTCTCCTGATCTGATTTCCCCCCTGCGAGCATCCAACTCCCCGTACTGACGAAACTGAATATGATCGTCAACAGCGTATTCCAGCTGATGAACGACCTCGGTAGCGCCGGATGAATATTCCCAATCACCACGGCGACTGCGAACAGTTTCGTCAACACGAGGAACTCGATAGCTGTCTGCCTGTACCTCTGTGTTGACACTGTTTGTTACCTATTGTTGTATGGCTACCACCGGTCGGAGAAGGTTTTAACACGTCCGGGTGATATGCCCAGACGCACCTTCCAACCCTCCTACAATGGAGGTTCACTGCCTGAAACGGAAGGGCGTTCCAAGACAGGCGCCGATTCCGATCGGTCACCCCTACTGACGGCCTCAACCGCCAGCTGGGTACGGTTCCTGTTTCGCCGATGACCCCTACGTCATCGGGAACGGTACACGAGCTTATTCCCTCCGGGGCTTCCCCCGGGGCGACTTCTCCCGAACTCAATCGGGTTCAGCCTCGCATGTCATCTATACCCATGTGTATGAGTAACACACACTTAACTCTAACGGACGATAACATACGTCTCAAGAATAAACAGCATCCCCTACAGCTCTAACGCCCACCTGATTTTAAGTGTATGGTGTGTGTAGTGTGGACACATGCCAACCCGCGAGCCGAAAGGCGACAGAGTGGGGAGTACTGACCCAGGAACGATCCCTGATGATGTATGCCCACCACGACTTCGAGAAGAACACCCGAATAGGGAACGCGGCATCCTCACAAAGAAAGATCGCGAACTGTTGATTGACAGTTCTAACGGGCAAGACAGTGACG
Source organism: Halorubrum distributum JCM 10118 (assembly GCF_000337335.1). Classification (GTDB taxonomy): domain Archaea; phylum Halobacteriota; class Halobacteria; order Halobacteriales; family Haloferacaceae; genus Halorubrum; species Halorubrum distributum. Next base: position 2,912 of record NZ_AOJN01000068.1, on the reverse strand, counting down.
AACAGAGTGATGATGAACAGGATTCTCCCAACGCCCAAACAATCCGAAATCGGAGATACCAGATACGGAAACGCGTTGTAAACTCAATAAAAGACTTTGAGGTGCTATCTCGGTGTTGGGAAGATCGCGATCGGAAGCGTGTTTTTGAGACTCTATCTAAGGAGGATAGTTCTTATCTCAAGGAAGTGGGTATCTTCCTCTACCTCGGATTCCAGGATTTAGGGGCTGGAAAGAAACGTTTCCTCAAAGAGGTTATTGAGGAAGCGGAACATCGCCGTGGCCGGGACGTTCGAGTTACAGTTAGCTCGACGCTGGATAATGGTCTGTCGTACCAGATCGAAATTGATGAAACATCCAGCTCTCCGACTAAGGCTGATTAAAACATCGACAACCTCCACACGGACAACACCGCCTTCGCGGTCTAGGAGAGCTCTTTTATGATAGATACAGTCGGTTGCGTCGGCAATTGTGGCCAACTATTCCTCTGCCAAAGTTCAATTCCCTCTCTCCCGCTGCGAGAAGTTATGCCTAGGTTGAGCAATTCAGGTTCAGCGTCGAGGCACTGGCCGAGATCGTGCCTGGCAGCCACCGGCTTGAGTTGAGGGGGTACATGGCCCGCGAGGAATGGCGAACAGTCCCCATCGGAGGAAAACACAAAGACGAGTAATCAGCACCTTTCTCTCTTCCATTTTCGGCGTTCTGGCCCCTCAAGAATGGAATTGCTGAATACAAAGTCGCAGACTTTTCGTGAATAAACCCGCGATCCTTTAAGTAAACTTTCTGGCCTTTTCAATAACCCTTAGCACGTTGTTACATCCATGGTTGGTCACTCCAAAACCAGCTGTCAGAGTAAGGCTGAACAGAGGTGGGATCGATGAGCGGTGAAGGGAGTCTCCTTGAAGCGATCTTCGGCCTCATATTCGGGGGGATAATCTTCATACTATTCGGGAGGGCAATCAGCGGGACTGCCCTCGACAACTCAGGGGTGCTCGCTAATTTTGAGTTGTGGGGCGTAATCTACATCCTCGCAGCCCTCGCAGTTGCTGTCATAGCTGTGATTGGGGTCGTGGGGGCGGCATCTCGATAGCTCATGCGAAACAACGTTCGTGAATACTTGGTCACGGAAGTCCAAAATGGTCCGAATGAGCCCAATGACACCGATGAAGAGATTCTAAACATCATCCGAGAGGAACTACAGAAGAGCAATGGTGTGGAGTATCTGACGACGGGAGAAATAGCTGATAGCCTCTCTATCCAGTCAACCCAGACCGGAAATCGCCTGAATGACCTCCTTCAGGACAATCGTGTGGAAAAAAGACGAGCTGGCCAAACAGATATGTGGACCCTCTCTCCGAGCGAGACAAGGACTGTCGTTGAGCCACAGCTGACTCACTTCGCAAAAAGCAGTGGGCAACTTAGAAGATTGGCTGATACACTTCGTGTGATAGCAAAAGATGTGGTAGTTTCAGCATTCATTTTGATGCTTCTGGCCGTCTCTAATCCTGCTGTGGGTCTGCCTCTTCCAGGGGTAGACTGGGACGTCGTGCTCGCTGTCGGATACTTGTTGGGGATGGCTGGAGGCATTCTGTTTTCCACTTCTGCGATCTTTGCTTTGGTCGGACAACACATGCCAACTGTTGCGAAGTCGGTTCTATTGGAATAACACCGCTTTAGGACCCCGAAGAGACTGAAAGGACATTTTTCGAGAGCTTCACAGCGAGTAGTCTGTCTTGATATAATGTGGTCGCACTACAAATGAAGACACATGGCAGAAATTGAATGTCCTAATTGTGGAGGTTTAGAATGGGAGTCAGTTCAGGAGGCGGGAGATAGGTACCGTGTCAAATGCTGGGACTGTGGAGCAGTACACAAGATGTGGAAGAAGATTCATCTCGAATAGATCTCATCTCTTCCGTCTATTGAGTTCAAAAAATCACACCGCACAGAGTCGAACTGCGTGGTGTGCTGCGACCTTCTCCCCCGAATTCTCCTCCAACTTTCTCAGGCGGGGAGGGAGGTTGTCCTACCACTCCCCATAGGCCGTTACTGGCTGGCTACTCTCGTAGCCACGCAGCGAACCGAATCACCATAATGGTGGTTCGGATGAGGGCTGCGATTGCCAGCACGACCCCGATGATGGTTGGAATGTCCGGGTGTACGGGGGTGAAACGGCGCTGGACACCGCTCCCGACACCGCGCCGCCGCGACAGCGGGGCACGCCGCCCGCACCCACCGCCGTCGACACGGGCGACCCACCGACGTAACCCGTCGCGCGGACCACCGGCTCGCCCTCCTCGGCAGCGACGGCTACCCGCGGGTAGAAGACCCGCCCTCGCGCTGCCTTCGCGAGGACGTCGACGACACGTCGTTTAGGGTATGAGAGTGCGGAAATCGCCACGTACGCGGAGGGATCAAGTAATGCGGTCGCCGTTTGGTGACGGGGGCCTCTTGTCAGGCATCGGCAGCGACCGAAGCTGGCGTAGGCGGTAGAATTAGACCGATGCTGGCAGATACGTCCGTATGCCCGATTCCCAGTACGACATCCCCAACGACCCTGATGTTACCCCAGAGGATATTCACCCAGGCGCGGACCTCTTTGGTGCCGACCTCACCGACGCGAACCTCAGGGGTGCCGACCTCACCGAGGCGAACCTCGGGGGTGCCGACCTCACCGACGCGGACCTCTTTGATGCCGACCTCACCGACGCGGACCTCTTTGATGCCGACCCCACCGACGTGGAACCCCCCAATGCTGACCTCCCCGGCGCGAACCTTAGAAAGGCCGACCTCCCCGGCGCGAACCTCTGGGGTGCCAACCTCACCGACGCGGATCTCGGAGGTGCCGACCTCACCGACGCGGATCTCGGAGGGGCCGACCTCACCGAGGCGAACCTCATAGGTGCCGACCTCAC
>NZ_AOJN01000067.1 GCF_000337335.1 Halorubrum distributum JCM 10118 | reverse complement strand
GGTCCCACCGCGAGGTGAGAGGTGCCGGGTGGGGTCCCCCTAGACACCGTTATAGGTCCCTGTGGTGGGTGGTGGGGTCGGTTCGATTTTCGGCGACCCTTGCGCCGTCCTGCGATTAGGGAGCGGAGGGGCGAGTGATTGTGGTGGGAGAATCGCAAGACGGCGGTAAGTTGTGGCGGTTCAGACAGGGGTATCCTTACGCCGTCCTGCGATTGTACGGATAGGGCCGGGATTCGACAGGGGGAAGAATCGCAAGACGGCGGTAAGTTGTGATGGGTGATACTCCGGGGCGATCGGCGACCCCTGCGCTGTCATGCGGTTTCGGGTTCTGTCTGGCTATGGTTAGAACTGCTAATAACAATATGTGGGCGTGTTGGTAGTATCGGGATAGGTAGATGTTCTGCCGGGGTGAAAGGTCAGTATTCTTTAAGGGGCTAGTCGTTCTCGTCGCAGTCAAAGCTACGCAACGTGAGTGAATGCCCGGAGAAGGCCCGGGCGACGGACGATTCCACCGGACGCGATTTGTGGCAGAATCGCCCGGTGGAAACCTCTTGGCCGGAGGGTTCGTCCTCGCTCTGTCCTCTCTCAGCCGAGTCAGTAAGTGTTTCGACGGTTCACGGAAACGCTCGGTCTGGACGACTAAGCGCCGATCCACCGCAAGGATCGGGCGATCTTGATTTGCCCGAGAGCCGGCGTACCCGGCTCGAGGGCCGCCCGATCCGCACGCCCCCGACCGGCGGGAGGGGGCTATCTTGTGCGGTGGCGGTGCGGCGGCGGTGCGGTCTTTACTCGACGCTAGTTAGAACAACTCAAGAGCCGCTATGCTTCGCCAATTCAGGCGTTCCACCGTGCGGTGCGGTAGAAGACGTGCCGGTGGCTATGGTGCGGTGCGGTGCCACCGGCTCGTCTTCGTCGCGGTCGTCGGATAGTGCCGCCCCAGCTGGGCCGGACGTGCTGTCGGGCCACTCGTGGAGCAGCTCGCGATCGCGTCGGTCGGGGTGGTCGGAGTGAGCGCGGATCCCGTCGACGGCGAGGTCGAGTTGGATGAGCAGTCACGGCTCGGTCGGGACTGGGATTGCGGGCCGGATCGGGAGCGGCCGGACTGCCGGAAGGACTTGGCGCACCTGAAGTACCAGACAGAATCGGGGGAACAGGCGTCGTACCGTTGCGGTTCGTGGGACTGCGAGTGTTGCGGCCACCGGCTGAGGATGGGACTGATCGAGGAGATAGAACGGATCACGGAGGAGCGCCCGGAGATGCGTCGGTTCCTGACGCTCACAGTGGACCGCAGAGCGCCCGCGTCGAAGGAGGAGAAGCACGAGTACATCACCGATCGGTGGAACGCGCTGAGGACGGAACTGAGGGACCGCTATCCAAACCTGTCGTATCTGTGGGTGCGGCACGAGGGAGACGAGCGGGACCGGCCGCACCTGCACCTGCTCGTGGATCGGTTCCTGCCGCAGCGGGAACTGTCGCAGTTGGCCGAGCGCGTCGGCCTCGGCCGGGTGGTGGACATCCGGCGGGTGGACGCACGGAACGCGGCGCACTACATCAGTGCGTACCTCGGTCGTGGCTCGCTGTCGTTCCTGCCGTCGGGGTCGCGGCGGTACGGATCTAGCGCCGACGTCGATCTCGATCCACGCGATCCGGGCGGCGACGATCGTGACGGCAGTGCGCTCGAGGAGGACTGGTCACTGATGGCGTGGGATCCGATCGTCGAGGACTGGGTGTCGGCTGCGTCGGGAGACTTCCGGCGCGACGAGGATAGAGGACCGCCACCAGACTAGATCGGTCGGTCCCACCGCGAGGTGAGAGGTGCCGGGTGGGGTCCCCCTAGACACCGTTATAGGTCCCTGTGGTGGGTGGTGGGGTCGGTTCGATTTTCGGCGACCC
>NZ_AOJN01000066.1 GCF_000337335.1 Halorubrum distributum JCM 10118 | reverse complement strand
CCGAAGGACGTGAGGAGCACGCGCGAGGGACGCGGCGACCGGAGCGAAGCGGAGGGAGCCGCGAGGCTGGGGAGGCGTGAGGTTGCGGTGCTGTGCGGGGCGGGACTCAAAGGGGCAGCCGGGAGGCCGCCGGAGGCGACATAAGCACCGCAGGGAGCGAACGGAGTGAGCGACTGAGGAGCGCAGCGAGCGTCCGGCGGCCTCCCGGCTGGGGCTTTGGCGGTGTTCGCCCCGGCAGCAGCCACGTGTCACCGAGCGGCTGGGGTTTTGGAGGCGTTCACCGTCGATCTGCGGTCAACTATTTATAAATGAACGGCAGGGACTGTGGTGGTGTTCGCCACAACCGTGGCTCACTCCGATGAGTTCGTGGAGTTGTCCGACCGTGCGGGCGCCGAAACGCTTCCGCTCACGCTCGTCGACCCGCCGAGGAGCGAGGAGTCCGAGTCGCCGCGCAGCGTCGTGACCGTCTCGCCGTCCTGTTTCACGATCAGGGTCCACGGATCGTCGCCCGCGGGAATCCGCATCGTGCCGTTGTAGCGGACGACCCCCGAACACGACCGCGACGCGTTCCCCGCCTCCTCGATCGGGACGTCGAGGACGTAGGCGGACTCGTTCAGCCGTTCGAACGTCGGGCCGCCGACCGCGTGCGAGGAACCCGGCAGGGAGACGTTTCGAGCGTACGTTATCTCGGTGTTCGGACCGCCGGCGACCACCGAGGTCGAACCGTTGGCTGCGAACTCGTCGGGACAGCGGACCTCGTCGGTATCGAAGTGGAGCAGCGCCGGCGGGTCGCTCGACGCGGCGAGGAGGCCGCCGGGCCCTCCCGACACGGGGCCGGCGAGGGCGACGGCGCTACCGGTCACGAACAACGCGAGCGCAGCGGCGACGACGACCAGACCGCGTCTGTTCATCACGTTTCGAACGACGGGAGAGGCGCAAATAGTACCGCGTATGACTCAAAGAGGAGTTTGCGTCACCGATCGCGTCACGGGGGTGGACGGAGCCGTCGAGACGGTGAATCGAACGCGTCGGAACCGACGGACCGCGCTTCAGTCGTCCGCGGCCGCGGCGTCGACCTCGCCTTCGTACAGCTCGCCGGCGCGCTCGCGCTCGGAGAGGTACTCGTCGGCGTCGAGCGCGGCCTTCACGCCCATGCCGCTCGCGGTGGCCGCCTGCTGGTAGTGGAAGTCGACCACGTCGCCGGCGCCGAAGAGACCCGCAACGGCCGTGCGCGTCTGGCCGCCGCCGCGGCCGCCCTCGGTGATCAGGTAGCCGTCGTCGTCGGTCTCGATGCCGGTCCCTTCGAGGAAGTCGGTGTTCGGCGTGTGACCGATGGCGTAGAAGACGGCGCCCACGTCGAACGCGTACTCGTCGACCTCGTCGGCGGTCGCGGGGTCGTCGAGCTTCTCCGTCGGGTGGCCCTCGGGGTGCTCGACGAGCGTGACGTGATCGATGCCGTCCTCGGGGGTGCCGTGGATCTCCGTGAGCTCGGTGTTGAGGAGCAGCTCGATCTCGCCGTCGTCGACCTTGTCCATCACGCGCTCGATCCACACGTCCTCGGCGCGGAACTCCTCGCGGCGGTGCGCGATGTAGACGGTGTCCGCGAACTTCGTCAGGAAGTTCGCCTCCTCCATCGCTGCGTCGCCGCCGCCGACGACGAGCATGTCCTCGTCGCGGAAGAACGCGCCGTCGCAGGTGGCACACGTCGAGAGGCCGTACCCCATCAGCTCGTCCTCGCCCGGGACGCCGAGCGTCCGGGCGCTGGCGCCCGACGCGGCGATGACGGCGTCGGCGGTGTACACGTCGCCGTCGGAGAGCGTGACCCGGAAGTGCCCGGCCGGCTGCTTCGAGACGTCCTCGATGACGCCGTTGCGGGCCTCGGCGCCGAACTTCTTCGCCTGCTCTTTCATGTCGTTGATCAGGCCCGGCCCGGAGATCCCCTCGGGGAAGCCGGGGTAGTTCTCCACGTCGGTCGTCAGGGTGAGCTGGCCGCCCGGCTCGTCGCCCTCGATGAGCAGGGGGTCGTTGTTCGACCGCGCGGCGTAGATCGCCGCCGAGAGCCCCGAGATACCGGTGCCGGCGATTATCAGTCGACGGTGTTCGACGATGTCGTCAGTCATGTCCCACAGTTGGCCGGCGCGTCGTATGTACGTTGCGACCGTTGCGCGATTTCCGCACGACCGGCCTGCCACTCCGTGCCAATCGCTCGACGGCGACACCGCGGCCGGCGTCCTACCGGACCGCGACGAACACGCTCCGATCGTCTCCGGGGCCGTACCCTTCGGCGACGTCGACGTCGTCGAATCCGGCCGCGGCGAGGGCGTCGGCGATCCGATCGTCGGTGAACGGCGTCATCGGGCGGCGGTCGACGAACGGGTCCCCGTCCGGCGTGAACGTCACCGCGCGCCAGTCGAGCCGACCGTCGCCGGTCGCGACGTGGTGCGCGACGCGGACGTACTCGACCGCGCCCTCGGCGTCGCGGCCGACGTCGAGCCCCGGTCGGTTCCCCTCTGGCGGCAGCGGAGAGTTGTCGAAGACGAGGACGCCGCCCGACCGCAGCCGGTCGCGGAGGCCGGTCAGCGCGGGGTCGAGGTCGGCCGGCGCGAGGTGGTTCACGACGCCGCGGATCGCGACCGTGGCGTCGAACGACTCCGCGTCTTTCAGGTCCGGATCCGGAAGGCCCGTCAAGCGGAACTCGACCGCTCCCGGGGCGTCGCCGTCACCGACGCCGCCGTCGACCCCGGCGCACTTCTCGCGGGCGACGCCCAGCATTCCCTCGTGGACGTCTATCGCGGTCACGTCGAGCCCGCGCGCCGCGAGCCGGCGGGTGTGCTCGCCGGTGCCGCAGCCGACCTCCAGCAGGCGCTCGGGGTCGACCCCGCGGTCGGCGAGCGCGTCGAACACGAAGGCGACGTCGCGGTCGTACTCCCACTCGGACTGGATCGCGTCGTACAGCCGGGGACGCTCGTCGTAGAGTCCGTCGGACATGGCGTCGATGGAGAGGGTATCGACGGCCGGCGAGGAGTGTCTTGCGCCGCCGCGAGAGGGGTTCGCACGGCGCCGCGAGAGGGGTTCCCACGCCCTCGGCTCAGTCCGTCGGGAACTCCGGCGGGAGCCCGGTCGGTTGGGCGGGCGCGTCGGCGAGGGCCTCGAAGAACCGCCCGGCGACGAACGCCTCGACGACGTCCGGCAGCGACTCGGACTCGGAGACCTCCGAGAGGATGCCGAGCGGGACCTGCGCGCCGGCCATCGAGGCGTGGCCGCCGGCCGAGCCGACGGGGTCGAGCGCGTCGCGCAGGAGTTCGCCCGCGTCGAGGTCGGCACCGCGGGCGCGGGCGGAGCCGTAGATCACGCCGTCCATGTAGCCGTAGACGAACGTCACCGTCACGTCCTCCAGGTCGAGGAGCCGTTCCGCCGCCTGCGCGAGCGCGTCCCGGTCGGTGATCTCGCCGACGCAGGAGGCGGCCACCGGCCCGCGGACATCGCGGTTCTCGATGGCGGCCGCGAGGACGCGCAGCGTCTCGGGACTCACGCTCGGGCTCTCGACGCGTTCGAGCGTCGACTCGTCGGCGTGCGCGAGCAGCGCGGCCGCCGCCTCGAAGTCGTCGATGGCGGTCGCGCGCGTGAAGTCCTTCGTGTCGATCCGGATGCCGTACAGAAGCGCCGTGGCGAGGTCCCGCTCCGGCGCGATCCCGTACCGCGAGAGGTACTCGGAGATGAGCGTGCTCGTCGCGCCGACGGCGGGGCGGATGTCGACGAACGACCCCGCGACCGGCCCCCGCGGCGGGTGGTGGTCGACGACCACGTCGACCGGGTGGCCCTCGGGGAGGCTGTCGTTGATCCCCGCGCGGGAGTGGTCGACCAGGGCGACGCCGCCGTACGCGTCGAGGTCGACCTCGTCGAACGGCCGCAGCCCGATGTCGAGGAGGTTCACCAGCGCGCGGTTCTCCTGATGGGCGATCTCGCCGCCGTAGCAGGCGTCCGCGTCGACGCCGATCGACGCCGCGATCCGCGCCAACCCGAGCGCGCTCGCGATGGCGTCCGGGTCGGGGTTGTCGTGCGCGACGACCAGCAGCGGCCCCGAGAGCCCCCGGAGCGCCGAGAGCAGGCGGGCCGGCTTCTCGTCGTCGGCGGCGTGGGCGAACTCCGCGTCGGCGTCGGCGCCGCGGCCGCCGTCGAGGCCGACCGCCTCGAAGACGCGACCGGCGACCGCCTCGACCGGGTCGACCACGCGGTCGGCCACCGCCTCGACCGCCGCCCGCTGCTCGGCGGTCGGCGCCGTCCCGAGGTGCGCGACGATCAGCGCCGCAGGGTACCGCTCTCGGGCCGCGCGGGCGGCGGCGACGTTGCGTTCGGCGTCGTCGCTCGCGACCAGCACGACGGCTGCCGAGTCCGGGTACGTCCCCGGGTCGGTCGGGTCGGCCTCGACGGTCGCGACGTTGCGGTCGCGCAGCGTCGACACCCAGCCGGTGTCGTCCGTGATCGCCACGAGGTCGTCGCGCCCGCCGCGCTCGTCGCGGGCGTGTTCGACGAGCGCGTTCCCGACCGCGCTACAGCCGAGCAGCAGGCGCCGGGTCATACGGTCGCGAGGGGGTCGCGAGGCAAAACGCTGCCGTCGGCGCGGCGCGAGGCCGGGACCGGAGCCCGGCCCCGAGTCATTCCGCGTCCTCGCCGTCGCGCAGCGCGCCGTCGTCGTCGCGCAGCGCGCCGTTCACCGCGGCGGCGACGTCGACCGCCGCGCGGTTCTCGGCGACGTCGTGGACCCGGACGATGTCGGCGCCGCGGTCGGCCGCGAGCGCGGTACCGGCGACCGTCGCGTGCTCGCGGTCGTCGGCGTCGCGCCCGACCGCGCCGTACAGCGACTTGTGCGAGTGGCCGACGAGGACCGGGCAGCCGAGCGCCGCGAACTCACCGCAGCGGGCGAGCAGCTCGAAGTCCTCCGCCGGCGACTTCCCGAAGCCGAGGCCGGGGTCGACGATGACGCGGTCGCGGTCGATGCCGGCCGTGTCCGCCAGTGCGAGCCGCTCGCGGAGCTCGTCGACGGCCTCGCCGACCACGTCGTCGTACTCGGGGTCTGCGTCCGGGTCGACCGGCGCGTCGAGGCTGTGCATCACGATCACCGGGCAGTCCGCCTCCGCGACGACCGAGCGCATCTCGGGGTCCTCCAGCCCCGTCACGTCGTTGATGACGTCCGCGCCCGCGTCGAGCGCCGCCTCGGCGACCGCCGGCTTCCGGGTGTCGACCGAGACCAGCACGTCACCCGACTCGACCGCGGACACCGACTGGATCGCCTCGATCGTCGGGACGACGCGCTCGATCTCCGCCTCGACCGGGACCGGCTCCGCGCCCGGGCGGGTCGACTCGCCGCCGACGTCGACGATGTCGACCCCGGCGTCGACCATCCGCTCGACGCCCGCGACCGCGTCGTCGAGGTCGGCGTGGCGCCCGCCGTCGTGGAAGGAGTCCGGCGTCACGTTGAGCACGCCCATCACCGCGGTGCGGTCGGTCCACGGGAAATCGGGGGCTGCGGCGTCCCCCTGTTCTTCCATCCCGACCGCCGCGGCGAGGTCGGTCGCCACGCCCCCGAGGCCGCCGGCGTCGGCCGCCCCGAGGCGGTCGACGAGCACGCGGAGCTCGCCGACCGTCCCCGCGACGGTGACCGGGACCTGCTCGCCGCCGGCACCACGATCCTCGTCCGCGCCGAGGCCGCCGAGCGCGGCGTCGCCGCCGACCGCTCGGGCCTCGCTCGCGACGCGCTCCGCGCGGTCGCCGCGCAGCCGGAGCGTGAGGACGCGGTGGTCGACGCCGTCCCGGTGGGTCGCGACGCCCGCGGGCGGAACGCCGGCCGTGTCGAGCGCGTGCGTCGCGTCGTCGGCGCCGCGGACCGCGCGTTCGCGGACCGTTCGCGTCCGGGCAGCCCGGCCCTCCGCGACCGCGAACAGCGAGCCGACGAGCAGCACGCAGTCGTCCGGGTCTGCGCGGTCGACCGCGGTCGCGAGCGCGTCCGCCACGTCGTCGCCCGCCGTCACGCTGTCGACGCCCGCCGACCGCAGGGCGGCCGCGAGCACGTCGGGGTCCTCGGCGCGGTCGATGGCGGGCCGACAGGTGACCGCCGTCGCGGCGTCGGGGAGCGCCGCGGCCGTCTCCGCGTGGTCCTTGTCGTGCATCGCGGCGTACACGAGGTGGAGGTCGTCGTAGTCGTACTCGTCGAGCGTCGCCGCGAGCGTGCGGGCGGCCGCGGGATTGTGCGCGCCGTCGAGGACGGTCAGCGGCGCGGTGTCGACCACCTCGAAGCGGCCCGGCCAGGTCGCCCGCGCGAGGCCGTCGCGCACGGCGCGGTCGGGGAGATCGGTCCCCAGCGCCGCCGCCGTCCGGTCCGCGAGCGCGACGGCGACCGCCGCGTTCGCGGCCTGGTGGCGGCCGACGAGGGGGATCCGATACGTTCCCTCGCGCTCGCCGGCGAGCGAGACCTCGGCGTCGGTGGCGCTGACCCGGCCCTCGTAGGTCGCCGCGAACGCGGGCGGGTCGGCGGCGTCGCGCTCGCCGCCGTCTGACTCGTCGCCGTCCGACCCTCCGTCGCCGGTCACCCGCGTCACCGGCGCGCCGGCCTCGCCCGCGACCTCGCGCACGACCGCCAGCGCTTCGCCCTCGCAGGCGGTGACGAACGGCGCGTCGGGGCGGGCGATCCGGGACTTGGTGCGGGCGATCTCCGCGATCGTGTCGCCGAGGACCGCGGTGTGTTCGAGCGAGACGTTCGTCACGGCGGTCGCGGCGGGGTCGACCGCGCTCGTCGCGTCGTACTCGCCGCCGAGGCCGACCTCCAGGACGGCGATGTCGACCTCGCGCCGCGCGAACTCCCGGATCCCCATCGCCGTGACGACCTCGAAGAAGGTGAGCGGCTCGCCGGCGGCCGCCCGCTCGATCAGCCACGGGCGCACCTCGTCGACGAAGTCGGCGATCGCGGCCTCGGTCATCTCCCGGCCGTCGACGCGGACCCGCTCCGAGAGCGCGGAGAGGTGCGGCGAGGTGTACAGCCCCACCGACAGCCCCGCCTCGCGGAGGATCGACTCCGTCAGCCGCGCCGCGCTGCCCTTCCCGTTCGACCCCGCTATCTGGACGAACGGGACCTCGTCCTGCGGGTCGCCGAGGTGCGCCAAGAGCGCCTCCACCCGCTCCGTGCCGGGCTTGACCGAGAAGCGGCGGAGGTCGAAGAGGAACGCCGCCGCCTCGTGGTAGTGCATACGCCGTGGGTCGGGAGCGCGTCGCTTATGCGTAACGGAGCGGGACGAGTCGACCGAAAAGCAACCCTTACGCGCGCCGCGACCGCACCCGATCGCATGGACGAGACAGCGACCGACGCAGCGGTCGACGCGCCCGGCGAGGGAGCGGGTCCGGGCGCGGCTCCCGCCGAGGCCGACGAGGGAGCCGGCCCGAGCGCCCCCGACGCCGCCGGCGGCGACCCCGTCGTCGTCGGCGAGGGGGTTCGCAAGTCGTACGGCGACGTCGACGCGCTCGACGGGGTCGACCTCGACGTCGCCGCGGGCGAGGTGTTCGGGCTCATCGGCCCGAACGGCGCCGGGAAGACGACGCTCGTGCGCGCGCTGACGGGGACCACCGAGGCCGAGGGCGACCTGCGCGTCTTCGGCGCGCCGCCGAGAGAGGTCGACCCGGCCCGGATCGGACTGCTCCCGCAGTCGTTCGACCCGCCCGCGCGGCTCACGGCCCGCGAGCTGGTCGACTACTACGGCGGGCTCTACGACGCGGCCCGGGACACCGAGTCGGTCCTCGACGACGTGGGGATGGCCGACGACGCGGACGCGTGGTACGAGACGCTCTCCGGGGGGCAGAAGCGCCGGACCTGCGTCGCGACCGCGGTCGTCAACGACCCCGACCTCCTCTTCCTCGACGAGCCGACGACCGGGATCGACCCCGCCGGCCGGCGGGCGATCCACCGACTGATCGAGCGGCTCGCGGCCGGCGGCACCACCGTCTTCCTCACGAGCCACGCGATGGACGAGGTCGAGCGGCTCGCCGACCGTGTGGCCATGCTCCGCGACGGGCGGGTCGTCGCGAGCGGCGCCCCGGAGCGGCTGGTCGCCGACCACGGCGGCGCGCCCCGACTGGACGCAACCCTCGCAGACCCGACGACGGAGGCGACCGTCGAGACCGTCGCGGCGGGCGTCCGAGAGCGACTCGGCGGCGAGCCGACCGTCGAGGCGACCGACGACGGCCTCCGGGTGCGCGGCGTGCGACCCGAGGCGATCGGCGACGCCGTCGCCGCGCTCGACGACGCCGGCGTCGCCTTCGACTCCCTTTCGTGGTCCGAGCCGTCGCTTGAGGACGTCTACCTGCGGCTCACCGGAGAAGAGTACGCGCGTCGAGGCGGCGAGGGAGGGACGGCCGAGACGGTCCCCGACGGTGGCGGGGCGACCGAGACCGCCTCTGAGGGAGGCGACCGATGACCCGCCTCGGCCGGATCCGGACGGAGGCGGTCGCGGCGGCGCGCTCGTTCACCCGCCGCCGGACCGCGGTGTTCTTCACCTTCTTCTTCCCGGTCATCCTCGTCGTCATCTTCGGCGCGCTGGTGCGGACCCAGCCGACAGGGGGCGGCCTCTTCGCGGAGCCCGCGGGCTACTACATCCCGGGCTACCTCGCGGTCGTCGTCCTGTTCACGCCGCTGTCGCGGGTCGGCTCCGAGATCGCGCGCCACCGCGACGGCGGGCGGTTCGAGAAGCTGGCGACCACGCCGCTCTCCCGCGCCGAGTGGCTGCTCGCGCACACGCTCGTCAACGTCGGGATCATCGGCGCCGCGAGCCTGCTCATCCTCGGGCTCGTGCTGGCGGTGACCGACGCGACCCTGATCGTCTCGCCCGCGCTCGCCGCCCTCCCGGTCTTCGTCGCGGTCGCGGTCGCGCTGTTCTGCGGGCTCGGCGCCGTCCTCGGCGCGCTCGCGGACTCGCAGGACGGCGTGATCGCCGCGAGCAACACGGTGGCGCTCCCCCTCCTGTTCCTCTCGGAGACGTTCGTCACGCCGTCGCTGCTGCCCGAGTGGTTCCTGCCCGCGGTCGCGGCCTCGCCGCTGACGTACTTCGCGCGGGGGACCCGCGCCATCACCTTCGAGGGCGGGGCGTGGGCCGGCGACCTCTTCGTGTTGACCGCGCTCGCCGCCGTCTTCCTCGCGGTCGGGGCGTACGCGGTGCCGCGGACGGAGTGACCGGGCCGCCGCTCGCTGACCGGCCGCGGTCCGGGAACCGTCCATTTATGTCCGCAGCCCGCGTCCGGGGAAGACGAGAGGAAAGCCGTTGACCACCGTTCACTTCACCTGTCCGGACTGCGAGCAGACCATCGAGGTCAACGACGCGATGCGGGAGACGATACTCGAGTCCGGCTGTCCGGTGTGCACCGCGACCGCGGCGGAGGGGGACTTCGCCGTGACCTGCGAGTAGCCGCCGCCCCCGCTCCCGTTCTCGGCGATGGACGAGCGTTCACACACCGCATCCGGTTGCTGAGGCTTTTTGCGTCGACCGGGACAACCGTTCGACGATGACGCCCGAACTCGACGAGATCGATCTGGGAACCGTGCCGCTCGGCCGAACCGGCCTGCGGACGAGCGAACTCCAGTTCGGCACGTGGCGGTTCGGCCGCGTGACCGAGGCGGGGAACGTCGAAATCGACGAGGAGCGCGCCCACGAGCTGCTCGACGCCTACGAGACCGCCGGCGGACGGTACATCGACACCGCCGACGTGTACGGCGGCGGCGACTGCGAGCGCTGGATCGGCGACTGGCTTGCCGAGCGCGACCGCGAGCGCTACACGGTCGCCTCGAAGGTGTACTGGCAGATCCGCGACGGCGACCCGAACAGCCGCGGCACGAACCGCAAGAACGTCCGTCACCGCGTCGACGCCCTGCTCGACCGGCTCGACACCGACTACATCGACGTCCTCTACATCCACCGCTGGGACGACGAGACGCCCGCCCGGGAGCTGATGAAGACGCTGAACGGGCTCGTCGAGTCCGGCAAGGTCCACTACCTCGGCGCCTCGACGCTCCGCCCGAATGCGTGGAAGGTCGCTCGCGCCAACGAGATCGCCCGCAGCGAGGGGTGGGAGCCGTTCAAAGTGCTCCAGCCGCGCTACAACCTCGTCGACCGCGAGGTCGAGGGGGACTACCTCGAGTTCGCGCGCCAGCGCAACCTCGCCGTCTCCCCGTGGAGCCCGCTCGGACAGGGCTTCCTGACCGGGAAGTACGACCGCGGCGCCGACCTGCCAGACGACTCGAAGGCCGCCGAGTCGAGCCGGTTCCAGGAGGCGTACCTCACCGAGGAGAACTTCGACGTCCACGACGAGCTCGACGCCGTGGCCGACGAGGTCGACGCCTCGCCCGCGCAGACCGCGCTCGCGTGGCTCGCGCACCGCGACGGCGTCACCGCGCCCATCGTCGGCGCTCGGACCGTCGACCAGCTCCGCGAGAACCTCGCGGCCGCGACGATCGACCTCTCCGACGAGCAGGTCGAGCGCCTGACCGCGGCCAAGCCCGGCCCGTACGACGCGCTGTAAAAGGTAACGTTGCTACTGCTCCGCGCAGTAGTCGACGAAGTTCCGCAGGATCTTGAGCCCTGTCTCGCCGCTCTTCTCGGGGTGGAACTGCGTGCCGAACACGTTGCCGGCCTCGTTGGCGACGACCGCCGGGAAGTCGACGCCGTAGTCGGCGGTGGCGACGACCGCGTCTGCGTCGTCCGGCGCGGCGTAGTAGGAGTGGACGAAGTAGGCGTGCTCTCCGTCGACCCCCTCGACGATCGGGTGGTCGCGCGAGACATCGAGCTCGTTCCATCCCATGTGGGGCACCTTCCGGTCCACGTCGAAGCGGACGTTGGTTCCGGGGACCAGATCGAGGCCCGTCACCTCGCCTTCGCCCTCGTGGTCGGCCTCCTCGCTCGTGGTGAGGAGCATCTGCATCCCGAGACAGATCCCGAAGAGGGGGCGGCCCGCCTCGGCGTGGTCGGTCAGCGCCTCGCGCAGGGGGCCGGCGTTCTCCATCCCCTCGCGGAACGCGCCGACGCCCGGGAGGACGACGCCGTCGGCGGCCGCGAACGCCGCGGGGTCGTCCGTTATCTCGACGGATGCGCCCGCGCGTTCCAGCCCGCGGGTCGCGGACCGGAGGTTTCCGAGCCCGTAGTCGACGAGGGCGACGGACACCTCTCGATCCGTTGGTGATTCGTCCATGTCTCCGATACATCACCTGCGTGGAAGTCAGTTTCCATCCGGGATCCATTACAGAGCAGTATATACCTGTCCGTATATTTGAACAGCAACACTTTTGATAGATCAGTAGAACGCCAATATGTACTCCTCATGGAGCGACGACGCCAATTCCTCAAGGTCGCGGGCGCAGCAAGTATCGTTGGACTCGCCGGCTGTAGCGGCGGCGGCGACGGGTCCGATGGTTCGGACGGCGGCGACGGCTCCGACGGCTCCGACGGCTCCGACGGGTCGGACAGCGAACCGGAGATGACGTTCGGCGGCGACGGCACGGTCGACTTCGGCATCTCGCCGTCCGTCCCGCAGGAGGACCTCAACGTACAGTACTCCCCGCTCGAAGAGCACATCGGGAGCTACCTCCGAGAGAACTACGATGTCCCCAGCGACCTCAGCGTCGAGGGGACCATCGGAAGCAACTACAGCGCCATCATCCAGTCTCTCGGCCAGGGAACGCTGGACATCGCCGAGACCGGGCCGTTCGCAGCCGCGCTCGGCGTGAAGACCGGCAACGCGGAGGTCATCCTCCAGCGGTACGGCTACGGCGGCTGGACGTACAAGAGCATCATCGCGACGCCGAACGACAGCGACATCACCGAGCTGTCCGACCTCTCCGGGAAGACGGTCGCGTTCTCCGACCGGCTCTCCACCAGCGGCGCGCTGTACCCGCTGTACAGCATGTCGAGCCAGGGCGGCCTCGACGTCGGCGAGCTCCCCGAGGGCAACGGCTCGCAGGCCGAGTTCGACGCCCGCTTCGCCGGCGGCCACGTCGGCTCGTACACCCTCCTCGAACAGGGCCAGGTCGACGCGGCCGCGATGGGCGGCTTCGTCCGCGACACGAAGACCGGCCCCACGCCGGACGAGTGGCAGGAGGTCGCGACTACCCTCCACGAGGACGAGGGGCTCCCGCGCGCACCGATCGTGGTCTCGCCCGAGCTCGACGACGACGTGAAAAGCGCCATCCAGGAGGCGTTCCTGGAGGGTCCGGACAGCATCTACTACGGCGCCGACGGCGAGGACGGCACCGGAGACGACCTCTGGTTCAGCCGCGTCCGCGAGGCGGACCAGGAGGACTACCAGTCCGTCATCGACGTCGCCGACGAGCTCGGCGTCGGAACTGACATCTTCAACCAGTAGGCCCCGTTCGATCCCCACTTCGGATCGTTTTTCACGCGATCGGTCCGTTCTCGGACAAACTCACACCTCATGCCAACGATCGAATTCGAAGACGTCAGCAAGATATACGACGAGGACACCGTCGCCCTCGACGACGTGTCGTTCACCATCGACGAGGGGGAGTTCGTCATCCTCCTCGGTCCCTCCGGTGCCGGCAAGTCGACGATGCTGCGGGTGTTGAACGGGCTCACGCAACCCACCGAGGGGTCCGTTCGCATCGGCGGCGAGGAGCTCCAGGGGAACCGCAGCGGGGTCGGAATGGTGTTCCAAGAACACTACCTCATCGAGAGCAAGACCGCGTTCGGCAACGCCCTGTCGGGGGCGCTCTCGCGGAACGGCCTCCTCCGGAGCGCTCTCGGGATGCACGACGACGAGGACAAGCGGACCGCCCTGGAGGCCCTCCAGACGGTCGGGCTCCTCGACGAGGCCGGCCAGCGCGCCGAGTCGATGAGCGGGGGCCAGAAACAGCGCGTCGGGATCGCCCGCGCGCTGGTCCAGAACCCCGAGATCGTCCTCGCCGACGAGCCGGTCGCCAGCCTCGACCCGAAGGCCGCCCGCGACGTGATGCGCTACCTGAAGAAGGCGGCGACCGAGCAGGACCTCACAACGGTCACCAGCCTCCACCAGGTGAACATCGCCCGCGAGTTCGGGGACCGGTTCCTCGGCATCCGCGACGGCGAGGTGATCTTCGACGGCGACGCCGACGACCTCACTATGGACGAGATGGACCGGATCTACTACGGCGAGGCGCAGGGCGGCGAGACCGTCCCGACCGGCACGACGAGCGAGGAGCTGGGCGAGACCGACGCCACCGCCGACGGAGGTGAGCGGGCGTGAGATCGCCGGACTCGGCGATCGACGACCAGTTCCGCGCGCTCGAACGGCTCCGCCGGCTCAAGTACCTGCTGTGGGGCGTGCTGCTCGCCGCGGTCCTCGGCGTCACCTACTGGGGGCTCGGCTTCATCGGCTTCCAGTCGAGCGTCGTCGCCGGGCGGCTCCCGGGGATGTACGAGTTCATCTCGACCGGCTTCTTCCCGCCGGACTTCCAGAACTTCACGATCTACACCAAAGACCAGGGGATCAGCGGGCTCCAAGCGATCCCCGCGAGCTTCGGCGACGGCGGCGCACACATCATCGAGAGCTTCCAGTCGTCGCGGCAGTCGCTGGTGAAGGCGAGCCTCGTGACGCTCCTCCTCGGCTTCATGGGCACCGTGTTCGCCTTCCCGTTCGCGCTCGTCCTCGGCGTCCTCGGGAGCGAGCGCGTCACGCCGTTCCCCCTCAACTTCATCTTCCGGGGCACCCTCAGCGGCATCCGCGCCATCCCCGCCATCGTCTGGATCTTCCTGTACATCCCCATCGGGCCGCCGGGACAGGTCACCGCGGTGCTCGCGATCGCGACCGACAGCATCGGGAACCTCGGCCGCCTGTTCACCGACGACCTCGAGGAGATCGAGGAGGGGCCGATCGAGGCGATCCGGTCGACCGGCGCGTCGGGCACCCAGACCGTGAGCTTCGGCATGCTGAGCCAGGTGTCGCGCTCGTTCATCGCGTGGACGCTGTACATCCTCGAGATCAACACCCGGATCGCCATCTCGCTCGGCGTCGTCGGCGCCGGCGGCCTCGGGCTGATGATCCGGAACAGCCAGGACCTCTTCGAGTTCCAGCAGACCGCCGCGGGGCTGGTGATGGTGTTCATCGTCGTCCTCGGCATCGAGCTGATCTCCTCGCGCATCCGCGCCCGGCTCCGACCCGGCGAGCACGAGGGGAAGGGACTCGTCGAGGCGATCCGCGGCCTGTTCGACGCGAAGAAGTGGCTCGGCGTCGGCGACCGGTCCGACCGGAACTGACGCCGCTCAGAACTCGCCGAGCCGCGACTGGCCGTCCCCGCCTTTCTCGTCCCGTTCTCCGACGCCGCTCAGCTCGGCCGCCCGAACGATCGTCTCGAAGAAGCCGTCGCGCTGGCTCCGGTCGTACAGCGTCGCGGCCGGGTGGACGGAGAGTAAGAGTCGTCGGGATTCCCCGGCGAGGCGGGCGTCGACGACGTCGCCCGACTCGGAAGTGATCGCCACCGAGCGGTCGAGGAGGTGTTCGCTCGGGACTTTCCCGAGCGTCACGATCAGCTCGGGATCGAGCCGCTCGATTTCCGCTTCGAGGTACCCGCGGCAGTTCCCCAGTTCCTCGGTCGTCGGGTCGCGGTTGTCGGGCGGGCGACACCGCACGCAGTTCGTGATCCGCACGTCGGCGCGGGCGAGCCCCGCGTCCCGCAGGGCCTCGTCGAGGACGTCTCCCGAGCGCCCGACGAACGGCTCGCCCTCCTCGTCCTCGGTGGCGCCCGGCCCCTCGCCGACGAACAGCAGGTCCGCGTCGGTCGGGCCGACCCCGTCGACGATCCGGCTCCGAGACCTGACCAGTTCCGGGCACCGCTCGCAGGCCGGAACGCACAGGTTCTCGTCGAGGCCGGCGCCGTCGCCGCCGTGTTCGCTCATACCACCGGCTCCGGGCGCGGTCGTCTAAGTAGCGTCGGTCGCCTCGGAGCGGTCACTCCCCCGTCGCCGCCTCGCGGTGCGCGCTCGCGGCCAGCGCCGCAATCCGGAGCGGCTCGCAGCGCCGCTCGCCGTCGCGGGTGAGCCCCCTGACGGCCGCGGCGGCGTCCTCGGGGTCGACGCCGACCGCGCGGACGAAGCGGGGATCGCCGGACTCCGGGGGATCGACGCGGATCCGCGGCGGCAGCGACCGGTAGGTATCGAGGCGGTCGGCGAGCGCGTCACCGTCGAACGCGTCGCGGAGCGCCGGTTCGAGCCCGGGGCTCGCCTCGTAGCTCACGGCGTAGACGGGGCGGTCGAGCGCCTCGCGGAGTCGGTCGAGGTCGAGGAGGTTGAACCACGCGGGCGCGACGCCGGCGCAGGCGACGTGGCGGACGTCCTCGCGGTCGAGCGCGCGCCAGCAGTCGATGACCGCGTCGGTCGCGTCGGTTCCGCCGACGGTACAGGTCGCGAACGCGAAGCCGTCCGGCGTCCCGTCGACGCGAACGACGGCGCCGGCCGCGTGGCTCACGTTGCGGTCGTCAGAGAAGGCGACGCCGAGCGTACGGCTCGGCGGGTCCACTCACGCGTCCTCGGATTTGATCTCCTGGAGTCGGTCGAGAAGCTCGTCGTTCGAGGCGCCGGGCTCGTAGTCGACGGACCCCTGGTGGCTCTCCTGGGCAGCCCGGACACCGTCGTCGTCGTCGAAGTCCGCGTCCAGGTCCTGATTCTCCTGTTCGGACTCGTCGTAGCTGCCGAAGCCCATATGTGTGTGAAGCTAACAGGGCGCGACGGATAAATCCACGGCCGCCACCGAGAGCCGAGCGGGCGCGGGCGCGACCGCGGCTGTACCCTTTTGTCGCTCCGCGAGGGAGTACGGGCATGGAACCGATCACCGTCACCGCGGACGCGGAGGAGTTCACCTGCAACGCGTACCTCGTCGTCGGGGACGCGACGACGCTCGTCGACGCGGGAACGATGCCCGGGGTGGACGAGGTCATCGCCGACGCGCTCGACGACGCCGGCGTCGACGGCCTCGACCGCCTCGTCGTGACTCACCAGCACCGCGACCACGTGGGCGAGCTCGACGCCGTGGTCGACCGCTTCGACCCCAGAGTGCTCGCGTACGCCGACCACCCGCGCCGCGACGTCGCGCTCCAAGACGGCGACGAGGTCCTCGTCGGGGGCGAGGCCTGCGAGGTCGTCCACACGCCGGGCCACGCCGACGACCACGTCTCGCTCGTCGGCGAGGAGCGGTGCTACTCCGGCGACGTGGTCGTCTACAACGACGGCGCCTTCGACGACGGCTCGTTCGGCCGCACCGACATGGCCGGCCAGTCGCGCGAGCGCCTGATCGAGAGCCTCCACGCGATCCTCGACCGCATGCCCGACAGCGTCGAGGCGATGTTCCCCGGCCACGGCGACGTCTACCGCGCGGCCGACGGCCCGGACACCGTCCGCGAGGTGATCGAGCGCGCGACGGAGCGCGCCGAGCGCCGCGAGCCGAAGTACCCGGACGAGTGAGCGGGAGTCATATTTAAAAACGAGCGGCGGCGAGACCGACCGCCCACGTCGGCGCGTGGCGATGAACGCCCGCAGGGCGCGAGTCGCACGCGCGAGGTCGTCGGGCTTCGCCCGACTGCCAGAGAATCTTCGATTCTCGCCGGAGTCGCGAGCGCTGTTAAGCGCGAGCGACGAGGCCGGGGAGGCGTGAGGCGCACGCGCGGCTGGCCGTCGAGCGGAGAGCTCGCGAGAAGGGCCGAATCCGGCCCGGAGTCGACCGGATTACGCGGCGCGGCGCTCGGTCGCCTTCGGGCGGAGCTTGGTGTAGCCGCACTTGCGGCAGCGCTCGGCCTCGGAGGCGTTGCGGGCGTTACAGCGCATACAGATCTGTCGGTCGAGCATGCGACGTTCGGCGGCGTCGAAACTGGCCATACGACTACTGTGCGGGCGGTGCTGTAAAAGGTTGCGAGACGCTGCGGCGGCCGCGAGAAGAACGGGTACGAGCGAGAGCTCGCGTCAGGCGTCCGCTTTAGGCGCCCGCTTCGGTGAGGGCGGCCTCGATGTCCTCGCGCTGCGTGACGCCGACGAAGCGGTCGACGACGCCGTCGTCGTTCTCGACGATGAGCGTCGGGAGCGAGCGGACCTGGTACTGGTTCGCGACGTCCTGCTCCTCGTCGACGTCGACCTTCTGGAGCTCGAACGCGTCGCCGAGGTCCTCCTGAATCTCCTCCAGGATGGGGTCTTGGGTCTTACACGGGCCGCACCACTCGGCGTGGAAATCCAGCAGTCGAACGGTCATAGTCGGCGTCAACTATCGCCGGCCCGCGCATAAGGGTTTCCCACTCGTGTGTGCGCCCGGTCATCGCGGCCCGTCGAGGCCGACGGAACCGACGGGAGGCGCGCGCCCGGCGGACCGCGCGGCGGGCGCGCCCGCTGCGACCGGCGCAGCGAACGAAACGTTTAGAACCCGGCGCCGCCCAGAACGGGACATGAGTGGCTCCAACTCCGGCGGGCTGATGTCCAGCGCGGGACTGGTCCGCTACTTCGAGAACGAGGACCGGAACGCCATCGCGATCGACCCCAAGACGGTCGTCGCGTTCTGCGTCCTCTTCGGCGTGTTCGTCCAGATCCTGTCGCTGACCGTCGCGTAAGCGTTCGACGCGCCGTCTCCGTTTTACCGACGCGCAACCCCTCGTTTCGCCGACGGGCCGGCCGTGAACTCGCCGCCCGCGTAGCGCGCCCTTTTTCCACGCGCCCGCCCCATCGATCCGTATGAAAGCAGGCGTCATCGCCGTTCAGGGCGACGTGGCCGAACACGCCGCCGCCGTCCGCAACGCCGCGGCCGCCCACGACGAGACGGCCGAGGTGGTCGAGGTCCGGGACGCGGGGATCGTCCCCGACTGCGACGTCCTCCTCATGCCGGGCGGTGAGTCGACGACCATCTCGCGGCTGATCCGCCGCGAGGGGATCGCCGCCGAGATCGAAGCGCACGTCGCGAGCGGGAAGCCCGTCCTCGCCACCTGCGCCGGGCTCATCGTCTGCTCGACCGACGCGAAGGACGACCGGGTCGAGCCGCTGGGGCTGGTCGACGTCTCCGTCGACCGCAACGCGTTCGGACGACAGAAGGACTCCTTCGAGGCGAAGGTCCCGGTCACGGGGCTCGACGACCCCTTCCACGCCGTGTTCATCCGCGCGCCCGCCATCGACGACGTGGGCGACGGCGTCGAGACGCTCGCGACGGTCGACGGGCGCCCGGTCGCGGTGCGCGACGGCCCGGTGGTCGCCACCGCGTTCCACCCGGAGCTCACCGACGACCCGCGGATCCACGACCTCGCGTTCTTCCCCGAGCGGGAGGTGGTCGCGTGAGCGGTCCGACCGAGGGCGACGAGGACCCCCAGAGCGACGAGGACCCCCAGGGCGACGAGGACCCGGACGTTCCGTCCGAGGCCGTCCTCGACGAGCTGTTCGCAACCATCGAATCGCGGCAGGAAGAGCTTCCGGAGGGGTCGTACACCGCATCCCTCTTCAGCCACGAGAAGGGCGAAAACGCCGTCTTAGAGAAGATCGGCGAGGAGACGACGGAGGCGATCCTCGCGGCGAAAGACGACGACCGCGAGGAGCTCACCTACGAAAGCGCCGACCTCGTCTACCACCTGCTCGTGTTGTTCGCGATGAAGGACCTCGACGTCGACGACCTCCGCGAGGAGCTTCGCGACCGCTTTTAAATCCCCTCAGCGCTCGCGTTCGAGTTCGCGGTCGATGTCGTCGACCTCCTCGGTCTCCAGCTCCTCGCCGATGCGGCGCTCGAACTCCGCCTCGCTGATCTGCCCCTCGACGTACTGCTGCCGGAGCCGGTCCTGCCGGCTGCTGCCGGCGTCGGCCGAGGTCGACGACGACCCGATCGAGTCGAGCGAATCGGCGCCGATCGAGTCCCCGTCGTCACCGAGGAGCCACGAGCCGGCTTTATAAGCGACGTAGACGATTCCGGCGAGGACCGCCAAGGAGGCGATCCCGGAAACGATCGCAGACACGAGACCCAAGATCGCCGAGACCACGCTCACGACGATGCTGACCCCGATCAACACCGCGATCGCGATCGCCGCGTAGTAGAGGGCCTTCTTCCCGTCCATGCCCCGGATTCGGGCTGCCGCCCGCAAATACCTTCTCCCGCGGATCCGCGGCGTCCCGATTCGGGGGCGGTGGTCGTCGGAACGGTCGGTCGCCACGGAGGCTGCGTTGAACGATTTCGGGAGTAGGTGTAGTACGTGGTGAGTGAGGTCGTGTATAAACCAGAGCGCGGTGTTGCCGTCGGCTGTTTATAAATGACTGACGCTGCCGCGGTGAACGTCTTCAAAGCCCCAGCCGTCGAGGCGGGCGCACGCTCGCTGCGCGCTTCAGTGCTTGCGTCGCCTCCGCCCGCCTCGACGGCTGCCCCTTCGAGTCCCGCCCCGCAACCACACAGCACCTCACGCCTCCCCAGCCTCGTCGCTGGCGGCGATAGCCGCCAGCGACTCCCTCGCGCCGTCGGTTCGCGGCCCTCCGGGCCGCTCACCGGGGCGCGCCACCGCCTGTTATTTATAAGCCCTCGTCGCCGTCGCTCACGACTATTTAAATACGACATTGTGGCCGGCGATCTGCGATACCCACTCCCGCTATGGGACGTGACAGACGAGCGGATCGAACGGCGCGCAGGCGGCAGAAAGGTTATTCCTCCGGCTCTCATCGCCCCAGAGGATGGATCGGGCACCCGACAAGCGCGACGGCGAGAGCGAGACCGGTCCGGGCGACGCGCCCGAGGGAGCGAGCGCGAACCGCGTCGACAGCCGGACTCGCGTCGGCCGGCGGACGGTCCTCGGCGCGCTCGCGGGCGCCGGGAGCGCCGCGGTCGCCGGCTGCTCCGGGTCGGGCCCGGACGACGCCGCGACGACCGGCCTCGACGCCGACCGGCTGGACGAGCTCGCGGCGCGGTTCGCGCCGACGCTGTACTTCGATTCCGCCGAGCCGTGGTTCCCGACGGACCCGCGCCCGTACACGGTCGAGGAGGACGGCGAGACGGTCGTCGACGGCTTCGAGGCGTTCGACGGCTACCACGAGCGGTACGACGAGACGGGCGAGCCGCCGAACCCGACGGTGTTCTACAACGGGATGCGGTACGAGGACTCCCCGCTCGCGGTCGTACAGTTCTGGATGTACTCCGCGTTCGACCAGTTCACCGCGAACTTCCACTGGCACGACTGGGAGGTGCTCCACGTCTTCGTCGACCTCGACACGGGCGACCCCCAGCTGTACGTCGCCAGCTCCCACTCCCGGAGCGTCCCGAACAACGAGTTCCTCGACCCGGACCCGGACGTGGTCCCGCGAATCCTCCCCGAGCTCGGCTCGCACTCCAGCACGCTCTCGGTCAACGAGATCCCCGACGGCTTCCGGCGCGTCGGCGAGGAGGGGCTCCTCGCGGACATCACGAACACGACGATCGACACGGTTGAGGACCTCCTCGGGATCCCGATCGCGTACGGCCTTCCCCGTGACGAGGGCGCGCGGCTCCCCTTCGTCGTCCCCGAGTACGAGGGCGAGCCGATCTACGAACACCCCGACCTCCCCTCGGTCACCGAGGAGTCGCTCGTCGACGGCGCCCTCACGATCCGCTCGCTCGACGCGCTGCGCTCGCCGCCGACCGACCTCCCGCTCCGGGAGACGGGGATCGCCTACCGACACGACGAGCGGTCGGGCGAAGACGGGACCGCCGACGGCGAGGACGCGGCGCTCGCCGACGAGGTCGCCGAGTCGGTCGTCGAGTACGAGCTCGTCGAGAGCGCCGAGCTGGAGGACATCTCGGCGTTCACCGGTCCGCAGCTCAGCTTCGAGTTCGCGGTCCCCCAGGCCGTCGAGGACGCCGTCGCGGGCCACATCACGACCACCGGCGTCCCGTGGGAGCAGCCGCGCTACGAGAACCCTGCGCTCGACGTCACCGCCGGGAACCACCGCTCCGAACTGGCGGCCCGGTACGACGCGATCGCCGACGACCCCTCGTTCGGCGACGACGCGGCCGGGGCGCTCGACGGCGTCGTCGCGCGCGTCACGCGGGCGACGGAGACCGACGAGGCGCCCAACGGCGAGGGGCTGACGACGACCGACGCGGGCGTCGAGTCGTTCGTCCTGATCGAGAGCGACCCCGAGGCGGTCCCGACGTTCGCCGGCGGCGTCGCCGTCGCGAACGGTGTCCCCGAGGGCGACCACCGGCTCACGGTGAACGGCGCCGGGCGGACGCCCCACAGCGAGACCCTGACCGTCTCGGCGGACGAGCCGGTGACGAGGGCGGGCGCCGACGGCGAGATCCCGCTCGTCGCCCGCGAGGACGCGCGGAAGGTGGAACTCGACGACGCGGAGAGCGACGCCGACCTGACCCGGACCGCGGTCGAGGACGACTTCGCGGGCCGGATCTACGACTCCGCGATCGACGGGAGCGACGCGGTCTACGTCCACGCCGGCGGCGCGTACACGACCGAGGTCCGCGACGCCGACGACGAGGTCGGCGCGTACCGAGTTAACCCCGCCGCGGACGAGGCCGCGGCCGAGGAACCGATCCGGATCGAGCGCCCGGAGACGGGGGCTGCCCCGCTCGCCGGCTACGTCGCGGACGTGGCCGAGGAGACGCGCGCCGCGGTCGCGGCCGCGGCGGCCGAGAGCGACGACGGCGACGATGACGACGGCTCGGGCGGCGGAGGCGACGGCGGCGGTCCGTCGAACGCGGTCAACGGGCTCGAAAAGGCACTCGCGGCCGCGGTCGAGGCCGCGGAGCGGGCCGAGGAGCGCGCCCGCGAGGGCGACCGCGAGGGGACGAACCGCCAGCTGGAGAACGTCGTCGACCGGATCGCCCGGATCGAAGAGCGGCTCGCCGCCGCGCGCGAGGGGCTCCCGCCGGGGCTGGCGANGCCATCAGAGATGTGTATAAGAGACAGCCGAGAAGCTGTAGGACGGTCCGCGCCCAGCGCCAGTCCGTGTCACCGCGCACCAACGGATGGAAAGCTATACGACGCCGACCCGACCACGAGTATATAAGCAGATGTCTCAGGAGGGATACGACCACGCGACGGTCGAGGAACGCTGGCAGGAGGCGTGGGACGACGCCGCCGTCTACCACGTCCCGGACGAGGCCTCGGACCCGACGTACGTCCTCGGGATGTACCCGTACCCGTCCGGGAAGCTCCACATGGGCCACGTCCGCAACTACACCATCACGGACGCGTACGCCCGCTACCGACGGATGCGGGGCGACGACGTGCTCCACCCGATGGGGTGGGACGCCTTCGGGCTGCCGGCCGAGAACGCCGCCAAGGAGCGCGACACCAACCCCCGCGACTGGACGTTCGACTGCATCGACACGATGCGAGGCCAGATGAAGTCGATGGGGTTCGGCTACGACTGGGACCGCGAGGTCACCACCTGTACCCCCGAGTACTACCGGTGGAACCAGTGGCTGTTCCGCCGCTTCCACGAGGCCGGCCTCGTGGAGCGCCGCGACGCCGAGGTGAACTGGTGTCCCTCCTGTGAGACCGTCCTCGCCGACGAGCAGGTCGAGGGCGACGCGGAGCTGTGCTGGCGCTGTGACACCCCCGTCGAGACCCGCGAGCTCGACCAGTGGTTCCTGAAGATAACCGAGTACGCCGACGATCTGCTGGAGGCGATAGACGAGCTTGAGGGGTGGCCGAACTCGGTCCGACAGATGCAGCGCAACTGGATCGGGCGGCAGTACGGGACGACGCTGGACTTTCACGTCGACGGTCACGGCCCCGTCGAGGCGTTCACGACCCGCGTCGACACGATCCACGGGGCGACGTTCTTCGCGGTCGCGCCGGACCACCCGATCAGCGAGGAACTGGCCGAGGAGGACGACGACGTCCGGCGGTTCATCGAGGAGGAGGCAGACCCCGACGGCGACGAGCCGAACGGCGTCGCCACCGGACTCTCCGCCACCAACCCCGCCACCGGCGAGGAGATTCCCGTCTTCGTCGCCGACTTCGTCCTCTCGGACGTGGGGACGGGCGCGCTGATGGCCGTTCCCGGCCACGACGAGCGCGACCACGCGTTCGCGGAGAAGATGGGCGTCGAGATCCGGCCCGTCGTCGCACCGGAGCCGGACGGGTGGGACGGCGAGACCGTCCCGGAGGCCCCGGACGTGAGCGAGGCGGCGTTCACCGACGACGGCGTCCTCATCAACTCCGGCGAGTACAGCGGGCTCGACAGCGAGACGGCCCGCGAACGGCTCACCGAAGCGATCGACAGCGCCGCGGAGAGCACCCAGTACCAGCTGCGCGACTGGGGGATCTCCCGCCAGCGCTACTGGGGGACGCCGATCCCGATGGTGCACTGCGACGACTGCGGCGCCGTGCCGGTGCCCGACGAGGACCTGCCGGTCGAGCTGCCGGAGTTCATCAACACGACCGGGAACCCGCTGGACGCCGCCGACGAGTGGCAGGAGACGACCTGTCCGGAGTGCGGCGGGGCCGCGACCCGCGAGACCGACACGATGGACACGTTCGTCGACTCCTCGTGGTACTTCCTGCGGTACGTCTCGCCGGACCTGGAGGACGCCCCCTTCGACCTCGACCGCGCGAACGACTGGATGCCGGTCGACCAGTACGTCGGCGGCATCGAACACGCCGTGATGCACCTGCTGTACTCGCGGTTCTTCACGAAGGTGCTGGCCGACGAGGAGGGGCTGGAGCACCGCGAGCCGTTCACGAACCTGCTGGCGCAGGGGATGGTCCAGCTGGAGGGCGAGAAGATGTCGAAGTCGAAAGGGAACGTCGTCTCGCCCCAGCGCATCGTCGACGAGTACGGCGCCGACACGGCGCGGCTGTTCATGATGCAGGCCGCCCAGCCCGAGCGCGACTTCGACTGGTCCGAGGAGGGCGTCAAGTCCACCCACCGCTTTTTGACCCGACTGAACGACCTCGTCGAGGCGTACGCCGCGGGCGACGTGGCGACCGCCGGCGACGGCGACGCCGAGGCCGCCGACCGCGACGAGATCGACGACTACGTCGCCGACGAGACGGACGCCGCGGTCGCCATCGCGGGCGCGGAGTACGACGATCTCACCTTCAACGTCGCGCTCCGCGAGGCGCAGGACCTCGTGGGGACGCTCCGGAGCTACCGCGAACACGCCGACCCGCACCCCGACGTCTTCGAGCGCGGCGTCGACGTCGCGGTCCGCCTGCTCGCGCCGGTCGCGCCCCACCTCGCCGAGGAGCTGTGGGAGACGCTCGGCCGCGACGGCTTCGTCGCCGAGGCCGAGTGGCCGACCGCGAGCGTCGACCGCGACACCGTCGAGCGCCGGCGCCGGCTGGTCGCCAACACCCGCGAGGACGTGCGCGACATCGTCGAGGTCGCGGGCATCGACGACCCCGAGCGGATCGACGTCGTCGTCGCGCCCGACTGGAAGTACGACGCGCTGGAGATCGCGATCGACAGCGACGCCGACAACCTCATCTCGGAGCTGATGGGCGAGAGCCACATCCGCGAGCAGGGGGACGCCGCCGCCTCGTACGGGCAGGACCTCCAGGCGAACCGCGAGGCGCTCCGCGAGACGCTCGACGGCGACGCCGAGTACGACGCCTTACGCGCGGCCGCGTGGCTGATCGAGCGGGAGTTCGACGCGCCGGTCCGCGTCGAGCGCGCCGCGGACGCCGACGAGAGCGTGGTCAGCAAGGCCGAGCCCGGCCGCCCCGCCATCGACATCGTCGAGTAGCGCTCGGTCGGCCCTTTTAAACCGCCGCCCGGCCCCGGAAACGCTTAGTCGCCGGCGCGGCGCCCTCGTGTATGGACGACCCGTACGCCCCCGCGCGAGACGCGCTCGCGGGCGAGGGGCTCGGCTCCGCGGACGACGCCGACCCCGTCGTGCTCGCCGCGCGCCTCGACGATAACGACCCGCTCGCCTCGTTCGCAGACCGGTACCGGATCCCGGACGACCTGCTCTACATGGACGGCAACTCGCTCGGCCCCGCGAGCGACGCCGCCCTCGCGAGCCTCGACCGCGTCGTCGACGAGTGGCGCTGTCTCTTATACACATCTCTNCGCCATCAGAGATGTGTATAAGAGACAGCCGCTGGTGGGCGCGGAGCCCGAGGAGGTGGTCGTCGGCAACTCGATCACGGTGAACATTCACACGCTCGTCGGCACCTTCCTCGACGAACTGCTGGCCGGGAACGGCCCCGATCGCGAGGGCGTCCCGGCCGCCGACGGAGAGTGGACGCCGGACGGGGACCCCGAGGCCGACCCCGCGGTCCTCGTCAACGAGCTCGACTTCCCCTCCGACCACTACGCGATCCGGGCGCAGCTCCGGCAGCGCGGGATCGACCCCGACGAGAAGCTCCGGGTCGTTCCGAGCCGGGACGGGCGCACGATCGACCCGCGGGACATCGAGGCCGCCCTGGCCGAACACGACGACGTCGGGATCGTCTTCATGCCGACCGCGCTGTACCGCTCGGGACAGCTGTTCGACGTGCCGCGGATCGCCAAGGCGGCCCACGAGGCGGGCGCGTACGCCGGCTTCGACGCGGCCCACTCCGCGGGCGCCGTCCCCCACGAGTTCGACGAGGCGGGCGTCGACTTCGCGGTCTGGTGCACCTACAAGTACCTCAACGCCGGGCCGGGGTCGATCGGCGCGCTGTTCGTCGCGGAGCGCCACCACGGGCTCGCGCCCGCGCTGGCCGGGTGGTGGGGTCACGAGAAGGCGACGCAGTTCGAGATGAACATGACCTACACCCCGGCCGACTCCGCGGGCGCGTGGCAGATCGGCACGCCGCCGCTGCTGTCGGCCGCGCCGCTGGAGGGCGCCGCGGAACTCCTCCGGGAGGCCGGGATCCGGCGCGTTCGGAAGAAGTCGCTCGCCCTGACCGACTTCCTGATCGCGCTCGTCGACGAGCGACTCCCGGCGGTGTCGGTCGGCACGCCCCGCGGTCACGCGTCCCGCGGCGGTCACGTCGCCTTAGAGCATCCCGAGGCCGAGCGGCTGAGCGAGGCCCTGAGGGACCGCGGCGTCGTCGTCGACTTCCGGCCGCCGAACGTGGTTCGCGTCTGTCCGGCCGCACCGTACACCTCCTTCGCCGACGTGCTGGAAGTCGTCGACGAGATCGAAGCGATCCTCGACAGCGGCGCGCACGAGGCGTACGCGACGAGCGAGGGCGGGGTGACCTAGCGGGCGCGGAACGTGGGAGTCCGCGGCCGGGGTCGACCGACGAGATGGTTCTGCCGTTGACATCCGCAGTATTATCAGTCGAGGTGGCGTAGATAGCATAAGAGAACCAATGGGAAAGGAGTCACACGCAACCGACGGAGCCGGTCGGTCCGGGACGGACGGTGACCGGGTGACCAACGCCTACGAGGCGATGTTCCGAGCGGCGGACGACGCGATATTTCTCGTTGACGTGGTGCGAAGGGACGGCGAATACGAGTTCACGTTCAAGCAGAACAACACCGCGTACCAGCAGCAGACCGGGCTGACCGAGGACGCGATGTTCGGGCAGACGCCGCGGGAGCTCCTCGGGGACGAACAGGGGATCGCGGTCGAAGCGAACTACCGCCGGTGCGTCGAGGAGGGGACGACGATCGAGTACGAAGAGCGGCTCGATTTCCCGGCCGGGACAACGGACTGGCAGACGAAGCTGACGCCGGTCACGGAGGACGGAACGGTGACGCAGATCATCGGCATCGCTCGCGACATCACGGAGCAGAAGGAACGCGAGCGGGAACTCCGGCAGACGTACCGCCGGTTCCAGACCGTGTTGGAGACGATGTCCGCGGCGGTGTTCCTGAAAGACACCGACGGGCGGTACCTCCTCATGAACCAGGCGTGCCGCGACGTGTTCGACATCGACGAGGACCCCGTCGGAATGACCGACGAGGACCTCTTCCCGGAGGCCGTCGCGGCGCAGGCCCAAGCGGACGACCGCAGAGTGATCGAGGGCGGCGAGTCGATCGAGATCGAGGAGACGGTTCCGACCCCTGCCGGAGAGAGCATTCGACTGACGCGGAAGTCTCCCGTATACGACGAGCAGGGATCGATCCGCGGAGTGTGTGGGGTTTCGACCGATATCACCGAGCAGAGAGAGCGGGAGCGAACCCTCCAGCAGATCAAAGACCGGCTCGAGCTCGCGGTCGAGGGCGCGCAGATCGGCGTCTGGGACTGGGACATGACCACCGACGAGGTCGAGTTCAACGATCAGTGGGCCGAGATGCTTGGCCACTCGCCCGACGAGATCGAACCGCGGCTCGACGCGTGGGAGCGGCGCGTCCACCCCGACGACCTCGCGGCGGTCGAAGACGCCCTGTCGGAACACATGGCGGGCGAGACGGAGTACTACGACGCGGAACACCGGATGCGAACCGCGGCGGGCGAGTGGAAGTGGATCCGCGACGTCGGAAGGGTCGTCGAGCGCGACGACGACGGGGAGCCGGTCCGAGCCGTCGGAATCCACCTCGACATCGACGACCGGAAGCGCCGAGAGGCGGAGCTGGAGCGGACGCGAACCCTCATCGAGCGGACCCAAGAGAGCGCGTCGATCGGCTGGTGGGAGGTCGACCTGGTCGACGAGTCGCTCACGTGGAGCGACGAGGTGTACCGGATCCACGAGGTGCCGGCCGACGAGACGGTCGAGCTGGAAGACGGAATAGAGTTCTATCACCCGGACGACCGGGACGCGATCGAACGGGCGTTCGAGCGGCTGACGGAGGAGGGCGAGTCGTACGACCTCGAACTGCGGATCGTCACGGCGACCGGACGAACCCGGTGGGTCAGGGCGATCGGCGATCCGCAGTTCGACGGCGCGGGGGAGGTCGTCGGGGCGCTCGGACTGTTTCAAGACATCACCGAGCGGAAGCGGTACGAGATGGCCCTCGAGTCGACGCGCGAGGAGCTGCGGACGGTCATCGACCTCGTGCCGGACCTCGTGTTCGTGAAGAACCGCGAGGGCGAGTACCTCCTGGCCAACGAGGCGACCGCAGCGGCGTACGGGCTGTCGCCCGAGGAGGTCGAGGGGCGGTCGGAGGGCGATATCATCCCGGACGTCGACGACTCCGACGAGTTCCGACAGGACGACCTAGAGGTGATCGAGTCCGGGGAACCGAAGAACGTCGGCGAGGAGACGTTGACGACGGCGGCCGGCGAAACGCGCATCCTCCAGACGGTGAAGATCCCCTACAAGGTTCCGGAAACGGGTGAAGACGCCGTTCTGGGATACGCCCGCGACGTCACCGACCTCAAGCGGTACGAGCAGACGCTCGAAGAGCAGCGGGACACCCTCATGCTGCTCAACCAAGTCGTGCGCCACGACATCCGGAATCAGCTGATGGTCGTCAAGTCGTACACCGAACTGCTCGAGGACTCGCTGCCGGACGACCAGAGCCGGACGTACGCGCGGACGGTCATCGGGGCGGCGAAGCAGGCGGCCGACATCACGGAGACCGCCAGGGACGTCACCGACGTGTTGCTACAGGTCGGAACCGACCAAGAGCCGGTCGATCTCCGCGCCGAACTCAACCAGCAGATCGAACGGATCCGGTCCGAGAAAGACCGCGCGACGGTCACGGTGAACGGAGCGATCCCGGACGTGACGGTGTTGGCCGACGGCCTGCTGGAGGCGGTGTTCCGGAACCTGCTGACGAACGCGGTCGTCCACAACGACAAGCAGGTGGCCGAGATCACGGTCTCGACCAGCGTGTCGGAGGACGCGGTGTGCGTCTCGATCGCAGACAACGGGCCCGGAATCCCGGACGATCACAAAGAGCAGATCTTTCAGGAGGGCGAGAAGGGACTGGAGAGCGGCGGAACCGGGATCGGCCTGTACCTCGTCAAGACGCTCATCAACAGGTACGACGGCGACGTGTGGATCGAGGACAACGAGCCGACGGGGAGCGTGTTCGTCGTCGAGCTGCCGCTCGCCGAGTGATCGGCGCGCGGCCCCTCCGGCGACGGCAGCGCTCGGCCGCGCGGTCGGCCGTCCGAACTTCCCGGGGCGACGGGCTTAATCGCCCGAGCGCCCAACCATAGACGATCACAGCATGGCGGAACCCTCGGGGATGGACGCGTTCGCGAACCTCGGGAGCGAGATCCGCGAGGCGCTCTCGGACCGGGGGTTCACCACGCCCACCGAACCCCAACGCGAAGCCATTCCGCCGCTCGCCGAGGGGAAGAACGCCCTCGTCCTCGCGCCGACGGGCACCGGGAAGACGGAGACCGCGATGCTCCCCGTCTTCGACGCGATCGTGGCCGCCCGGAGTTCGCCCGGCGACCAGCCCCGAGAGGGGATCTCCGCCCTCTACATCACTCCCCTCCGCGCGCTCAACCGCGACATGATGGACCGGCTGGAGTGGTGGGGCGAGACGCTCGGCGTCGAGGTCGCGGTGCGCCACGGCGACACCACCCAGTACGAGCGGAGCAAGCAGGCCGACGACCCGCCCGACGTGCTCATCACGACGCCGGAGAGCCTCCAAGCAATCTTGACCGGCTCGAAGATGCGGGTCGCCCTCGAAGACGTCGCACACGTCGTGATCGACGAGGTCCACGAACTCGCGTCGGCGAAGCGCGGCGCGCAGCTCACGATAGGGCTCGAACGCCTCCGCCGCGTCGCGGGGCCGTTCCAGCGGGTCGGCCTCTCCGCGACGGTGGGGGACCCGGAGGAGGTCGGCCGGTTCCTCGTCGGGACGGGGAAACGCGACCCGGACCGCCCCGGCGACCGCGAGTTCGAGACGGTCGAGGTCGCGGCCGGGACCCGGACCGACGTGCGCGTTCTCGACCCCGAGATAACCGACCGCGACACGGGACTCGCGGGCGAACTCGCGGTCGACGAGACGACCGCGAGCCACGTGCGGACGATCCGGGAGATCGTCGCGAACCACGAGTCGACGCTGATCTTCGTCAACACGCGACAGACCGCGGAGGCGCTGGGCTCGCGGTTCAAGACGCTCGCGGAGAACGAGCAAGACAAGGGAACCGAGAATCCCACCGAGATCGAGCTCCACCACGGCTCGCTGTCGAAGGAGGTGCGGATCGACGTGGAAGACCGGTTCAAGTCCGGCGACCTCGACGGGCTCGTCTGCACCTCCTCGATGGAGCTCGGGATCGACGTGGGGCGCGTCGACCACGTCGTCCAGTACGGGAGCCCCCGCGAGGTCGCCCGCCTGCTCCAGCGCGTCGGGCGCGCGGGCCACCGCCGCGACCTCGTCTCCGAGGGGACCGTCGTGACGCAGGGCGGCGACGACACGCTCGAAGCCCTCGCCATCGCGCGCCGAGCGGGCGAGGAGCTCGTCGAGCCCGCGAACATCCACCACGGCAGCCTCGACACGGTCGCGAACCAGATCGTCGGGGTCGTGATGGACGAGGGGGAGGTCCACGCCCGCGAGGCGTACGAGACGGTCACGAACGCCTACCCGTTCGCCGACCTCTCGGAGCCGCAGTTCCAGGAGGTGGTCCGCGAGCTCGACGGGAACCGCCTCCTGTGGCTCGACGAGGAGACGGACACGCTCGAGAAGTCGGGCGGCACCTGGCAGTACTTCTACGCGAACCTCTCGATGATCCCCGACGAGGCCACCTACGAGGTGTACGACATGTCCTCCAGACGCGGCATCGGCACCCTCGACGAGCAGTTCGTCGTCAACTTCGCCGGCCCGGGCGAGACGTTCGTCCAGCGCGGCGAGATGTGGCGGATTACGGAGATCGACGAGGAGGAGGAGCGCGTGAACGTGACGCCGATCCCCGACCCGACCGGCGAGGTGCCCTCGTGGGTGGGCCAGGAGATCCCGGTCCCCAAGCCCGTCGCCGAGGAGGTCGGCCGGATCCGCGGCGAGGCCGCGACCGCGCTGGCGGCCGGGTCGACGCCCGAAGCCGTCGCCGCCGACCTCGCGGAACGGTACCCGACCGGCGAGGAGACGGTCGCGGCCGCACTGAAGCCGGTCGTCGACCACGTCAAAGCCGGCCACCCCGTCCCGACCGGCGAGCGGATCGTTATCGAGGGGAGCGCGCGCACCGTCGCCGTCAACGCCGCCTTCGGCCACGAGGTCAACGAGACCCTCGCGCGCCTGCTCGCGGCGCTGGTCGGCCAGCGCGCCGGCTCCTCGGTCGGGATGGACGTCGACCCGTACCGGATCGAGTTCGAGGTGCCTCACGGGATCGATCCCGGAACGTTCCGCGAGGTGCTGGAGACGACTGACCCCGACCGGCTGGAGGCGTACCTCGAGCTCGCGGTGAAGAAGTCGGACGCGCTGAAGTTCACGCTCGCGCAGGTCGCCGCGAAGTTCGGCGCCGTCAAGCGGTACAAGGAGGGGCGAGGGAAGTTCGGCGGCGACCGCTTACTCGCCGCCCTCGAAGACACCCCCGTCTACGACGAGGCGCTCCGCGAGGTGTTCCACGCCGACCTCGCGGTGCCGGAGACCGCCGACCTGCTCGCCGGGATCCAGTCGGGAGACGGCGGCCGCGACGGCTCGCTCGACCTGGCGATCGCCCGCGAGCGCACCCCCCTGGGCACCGCGGGCCGCTCCGCCGGCACGGAGTTCCTCGTACCCGACAACGCCGACGCTGACGTGATCGAGACGGTCAGAGAGCGGATTCGGGACGACCGCGTCATCCTCTTTTGCCTCCACTGTACGGACTGGAAACACACGACGAAGGTCCGGCGCGTCCGCGACCAGCCCGAGTGCCCCGACTGCGGCTCCACCCGGATCGCGGCGCTGAACCCGTGGGACGAGGAGACGGTCGAGGCAGTGCGCGCGCGCGAGAAGGACGACGAGCAGGAGCGCCGCACCGAGCGCGCCCACCGCGCCGCGAGCCTCGTCCAGACGCACGGGAAGCGGGCGGTGATCGCCCTCGCCGCGCGCGGCGTCGGCCCGCACAACGCCGCGCGGATCATCAACAAGCTCCGCGAGGACGAAGACGAGTTCTACCGCGACGTGCTCCGGCAGGAGCGCGAGTACGCCCGCACGCAGTCGTTCTGGGACTGACTCGCGGCCGAGCAGCCGCCGACCCCACGACACGACCGTTTTTAAGTATCGGACGGCCGATCGGGTGACATGGACCTCTCCGCCGCCGTCACGGCAACGACAGCGACCCTCCGCCGACGCCCCGCCGACGTCCTCCCATTCTACCTCCTCGGCACCGCGGTGCCGGTGATCGCCCGCCTCGGCACGTTCGCCGCGCTCGCGGGGATCTATCTCCACCTCGAACTCACCGGGAGACTCGCGGCCGTCGGCGACGCGCTCGCCGGGGTCGAGTCGCCCCCGGACCCGCAGGACGCCGAGGCGTTTCAGGCGTGGGCCGAGGGGGTGACGCCCGCGTTCGAACCCCTGCTCACGCCGACTGCCGGGATCCTCTTCGCCGCCGGCGTGCTCGCCACGTTCGTCCTCGCTGTCGTCGCGTACGCCGTCGTCTCGGCCGGCCAGCTCTCCGCGGTCATCGCGAGCCTCCGCGACGAGCGGGGGCTCGTCGGGGGAGTCGCTGGCGCCCGATCGCGTTGGCTCACGTTCCTCGGCCTCTACGTCGCCGAGCTGCTCCTCTGGATCGCCGTCGTCGCGCTCGGGTCGATCGCGGTCGGCGCGGCGTTCCTCGCGAACCCGTTCCTCGGCGCGGCGGTCGCGGTCGCCGCCCTCCTCGTCGGCCTCGTCGCCCTCGCGCTCGTCCGGATCCTCTTCGCGTTCGCGCCGGTGGCCGTCGTCGTCGACGACGCCGGCGTGGTCGGGGGGATCGAGGGGGCCGGCGGCTTCGTGCGCTCGAACCCCGTCGACGCCGCCGCCTACCTCGTGGTCGCGATCGGCGCGCTGGTCGCCGTCGCGTCGGTCGCCTCGGGGGTCGCGTTCCTCGGGGGCGGCCCCGTCGTCGCGCTCGCCAGCGCGGTCGTCGTCGCGCCCGCGCTCGACCTGTTGAAGACCGTCCTCTACGGCGACTACCGCGGGACGGTCGACCCCGTCTCGCCGCCCGAGGCCGGCGTCAGGGCGCAGTTCGTCGGCGGCCTCCGCCGCGGGTGGCGAGAGCTGGCCGGGTTCGTCCGGTCGACGCCGGGCAGTCACGCCCTCGCGCTCGCGGTGGCGGTCGGGTTCGGCGCGGTCGGGTGGTACGCCGCCGCGCCGTTCGCCGAGGCGGTCCCGACCTCGATCGAGGGGCGGATCGCCGGACAGATCCCGCCCGTGGCGACGCTGACGTACTTCGGGAACAACTGGGGGGTCGCGATCGCGACCGCCTTCTCCGGGGCGGGGTTCGTCCTCCCGGCGCTCTCGTCGCTCGCGTTCAACGGCCTCGCGCTCGGCGCCACCGCCGCCCTGGAGGAGAACCTCCTCGCGCTCGTCGCGTTCGTGGTCCCGCACGGGATCTTCGAGATCCCCGCGCTCGTCGTCTCGGGCGCGCTCGGCGTCCACCTCGGGGCGGTCTCGTGGCGGACGTTCCGCGGCCGCGCGAGCCGCGAGCGGCTCGCCGACGCCTTGCGTACCGCGTTCTGGGTGACCGTCGGGCTCGGAATCCTGTTCGCCGTCGCCGCCGTCATCGAGGGGTTCGTCAGCCCGTACTACTGGCGGCCGTTCCTCTAGGCCCCGACGGAGCGCGGCCTCGCCCGCAGCCTTATTAGGACGCACCCGAAGCCTCGGTATGCAGCCGCTCGTCGCCGTCATCCTCGTCGGCGTCCCGCTCGCGTGGCTCGTCGGCTTCGCCGCCTACGCGTACGTCGACGCGCCCAAGTACGGAATGAACCCGCGCAAGTGGGCGCTCATCTCGTTCGCCGTCCCGCTGTTCGGCTTCCTCGCGTACATTTTCGAACGCGACGAACTCGACTACGACCCCGAGGAGGACCCGTACGCCGGCGGCGACGACGGCCGGACCGGCGGCTTCGCGGTCCACGAGTCGCGCCAAGGCGAGAAACGCCTCGGCCCGGCGGGGACGGAGGCGGACGACGACGACGCGGACAACGGCGACGACGAGTGGAACGACCCGGACGGCGTCGACCTCTGACGGAACGACTGGACGGATCCCGGTCAGCACGGAGACGCCGACGAGCGATGCGATATTTAAATCCCGGAGAGCGAGAGGGGTCGATATTTATAAATAGCGATGCGGTGGCGCGTGCCTGCGAGCGGCCGCCCCCGGCGGCCGCGAGACAGCACGCGCGAGGGAGTCGCGAACGCCCGTAGGGCGTGAGCGACGAGGCTGGGGAGGCGTGAGGTGCGGTCCCGCGAGCGACCGGAGGGAGCGAGCGGGAGTACGGAAGTCGCAGCCCGCGCAGCGACCGAAGGGAGCGAGCAGGACCGTCTTCCGGTGGTGCGGTCGCTGTCGGGTGGGGCTCAAAGGGGCAGTCGCGAGGACGCCGTAGGCGACGTAAGCACCGCAAGGAGCGAGTGAAACGAGCGACCGAGGAGCGCAGCGAGCGTACGGCGTCCTCGCGACTGGGGCTTTGGAGGTGTTCCCCGTCGATCCGCAATCGATTATTTATAAACGAGCGGCTGGGGCTTTGGAGGTGTTCCCCGTCGATCCGCAATCAATTATTTATAAACGAGCGACTGGGGCTTTGGAGGTGTTCCCCGTCGATCCGCAATCGATTATTTATAAACTACCGCCGTCAACGTCGAGTTTCAACGAAATCTATCAGTCCTAAATCTCGTCGCGGAGCGCCGCTCGCCGCCTCTCTAAGTCGAACGCGGCCTCGGGCGCGTCGAGCCGGTCGAAGAAGGCGAACGCGTCGGCGCCAGCCCTCTCCGCGTGGTCGATCAGCGCCTCGATCGACGCGCGGTTGAGCGCGAACGAGTCCAGCTTCCCGCAGCAGAGCGCCAGCGCGACGCCGGCCTCGCCGGACGGGAACGCGGGGTCCACCTCAGAGAAGTCGGGATCGTCGGACACTCCACCCACGACCCCCGCCTCGTCCGCGGCGACGACCCGCAGACACCGGGTGCAGATCGCGGCCGCGTCGGCCGGGGCGTGCTCGCGGAGCGCGGGCGGCACGGCGAACGCGACGACGTCGGCGTCGCAGTGTGGACAGGGCACGCTCGTCGGTACGGACGGACTCAATTAAAAGTCGACGGCAGAGAGAGAGAGAAACGGCGACCGACGCGGAAGCGGTGATGGCAGTTCGGAACCCGGCGCCGCGACGGGGCGTCAGTCGGCGGGTTCGGGCTCTTCGGT
This sequence comes from Halorubrum distributum JCM 10118, assembly GCF_000337335.1. Lineage (GTDB taxonomy): Archaea > Halobacteriota > Halobacteria > Halobacteriales > Haloferacaceae > Halorubrum > Halorubrum distributum. Next base: position 43,261 of record NZ_AOJN01000066.1, on the reverse strand, counting down.
CTCCGCGGCCGCGACCGCCGCGGCCGCCTCCTCGGCCTCCGCCTTCTCCTCTTCCTCCTTTTTCGCCTTGATCTTCTTCATGCGGAAGATCTCCTCGCGCTCCTGCTCTTCGAGCTTCTGCTCGATGTACTCCTGGTTCTCGTAGAGGGTCGGGAGCAGGGTGAACTCCAGGGCGTTGACGCGGCGCTTGGTCGTCTCGATCTCCGTGAGCATCTTCTTCATCGCCGTCTCGACCTCGGCGGCGAGGATGACCTTCTCTAAGAGCTCCTCGTAGGCGTCGGCCGCCTCGTCGATGCGCGCCGAGGAGCCGAGCAGGCCGTAGCCGCGCTCGTCGAGGCTCTTCTTCACCTTCGAGGACTCGATCTGCGGGACCACGACGCCCATGATGTTCTTCGACTGGGTCGTGATCTCGGGGTGCTCTTTCAGCGCCGCAGCCGCGCCGCGGACGGCGACGTCGCCCTCCATCGCCCGGGCCATGTCGATCTTGCGCTGGGCCGTCTCGTAGTTCTCGGAGACCTCCGACCGGACGTCCTGCGCCTGGTCGAGGATGTCCATGAACTCCATGATGAGCCCGTCGCGCTTCTGTTCGAGCGTGTCGTGACCGCGCTCGGAGAGCTCGATGCGGTCCTCGATCGCCATCAGGTTCTTCCGCGTCGGTTTGACGTCCTTGGCCATCTTGAGGGAAGGTTCCGCTCCGAGGCGGATAATTCTTTTCAGACGCGTCGGTTCGGCGGGCCGGCGAGCGGGGGTCGATCCGACCCCGTCGACGGCCGACTTCCGGCGGCGCCGTCGCTGTCCGGCGAGCGTGCGACGGGCGGCAAAAAGTGAGTCGCGGCGTCAGTCGGCCGCTTCGAGGACTTCGCGCTCGGAGTCGTCCTCGCGGTAGTGCTCCTCGATGAACTCCTCGTCGATCCGGTTGAGGGCGTCCTTCGGCAGCATCGAGAGGAGGTCCCAACCGATAGAGAGCGTCTCGTCGATGTCGCGGTTCGTCTCGAAGCCCTGGTCGATGAACTCCGACTCGAACGCGTCCGCGAAGTCGAGGTACTTGTTGTCGAGCTCCGACAGCGCCTCGCGACCGACGATGTTCACGAGGTCGCGGAGGTCCTCGCCCTCCGCGTACGCCGCGAACATCTGGTCTTTCACGTCGGCGTGGTCGGCGCGGGTGAGCCCCTCGCCGATCCCGTCGTCCATCAGCCGCGACAGGCTGGGGAGGACGTTGATCGGCGGCTGCAGGCCCTGGCTGTTCAGGTCGGGGTCGACGTAGATCTGTCCCTCCGTGATGTACCCGGTCAGGTCCGGGATCGGGTGGGTGTCGTCGTCGCCAGGCATCGTGAGGATCGGGATCTGCGTGACCGACCCCTCACGCCCTTTGATCCGGCCGGCGCGCTCGTACAGCTGCGCCAGGTCGGTGTACATGTACCCGGGGTACCCGCGTCGGCCGGGCACCTCCTCGCGGGCCGCCCCGATCTCGCGGAGCGCCTCGCAGTAGTTGGTCATGTCCGTCAGGATGACGAGGACGTGGTAGTCCTTCTCGAAGGCGAGGTACTCGGCGGTCGTCAGGACCATCCGTGGCGTGACCGTCCGCTCGACCGCGGGGTCGTCCGCGAGGTTCATGAAGACGACCGAGCGCTCCAAGGCGCCGGTGCGCTCGAAGTCCTCCATGAACTCGTTGGCCTCCTCCTGGGTGATCCCCATCGCGCCGAAGATGACGGCGAACTCGGAGCCCTCCTCGTCGTCGCCGCCCTCCTCCTCTTCCGGCACGCTGGCCTGCCGCGCGATCTGCATCGCGAGCTCGCTGTGCGGCTGGCCGGAGCTGGAGAAGATCGGGAGCTTCTGGCCGCGCACTAGGGTGTTCATGCCGTCGATAGCGGAGACGCCCGTCTCGATGAACTCCTCGGGGTACTCCCGGGAGTACGGGTTGATCGCCGCGCCGACGATGTCCTGGCGCTCCTCGGGAACGATCTCCGGGCCGTCGTCGATCGGGCGGCCGGAGCCGTCCAGCACCCGACCGAGGAGGTCCTCGGTGACGGGCATCTTCATCGTCTCGCCCAGGAAGCGGACGGACGCGTCTCTGTCGATACCGGAGGTGCCCTCGAAGACCTGGATCGCGACCACGTCCTCCGAGGATTCGAGCACCTGTCCGCGCAGCGTCTCGCCCTGTGCCGTCTCGATCTCGACGATCTCGTCGTAGCCGATCGCCTCGTCGACCTCGGCGTACACGAGGGGGCCGCTGATCTCGGTGATGGTTTGATACTCTTTCATGGTCAGTAGAGGCTCCGGAGCTCCTCGGTGATCTCGGCTTTGAGATCCTCGACGTACTCCTCGTAGTCCTCTTGGACGCCGATGCGGTTAATCCGCGGGGCGGCTTCGGTGTCGACGATCTCCTCGACGGGGACGCCCGCGTCGAGGGCGTCGAACGCCTCGTCGTTGAACTTCTGGATCGTCGTCAGCATGAGGTACGTCTTCTCCGGCGGACAGAAGGTGTCGACCGGGTGGAACGCGTTCTGCTGGAGGTACGCCTCGCGCAGGTAGCGCGCGACCTCCAGGGTGAGCTGCTGGTCGTCGGGCAGGGCGTCCTTCCCGACGAGCTGGACGATCTCCTGCAGCTCCGTCTCCTCGTCGAGCACGTCGACCGCCCACTGGCGCCGCTCCGCCCAGTCGTCGGCGACCTCGTCTTCGAACCAGGGGTCCAGCTGGTCCTTGTACAGCGAGTAGGACTCGTTCCAGTTGATCGACGGGAAGTGGCGGCGCTCCGCCAGGTCCGCGTCGAGCGCCCAGAACGTCTTCACGATCCGCAGCGTGTTCTGGGTGACCGGCTCGGAGAAGTCGCCGCCGGGCGGCGACACCGCGCCGATCGCCGAGACGGAGCCCTCCGTCCCGTTGATGTTCTCGAAGTAGCCGGCGCGCTCGTAGAACTGCGCGAGCCGGGCGGCGAGGTACGCGGGGTACCCCTCTTCGCCGGGCATCTCCTCCAGCCGGGAGGAGATCTCGCGCATCGCCTCCGCCCACCGCGAGGTGGAGTCGGCCATCAGCGCCACGTCGTACCCCATGTCGCGGTAGTACTCGGCGATCGTGATCCCGGTGTAGATACAGGACTCACGCGCCGCGACGGGCATGTTCGACGTGTTCGCGATGAGCGAGGTGCGGGCCATCAGCGGGTTGCCGTTGGCCGGGTCCTCCAGCTCGGGGAAGTCCTCGATGACCTCGGTCATCTCGTTGCCGCGCTCGCCGCAGCCGACGTAGACGATGATGTCCGCGTCGGCGTACTTCGCGAGCTGGTGCTGGGTGACCGTCTTCCCGGAGCCGAAGGGGCCGGGAATCGCGGCCGTCCCGCCCTTCGCGATGGGGAACAGGCCGTCGAGGATGCGCTGGCCGGACACCAGCGGCGTCCGGGGCGTCTTCTTGTCGTTGGCGGGGCGGGCCTCGCGCACCGGCCACTCCTGGTGCATCGAGACCTCCTCGCCGTTGTCGAGCTCGACGACCGTCTCGGTGACGTCGAAGCTGCCGGCCTCGGCGGCGACGACCTCGCCGCCCTCGTAGTCCGGCGGCACCATGACCTTGTGGTCGATGGTGACCGTCTCCTCGACGACGCCGACGATGTCGCCGGGCTCGACGACGTCGCCTTCCTCGACCTCGGGCTCGAACTCCCACTTCTCCTCGAGGTCGATGCCGGGCGCGTCGACCCCGCGGTCGAGGTACGGACTGCCCATCTTGCCCTCCAGCACGTCCAGGGGGCGCTGAACGCCGTCGTAGATGGCGTCCAGCATCCCCGGGCCGAGGTCGACCGACAGCGGCTCGCCCGTGTTCTCGACGGGTTCGCCGGGGCCGACGCCGGAGGTTTCCTCGTACACCTGAACGGTCGTGAGGTCGCCCTCGATCTCGATCACTTCCCCCATGAGCCCTTCGTCGCCGACGTAGACGACGTCGTTCATGCGGGCGTTGAGATCGCGGGCGGTCACGACCGGACCGCTCACGCTCTGAATGACGCCGTTGTCCGTCTCGGCGTCGGTTGTGTCTGCTTTGCTCATATTAGTCGTCTTCCTCCATCAGGTCGATGCCGATGGCGCGTTTGATCTGGTCGCGCAGCCCGCCGCTGCCGGCGCCGGAGCCGCCGAGCGTCACGAGGACCGGCTCGATGCTCCCCTCGACCGCCTCGCGGGTCCCCCGCGAGAGGTGGTCGAGGTCGTCGTCGTGCATCACGATGATGCCGACGCCCTCGTCGTCGAGCGTCCGCTCGACGGCGTCGTCGAGCTTCTCCTCCTTCTCGTCGTCCGGGACGTTCTCGAACGCCCGGACGCCGGCGAGGCGGAATCCGGTCGTGAACTCCGGGCTGCCGACGACCGCTATCTCCTGGCTCATGTTATCACCAGCTCCGATTCGATCTCGTCGGGCGAGAGGCCGGCCTCCTTCCCGCGAGCGATCGCCCGGATGTTCTCCGTCTCGCGCTCCTTCGCGAGGATGTACGAGATAACCGGGGTGACCGACACCGGGTGGATCGTGCCGAGCCGGTCGCCGTACGCGAGCAGGGCGCCGTCGATCGCGTGTTCGAACGCGATGAGGCTGTCCGCCTCCTCGAGCTCGCGCAGCGCGGGCCCGAGCTCGTCGCCGTACTGGCTGTCGCCGATGAACTCGACGAGCTCGTCGAGGTTCTGCGCCAGCCGCGCGAGCGACGACCGGGTGAACAGGTCGCCCCCCTCGATGAAGTACGCCGCGGGGTCGATGTCCGCGCCCGAACGGGCGAGCCGAAGCGCGTTCGTCGCGTTCCGGAAGTCGACCTCCGCTTTGAGGAACGTCTCGTACTGCCGGGTCGGCTCGTCGCCGCCGAGCCCGGAGAGGAGCCGCTCGTAGAACGCGCGGTCGACCGCGTTCTCCAAGGGCACCAGCACGTCCGTCTCCTCGTACTCCGCGTACGCCTCACGCAGCGGCTCCCCGTAGATCGTGTCTTCGAGGACCTCGATCACGGCGTCGATCGAGTCCGCCTCCAGCAGGCGGCGGATCCGGCGGTCGTCGAACTCGCCGGCGCGGATCAGGTCGACCTCGACGGCCGACTGGTCCGCGTCGGTGTAGGCGCCGCGGATGACCGTCTTCACGTTCCAGGCGTCGAACTTCCGGAGGTACCGGGCGATCAGGTCGTACAGCGACCCCTCGCTCCAGTCGAGGATGGCGTCGAACTGCTCGGCGAGGTTCCGGTTCAACGCGTACTCGATCAGGTCCACGCCGCCGTGGCGGCTGCCGAGCGCGTTGATCTCGGCGCCGTACGTCGACTCCTCCATGAACCGAGCGATCTCGGCCGGCCCCATCCGGGTGAGCTTGCGGTACTCCTCGTCCCCGTAGAGGCTGCCGCGGCGGGCACGAACCCGCGCGACGACGTACTCGGGGTTCGAGCTACCGGCGGCGCTCATTGGTCGAACAGCCGCTCCGAGATGTTCTTCAACTCGTCGTCCCAGACGGACTCCAGGACCGAGTCGAACGTGTTGTTCACGCGAACGCGGGAGGTGTCGCTCTCGGCGACGACGCCGCCGAGGCAGTCGACTTCCCCGTCGACCTCGGCGTTGCGGTCCGCGACGAGCTCCTCGAGCAGCTCGACGTCCTCGGCGCGGGTGTAGACGGCGACGTCCTCATCGTCGTCGAACTCCGCGAGGCTCGCGTCGAGTAGGGCCTCGGTGAGCTCGCGGCGGTCGTCACCGTCGAGGCCGGCGATCGCCGCCTCGACGTCGTCGCGGACGTCCTCCAAGACGTCGCGGCGGGCGCCCAGCCGCTCCTGTTTGGCCTCGAGCTTCGCCGAGGAGAGCGTCTGCTCGCGCTCCTGGTCGATCTGGCTCTCGGCCTCGGTGAGCCGCTCCTCGCGGATGCGCTCCGCGTCGGCCTCGGCGTCGGCGACGATCTCGTCGGCCTCCGCCTCGGCCTGTTCGCGGATCTCCTCCGCACGCGCGCGGGCCTCATCTTCAACGTCCTCAACGACGGTTTCCAAACTCATTGGTTGAAAAACGCTGGAGAGTTACCCGACGATGAAGACGACGACGAGCGCGAGGATGACGATCGTCTCGGGAAGGACCGTCAGGATGAGCCCGTTGACGAAGAGGTCGTCGTCCTCGGCCATCGCGCCGACGGCGGCCGACCCGATACCGCGCTCGGCGTAGCCTGCGCCCAGCGCCGCGAGCCCGACGGCGAGCGCCGCCGCGGCGTTGGGGTCAGTCAGCGTTCCACCGGTCGACAGTACGAGGTTCCCGAGTTCGTTGGTAGCTTCAAACATTGGTAGTAGTTGCTGTTGCTCGTCTCCGAACGGTTGCTATTTGCCCCTACTGGAGTCATAAAGCTTCCCAAAACGACCGAACAGAATCCGGGAGAACAGCGGGAAAGCGGGTGCTATTCGCGTCAAAACCCGACGGGATTGCCGGGTTCGACCGCACGCGAGGCGACGAGACCGACCGTCGGCCGGAGACCGATCCGGCCGTCAGTCGTCGCGGGTGTACTTCCGGTCGCGACCGAACGGGAGATACGCGCGACCGCCGCCCTCGTAGAAGTTCCCGAAGAACTCCACGTACTCGAGGCGGACCGCCTGAATGCCGGCGGAGGTGACCCCGAGCAGGAGGACGACGATGTGGCCGACGACGGCCACGACGATGCCGCCCACGAGGGCGACGACCCCGACGAGACCGATCGAGGCGGGGTCGAACGCCGTGGTGATCCCCGCGAAGACGAGCTCGTAGTCCTCCGGGTGGCTCTGGACGTACGAGAGGTAGTCCGCGCTGAAGATGAAGTGGAAGCTCCCGTCGCCGCCGTCGTCGATGTACGCGCCGAACGCGAGCAGGTTCACCGCGAGCGCCATCCCGCCCTTCGCGAGCAGGACGGCCATGAGCCGGGCGTACGAGATGACGTTGACGACGGGCGAGAGGAACTCGGCCAGCTCCGGCGGCTCGCCGATCCCGAGCAGGACGAGCCCGAGCACCGCGGCGGCCGCGCCGGCCCAACCGATCAGCACCGGGAACCCGCCGAACGAGACGGCGCCGAACGTCAGGACCGAGACGGCCTCGAACAGGAAGTCGGGCTTCGCGTTGGGGAACACCCGGCTGAAGATCCAGATCCACGCGCCGTTGAGGATCAGCAGCCACGAGCCGGCCTCGTAGACGGCGTGTTTCAGGTCGTGCTGCTGGGCGGTGCTCACGAACGAGAGCACGTGGCCGACGTTCAGGTGAAGGATCCCGAACACGACGCTCACGACGAGGAAAGACAGGCCCCAGTCGAGGTCGGCGGGCGAGAGCCCCTTGCCTTCGACCGGCCAGTGGATCCCGAGCAGCTGGTAGGCGTGGTAGCCGAACAGGTCGATACCGTAGTAGATGCCGAACAGTATCGTGAAGCCGCCGGCCCACATCGCGACGGAGCCCAGTTCGCGGAAGGCGCCGTCGAACTTGGAGTACATGAAGAACCCGATGGCGGCGTAGAGGACGCCGTACCCCACGTCGCCGATCATGAACCCGAACATCGCCGGGAACGTGAGGAAGACGAGGAGCGTCGGGTCGAACTCCGAGTACTTCGGGCGACCGAACGCCTGAACGAGCAGTTCGAACGGCCCGGCCGCGCTGCCGTTATCCTGGACGACCGGCGGGTCGTCGGTGCCGTGGGCCGCGTGGCCGCCGTCGGTGGCGACCGCCGTTTCCGTCTCGCGGTCCGCGGACGCGGCGCTCTCCGCCGCGGATCCGCCACTCTCGTCGTCGACCGACTCGGTGTGGTGGTCGCCGTCGGGGGTGAACGAGGCGCGTTCGAGCTCCTCGACCTCGACGTGGTCGCCGACCGCGTCGACGATCGCCGCCTCGAAGTCGGGGTACGACTCGGTCGGCACCCACCCTTCCGCGACGAAGGCGTTCTCGGTGGTCGCGAAGGAGAGCGGCGCCTCCTTCTTCTCGGCCTCGATGGTGAGCTCCTCCTCGGCGCGAAGCAGGAAGCCCGCAGCCTCCTCCTTCACCGATTCGAGCTCGCGCTCGACGGCGTCGAGCTCGTCGCGGAGGTCGGCCTGCTCGGCCTCCAGCTCCGCGACGTACTCCTCGGGGCTCGCGTCCGCGTCGGGGACGTCGAGCAGCGCGATGTCGACGCCGACGAGCGCGTCCTGAACGACGCCCTCGGCGTCCGGGTCGGTCGGCCGCGCGACGATGGCGACCACGTCGCCGCCGACGAACACGTCGAAGACGTCGATCGAGTCGGCGTCTCCGAGCGCGGCCTCGACGGCCGCGGGCTTGGCCTCGCCGACGACGACCTCGACCGAGTCGTAGCCGCGCAGGTACTCGAGGTCGATCCCGAGCTCGGCGAACGGCTCCAGCCGGTCGATCTCCTCCTGCCGGTCGCGGATCGCGGCCTGGAGCTCGTCGCGCTCGTCGTTGAGCTCGTTGACCCGCTCGCGGACGCGTTCGAGCTCGTCGACGAGCTCGTCGTCGTCCAGCGACCGGGCGACGTCGGCGTCGTCCTCGTCGACGTCGAGGATGCTCTCAAGCGACCGGACGGTCACGAGGCGCTCGTTAACCGTCTCGGCGCCCTCGAGCGACGTTCCGGGGTCGAACCCCTCGTACCGGTCGTCGTAGTCCGTGACGTGCAGGGAGTGGTGGGCGTACGCCGCCTCGATGACGTCGTCGATGACGCGCTTCGAGCCCGTCACCGACACCCGGCTCATCTGCTCAGGCCTGAGCATCCACCGCCTCCTCGGCCTGGTCGTGAACCGCCGCCTCGAACTGCTCGACGGCGTAGTCGACGGCCGATTCCACCCGGTCGCGGGCCTCGCGTTCGAGCTCGTCGCGGTCGTCGCGCCCCGATTCGAGGATCTCCTCGCGCCGCTCCGCTATCTCCTCGCGGGCCGCTTCGAGCCGCTCTTGGGCCTCCGCTTCCGCCTCCTCCTCGGCCTCGGCGCGGATCTCGTCCGCGCGCTTTCGAGCTTCGGCGAGGCGCTCCTCGGCGTCCGACTCCGCGTCCGCGATGATCTCGTCCGCCTCCCGTTCGGCCTCCTTGATCGAGTTGAGCACCTCTGGTCTCGCCATGCTACTAATCGCCTGAAACTCTACAAGCGACGTATAAGGTGTTTGCGAAAGTGCGCGGGGGGTTCGGCCCGTTTCTCGCCGATATAGACCGGTCGCGGACCGAACCCGGCCGGCAACGCCGGTCGCCGCCGCCTACATTTAAGTAGCAGTCGCCGGACCCTCACCGTATGGCAACGGTGTATGCGGTCGCGTCGGCAAAGGGTGGCGTCGGGAAGACCACCACGACCGCCGCGCTGGCGACGATCCTGGCGGACTCGGGCGCCGACGTCGTCGCGATCGACGCCGACCTCGGCATGGCGAACCTCGCGGGCGCCGTCGGGGTGACCCCGGGCGAGACCACCCTCCACGACGTCCTCGCCGGCGAGGCGGACCCGGAGGCGGCGGTCCGCGAGGGGCCGTCGGGGCTCCGGGTCGTCCCGGGGGCGACCGACCTCGACGCGTACGCGGCCGCTGATCCGTCGGAGCTCCGCCGGGTCGTCGAGGCGTTCGACGACGCGGACTACGTGTTCGTCGACGCGGGCGCCGGCCTGTCGCACGACTCGACGCTCCCGCTCGCGATCGCCGACGAGACGCTGCTCGTCTCCACCCCGGAGCGGAGCGCCCTCGGCGACACCGAGAAGACGCGACAGCTGACCGAGCGCCTCGGCGGGACGGTTGCGGGCGCCGCGATCACCCGCGTGACCGACGACACCGACGAGGTCGTCACGGCCCTGCTCGACGCGGCAGTCCTCGGACGAGTCCCGGACGACGAGGCCGTGGCCCGGGCCGCGGCGGCGAACCGCCCGCTGCTCTCCGCCGCGCCCGACGCGCCGGCGACGCGGGCGTACCGCGACTTGGCACGAGCGCTGACCGGCGCGGACGTGGAGGGGCCCGGGCTCGACGAGCCCGCGGCCGCGGTCGCAGCGGGCGGGGACGACGCGCACGGCGACGACGAGGCCGAACCGGACGCGGCGGACGACGACGCGGTGATCGTCGACGACGGACCGGCGGCCGATGATGACGAGCCGGCGAGCGACGACTCGGACGATGGCAACTCGGACGATGACGACATTGGTCCGGAGGACGAGGGAGGAACCGACGAGGACGAGCACATCATCGTCGCGGACCCCGACGCCGCCGGAGTGGCGGAGCCGGGCGACGGCGAGGACATCATCGTCGCGAGCGAGAGCGAAGCGGCGGGGGACGTCGCGGACGACGACACCGACGAAGACGGCGACGACACGGGTGACGGCAGGAGCGAGGCCTCCGACGATGACGGAGGCGAGACGACCGACGAGGGAACACCCGACGACGGCGACGAGCCGGAGGAGTCCGTCGACGAGGGCGACGGGGCGGCTCGCGAGGGCATCGACGCCGATCAAGAGGCGACCGAAAGCGACGAGGCCGGCAGACCCGACGCCGGTGACGAGTCCGTGAGCGGCGGGAGAGCGGCTGCCGAACTCGAGGCCACCGGCCCCGAGGCCGCGACGGACGAGGAGTCGGACACGATCCCCGACGCGGACGAGACGGCACGCGAGTCGGCCGCCGAGCACGACGGAGACGAGAAGCGAGCGGGCGACGAGCCGACGGCGGCGGACGACGACATCGACGACGAGCTCGCCGGCAGCATCCCGTTCCGCGACGACGACACCGGGACGATGAACACCGTGCTGTCGGAGGAGGACGGCGAGAGCGAGGCGGGCGCGGACGACGAGCAGGCGGACGCGGGCGACGAGACGGCGGCGGACGACGAGCGGGCGGAAGACGGCAACGGGGAGGGGTCGGGTGCGGACGACGACGAGGGGCCGGAGAAGGACGGCGGGTTCTTCAGCCGGCTCCTCGGTCGGTGAGGCCGGCCGACGAGGGAGGCTTTTCAGCCGTAAAGGTGGAGCGCGAAAACTGGTCGAACGGCCGTGACGCCGTCAGGCCTCCGAGGGGGCGCGGGCGCGGTCGCGGATCAGCTCGCGGATCTCCTCGGGGTCGGTGACCGCGGCGAGCTCTTCGCAGGAGACCAGAGCGGTGCCGTCGACGGACTCGCGCTTCTCGTCCTCCTCGGTGAAGTACACCGACCGGGTCTGTGCCACCTCGCCGATGGAGGACATGATCCGGGCGCGCTTCTCGGCCGCGGCGGTGAACGCCGAGTGGCCGGTGAGCACGCGCGTCGCCGGGCTGTCCTCGTCCTCCGAGACGGCCTTGAACGGGGCGCGGGCGGTCGGGTGGACGGTGAAGCCGGCGCTCGTAAGCACGCCGAGGACGTGCTCGTCGTCGGGGTCCGCCTCGGGCGCCGAGGGCGTCGGCTCGGAGTCGCGGACCTCGTCGGCGCCGTCGAGCACGTCGACGGGGCTGGAGAACGGCTGGTCGAACAGCTCCTCCAGCTGGATCGCCACCTCGATGGAGGCGTTCATCCCGTCCTCGTACTTCGAGACGGTGCGCCGGGAGACGCCCAGCTCGTTCGCGAGGCGGCCGAGCGACCAGCCGCGCTCCTCGCGCTCGTCGGCGAGCAGGTCGCCGTCGAGGCTGACGTACAGCCCGCCGGGGGCCGCGTAGATGAGCGGCGGCATCCCCTCGACGAACAGGTCGTAGGCGGTGTCGGGGTTGATCACCGGCACGCCGTGTCGGAAGTAAACGACGCCGGGCTTCAGCTCCTCGTCGCGGGTGCGGATCCCGATCACCATCGGCGTCCCCCTGAGGTACTCGCCGAGCCGGCGCATCTCCGCGCCGGTCTCCGCGTCGAGGGCGTCGACGTTGCCGAGGATCTTTAAGAGGAGGAGGTCCTCGTCGCGGCGGGCCGCCACGTCGAAGCTCTTGGGCCGGACCGCACACCGGTCGCTGACGAGGAACCCTGCGTCCTCCAGCATCGCGGTGACGTTCCCGATGAGCGCAGTCCGGGACATAGCCGGAACAAGCGGCTCGGCGTATATATGCGTTGTGTCGTCGCGCTCCCGACGAAACTGCCGCCCGCCTGCGATTTTCCGCGTTTAGCACGGGAAACGGTTAAATACTCGACCGGCACCGCGAGCGGGTCGGCTGCCTCCGGAGCCATCCGACCGCCCTCGAAAGGGGCTTGTCGCGCCGTCACGAACCCCGTCGCATGCCGATCGTCGCCGTCGACGACACCGACTCCCGCGAGCGCGGGATGTGTACGACGTACGTGGCGACGCGGATCGCGGAGCGGCTCGCGGACGACGGTGGCCGGATCCGGCGGCGGCTGCTCGTCCGCCTGAATCCGGCGGTGAAACACAAGACGCGCGGGAACGCCGCGGTCGCGCTCCACGTCTCCGGCCTCGACGCCGACCGGGCCGCGACCGTCGCCGTCGAGACGGTCGCGGAGTTCGCCGCGGCCGCCGACCCGCGGACCTCGCCTGGCGTCGTCGTCGCCGACCGCGACGTCGACGGCGACCCCTTCGACCCGACCGGGGCGCCGATCCCCGACGCGGTCGCCGCGTTCGCGCGACGCGCGCTCCGCGAGCGGCTCTCCGTCGCGGAGGCGGTCGAGCTGGCCGAGGAGCACGGGTTCCGACACGCCGCGGTGGGCTCGGCGGGCGGGGCGAACGGAGCAGGCGGAGCGGAGGGCGCCGGCGGGGCGAACGGAGCGGGCGGAGCGGAGGGCGCCGGCGGGGCGAACGGAGCGGGCGGAGCGGTGGGGGCGGACGACGCCGACGCCGTCGCGGGACGGGGGCGGATCGGCGCGCTCGCGGCGGTGGGCGCGCCGGCCGCGTTCGGCGACTGGACCTTCGAGCGCATTTCCTACCGCGAGCTCGACCGCTGCGGGACGCCCCGCGAGGTCGACGCCGAGAGCGTCTTCGCCGCCGCCGACGCGGGGTACCCGACCGTCTGGGACACCGTCGACCGCGAGACGGGCGCCGCGGTCTGCGTGCCCAACGCACCGGGCCCGATCCTCCACGGGATCCGGGGCGACGACCCGGCCGCGTGCCGGGCGGTCGCGGCCGACATCGAGGGCGAGCGGGTAGACCGCGCGGCGACGTTCCTGACGAACCAAGGCACCGACGCCCACCTCGCGCCGGGGCGGATCGGCGAGCTACGCGACGGCGCCGGCTACCGGGTCGCCGGGAAGGTGGCGAGCGCGCCGGAGACGAAACAGGGGGGCCACGTCCACGTCGACGTCGCGGGCGACCGCGACACGCTGGATTCCGGTGACTCCCTCCGCGTCGGTTCCGGTGGCTCCCTCCGCGCCGTCGCGTTCGCGCCTACGGGCCGGTTCCGCGACCGGGTCCGTGCGCTCCGACCGGGCGACCGGGTCACGCTCTGCGGGGAACACGAAGTGCGGAACGACGCGGACAGCCCCGAGAGCACCCTGAAGCTTGAGAAGTTCGCCGTTCGCGACCTCGTTCGGACCGCGCCCGCGGTCCCGACCTGCCCGGACTGCGGGCGCTCGATGTCGTCGGCGGGGAAGGGGCAGGGGTACCGGTGTCGCGACTGCGGGACGAGCGCGCCGGGGAAGGTCGCGGAGCCGATCGATCGCGACCTCGAAGCCGGGTGGTACGAGGTGCCGCCGAGCGCGCGCCGCCACGTCGCGAAGCCCCTCGTCCGCGGCGGGTTCGACGCGCCGACGCATCCGGAGCGATAACCAGCCGTCTGGTGTGACAACGGGCCTCCGGTGCGATGAAGTGATCGCCGCGCGAGCGGACGGACGTGACCGGAATCGTCTTCCACGCGACGGAGCGGCGCGACGCGGTCGTCGAGTTCTACCGCGAGCGGCTGGACGCGACCGTGCGCCTCGAACAGCCCGACTGTACGATCCTGGAGTTCGACGGGTTCCTGTTCGGGTTCTGCGAGCGCGACGCGGCCGACGACTGCGGCATCCTCACGTTCGTCTACCCGGACCGTGAGGGGGTCGACGCGGCCGCGGACGCCCTCGGCGACGCGGTCGTGAAAGAGCCGCGAGCGAACGAGACGTACGACATCTACCAGTGTTTCGCCGAGGATCCCGAGGGCCGGACCGTGGAGTGCCAGGTCTTCCTCGACGACGCGGTCGACATCGAGTAGTCCGCGCTACTCGTCGAGGCCGCGGGCGTCGCGCCACTCGGTCGCTCGCGCTTCGGCGGCCTCGCGGTCGTCGAACCGGACCCGCTCGTAGGCCGACTCGTCGGCCGCCTGCTCCATCACGTCGAGGCGGACGACGAAGCCGCCCGCCGCGCGCTCGCGGAGCCTGACGGTCGCGTACCCGTCCGACCGCTCCCATTCGGAGATCGTACCGTCGTCGCGCTCCAGCGACCAGCTCATACCCGGCCGGACGCGCCCCGCGGCTAAAGCGGTGCGGTTCCGAGGCCGCGGCGCGGCGCCGCGTTCGGCAAGGCGCTCCGGGACCGAGTCAGTCCCCCGTGCTCGGCGACCCATCGGCGCTCGGCGACCGCTCCGGATCCGGCGTGGCGGCGTATCCGCACACCGGGCAGACGACGTAGCCGAGCGAGTCGTACGGCACCGACGTCGAGGGGGCGGACACGTCGCACTCCGGGCAGTCGAACGTCGCGGCGTTCTCGGTTGACATGCTATCGCGTAGCGGCCGATCCGGCGTAGTTATGCGCCGCTTGCTGCCCGGTCAACGCCACCCTACTTATATACCGAGTCCGAATTCCGGCGCGTGACCGACGACGCACACGCGGGCCTGTCGGCGGAGGAGTCGACGAGACCGCACGATCGACGACGCGAGCGGGCCGCGAGCCGGCTCGACGAGGTGGACGCGGCGGGGCTGGTCGCGTTCCCGAGCCGCAACCTCCAGTACCTCACCGGCTTCGCCGAGGAGCCCGGCGAGCGCCACTTCTTCCTCGTCGTGCCGGCGGCGAGCGCGGCCGACCCGGAGCCGGCGCTGCTCGCGCCGGCGCTGTACGAGACGCAGGTCCGGGAGGCGACGAGCGTCGCGGAGATACGGACGTGGAGCGACGGCGACGACCCCGTCGCGGCGACGCGGGAGCTGCTCGCGGACAGGGGGCTCGACGCGGGGCGGCTCCTCGTCGACGACACGATGTGGGCGCGGTTCACGCAGGACCTCCGCGCGGCGGCGCCCGACGCGACGTGGGGGCTGGCGAGCGAGGCGCTCGCGGACCTCCGGGTCCGGAAGGACGAGGCCGAGCTGGCGGCGCTCCGCGAGGCGGCCGGCGTCGCGGACGCGGTCGTCGGCGACCTCCGCGAGCTGGGGGACGACGCGGTCGGCATGACCGAGGCCGCCCTCGCCGACCGGATCGCGGACCGGCTAGCCGAGCGCGGGGGCCGCGGCGTCAGCTTCGAGACGGTCGTCGCGGCGGGCGAGAACGGCGCGAAGCCCCACCACGGCCACGGCGACCGCGAGATCCGGGCGGGCGAGCCGGTCGTCCTCGACTTCGGGACGCGCGTCGACGGCTACCCGTCCGACCAGACGCGGACGCTCGTCTTCGGCGGCGAGCCGAGCGAGGCGTACGCCGAGGTCCACGAGGTCGTGCGCGAGGCGCAGGCGGCCGGCGTGGAGGCGGTCGAACCGGGCGTCCCCGCGTCGGCCGTCGACCGCGCCGCGCGCGACGTGATCGAGGCGGCGGGGTACGGCGACGCGTTCGTCCACCGGACCGGCCACGGCGTCGGCCTGGACGTCCACGAGGAGCCGTACCTCGTCGCGGGCAACGACCGCCCGCTGGAGCCGGGGATGGTCTGCTCCGTCGAGCCCGGGGTCTACCTCGACGGGCGGTTCGGCTGCCGGATAGAGGACCTCGTGGTCGTCACCGAGGACGGCTGCGAGCGGCTGAACGAGACCGACCGCGGTTGGGCGTGACGAGCGGTGCGAGAGGAAAACGCGGAGACCGGCGTGTCGGCGCTCGACACGCGAATACGGGAGTCGTGTGCCGTGCCCCCAACCGGAAATTACGGCCGGATAATATAACAGTATTACCGAATTATTTCGGGTGTATTCGCAGAGTCGGACCGAGCCGACGGCGGCCTCGCGGCTGCGTCCCCGCACCCCCGAGCGGCATCGAAACCATTAGTGTCGCCCGAGCGGAACCGCGGGGCATGAGCGACACAGACGCGGACGAGGGAGACGAGGAGGCGGAAGCGGAGCCGGCGGTCGAGCTCGGCGACGGGCCAGACGTGGCCGGCGAGCCGGTCGCCCGCGTCGCGTCGCGGCTCACCTGGCCCGCGAAGAACAGCGACGTCCGCGAGCAGGAGGGCGACGCCGAGATCCGGACGCCCGACGGCCCGCAGACGCTCGACGACGTGCTCGCGGAGTCCGAGGTCCCCCTCTTCGAGAGCCGGAGCGACTTCGTCCAGGCGGTCGAAGAGGTCGTCGGCCGCGGCCCGGTCGCGACCGAGTAACCGCCGAACGCGAGGGTTCTATTTATAAACAGCCGCCGAGACGACGAGAGGCATTTATAAATTGGCGGTCGGCGCGTGCCTCCGAGTGGCCGCCGAAGGCGGCCGCGAGGAGCACGCGCGAGGGAGTCGGGCGCGCCGAGGGCGACCGGAGGGAGCCCGACGGACGCGCCCGACGAGGCTGGGGAGGCGTGAGGTGCTGTGCGGAGCGGTGCGGGTGGGACTCAAAGGGGCAGTCGCCGGCGGCTCCGCCGCCCGCTGGGGATTTGACAGTGTTCGCCGCCGACCAGCTGACGACTATTTATAAATAAACGCCCGCCGCACCGACGTTTTCACCCACTCGCCCCGCTGCCGTCCGCGCCACCACGGTCCAGCCACGAGGTCGCGATCGACTCGAACGGCGCGGAGTACCCCATCAGCGTCGTCCCCAGCACCGCCATCACGAGGACGTAGCCGACCGCGAACGCGTTGATCGTCCCCGCCAATGCCGGGTCGAACGAGCCGGCGTTCGCGCCGGTGACCGCGACGGTCGCGATGATCAGCGAGAACTCGCCGCGGGTGGTCATCCCGAGGCCGACCCGGGTCGACCGGCGGACGTCGAGGTCGAAGGCGCGCCCCGCGAGGTAGCCGGTGACGACCTTCGTCGGCGTGGTGACGACGACGGCGAGCGCGACGAGCGCGGCGACGTCCGCGAACAGCGCGGGGTCGGTGACGAGCCCGATCCAGAAGAAGAACACCGCGGCGAACAGGTCCCGGACCGGCTCCAGGATCGTCTCGATCGTGTGCGCCTGCTCGGTCGGGGCGAACGCCATGCCGACGAAGAACGCCGCGACCGCCTCGCTGACGCCGAGCGCGAGCGCCGCGCCGGCGAGGAACACGACCGCGGCCACCGCGCGCAGCGCCACGAACTCCCGGTTGTCCGTCGCGACGAGCCGGTCGAACAGCGGGGTGCCGAACCGGACGACCGCGAACAGCGCGGCGATGAACCCCAAGGCGATCCCCACGTCGACCGCGGCCGCGGCGACGTCGCCGCCGCCGAGGACCAGGGCGGACGCGACCGAGAGGTAGACGGCGATGAACAGGTCCTCGTACACCAGGGTGCCGAGCATCGGCTCCGCCTCGTCGTTGGCGATCCAGCCGAGGTCGATGAGCGACTTCGTGATCACCGCCGACGAGGAGATGTAGACGATCCCGGCGATCAGAAACGCCGGGAGGAACGCGCCGAAGACGAGCCAGCCCAGGACGAGCCCGACCCCGAAGTTCGCGAGGTCGATCGTCCCCGCCGTCCCGATCGGTCCCCGCCGGGCGAGCAGCCGGTCGAGGTTGAACTCCAGGCCGAGGAAGAAGAGGAGGAAGACGATCCCCAGCTCCGCGCCGAGCGAGATGAACTCCGTCTCGGGGACGTAGGCGGTCCCGATCACCGGGAGCGCGAGTCGGCCGAGGACGTACTCCCCGAGCAGCATCCCGACGAGGATGTACGCGGGGATCACCGACTGCCCGAGGCGGTTCGCGAGCGCGCCGGCGGCCGCGACCGCGACGAACATGACGCCGACGTCGAGCAGCGCCACTACCGGTCACCCCCAGGCGCGCGGATCGTACCGCCGCGCCCCGACGCGCCGAAGCCGGCGGCGCCGTCCCGACCGCTCATCCGGTGAGGATCTCCTCGAACGCCGCGCAGTTCTCGCGGGTACCCACCCCGATCAGGGTGTCGCCCTCGCGGAGGGTGGTGCCCGCGTCCGGGCTTTCGAGCACCTCGTCGCCGCGCTGGATGGCGACGACGGCGAGCCCCGTCCGGTTACCGATGTCTGCGCTCTCCAGCGTCTCGCCGACCAGCGGCGACCCGGGCGGGAGCTCGTACCACTCCAAGAGGATGCCGCCCGGCAGCGTCGTCTCCTGCGTGTCGGGCTCGACCGGCTGGAAGTACGCCCCCTCGATGATCGAGCCGATCGTCCGCGCGAGGTCGTCGGAGAACTCGAACGCCTTCTCGGAGTCGGCGTCCGGGTCGCGCCGCCGGAACACCTCGCGTTTCCCGGTGTTGTGGATGACGACGATCATCTCCTCGCCGCCGTCGAGCTCGATCTCGAACTTCTTGCCGACCCCCGGGAGGTCGGACTCGGTGATCGTCATACGGGCTCCAGCGCGCCCACCGTAATATGTCTGTACGTCGGTCCCCGGGGGCCGCGGGAGGCGGCCGTTCAGAATCCCCGTCCGACGGGCGTCTGCCGCGCACCAAACGCTAAGTGGGGCGGGACCGAGGGGAGTCGTATGTGGCGCTCCCGAGGGAGTCGGGACCGGCGGACGGTGGTGTGCATCGCGTGCGGGGACTCGGTGTTGCGGGAGGACGCCCGCGAGTACGACAAGGAGGGCGACCGCTGGAACCGGCGCGACAAGGAGTTCGAGTACCTCTGTGCCGACTGCGACGACGAGATCTCCCACCAGCCGCGCGACGGCCTCGAATCGCTGATCCTCTCGATCGAGTCGGACGGCCTCTCCACCGAGGAGTTCCTCGACCGCTACGCCGAGGCGGTCGCTGACGACGCCGACGACCGGACCGGCGAGGGCGGCGCGGGGAGCCGCTCGGACCGCGGCCCCTCGGACCGCACGCGCTCCGACCGCGACCGCGACCGATAATCCTACACCTCGCGGCCCGGTACCGCGACCGTACGCATGCGCGCCCTCCACGTGGCAGCCGCCGCTTTCGACCCTGTTTCGATCGCAATTGACGCCGCCGACCCAGTCCCGACCGCCATCGGCGTCGCCGCACTGGCCCTCGGCGTCGCGTTCCTCGCGCGCGGCGCGAGCGGCACCGTCGACGCGGTCCGGCTCCTCCGAACGACGGCGACGAGTCCGGCCGGGCTCGATGGCGCGGAGCGGCGGATACGGGTCACGGGCCGCGTCGCCGCGGTCGACGACGAGACCCTCCCCGCGCCGTTCGGCGGCGACCCGTGCTGCTGCGTCGAGTACGACGTCTCCGAGCTCCGCAGCCAAGGGAAAGGGCAGTCGTGGGTCACGATCGACGGGGGCGAGGCCGGCGTCCCCTTCCGCGTCGACGACGGCGGGACCGGCGTCCGGGTCGACCCCGCGGCGGCGGCGTTCTCGCTCGCCGTCGACGAGAAGGTCAAGCTCGACGCCGGCGAGGAGTCGCCCGAGCGCGTCCGGGGGTTCATCGGCGCGGTCGACGAGGTCGACGACACGGAGACGGGGTACGAGGTCGGGCCGCTCACGATCGGCGACGACCCGCGGCGCCGCTACGTCCAGCGGACGCTCCGCCCGGGCGACGAGGTGACGGTCGTCGGCGACAGCGAGGCGTTCCCGGACGCGCCAGTCGGCGAGGTGAAATCCCGGATCGCGGACGGCTCGCCGTTCGTCGTCTCCGACGCGAGCGCGCGGCGGACCGCGCTCCGAATGGTCGGGGGGTCGGCGGTCCCGATCCTCCTCGGCGCCGTCGCGTTCGGCGTCGCGGCCCTGCTGCTGTCGCCGATCGTCACGGCGCTCGTCTGAGGCCGCCCTCGCGTCCGCGACCGCGCGTCCCGGCCGCGCGTCCCGACCGCACGCGGAGCGCTCGCCGCTCGCGCCGCCAGCGCCGCGCTCCCCCGCCCGACAGGCCTTTCTAACGGACCCGCGTTGGTGGAGGTATGTCAGACGACGAGCCGAAGCAAGGGTCCGCCGAGGACCAGGGCCCCGTGACGATCACGCCGGCGCTCGCGGACCGCCTCGCGGAGAAGCGCGAGGAGCTGTTCGAGGAGTTCGAGATCCGCGACGAGTTCCCGAGCGAGGTCCTCCGCGAGGCCGAGGCCCGGACCGAGGGCGTCTACGAGGAGATCGAAGCCGAGGTCGACGAGCGCGAGGACCTCCGCGACCTCACCACGTGGACCACCGACCCGGTCGACGCGCAGGACTTCGACGACGCCATCTCCATCCAGCGCGAGGAGGGCGCCTACCGCCTGTGGGTCCACATCGCCGACGTGACCCACTACGTCACGCCCGACACCGCGATGTGGGAGGAGGCCGTCGAGCGCGCCAACACGGTCTACCTGCCGGACTACACGATCCACATGCTCCCGCCGGTGCTGGCGGAGACCGTCTGCTCGCTCGTCCCGAACGAGGACCGGCTCGCGCACACCGTCGAGATGGAGATCGACGACGAGACGCTATCCTTCGAGGACATCGACATCTACAAGTCCGTCATCAACTCCGACGAGCGGCTCACCTACAAGGAGTGCGAGAACCGGCTGGAGGACCCCGACCTGCCCCTGAGCGAGGAGAACCAGCTCGCCTTCGAGCTCGCGGACCGGATGCACGAGCAGCGCAAGGCGGACGGCTCGCTCGTGTTGAATCCCCGGCGCGACCGCGCGCACACCATCATCGAGGAGTCGATGCTGAAGGCGAACAAGGCGGTGACGCACACGCTGATGTGGGACCGCGGCGTCGAGGCGATGTACCGCGTCCACCCGCAGCCGACCCCCGACCAGTGGAACGAGGCCTTAAAAGAGATCCAGGAGCTCGACGGCGTCTCCATCCCCGGCGACGCGTGGGGCGACGACCCCCGGAAGGCGGTCAACGCCGCCCTCGAAGAGTCCCCCGAGCGCCAGCTCAACAAGATACAGCGCGCCGTGCTGAAGGTGATGCCCCGCGCGAAGTACATGAACGACCCGTTCGGGGGCCACCACGCGCTCAACTTCGACATCTACGGCCACTTCACCTCGCCGATCCGCCGCCTGTCGGACACGATCAACCACTGGATCGTCCACGAGAACGACGTGCCCGAGACCCTCGTCGAACTGTGCGACCACGCCAGCGACAAGCAGAAGGACGGCGAGACCGCCGAGCGGCTCTACAAGCAGTTCCTCCAAGAGCAGGGGCTCGACCCGTACGCGGTCAACAACCGCGGCGTCGAGGTCGTCGAGGACCCCGAGGAAGCGAAGCACACGGCCTGACTCGAGCGCGGGTCCCTCGAACCGTGACTGCCGCGGAGCGAACCTTGATTGCCGGCGGCGACGACCCGCCGACATGGTAACTGACCGCATCGTCGACCACTGCCTGTCGGTCGACGCCGACCGACCGGACCTCCCGGCGCACCTCCTCGACTGGTTCGCGGTCGCGATCGGCGGCGCGACCCACGCGGACTCCACGCCGGCGATCCTGGAGGGCGTCCGGTCAATCGCGGGACCGACGCCCGACCCGGCGACCGACGAGACCGCGACGCTCCTCCCGAGCGGCGAGCGGCTGACGCCGGCCGACGCCGCGCTCGCGAACGGGGCGCTCGCGCACAGCCTCGACTTCGACGACACCCACCTCGCCTCCTCGCTCCACCCGGGCGCGCCCGTGGTCGCGGCCGCGCTCGCGGCGGCCGAGGGCGAGGCGACGGGGGACGAGGAGATTCCCGCGGACCGGTTCCGCGCGGGCGTCGCGGCCGGCTACGACGTCGCCTGTACGGTCGGGGAGGCGGTGGGGCCCGACGCCCACTACGACCGCGGGTTCCACGTCACCGCGACCTGCGGGACCTTCGGGGCCGTCGCGGCCGCGGGCGTGGTCCGCGGCCTCGACGCCGACGAGCTCCGGGACGCGTTCGGGATCGCGGGGAGCCAGGCGGCCGGCTCGCTCCAGTTCCTCGCGAACGGCGCGTGGAACAAGCGGCTCCACCCCGGGCTGGCGGCGCGCCGCGGGATCGAGGCGACCGACCTCGCCGCCGCCGGATTCGTCGGCGCGGCCGAGCCCCTGGCGGGCGAGCACGGCTTCTTCGCCGGCTACTCCGACGAGCCGAACCCCGCCGCCGTCGATCGGATCGGCGAGCGCGACGCGGTCGCGGAGACGGGTCTGAAACCCTACCCGTGCTGCCGGTACCTCCACTCGGCGATCGACGCGCTCCGGGAGATCGCCCCCGAGGTCGACCCCGACGCGGTCGAGAGCGTCGAGGTCGCGATTCCGAGCGCGGGCGTCCGGCTCACCGGCGAGCCGATCGACGCGAAGCGCCGGCCCGACGGGTTCGTCGACTGTCAGTTCTCCGCGCCGTTCGCGGCCGCCCTGACGCTCACCGAGGGGACCGCCGACGCCGAGGCGTTCCTGCGAGCCGTCGGCCGACTCGACGAGCCGCCGCGGTGGGACGACCCCGAGATCCGCCGGCTGATGGACGCGACGAGCGTCGGAACCGACCCGGAGATCGAAGCGCGGTTCCCCGAGGAGTGGGGCGCTCGGGTGACCGTCACCGCCGGCGGCGCGACGCGCAAGGCGTCGGTGAGCGTACCGCTCGGCGAGCCTGAGCGGCCGATGCCGGCCGCGGAAACGGAAGAGAAGGCGGCCGGGCTGCTCGCGGGCAGCGGCGTCGACGCCGACCGCCTCGCGAGCACCGTCGAGTCGCTCGGCGGACGGTCCGTGGCGGAGCTCGTCGACGCGGCGACCGCGGAATAAGGACGCAGAGTGAGGAGACAGAGTGAGGACGCAGAGTGAGGAGACAGAGTGAGGACGCAGAGTGAGGAGACAGAGTGAGGACGCAGAGNGGACGCAGAGTGAGGAGACAGAGTGAGGACGCAGAGTGAGGAGACAGAGTGAGGACGCAGAGTGAGGAGACAGAGTGAGGACGCAGAGTGAGCGGGCGAGCCGCTCAGTCGTCGGAGGGCTTTCCGACGATCACCGGGCGGTCGGCGTTGAGGATGACCGACTGGCTGACGCTGCCGAACAGCGCCTTTCCGACCGGCGAACGCTTGCGCATCCCGAGCACGATCGCGTCGACGTCGCGGTCGCCGCCGACCGCGAGGATCGCGTCCGCGGCGTCGCCGACGTGGAGCTCGCGGGCGTGGGCGATCCCGAGCTCGTCGAGCCGCGCCTCCACGGCCTCCAGCGAGTCGGGGATCCCGCGGAGGTCCTCGATCGACTCGTTGATGTCGTCGATCACGGACGAGCCCGCCTCGTCGGCGGGCGCGTCGACGGACTCGTACACGTGCAGGAGCGTGACCTCGATCTCGGCCGCGTCGGCCGGGAGCGATTCGAGGATGTCGACCTGCGAGAGCGCGCGGTCCGTCTCGATGTCGACCGGCAACAGGACGTTGTACATGCGACGGGGTTGAACGCCGCCCCTCTTAAATATCCCCGCCGGATCCGAGCGGCCGCGAACGCCGCGCGGTCGGCGAGTCGTGCGCGGAGGGGCTGCCCGGCAGAGCGACCGGCGGGCCGGGGTCAGTCCCGACGCGTCGCGAACCGCGCGACCGCGGTCGCCGACAGCGCGCCGAGCGCCGCGATGCCGGCTAAGACGACGAACAGCTCCCGGGGGCCGGCGCGGGTGAGGACCGTCCCGGCCAGCGTGGAGCCGAGCGCGCCGATCCCGAAGATCCCGACGTACGTGTAGCCGAACGAGAGGCCGCGCGCCTCGCTCGGCGAGTACGCCGCGACCGTCGCCTGCGAGAGCGGCTGGACCGTGAACAGCGCGACGCCGAGCGCGAGCGACACCGCGAGGAACGTGGCGACCCCGCCGGTCGCCGGGACGAAGAGCAGCGCGAGCGCGGACAGGACGCCCATCACCGCGACCAGGCCTCGCTCCGGCGGGACGCGGTCGGCGATCCGCCCGCCGAGGTACTGGCCGAAGACGCCGACGGTGAGGACCGCGACGTAGAGGTACCGGCCCACGTCGAACTGGTCGGCGTACGGGCTCGACGGGTCGACGAGCTGGACGTCGACGAGGCCGCCGAGCACGTCTCCGAGGAGGTCAGGCAGGAACGTGAGGAACGTCCGGTAGTAGAGCCCGCTGAACGTGACGAACGCGAACACGACGAGGAAGCCGCCGGCGATCAGGACGCGCG
This sequence comes from Halorubrum distributum JCM 10118, assembly GCF_000337335.1. Lineage (GTDB taxonomy): Archaea > Halobacteriota > Halobacteria > Halobacteriales > Haloferacaceae > Halorubrum > Halorubrum distributum. Next base: position 19,170 of record NZ_AOJN01000066.1, on the reverse strand, counting down.
TGTCCGTCGCGATCGACGACAGCGAGACCTCGCCCTTCGTCCCGCCGGACGAGTCGTCGGCCGAACCCGCCTCATCGACCTCGCCCGACGAAAGCGCCGCGTCCACGTCCACGGTGACGCCGTACGCGGCGACGACGACCGCCGGGAACGCGAGCGCCGCCGTCACCAGCCGCCAGTCGAACGCTAAGAGCAGCAGCGCGGTCGCCAGGGGGCCGAGCGCGATGCCGAGGTTGCCGCCGATCCCGTGGTAGCCGAGCGCGGTCCCGCGCCGGTCGATCGACTTCGAGAGCAGCGACAGCCCCGCCGGGTGATAGACGCTGGCGGTGAGCCCCCATATCGCGATCGCCGCGGCGAGGACGGGGAGCGTCGGCGCGACGCTCACGAGGAGGAACGAGCCCGCCATCCCCGCGAGGCAGGCGAGGATGAGCGGCTTCGACCCGAAGCGGTCGACGAGGACCCCGCCCGGCAGCGCGCCGACGCCGAACAGCCCGTAGCCGAGCGTGACGACGACGCCGAGCGCGGCGGCGGTCGTCGAGAACTCCCCGACCCACACCGTCAACAGGATCGGGATCGACAGCTCGTAGGTGTGGACGAGCCCGTGCGACCCCGCGGTGAATTTGACGATCCGGCGCTCGGCGGCGTCCATGTGGGTCCGGGGTTCGTCGGGTCGGCTGATAACGTCGGGGGTAGCCGCCGCGGTTGCCGAGAGTCGGGGGCGGCGGCTCGGCCGGTCGCTCAGAGGCGGCGCCGCGCCGACCGGCGCAGCGGCCGGGTTACTCGGCCATCGCCGTCTCGCCGACCGGCGGCTCGGCGCGGATGACGGCGACGACGATGACGGCGGCGACGAGACAGATCCCCGCGAGCAGCGTCCAGCTCGCGCGGTAAGTCGCCGTGTCCGCGAGGTAGCCGAACGCGGGCGGGGCGAACAGCGCCCCGGAGGTCAGGGCGACCTGACAGCCGGCGGTCGCGCTCCCCATCTGGTCGGCCGGGACGAGCGTCGCCATGACGGAGTAGTAGACGCCCGTGAAGCCGAGGACGAAGAAGCCGAGCGCGGCGAACGCGACCGCGGCGGTCGCCGCCGTTGAGGTCCGCGCGACCACGAGGAACAGACCCGCGCTCGCGACGGTCTGGACGAGGAGGATGGCGCCGATCCGGGTCTGGGGCTCGCCGGGGAGGTGGTCGGAGAGCCACCCGCCGAGGAGCCGGCCGCCGCTGCCGAACAGCTGGACGATCGCCAGCACGGTGCCGGCGAACGCGACCGACGCGCCGACGGACTCCTCGACGTAGAGCACGGTGTAGCCGGTAGTTGTGAAAAGCGCCGCGCCGAGGAACAGCCCGGCGACGACGAGCAGCACGTACGGCCGGTTGCCCGCCAGCCCGCGGAGGTCCGGCCGGCTCGCGGACCCGCCGCCGGCGCCGCGGTAGAAGACGCCGAAGACGACCGCGACGACGAGGCCGAACCCCGCGGCGATCAGGAAGCCGGCCTGCCAGAAGAGGTAGCCCGCGAGCCCGGTGACGAGCAGGGCGCTGATCCCGCTGCCGCCGGTGACGCCGACCTGTTTGATCCCCATCGCGGTGTTCTGTCGGCCGGGCTGGACGCTGTCGTACACCGCCTTGTTCGTCCCCGGCATCGCGGTGCTGTAGACGGAGCCGAGCAGGAAGACGGCGACGAGGAGGAGCGCGTAGGAGGGCGCGCCGGCGACCAGCACCATCCCCGCGGCGAGGCCGACGAGGCCCAAAGAGAGGGTCCTGCGCTCGCCGACGCGGTCGGTTATCGCTCCCACCGGCAGCAGGAACAGGGCGTAGCCGAGGGTGAGCGTCGTGACGACGAGCCCGACCTGAAACCGAGAGAGGCCGAACTCGTCGCGGAAGAACGTCGTCGCTGCGAAGACGGTGTAGTAACAGATGCTCGCGGACACCTGCCAGAGCGTCACCAGCGAGACGGTGCGCCAGTAGGAGCGGTCCATCCACCAGCAGCCACCACGTCCCCGTTCATAAGCGGTGCCGTCGCGGCAACCGGGCCGGCGCCGTCCCGGTAATCGAGCCGGTCGCATCCCGGCAATCGAGCCGGACACGGCCGCGGAAGGAGGGCGGCCCGGTTGCCCGCTCACGAATCCTTATGAGCCGCGACCGGGAGGGGGAAACCATGACACAGGACTGGCGGGACTCCGTCGAGCTCACCCAACAGCAGTCGCTCGTGCGGCGCAGCATCCGCGATCTGTGCGCCGACTTCGGCGACGAGTACTGGCGCGAGCGCGATCGGACGGCGACGTACCCGACGGAGTTCGTCGACGCGCTCGCCGAGGACGGCTGGCTCGGCATGCTCGTGCCCGAGGAGTACGGCGGCGTGGGGATGTCGACGAGCGAGGCCGTGGTGATGATGGAGGAGATCGCCGCGAGCGGCGGCGGCTTCGCCGGCCCGCAGTCGATCCACGGCGGGATCTACAACTCCGTCCCGATCGTGAAGTACGCCGACGAGGAGCTGAAGGAGGACCTGTTGCCGCGGGTCGCCGACGGCGACGCCCGCATCCAGGCGTTCGGCCTCACCGAGCCGAACGCCGGGTCGGACTCGACGGCGATGGAGACGTCGGCGGAGCGCGAGGCGCCACGCGCCTCGGACCGGAGCGGCACCGCCGCGGAGCGCGACGGCGACGAGTACGTGGTCAACGGCGAGAAGGTGTGGATCTCCCGCGTCGAGGACAGCGACTACCTCCTCCTGATGGCGCGGACCACCCCCCGCGAGGAGGTCGAGAAGCGCACCCGCGGCATCTCGATGATCCTCGTCGACCTCGAGGACGCCTACGGGAACGGCCTGGAGATCGAGCGCATCCCGAAGACCGCGAGCCGCGCGGTCCACTCCTACCAGCTGTACTTCGACGACCTCCGGGTCCCCGCGCGCAACCTGATCGGCGAGGAGGGGCGCGGCTTCTACCAGGTCCTCGACGGGCTCAACGAGGAGCGGCTGGTGATCGCCGCCGAGTGCCTCGGGCTCGGCGAGGTCGCCCTGGAGCGCGGCATCGAGTACGCGAACGAGCGCGAGGTGTTCGGCGGCCCCATCGGCGCCAACCAGGCGGTCCAGCACCCGCTCGCGGAGGCGTACGCCGACCTGCTCGCGGCCAAGAAGGTGATCTACAGCGCGGCCGACCGCCTCGACGACCTCGAGCGCACCGAGGCCGGCGCGGAGGCGAACGTCGCGAAGTACCTCGCCGCGGAGGCCGCGTTCGAGGCGGCCGACGCCGCGGTCCAGACCCACGGCGGCTTCGGCGTCGCCCGCGAGTACGACGTCGAGCGCTACTTCCGCGAGGCCCGCCTGACGCGGCTCGTCCCCGTCACCCAGCAGCTCGCCCTGAACTACCTCGGCGAGCGCGTCCTCGACCTCCCGCGATCGTACTGACCGAGCCCGAGGCGAGCCCCGGAGGCGACCGATACCGGTGACGTACGGTTTTAAATGACAGCCGGTGGAGAGCGACTGCCATTTATAAATAGCGTGCCGTGGCGCGTGCCTGCGAGGCCGCACCGCGGCCGAGCAGCACGGCGCGAGGGAGTCGCGAACGAAGTGAGCGACGAGGCTGGGGAGGTGTGAGGCTGCGGTGCTGTGCGTTCCCGCGAGCGAAGCGAGCGGGAGCACGGAAGTCGCAGCCCGCGCAGCGAAGCGAGCAGGAACGTCTTCCGGAGGGGCGGGACNGTGCGTTCCCGCGAGCGAAGCGAGCGGGAGCACGGAAGTCGCAGCCCGCGCAGCGAAGCGAGCAGGAACGTCTTCCGGAGGGGCGGGACGCAAAGGGGCAGCCGCGAGGACGGCGCAGACGACGTAAGCACCGCAGGAACGAGCGCAGCGAGTAACGAGGAGCGCAACGAGTGTGCGCCGTCCTCGTGGCTGGGGCTTTGACGGTGTTCTCCGCCGATCGTGATCAACTGTTTATAAATAACCGACTGGAGCTTTGGCGGTGTCTCCCGGCAATCCGAGTCGTTGATTCATAACGACGGAGTGAACGAAGTCGAGGTCGCCGCGTCAGCCGACCGAAAAAAATCCCCCGACGAATCGCGTCCCCTACCGCTTCCGACCGGACAGCGTCCCGGCCGCGCCGCGCAGCGTGCGGAGGGGGTTCGGCCGGCCGATCACCGTCTGGAGCACGTACAGCGCGAGGACGGCGGCCAGCGCCCCCACCTGAACGATCTGCATCGGATGGACCATCGCCACCACGCCGGCGACGAAGAAGGCGATCCGCAGCCCGAAGGTCTGTCCGCGGCCGAACACGAACTGGTAGTTGATCCCGTGGATGATCGCGATCGAACCGAGCATCGCGAGCGCGCCGGCCGACAGCGACGCGTAGTTGAACGTCCCGGAGACGAGTTCGGGGTGGTAGGCGAACGCGAAGGGGAGGACGAACAGCGGCGCGGAGATGCGCAGCGCCTCCTTACAGCTCCCCCAGAACCCGCCGCCGGAGATGCCGCAGGTGACCGCGACGCAGGTCGCGATCGGCGGCGTCAGCCCCGCCAGGATGGCGGCGTAGAACACGAAGAAGTGCGCCGCGAACTCGGGCACCGCGAACTGGCTGATCAGCGTCGGCGCGACGAGCAGCGCCACGACCGTGTAGGCGGCCGTCGTCGGCATGCCGAGGCCGAGGATGATACAGATGATCATCGCCAGCACGAACGCGACGATGGCGATGCCGCCCGAGAGGTCGAGCAGCGTGAGCGAGATGGCGGTCGGGACGCCCGTCGCCATCAGGATGTCGACGACGCCGTTGATCGCCGCGAGGATGATCGTCACCGGCGCGACGACGATCACGCCCTCGCGGAAGCCGTCGACCGTCTGTTCGAGCGTGTCGACGAGCGCCTCGCGGTTGCTCTCGCCGTCGAGGGCCGCCTGGATCTGCGGGATGCCGATCCCGAAGACGATCATCGAGAGCGCGGTGTACAGCGCCGCCGTCATCACCGTGTACTGGAGCACGCCCAGCACGTAGATTAAGATTAGAAGCGGGATGCCGTACTTCACCGACTCCAGGACCATCGTCCGGCGGTCCATGCTCTCGTTGATGAGGCCGTCCATCTCGGGGTCGTCGATCTGCGGCGCCGCCACGTAGTGGACGGCCATCGCGATCGAGACGACGAGTACTGCGGCCGGGATCAGCCCGGCGATGATGACGTCCACGTAGGTGACGCCGGTGATGAGCGACGCCATGATGAACGCCCCCGCGCCCATCACGGGCGGTAGCACCTGTCCGGCGGTCGACGCGACCGCCTCGATCCCGCCGGCGGTCTCCGGTTTGATCCCGTTCTCTTTCATCAGCGGGATGGTGAACGAGCCGGTCATCCCGGCGTTGGCGGTCTGGCTCCCGTTGACGGAGCCGATGACCGCGCTCGCGATGACCGCGGTCTGGGCGATCCCCGAGTCGACGTACTTCGCCGAGCGGACCGCCAGCCGGAGGATGAGGTCGAACGCGCCGTACGCTTTCAACAGCCCCGCGTACAGCAGGAATAAGGCGATCCACGCGGCCACCAACCGAGTGAGGAAGCCGTAGAACCCGTCGACGCTCACCACGAGGATCCGGAGGATACGCGAGGGGCTCAGGCCGCCGTGACTCAGGGCACCGGGCATGTACGGCCCCGTCAGCCCGTAGCCGATACCGATGAGCACGACCGCGAGGAAGGTGATCCCGAACGAGCGCCACGTGAGGTAGATCATCGCGAGCGTGAACGCGAACGCCATCGCGATCTGCGCCTCCGTCGCGCGCCCGACCGTGTCGATCGCGACCTGCTGGTAGTTCAGGAAGAGGTAGCCGCTCGTGCCGAGCGTGATCAGCCCGGAGACGACGAGCAGCCCCGTCTCGAACCAGTTGCCCTCGATCAGCGGCTCGTCGAGCTCGGAGATCACGTACAGCGCGAGGATGCCGCCGAGGAACGCGACCGCGTACTGCCCGCGGGGCATCTGCTGGGTGTACGAGTACCACATGACGATCATCCAGAACGGGATCGAGTAGGAGATGAGCGCCATGCGGAGCCGCTCTTCGATGCCGGAGCCGAGCCAGAGGATCAGCCCGGCGATCCCGGCGACACCGATCACGCCGACGACGCCGACGATCGTCGCCGAGCCGTCGATTTCGGCGCCGAGAAGCGCGGGCGCGACGACGGTGGGACCGAAGACGACGAGCACCCAAAACGGCAGCGAGAGGAGGTACAGCCAGAGCTGTTTGCTCCCGCGGTCGCCGTCGGCGAGGTCGAGGGGCTCCTCGTCGCCGAGCAGGCTGTCCTCGGGTACCGGGTCGTCTGGCGGATCGGTCGGATCGGTCGGTGTGTCTGGGTTAGTGGCCATCCGTCGGAAGGGTGGGGCGTGTGTTACGGGTGAAAGTGGCGGTTTCCGCGCGGTGCCGCTCGTCGGTCAGGGGGTTACTCGTCGCCGCGGCTCCAGGAGTCGTCCCAGACGTCGTTGTCCTCGAAGAAGTTCGCCACACCGGCGTGGATGTCGATGTCGGGGATAACCGTCTGGGTCATCGCTTCGGGCGAGTACTCCAGGGTCGTCGGGTCGGACTCGCGGAGCGTCTCCTCGTGTTCGATGGCGAGACGGCAGATCTCCTCGGTCGCGCGGGCCGGGATGTCGGGGCTGAACGCCCACTGGCCGGCGAGCGACCAAGTCGTCATCGTGTCGGTGTAGGCGGTGACCTCCTGCTCGTAGCCGTACGGGTCGATCTCCTCGAGGATCGCGCCGGGGTGATCTTCGATGACCGAGCGGAACTCGTCGTCGACCTCCAGCAGGTTCAGGCCGCCGCCGCTGCGCACGTCGACCTCCTGGCACCAACCCGAGAGGTTGACGCCGTTGGCGCCGTACAGGCAGAGCGCGTCGACGCGCCCCTCCTCGACGGCGCCCGGGATGTCGCCGGTGTCAACGTTGAGGATCTCGTTCGGCTCCCACATGCCGGCCTCATTGAGGATCTCCTCGGTGAGCAGCCGCGTCCCGAAGCCGGGCTGGATCGGGTAGATCGTGTACCCTCCCTCGCGGAGGTCCGCGACGGACTCGACGTCGCTGCTCTCCAAGCCGACCCAGTGGATCTGCAGCGAGGTGAACAGGAACCCCTGGTCGGGGAGCGTGTCGACCGGGTCGTCGGCGAACGGGCCCTCCTCGTTGAGCGCCTTCGACAGCGAGTTGTTGTCGACGCCCATCGCCGGGATGTCGCCGCTGTCGTACGCGTAGAGGTTCGCCGTCCAGCCCTGCGTCTCCTGGACGGAGATGTTGAGGAAGTCGCTGTGCTGGGAGGCGGCGCGGGCGAGCGCCTGCCCCGCCGCCTGCGTCGAACTGCCGGTCGACGTCCCGCCGATGGTGACCGTCACGTCGCCGCTGCCGTCGCCGCCGTCGCCGCCGTCGCCGCCGGAACAGCCGGCGAGTCCGACGGCGCCCATCGCGGCCGCGCCCTTCACAACGTCGCGTCGAGTCGTCTTGTCACTATCTACCATGTAGATTCAGCAATACTGTGAATTGGTAAAAGGGTATCGTCGCACCCGAGAATTGACGGAAAGCGAGGGGATCGGCCGGGAAACGATACTACGGAGCGAGTTACTTTCCGTGTTTTTTCACCGCTTACGAGTTGGAAAAACGGATCGCCCTCGATCACGTATCAGTCGAGTTCCATGAGAACGCCGAGGGGAGATGGTGCGGCGTGTTGCCGCCGCCGTCGTCCGCTCGCGCGCGGTACGCCTCGAGGTCCTCGCGGAACGAGGGGTCGGCCACCGCGATCAGCTCCTCCGCGCGCTCGCGAGGCGAGCGCCCCCGGAGGTCGGCGACGCCGTGTTCGGTGACGACCACGCTCGCGTCGTGCTCCGAGTGGTCGACGTGCGGCGTCAGCGGGACGACCCGCGAGACGTCGCCGCCGACCGCCGTCGAGGGGAGCGCGACGACGCCGAGCCGGCAGTTGCGCGCGAAGTCGCCGCCGCCGCCGATCCCGTTGACGACGCGGGTGCCGCCGATGTGGGTCGCGTTCACGTTGCCGTACAGGTCGACCTCGACGGCGCTGTTGACGCCGACGACGCCGAACCGGTCGATGAGCTCCGGCGCGTTCGAGACGTCCGCCGGCCGCAACACCACGTCCTCGGCGTAGCGCTCGACGTCCGCGAACAGGCGGTCTTGCCCTTCGCTCGACAGCGCCAGCGAGGTGGCGCTCGCGCCCCGGAGGTCGCCCGCGTCGAGCATGTCGAGGAGGCCGTCCTGAACGACCTCGCCCACGTACGCCACCTCGCGGTCGCCGAAGTCGACGTCCGCGAGCGCGCCCATCAGGGCGTTGCCCAGGCTGCCGACGCCGAACTGGAGGTTCACCGCGTCGGCGAGCAGGGGGTTGCGGTCGAGTTCCGCCTCCAGGAACTCGCCGAGGTTCGCCGCGATCGCCTCGTCGGTCGCGGAGACCTCGCGGAACTCGTAGGGGTCGTCCGGCCGGTCCGTCTCGACGACCGCGGCGAGCTTCTCGGGGTCGAACCGGACCGCCGGCCCGCCCGTCTCGCCGAGGGGGTCGTCGAGGGGGATCGGCGACCGGTTCGGCGGGTCGTCGCGGACGTGGACGTCGTGGACGCGGGCGAGGTCGAGCGGCTGCGCGCGGTTCACCTCCACCACGATCCGGTCGGCCGCGCCCACGTACGCGGGCGTGTGGCCGATGGACGTGGAGGGGACGAGCCAGTCGGGGCCGACCGCGACCGCCTCGACGACCGCTATCGTCTCGCCGCGCATCCCCGCGCGAAGCCCGCCGAACCGCACCTCGTCGGCGAGCCGCGAGATGTGACGGTCGTGGAAGGCGAGCCGGCCGTCGTTGGCCGCCCCGCGGGAGGTCTCGTTCGGGACAAACGGGTAGCGGCGGGCCATGTCGCCGGACTCGACGAGGTCGCGGTCGATCTCGTCGCCGACGCCGCCGCCGGAGACCACGGTGAGCTCGCGCTCCTCGTCGGCCGCGGCGATCGCTTCGGGGACGAGCTTCGGGTAGCCGACGCCGCCGAACCCGGAGACGAGCAGCGTGGCGGTGGCGGGGACGAGCGCGGCCGCCTCCTCGGGGGAGGCGAACGGCAGGTCGCCGCCGAGCCGCGTCGCCGGGACCGGATCCTCGAGCGTCGGCGCCGCGGGGCCGGACGGCGCGGGCGTCACTCCAGGTCCTCCGGCTGGGTGCCGATCCCCTCGGGCCAGCCAGTCGGCTGCGCGGCGCTCGGCTGCCCGTGCGAGCGCTTCAGCACCATCGGCGTGCGCTCCAGGGAGAGCACCAGCTCGTCGTTCTGGTTGTACGCGCGCAGCTCCGTGGTGACGATGCCGACGTGGTCCCGGGAGGAGGACTCCCGCTTCTCGATCACTTCGGACTCCGCGAACAGCGTGTCGCCGTGGAAGACCGGCGCGTGGTGGCGGATCTCGTCGTAGCCGAGGTTCGCGGTGGCGTTGGCGCTGACGTCGATGACGCTCATCCCGACCGCCAGCGCGATGACGAAGGTGCCGTCGACGAGCCGTTCGCCGAACTCCGTCTCGGCGGCGTACGCCTCGTTGAAGTGCATCGGGTTGAGGTTCATCGAGAGGTTTGTGAACCAGACGTTGTCCGTCTCGGTCACCGTCCGCCCGTAGGGGTGTTTGTACACGTCCCCCACCTCGAAGTCCTCGTAGTAGCGCCCCTCCCAGCCGCCGACGAGCCGGCGGTCCGTCTCTCCCGCGTCGCCGCCGTCCGCCTCGGCCCCGTCACCGTCGTGTGCGTCGCTGTCGCGTGCCATACCGACCCCGACAACGAACGACTAAAAGAGGGTTGCGCTCGCGGCCCCGTCCGCCGGATCGGTCGCTCGCGGCCGACGCCGTCGCCGGCGCTATATCGAGGAGGTGTACAGCAACATCCCGACTGCGGCGATCGAGACCAACAGGATCCACGCGACCATGATGACCCCCATCTGACGGTGCGTGAGGTTCGTGCCCTCGAGTATCTCGGAGACGCCCATACGCGGAGGGATTCGCCGAGAGTATTTAATCGCTTCCAACGGAGGAAGTGGACTCGCTGGATTTCGACCGGAACCAGACGTGCTCGCTCGCGACGTTGCTCGCGGCGCAAAATTATGGACTCGCGGGGNGCTTCCAACGGAGGAAGTGGACTCGCTGGATTTCGACCGGAACCAGACGTGCTCGCTCGCGACGTTGCTCGCGGCGCAAAATTATGGACTCGCGGGGGGTCCCGCGAGGGAACGACTAAGCGAACGAAGTGAGCGCAGGAGTGGACTCGCGGGGATTTGAACCAGAACCAGACGTGCTCGCTCGCTTCGCTCGCTGCGCGCGACTGGTAGGGTTCAAATCCGCGCTCGTTACAGANTGGACTCGCGGGGATTTGAACCAGAACCAGACGTGCTCGCTCGCTTCGCTCGCTGCGCGCGACTGGTAGGGTTCAAATCCGCGCTCGTTACAGATTTGCGCCGCTCGCGACATTGCTCGCGGCGCAAAATTATGGACTCGCGGGGGACTGATCGACCCGCGCGGTAGGACCCACCGACGGCACGGCCTTCATCTGCTCACCTCGCGGATTATACGACGACNATGGACTCGCGGGGGACTGATCGACCCGCGCGGTAGGACCCACCGACGGCACGGCCTTCATCTGCTCACCTCGCGGATTATACGACGACGGACTTGCATACGCTCGCGTTCCGACCGCTTGTCGTAGTGCTTCTCAAGCACCTCTTCCGTCACATCCATGCGGTCACTCACCACCTCGCGCGGGTACCCATCGTTCAGATCCCGTGAAATCGCTCCTTTCCGAAGCGGGTGCGGAGAGACCGAGGATGGACACTTACTCGCCGTCTTCTGGCCCGTCGCTTCGCACTCCGCAACGACGCGATCGTGCGGACACTCCCCCCAAACGCACGGGCGGCTCACTCGGTAGACCGTCTCGCGGATCGAAGTCTTCGACAGTCGACCGTACCTGGAAGTGAACATCGGTCGACGGCCGTCGTCGTCGAGCTGATCATCACGGGTCGTCGAGAGGGAATCCTCGATGACCGCCGCAACCTCCGGGCGTAGCCATACGTCTCGCTCGCCACGCTCGCCGTTCTTGAGCGGCGTCGACGGGGGACGATGACGGATCTGTATAGCCGGTTCGTCACGGTCGTAATCCTCCACGTCGAGCGCGTACGCCGCTCCGGCACGCATCCCCGTTTCCCACAGTAACAGGAAGATCACGTGGTCTCGGCTCGCGTACCGGAACGTATCGAGCGCGTCGAGAATCTCGCGCGCACGGTCAGCCCGAAGCACGTCGTCGTTGACCTCATCGCCGTCGCTAAGTTCCGGCATCGGGACCGACTCACGAAGTCCGTCGCTCACAGCATCGATGCTAGCCCAAAAATCGAGCGCGACCCGAAGCGTCGCGAGGTGATTCTTTAGAGTGACATTCTTGACCGACCCCTTCCGGCGGTTGAAGAACCGAAGAATCTCCCGCCCGGTCAGGTCGTTCAGATTGTCGACCTCCCGATCCTCACAGAACTCAACGAACGGTTTCAGCCGATACTTGTGGTTCTGCCGGGTGTGGTCCGCGAGTTCCTCACTCCGGCTTTCGAGATACATCTCAACGCCTTCCTGCGGCGAGAGGGGTTCGAGATCGTCGCTCACGCTGACCCCTCCGTGTTCTTGGAGACCATCGATTCCGACCGATGAGCGGGTGTTAAAAAGAGAAGATCCTGACGCGGGCAGTGAAACTGAAAGGGGTCGTGTCCGGCGATTGTGTTGCGGTTCCTCGGTCGATCGGGGATTTCATACCCCGGCGCGTGGTGGTCGGACATGGCTTTCGTGCTACTTCACGGAAGCCCACGCGGACCCGCTGTCCTAGCAGCGGGGTCCGCTTTTGCGAACGATTGGACCCATCGGAGTGGACGGGTCCGCGAGATTGCTTCCGTTAGTCGATCTTAATGGACCAGCGTAATAAGTTTGATTACGATATCGTAATATGAAATTGTTAAATAGTATTCTAAGGGCTGGACTGATAATTGACCCCTCCGCATATTCAACTCATTGTGCCTATTAGAAATCGGCCGAGTTGGATGACTCGATCTGATTATTACATCCTGGAAGCTATGGCTGACCCGGAAATTCTTCATGTACAATCTCCAACAATATTGGCATATAATCTAGATATATCTCGACCGTATGTGTCAAATCGGCTTGGAGAGCTAGTAGAAAGGGGTTTTGTGGAAAAAGTAGAAGATGGAAAGTACAGAATTACTGAAGAAGGTAGACAAATACTATCGCAAGAATGATTGAATATCTTTAGATTTCTAAATAAATCGGGAGACTACTCACAACTGAGCAGGTAGTTTAGACAATGCTCAATATATTTTAGCCGAAGGGTCTATTAGTTAATCGAATCCTTAGACACAGATAGATGACATATGGACCCTTCTAAAGTCGATGAGAACCTGGATGTCGAACAAATCCCTTGGGAACATGATGACGTTACCTCATATATTGATGATCTGACCGGGGGCAAACAACCTGAGGATATCCTAGACGAGCAGATTGAATTAATTGAGGATCTTGATGGAGAAGCTGCCCTCGAAAGGCTAGTAATAGCTGATATAGCAAATTCGATAATATCGAGCGCGGATGTTCCAGATGACGGAGCTGGTCTTCCACCTGCACTACATAAATATCTGATTGTCCTAATTTTAGCGCACAGTTCAACATCTGGAAAGAGAGATGTTAATTATACAGACTTGGCAGGGCCGATCTTAGATCTGTCTTTGAAATACCTACACGATACAGATATTAATGCTGAATCACCACCAGATGAGAAGCTAAAATCGAGAGTCGAACATTCACTTAAAGAACAGGTATTCTTAGCTGGTAAGTGGAAGTTCTCTAAGCAACCGATTGAGGCATCAAAAAGGGCCTATAGTCCCCACAACGAGCAGCTTAAGAAGGAATTGGGATTCACTATCGAGGAAGCTCTCAGGTGCGCAGATTACATTGAAGAAAAAACAATTGAGAGGAGAGAAGAAATAATAGACGATGAATTTAGTCAATTAGTCCAGAGGATGGCTCAGTCCGGACATACTATTGATGTTTTAAATCAGCAATATGACGAAAAAGGAGACATAGACAATACATCTGGAGGAGAGGATTTCAAATCTGACTCCAAATTTTTAGATCAGCTGTATACAAAATACTGCGATTCGGGTGGGTCCTTTTTCGTAGATTATGATAACATGATTAGCGATCGTCCGGGAGATATCAAAAAAGACGTACTACAAGATTTTGTTGATAGAATGTCTGATAATTTGGGTGATGTCGATTCCAATCGGAATTTTAGATGGCCGTATCAATTCAATCCACTTTCTGAAACACCGATTGTCCAAGTAGAGGATCGGTTACTCGTTCCTTCTGGTGATGCTCTTCGATCTGCCCTAGAAAGCACATTCTATTATGATTTAATTAGTCTAGAAGATTACGGCAGTTCTGATGGTACCCATGGTGGTGAATTTGGTCGTATATTTGGTGATTACGTGGAAGATTGGGCTTATGATTGCCTCATGAAATTATATCCTGAAGAAGATGTATATAAAAACCCACTTCGGCCAGGTTCATATGAAGAAGCCTGTGACATTCTTGTGGAGGGGAGAGATACGTTATATGTAATTGAGTGTAAGACAGGGAAGATTCCAATTCATCTCAGAAATAGTGACTTCGATGCTATACAAGAAGAACTGAATTCAAAGGTTGGCGAAGGATACACAGATCAGGCGCTACCTCTTGTTCAGGAACTTCGAGATGGCACTATTGACGAACTGGTTTACGATGGTAAACTAGTCGAGATTAGTGACTACAACAAGTATCAACCGATAATCCTGATTGGCGAGTCCTATGATTCGGTTGCGACATATCTTATTGACGTAATCGTAAATAGCGAAAGCGTACCACCATATGTTATTGACATTTATTGTTTTCAAGTGATTACCGAATTTTTTGAAAGTCGAGCAAGATTTGAATCATACATTAGGAAGCGACTTCGGTTATTTAATGATAAGTCCATCATCAGCGGCGACGAAATAGATTACTTGGGATTATACTATCTGAACGACTACTCTTTCCCAGAGATGGAAAAGAATAATTTTGTGATAATGGAGGACATGGGGAGGGAGATCGCTGAAGAGATTGGATACAAGTTCGGTCACTAAATCAACCACGTGCGTGTAGCCTCAACCCCGACATCCGTCAGAAATGAGTGTCAGGTCCGCTGATTGTAATCTCGCTCCCCTTCTCGGGCTGACACTTCCGTCTATCAGTGAGATTGAGGTCGGTGCGACCGTTCATTCATAACCTTCGATATACATGGGGGTCGCGACTCCGTCGGTTTTGACTGGCTGACTCGACTTTGTTTTTATACCCCTCCGTCGTCAACAGTCGACAGCGTCGATCGGATTGAAATCACGCTCTGTTTGATGCACTTTCAACGCCTCTGGGGCAAGGCGAAGTACATAGATCGCGGATTATGAATACATCTACGTCAGATCCCACGGGGTCGTGTCGAGAACCAGCTTCCAGCGGGTTTCACGCTCTCCCAACGAGTTCGTTGAGCGATTGTNCCTTCTGGGAACCGAACGAGGTACGATCCATGGCCAACGCGCTGAACGTGCGCCTCGGCTTCTTTGATCGATCCATCCTCGGCGACAAGCCCGTCGAGCTTGAGGTGCTGCTTGTCGATCGTCACGGTTCCGCTCCCGTCGCGGTCAACGAGACTTTTGAAGCCCATCGACCCTCGCAGGCACGGTGGTTCACTTAAAGATATCTCTGAGTGATACTCGGGGACCAAAGCACGGTATCAGAGAGACTGTTTCAGACTGAATTAGTGAATATGAGGNGGTTCACTTAAAGATATCTCTGAGTGATACTCGGGGACCAAAGCACGGTATCAGAGAGACTGTTTCAGACTGAATTAGTGAATATGAGGCTCTGTTGAAACCCCATTATTCAGGCAAATGATTGTCTGAAACAGCCGGTCACTGAAGAGTGCGTATGTGTTATATTAAGCAGTACATTTTCACGTGGTCCGGCTCACGAATCACAATCCGAGGAGTACAAATCTAATACCATAGAACACGATAACAACCCCCGCGATCCGGCCAACAGTAATCGACAGTTGAGTCATTTCGATATCAGCCGCAGTTTGTTTTGTCCCCCATGATTGCGCGATGCGATAGTATTTATTCATAATAGGAGGATGTACTGCGAACATCCCGCCTATAAATATAGATATAATTCCAAATCCTATCAGCGGAAGACTGATCATAAGATATTGTGGCAGGGACCCAAGCAAATGTCTTGTCCCTCCTGTTCGGTCATAGGTTCATTTTGATAGGCACTTGTCCTGTATTGACCACAACCGGAGCGGAATATATCACCGATTGAGGATTCACCAGAGCTGAATATAGAAGCCGAAATGTCGAGCTTCCCTGAATGAACCGAACGGTTGAATAGACAGACTCCGATACGATTCGCTGATTCATTCACCTGCCCGCCCCGGCGCATACCTCTGTTTATACGCGTGCGATCTGGGTGGGAAGTCCGAATCTTTGGGGGATCGTGTGGCCGAGGTTTGATCAGAGATCTTCACGAACATCTACCGGCGTGATATCCAACCGCAACCCAAACAGAGGTTATCACCTATTTTTGATGGACAGAATCCATGCTAGTCTTCTGGCTAATATTATTTATTACATCTTCACATAGGTTCGAAGCAATTTCTAGATGAATCCGAACACCAATTGATAGGCTCTCATCCCAGTCTTTAGACAACATATTCGACTCAATTTGGCGCTCAACTGTTCGACGATTGTTGCTTGGTAACTCCTCCATACTCTCGATCAAATTCTCAATCGAATCTGCTTGCGTATATTCTTCTCCGAACTGTTCTCCAAAATTCTGAGTGTCGATATTAGTATTCTCAAATATTTGATTAAGAGTGCCGGAGTTGTCAAGAGACTTGTCAATAACATCGCCCATATCAACATCATCCATATTGCTCTGTTCTCTTTGACCCATCTCAAACAGTTCATTAACCGACTCTTCTGCTGGTTGTTCTTCAGTCGCTTCAGTGACAGCAGATAGCTTCCGGAATACCGTCGCTAAGTTGTAAACTAGTTCTGCAGTCTTTGAATCGACATCTTTGGGGTACGGGTTTGCTTTTTCATTGAGGCGTTGAGAGATCTCGTAGGCCTCTGTTGAGATATTCCCGTAGTTTAGATTTGATCTGGTCTGCGCGCTCATACAGAGACCATATCCGTGACTAACTAGCGAGAGTGATTCCTCATACCACTCGTCGATTGTTTGTTGTCGTTTTGACCTGCGCTGTATACCATATCTAATCCCCTCGGCTCCAATTGCTCCCGCCAACGCGGCTGCTATCTGATCTAGCATTTACACTGATCCTTGTTCGAAGTTTAATAATTCCTCTGCCGTGATATGATATTCTTAGAGCGATCAATGTCCCGTTGCGGAGACGGTGTGGTACCTTAGCTGTGTGGCCTTAGCCACACCCCTAACCGCCAACCGACCCCCCGGCGTCGGTTCGGCGTCGACGAGCAGCTTGTCGAGCCTGGATCCGCGCTTGTGTTGCGGTCGAGATCGTCGCGAACCTACCAGTCGAGAGGGTCGGTCGAGGCGAAAACGGCCGCGAAAAGAGGATCTGGATAGTGTTGCCACTCACGAGGGGCCGCGCTACCGGAGCGTCTGGCCTTTCCCCCACGCGCTCCGCACCGGGCGGATCTTCGGACCCGACGCGTCCCGGTAGTGCGACACCGCTTCTTTCAGCCGCTCCGGATCGCGACCCGCACCGACCCAGTACCGCTTGAGTCGCGTCACCAACTCCGACCAGGACTCGTCGGCGAGGTTCCCCATCCGCACGCGGAGGTGTGCTTCACGCTCATCGATGTGGATCCCGTTCGCTTGGCAGAACGCGATCAGTTCGTCCGTCCGCTCGTCGAGGGACGCACGCTCGGCGTTCTGGACCGCGTTCGCCGCGGTCCCCATCGCCTTCCGCACGCCCTCACGTGCCGCGTCGAGCGCCTCAACAACCTGCTCCGCAACGTGGTGAGACCGCAACGCCACCGATCCCTGCTCGCGAACGACCATCTCCTCGATCCTTCGGAGGCCACGCCGGACACTGTCCGGATGCCAATCGTGTTCGTCCGCGATCTCCGCCGGCGACACGTCGCCGCCGTCCGCGACGAGCGTCTTGAGCGAATCCCACTCGACCGGCGAGAGTCCGTCTGCGAGCTGACGCACGACCACGTTCCGCTGATCGCTCTCGACGCGTTCGAGGTTCAGCGGCAGCACACGCGAACGGTCGACGGTCTCCGCCTCGAAGTACGCGTCGTCGACGAACGTGCGACCACTACCCGGTCCGTCGTCGTCAAGCGGCTGTGTGGGGAGCCCCGACTCGTTCAGCGTCGCGAGGATCGCCTCTTCGAGTTCGTCGGTGATCTCCGCGTGATCGACAGGCCGGAGCGTCTCATCCCACCGGCTCGACTGATACGACGCCTCGACCTTCGGGTGCGCGAGCGGGTGATCGTCCGGGAGAGACTCGGCGTTTCGCGCGTAGTAGTGCTTGAACTCCTTCGGAACCCGGTGATCGGGAAACGCCTCGCGGACCCGCTTGGGCCCGAGCGTCACCGTGTGGTAGTAGCCGGCGCGCTCCGTGTCGTCCTGTACGAGCTTCCGGTATCCAGACCGGTCGCTTTCGAGTAGGTGACCCATCCGCGCGAGCGGCCCCTCGCGAGAGTGGATCGCACCGGATACGTCCCGATCAAGGCGAACGTACCGCGCCGCGTCGATCACGACGCTATACTCCTCACGACGGTCTGTGAAGTACATCGGATCGAGNGATACGTCCCGATCAAGGCGAACGTACCGCGCCGCGTCGATCACGACGCTATACTCCTCACGACGGTCTGTGAAGTACATCGGATCGAGTGTCCCCGCGCCCGCCGCCCGATGAATCACCGTCTCGATCTCGTCGAACTCGACGTTCGACGCGTTTACCCGGACGTTCACCGCATCACCGAGATCCCACAGCGGCCGCGCGACCGAATTCCCTTCTTTTGATTCGAGTCCGCGCCACCGCGGCTGGATGAGCGCCTTCCCCTTCCGCTCACCAACTTCGTCGTTCGCGACTGCGTTCAACCGGAACTCGCGCAGTGTGTCGAAATCGACACGCGTTCCGTCTGGTGTCTCGCCACCGTCCGGCGGCGCGAGCCCGGACTCCTGATACGAGAGGGTGACCCGCCACTCTTCGCCGTCAAGCGTGAAGCCCCCGCGCCGGCTCCCGGTCGCGTCGACGAGCCGGGCGGCACCGAACCAGGCCCCAAGTCCGGAGTACACGTAATTCGCCATGTACTCGTGCGGGGCCGTCTCGACGGCTTTCATCGCGAGCGCCCCTCGTGGTTGAGGTAGCAGCCGGCACATTCGACGCGACCTTCGCGAACACGAACCGAGGGGCGCTCGCGGCCACACGTCTCACAGGCGCGCCTCACGCGAACACCACCACCAGATTCACCGCGGCGACGGTGGCGCCGATCGTCGCGATCCCAAGCCCAACCCACCCGGGCGCCTCCAGGGCGTCGGCGGCCGTCGGCCACGCACCGCAACACAAGCCGACGACTGCGAGCATCGCGACCACCGTGGGCAACTCGCCCATTGCGAGCAACTCGCGGACGATCGGGTTCGCCTCGGCGCTCGGACCGACCTCTCGGGCCGCGAGGATCGTCGTCGTTGCGTCGAGAACGCCGTGCGACGTGAAGATCGCAGCGGCCTCACCGTGCCGGTCCCGGGTCACGCGGACCGCCCCCGTTCGGCGTCGCGCTCCCAGCGGAGTCGGGCGGCGTCACGGACGTGCTGCCGTGGACCGCGAGCCGGGTCGTACAGACGACTCGCGCGGACGAACGGGCTCATCCAGACAGCCCTCCGTCCCACGGCTCGCCGGCGTTGCGTGCGGGGCTCGTTTGCGGGTCCGGCGTGTCAACATCTTTCCCGGCCGCGCTTCCCTCGCAGATCCGCACCCACGAGTCGCACTCAGGGCACCGGTGCGCGAGATCCTCCCCGTCACCGTGGACCCGACCGAAGTTCGCCGGAAGGTGCGCACCACAGTGCAGACAGGTACTCCGGCCACCGTCGGGGTCGAGTCGGTTCACCGC
>NZ_AOJN01000065.1:65709-67744 GCF_000337335.1 Halorubrum distributum JCM 10118 | reverse complement strand
TATACTAGCAAGCTAAACCGGCACGAGAACGCGCGAGACCCAACTCTCTGGTCCTGCGGAGTTGAGTAAAATTCAGATGGACTCGCGGGGATTTGAACCCCGGGCCTCTTCCTTGCGAAGGAAGCGATCTGCCACTGATCTACGAGCCCTCATCACGAACCAATCCCCGTTCGTATTTGTACCTTACCTTTCGCTGACCGGTGCGGGAGACGCTCACATCCGAGAACCGAACCGATTCGGGGAAACATTGGAGACGGCGCGAAGCCGACCGGCACCGACGGGATTACATATCCAGCGCGGGAACCAACAATTCCAGCGGTCTTCGGTCGGTTCCTCCGACCGATTAACGGTTTTGAGATGCGTTCCATATTCGTTACCCTTTTGCCCGCGGACGACCGACCGTATCGTATGTCAGACGCGACGGCGACGAACGCGGACACCGACGTGGACCCGGCCGCGCTCGCGGCCCTCAAACACGTCGGGCTCGTCGGCGGCCTCTCCGAGACGAAGGTGTCGTGCGCGGCGCTCGGCGACCGACTCGACGCCTCCACGCAGACCGCCTCCCGCCGCCTCCAGACGCTCGAATCCGCGGGCTACGTCGAGCGCGACGTGGTCAGCGACGGGCAGTGGGTCCGGGTGACGGACGCGGGCGAGGCCGCGCTCCGCGCGGAGTACGCCGACTACCGCCGCCTGTTCGAGTCGGACGTCGAGCTCTCGCTCCGCGGCTCGGTCACCGGCGGAATGGGCGAGGGGCGCCACTACATCACGCTGCCGGGGTACGCCGAGCAGTTCCGCGAGCGCCTCGGCTACGACCCGTTCCCGGGCACGCTCAACGTCGACCTCACCGAGGAGAGCGTCCGCCGGCGCGGCGAGATGGCCGGCATCGACGCCGTCCCCATCGACGCGTGGGAGGGCGAGGACCGCACCTACGGCGCCGCCACCTGCTACGGGGTCACCCTCGTCGCGGACGGCGAGCGCTACGAGGCGGTCCACGCCATCGTCCCCGACCGCACCCACCACGACGACGACCAGCTCGAGCTGATCGCGCCGGACCGGCTCCGCGACGCGCTCGACCTCGCGGACGGCGACGCGGTGGAGGTCCGCGTCGAGCCGACGACGCGCGCGGACGAGCCGGAAGCGACCGCGGTCGAGACGGAGGCCGCCTGATGCGCGCCGACGTCGACGCCGACGCGGAGGCGAACGCGGGCGCGGCCGGCGAGGCCGACGCCACCGAGGCGGACGCCGCGGAGACTAGCGATTCCGTCGAGCGCGCGCTCGACGCGTTCCGCGCGGGCGACCCCGTCTGCGTCCACGACTTCGCGGACCGCGAGGGCGAGACGGACATCGTCTACCCCGCGGGCGCAGTCGATGAGGCCGCGGTCGCGCACATGCGCAACGACGCCGGCGGCCTGATCTGCGTGGCCGTGAGCGACGCGGTCGGCGACGCGTTCGACCTGCCGTTCCTCGCGGACGCGCTCGACCACCCCGCGGTCGACGACGACCCCGACTACGACGACCGCTCCTCGTTCTCGCTCCCCGTGAACCACCGCGACACGTTCACCGGGATCACGGACGCGGACCGCGCGAAGACCATCGTCGAGGTGGCGAACGCCGCCGGCCGCGTCCGAGAGGACCCGACGGGCTACGGCCCCGAGGACTTCGCCGCGGAGTTCCGCGCCCCGGGCCACGTCCACGTCCTGCGCGGCGATCGCGACGGCCTCGCCGGGCGGACCGGCCACACGGAACTCGGCCTCGCGATGGCGGAGGCCGTGGGCGCCGCGCCCGCCGCCGTCGTCTGCGAGATGCTCGACGACGAGACGGGCGACGCGCTCTCGCCCGCCGACGCCGCCGCCTACGCGGCCCGCCGCGACATCCCGTACGTCGAGGGCGCGGCCCTCGTCGAGGCGCTGAAATAATCGACCGCCGCTGCGGTCGGCGCGCGCCTGCGAGCGGTCGCCCTCGGCGACCGCGAGCCAGCGCGTGCGAGGGAGTCGGTCGCCGAGCGAAGCGACGGCGACCGACGAGGCTGGGGAGG
>NZ_AOJN01000065.1:0-65704 GCF_000337335.1 Halorubrum distributum JCM 10118 | reverse complement strand
GACGACGTAAGCACCGCAAGGAAGGAGCGGTAGCGACTGACTGAGGAGCGCAACGAGTCGCGCGAGTCCTCCCGGCTGGGGCTTTGGAGGTGTTCACCGCGGAATCGTCGATCACGTATCGCCGAGCCGCTGGGGCTTTGGCAGTGTTGGCCGTTGCGCCATCAGAGGAATCGAAACTCGATCCGTCGCGACAACCCCGACCGGTTGTCACAGTTTTAAGCCCGCCGGCCGCAACCACGCACTATGGGATTCGATGAGATGGACGTCGACACGATCTGGAAGAACGGGGAGTTCCTCGACTGGGAGGACGCGACGACCCACGTTCTGACCCACGCGCTCCACTACGGGAGCGGCGTGTTCGAGGGCGTCCGCTGTTACGACACCGAGCAGGGGCCGGCGATCTTCCGGTGGGAGGAGCACCTCGACCGGCTGTTCGACTCGGCGAAGATGTACGACATGGAGATCGAGCACTCCCGGGAGGAGATCACCGAGGCCACCCTCGAACTCCTCGACCGGCAGGACCTCGACTCCGCGTACGTCCGGCCGATCGCCTACTACGGCTACGACTCGCTGGGCGTCTCGCCGAAGGACTGCCCGACCGACCTCGTCCTCGCCGCGTGGCCGTGGGGCGCGTACCTCGGCGAGGAGGCCCTCGAAGAGGGCGTCGACGTGATGGTCTCCTCGTGGCGGAAGCACGCCTCCTCGCAGGTGCCGACGAACGTGAAGACCACCGGCCTCTACGTCAACTCCATGCTGGCGGGCGAGGAGGCGCGCCGGAACGGCTACGTCGAGGCCATCGTCCTCAACAAGGAGGGGAACGTCGCGGAGGGGCCGGGCGAGAACATCTTCATGGTCAACGACGGTGAGATATACACCACGGGGCCCGCCCAGTCCATCCTCGAGGGGATCACCCGCGACACCGTGATCGCCCTCGCCGAGGAGCGCGGCTACGAGGTCCACGACGAGGCCGTCATCTCTCGGGGCCAGCTGTACACCGCCGACGAGCTGTTCTTCACCGGCTCCGCCGCCGAGGTCACCCCGATCCGCTCGGTCGACGACACCGAGATCGGCGCGGGCACCCGCGGGCCGGTGACCGAGGAGCTCCAGAGCGCCTTCTTCGACCTAGTTGAGCGGCGGACGGACGACCACGACGAGTGGTTCACGTACCTGTAACCCTGTCTCTTATACACATCNACTGAGGTTATTTCCTCGGATCAAATCATCGACACTCAGCGCCGTTCGACCACTACTCCCCAGAACCGCTACTCGCCGACCCCCGTCCCTCGGCCGCCGACCCCTCCCCGTCGCCGGGGGTCCCGTCGGTCCGGACGTGTCCGAACCCGTCGGCGGTGTCCGCGCCGTCGCCCTCGCCCGGGCTTTCCTCGTGGACGGGGACCTGGTGGGCCGACTCCGCGAACCCGGCCGAGAGGACCCGCGTCATCCCCTCTTCGACGGTCTCGCCGGTCTCCTCGATCCGCTCCGGCTCGACCTCGATAACGAAGCCGGTGGTGATGTTCGGGGCGGTCGGCATGAACAGGACGATCTTCCCGTCGCGGGTCTTCTTCCCCGTCCGGAACGCGGTCATCCGGATACCGGGCCACGTCTCGATGTACACCGGGCTCTGCAGCTCGTCGGTGCCGGAGATCGCCGTCTCGATCGCGAGCTTCGAGGCGTTGTACACCACCCGCAGCGCCGGGATCCGGTTTATCGCGTCGTCCACCGCCGACTCCGCCAAGCGGCCGACCGTGGTCCGCATGAAGTACCCGACCGCGAGGACGACGGTCGCGAACACCGCGAACGCGATCACCACCCGAGAGACGGGCTCCAGCGGCGCCGGGATGACCTCGGGCTGGAGCCCCTCAATCAGCGGGATCGACGCGATGTACTGGTAGATCCAGCGGAGGACGAGCAGTAAAACGAGGAGCGGCGCCAGCACGATGAGGCCGCTGGCGAAGTCGCGTTTCCACGTGGACATCTATCGCGTTGGTATGTGTCGGCAATCCTTAAAGGGGCTTCTACGCGCCGACGGCGCGCGGTCACCGGGGTCGAGAGTACCCCGCCTACTGCCCCAACACCGCCCGGGCCGCGAACGTCAGGTTCTCCTTGCGCTCGCGAACGCGACGGTAGAAGTACGAGAGCCACTTGTCGCCGTACGGCGCGTACTGGTGTACGTCGACCCCTTGCGCGGCGAGGTCGCGCTGGGCGTCCTCGCGGACCCCCATCAGCATCTGGATCTCGTAGTCGGCGCCGTGCTCGCGCGCGAGCCGGTCCGAAAGCGAGATCATCTCGGGGTCGTGGCTGCCGACCGCGATCCCTCGGTCCCGCCGCTCGAAGAGGGATCGGAGGTCGTCGCGGTACGCCTCGTCGACGCGCGCCTTGTCCGTGTACGCGATCGACGACGGCTCGTCGTAGGCGCCCTTCACGAGCCGGATCTTGCCGGGAACGTCGACGAGACGGTCGAGGTCGTCGGCGGTCCGCTTGAGGTTCGACTGGATACACTGGCCGACGCTCCACGGGTAGTCGGCGGCGATCGACTCGAAGGCGTCGAGGGTGGCGTCGGTGGTGTCTGCGTCCTCCATGTCGCACCAGACGAACGCGTCGAGCTCGTCGGCGCGCGCGACGATCTCGCGGTAGTGCTCCTCGAACAGGTCCGCCGAGACGTCCATCCCGATCTGGGAGGGCTTCACCGAGACGCAGGCGTCGAGGCCGCTGTCGGCGATGTCGTCGAGCAGCCCGAGGTAGGCGTCGGTGTCCGCGCGGGCGTCCGCGGCGTCGTCGTAGTGCTCGCCGAGCAGGTTCAGGATGACCGCGACGCCGTCCTCGTTCGCGGCGCGGGCGTGGTCGAGGGCCGCCGGGACGCTCTCGCCGGCGACGAACCGCCGGGCGATCGGGGGGATCATACGATGACTTCCGGACGGAGCGAACTTTACCTTTGCCGACCCGGCGGCCGTGACCGGGAGCCGGATCCGAGCTTTATAACACGCCGCGCGTCGCCCGTGGAGACATGATCGGTACACTTGTCGCGACCGCGTTCTGGGCGATGCTCCCGGCGTACGTCCCGAACAACGCCGCGGTGTTGGCCGGCGGGGGGCGCCCCATCGACGGCGGCCGCGAGTGGCGCGGCGCGCGGCTGCTCGGCGACGGGAAGACGTGGCGCGGCACCGCGGTGGGGACCCTGGTCGGCGTGCTGCTCGCGCTCGCGCTCAACCGCCTCAACGACCCAGCGAGCGCCGCGCTGGGCGCCGAGCTGCCGACGTTCGCGCTCCCGGCGGCGTTCGCGCTCGCGTTCGGCGCGATGTGCGGCGACATCGGTGCTTCCTTCCTCAAGCGGCGGTCCGGGCGCGAGCGCGGCGCCGCGTTCCCCGGGCTCGACCAGCTCGACTTCGTCGTCGGTGCGCTGGGGCTCGTCTTCCTCGTCGACGCCGACTGGGCGCTCGCGGTGTTCACGCCGCGCGTCCTCGCCGTCGTCCTCGTGATGACGCCCGTCCTCCACGTCGTCACGAACGTCGGCGCGTACGCGCTCGGCGTCAAAAACGAGCCGTGGTAAGCGGAGGCGGGAGTTCGCTCTCCGGCGAGCGGTTCGCCGAGAAGTTCCGTATCGAACTGTTTTCTCTCGAGAACTGATCACTCGTTCTCGTAATTCGCAGCGACGAGAACGGCAGAAAGATATATATGCTGGTGTGGCATACCATGTCACGCATGTCCAGTAGTGCACCCAGCTCGGACGACGACGTGTTCGACGAGTTCCTGTCCGACCACGGCCACGAGACAGAGATCGTACGCTGGGAGCGATCCTATAACAAGCTCCAATGTCCCGAGTGCGGTGCGCTCCACGAGGAAGGATCCGCGCGGTGTTCCGTCTGCGACTGGCGGCCGAACTGACGCGCGGGGCGACGCCGGGTTCCGCGAATTTTCTTTCCGTCATACTCCCCGGTAGTATTATGTGGAATTACTCGATAGGGACTACCATGCCGACCTGTCAGAACTGCGGTTCGTTCGTCACGACAGATTACGTTCGGGTGTTCACGCCGAACGAGGTCGATCGGCCCCGCGTCTGTCCGGCCTGCGAGGACATGGTCCGCGACGGCGCCGACGTCCGCGAAGCGCGCGCGACGCGGAGCAGCTGACGAGCCGACCGAGCGATGAAACGCCGGGCCGACGGGGGCCGAACCGGGACTCGGGCGGTCCAAGCGCCGCGGACCGGTGCCCGGAGTCGACGATCGTCGAGCCACGGCGTTTAAGGAGAGCCGGAATCTGGGGATAATAATGACTGATACCACGGTGACTCGGCTGTTCGGGGGGCCCGGGAGCGGGAAGACGACCGCGCTCCTGGACCGCGTCGAGGAGATCCTCGAAGACGAGGACGCCGAGGTTCGCGACGTGCTCGTCGTCTCGTACACGCGCGCGGCCGCGGCGGAGATCCGCGAGCGGCTCGCCGAGCGGCTCGACATCTCGCCGCGCAGCCTCCAGGGGAACGTGAGCACGATGCACGCGAAGGCGTACGAGCTGCTCGACCTCTCTCGGGGCGACGTGGTCGGCGACGACGACAAGGAGGCGTTCTGCGAGGAGTACGGCATCGAGTTCGAGGACCAGCACGGCGGCGCCGGCCGCCGGACCGCGCGCTCGACGACCATCGGCAACAAGATCATCGCCACCTCGCAGTGGCTCCAGCGCACCGAGCGCGACGTGGCCGACTGGTACGACGTCCCCTTCCAGTGGAACGTCGAGGAGGTCCGCCTCCCGCCCGAGGAGGACCCCAACGCCCAGCAGGGGAACAAGTACACCCCGACGTGGCCCTCCGACGACGACCGGATCGACATCCCCGAGACGATCCGCGCGTGGCGGGCGTACAAGGGCGACAACGACCTCGTCGGCTTCGCGGACATGCTCGAACGCGTCGCGCAGCGCTCGCTCGTCCCCAGCGTCGACTACCTGATCATCGACGAGTTCCAGGACATCACGACGCTCCAGTACAACGTCTTCGAGGAGTGGCGACCGCACATGGAGAAGGTGCTCATCGCCGGCGACGACGACCAGGTCGTCTACGCGTGGCAGGGCGCCGACCCCGACCTCCTCCTCGACACCGACGTCGACGAGGACGTGGTCCTCCCGAACTCCTACCGGCTCCCCTCGGAGATCCTCAACGTCGTCAACGCCGAGATCCGGCACATCGACAAGCGCCAGGAGAAGGACCTCCACCCGCGCACGGAGGGCGGCACCGTCGAGGCGATCGAGTCGCCCTCGATGATCGAGCTCGTCCGGAACGTCCGCTACACCGTCGAGGACGACGAGGGCGACATTATGTGCCTGTTCCGGGCGCGCTACCAGATGTTCGACTTCATCGACGAGTTCATCGACCACGGCATCCCGTTCACGATGCTCACCGACGGGCGGATGTGGACCGACCGGGTCCAAGACTACGTGAGCGCCATCGAGAAGGCCGAGGCCGACGAGCCCGTCACCGGCCTGGAGGCGCGCCGGCTGGCCGACATGCTCCAGGAGTCGGCGTTCGGCACCCACGACCGCGAGGAGTTCTACGACTACCTCGACGACCGCGAGGAGGCGGCCGACACCGACGACGTCGCCGACATCGACGTCGCGGCCGACACGCTGAGCGAGTACATCCCCTTCATGCCGGACACCGCCAGCGCGGACGACATGGTCCGGAAGGTGACGAGCTTCCAGCGCAAGTCGATGGGGGCGTACTTCGAGGGCGAGTATCAGGGCGCCGACCCGACCCGCGTCCGCGTCGGCACCATCCACTCCGCGAAGGGCCGCGAGGCCGACCACGTGTTCGTGGCGACGGACCTCACGGAGAAGGTGGTCGAGCAGATGGCTGCCTCCATCGACGACCCGACCGACGTCGACGGCGTCGAGGAGTTCACGAAGGCGACGAGCCCCGTCCCCGTTCTCACCGACAACGAGCGCCGCGTCTTCTACGTCGGGATGTCCCGCGCCCGCGAGCGGCTCGTGATCATGGAGAGCCTCATCAGCGGCGCGCCGACGCTCCCGATCAGCGTCCTCCTGTTCAACGAGCTCCGCGACGAGCCCGCCCAGGAGCTCGTCGAGGAGGTCCAAGCGGAGCTGGCGGTGCCCGAACCGGAGCCGTGAGCGGGGAGGACGCGGCGCCCGGCGAGCCGGAAGCCGCCGAGGAGGGCCGCCGCCCCCTCCGGACCGACCTCCGTCCGATCGTCGAGGCGGTCCGCGAGGCGGACGCGGTCGCGTTCGTCGCCGTCGGCGACCGCTTCGACGACGACCTGCGCTACCTGACGCGCTTCTCCGGCCCGGACCGCCCCTACGCGCTGGTCGTCGTTCCCGACGAGCCCGTCGGGCGCGCCGTCCTCTGCGCCCCGGCGCTGTTCCGCGAGCAGGCGGAGCGGGAGTTCGTCGCGGCCGCCCGCGCCTCGGCCGGGGAAGCGACCGCCGATTCGACGGACGACGCCGAGGCGACGTTTCACGACGGGGTCGCTCGCGAGGTCAGAACCGAGAGCGTCGGCGACCACGCCGGCGAGCGCGCGGCCGCGGTCGTGGACGACCTCGTCGACGGCCGAGGAGCGATCGGGTCCGACACCGCCGATCGAACCGTCCTCGCGTCCGCCTCGATCCCCCACGACGCCGCGGTGTACCTCGAACGAGCGGGCAACGACCTGGCGTCGACGGACGCCGTCGCGGGCGCTCGAGCCCAGAAGACGCCGGCGGAGGTCGACCGGCTCCGACGTGTCCAGCGCGCGGCGGTCGCCGGAATGGCTCGCGCCGAGGCGGTGCTCGCCGAGAGCGGTGTTACCGACACAGCCGACGAGAAATCGAAGGGAGACCGCCGCCCCCCGCTCCGCTGGGCGGACGAGCCCCTCACGACCGAGCGGCTCCGCCGCGAGGTGAATCAGGTCCTCGCCGCTCGCGGGGTCCGCGACGCCGGCAACACGGTTATCGGCGCCGGTCCCTCCGCGGCCGACCTCCACTACGTCGGCGACGACCCGATCCGGCCCGGCGAGACGGTGCTGCTGGACATCTCACCGCGCGGCCCGGACGGGTACTACGGCGACGTGACGCGGACGTTCGTCGTCGACGGCGACGGCGGCTGGGAGCGCCGCGCGTACGTCGCGGTCGAGGCCGCCCGCGAGGCCGCGCTCGACGAGGTCGAACCGGGCGTCCCGGCGAAGACGGTCCACGGCGAGGCGGCCGCGGAGCTGGCCGCGTACGGCTTCGACCCGAACGCGGGCGAGGGCGAGGCCGGCTTCACCCACGGCACCGGCCACGGCGTCGGGGTGAGCCTCCACGAGGGGCCGTCGCTGTCGGGCGCGGGCGAGCTCCGACCGGGCCACGTGGTGACCGTCGAGCCCGGCGTCTACGACCCCGAAATCGGCGGCTTCAGGCTGGAGGACCTAATCGTCGTCACCGACGACGGGTACGAGATACTGGCCGAGTACCCGTTCGGTATCGTGCCGGAGAAGCGGCCGGACGCACGCTGAGGAGCCGACCTACCGGCTCCCGGCGTCGCTCCCGTCGACCGCGGCGTCCGCCGACTCGGACGCCTCGGTCTCGTCCTCCGAACCGGCGTCGGCCGAGCCGCCCCTGAGCTGGCTGGGCAACAGTCCCGAGAGGAGCCTGCGGACGATCCGAGCCGGGTCGAGGAAGTACTGCGGGAGGACGACCATCGCGACGGCGACGACGAGCAGGCCGGCGCCGAGCGCGACCTCGCCGGCGACCAGCCGGATGACGGCGTAGTTCGCGAGCGGCAGCGCGAAGACGAGCGAGGCCGCCAGCCCGATCATGTCCAGCAGTCCGAGTCGCATCGGGCGTCCGTTGATCCCCGGAGGGCAAAAGGGACGCGGCGTCGACGGCGGAACGTCGACCGGGAGAGAGTCCGCCCGGACCCAGAACCGATAACCGTCGCCCGCCCCCAGTTCCGGTATGTTCACCGGCATCGTCGAGGGCACCGGCGCGGTTCGCGATCGGACCGAGACGGACGACGGACTCCGGCTTCGGATCGGCGTCGACGGGTTCGACGACCTCCACCACGGGCAGTCGATCAGCGTGAGCGGCGTCTGTCTGACCGTCGAGGAGTACGGAACCGGCGGCGCCTCCGGGAGCGACGGCGGCGAGGCAGCGGGCGACGAGCCCGGCTGGTTCGAGGTGTTCCTCGCGAGCGAGACGGTCGCGAAGACGTACCTCGGTGGGGTCCGCGAGGGCGACGCGGTCAACGTCGAGCGCGCGATGCCAGCCGACGGCCGGTTTGACGGCCACGTCGTCCAGGGCCACGTCGACACCGTCGCGGAGGTGACCGGTATCGAGCGCGTCGGCGAGGACTGGCGGTTCACCTTCGAGATCCCCGAGGGCCACGGCGACTACCTCGTCGACAAGGGCTCCGTGACGCTCGACGGGATCTCGCTGACGGTCGCCGAGAAGCGCGACGGGGAGTTCGACGTCGCGATCATCCCGACCACCTACGACCTCACCACGCTCTCGGAGAAGTCGGTCGGCGACCCGGTCCACCTGGAGGTCGACGTGATCGCGAAGTACGTCGAGAACATGCTGGACGGATACGTCTGAGAAGAGATACGGCAAGACGGTAGTCCGAACTCCCGAGCAGTTGGATCGTGTAGCTCCGGAGACGAGACTGCGGTGGACTCTGCCAACGTCCCAGCCGCTTGTTTATAACCTGGTGTCGGCGCCGAATCGATCTCCAAAGCCCCAGCCGTGAGGACTCGCGCGGCTCGTTGCGGTCCTCGCTCAGTCGCTACCGCTCCTTCGCTGCGGTCCGTACGTCGCCGTGCTTCGTCCTCGCGGCTGCCCCTTTGAGTCCCGCCCACAACCGCACGGCAACCGCACCTCACGCCTCCCCAGCCTCGTCGGCCGGTCTCCGCTTCGCTCCGACCGGCCGACTCCCTCGCGCGTGCTCCTCGCGCCCGATGGGCGCTCGGAGGCACGCGCCGACCGTATTGGTGGCTCGCTCAGTCCAGCAGATCCGCTGCCTTCCCCGTAGAGAGCATCCGCGAGCGAAACGAGCGGTTCCCGGAGCGAACGAAGTGAGCGGGGGAACCCGACGAGAAAAAGGTGGTCAGTCGTCGTGCGCGTCCTTCGCGCCCTTCACCGTCTCGCGGACGGCGTCGACGCCCTCGTCGTGGAGCAGGTCGCCGACGACGATCACGTCGCTGTGGGCGGCCATCTCGTTGGCCGACTCGTAGTCGTGGATGCCGCCGCCGTAGAAGAGGGTCGCGTCGTCCAAGGCGTCGTGGGCGGCCGCGACCTTCTCCGTGTCGCCGAAGGTGCCCGAGTACTCGACGTAGACGATCTCCTGGCCGAACATGCGCTCCGCGATCTTCGCGTACGCCCCCACGTCGTCCGCGGCGAGGTCGCAGTCGGCCTCCGTCAGCTGAGCGACCGACGCCTCGGGGTTCAGCACGATGTACGCCTCGGTGTGGGTCCGACTCCAGTCGAGGTCGTCGATGCGGACCCACTCCTTGTGCGCGCCCGTGATCCAGAAGGGGCCGCCCGCGTTGAACACGGTGGGGATCAGGTAGCCGTCGAGCGCCGGGGAGTCGATCACGACCCCGGGGTTCGACGGTTCCTGGTACAGCGGCACGTCGTACTCCGCGGCCGCGTCGACGACGCGCGTCATCTTCTCCGCGGTGACGTCGAGGGTGCCGCCGATCTCGATCGCGTCCGTCCCGGTCCGGCAGACGTCCTCGAAGGTCTCGCCCGGCCGGAGGTCCTTGTCGGGGTCGACCTTCAGCACGTGGTCCCAGTCGTCCCACGGGTTGGTCATCGGGCGAGACTCCACCGGGCGAGAACAAAAAGGTGCGGAACCTGTCCCGTCGGCCGGGCGCGTCGCCCGGTTCCGGACGGCGGAGCGCGCTCAGAGCAGGTCGTCGATCTCGTCGTTCTCGAACGCGGCCGCCGGGTCGGGCTTCTCCTCGCGCTCGTCGCGGACCGCCTGCCTGGCGCGCTCCAAGAACGCCTCGACGCGCTGCGAGCGCTCGACGCCCGCGAGGAGGACCAAGGCGGCGATCCGGTCGGAGTCGAGCGGGAAGTCGCCGCCGCGGACCTGCATCGAGCCTGTCTCCTCTTGGAGCCACTTCCGGGCCTTCTCCGCGCCCTTCCGCGAGATCCGGTCCGGGTCGCCGGCGACCGCGACGAGGGCGGCGTCGGCGTCGGTGGCGCTCGGCAGCGAGAGGCCCGTCATCACCGCGCTGCGGACCGCGCTCGTCACCGTGGTGACGTTCTCCTGCGGGTCATCGGCCGCGGGCGCGGAGGCGAACCCGACCGCGGCCATCCCGCCCGCGCGGAGCGTGTTGATCACCTCGCTCGTGTCGACGACGGACTCGCCGACGCCCTCGACCGCCTCGCCGGCGGCCAAGATGAGGCCGATCCGCTTCGCCATCGAGGCGTTGATCGCCTCGTAGCCGCCCTCCATGGATTCCCCCGAAGAGCGCCACGCGTCGTTGTCCAGCAGGATCGTCGCGTCCGCCTCGCGGACCAGGGTCTTCAGCGACCGCCCGGCGTTCACCTGGTACATCGTGCCCTCGTCGCGACCCGGTAAGATTCCGATCGCGTAGACGGGCACGTCGTAGACCCGGTTCAGCTCGCGGACGAGGACCGGCGCGCCGCCGGAGCCAGTTCCGCCGCCGAGGCCCGCGACGACGAACACGGCCTCGGCCTCCGCGGTGACCTTCGGCGCGAGCGCGTCGAGCACCTCGACCGCGTCCTCGTCCATCACTTCCGCGCCCAGTTCGTTGTCGCCGCCGACGCCGTGGCCGTTAACGCGCGACTGCCCGACGAGGACCGTTTCGAGCGGGAGCGGGTCGAGGTCGGCCGCGGCCGTGTTGACGGCGAGCGCGTCGAGGACCGCGCCGTAGCCGGCGTCGGCGTCGAACTCCGCGATGGCGGTCGTCAGCTTGCCGCCCGCCTGTCCGACGCCGAGGAGGACTGCTTTCATGCGAGGACGTATCACTCCCCGCGACAATACCCTTTCCCCGAGGTTTAAGAGTGGAGCCGCGGGCAACGGCGCGCATGACCGACAACACGCGGGGTGCGGAGCCGCCGAGCGTGGAGCCGCCGAACCCGGAGCCGCCGAGCGCGGGAACGGAGGTGACGCGGACGGCGGCGGCAAACGAGGCGACGACCGGAGCGAACGAGGCGACGACCGAGACGAGCGAAGCGGACGACCGGATCGAGGCCCGCCTCAGCGCCGTCGAGCGCGCGGTGACCGGGAGCGACGCGCGCCCGGCGGACGCCGCCGCGGGGGCGGAGGCGACCGCCGAGCGCGAGCGGCTCGAATCGCGGCTCGACGACCTCGAGGAGCGCGTCGCGGAGCTCGAGGCGGCGACGCAGGCGATCCGCGGCTACGCGGGGGCGGTCAGGGCCGTCAACCGCGAGGTCGAGCGACGGGCCGATCTGGCGCTCGCGCGGGCGACGGAGGCCGGACGGGAGAGCGGGCGAGACCGCGGCGGCAACGGGGCCGGCCGGGGCGCCAGCGACGGGGCCGGCCGGGGCGCCAGCGGCGAGACCGAGCGAGACGGCGGGAGCGGCGCGCCCGATCGAGGCGCGAGGGACCGGGATGGCCCCGACGATGCGGTTCCGTCGGAGAGCGCCCTCGACGCCGCCCTGCCGGACGACCGGCCGACGTCCGGACAGCGTACCGGCGACAGCGAGAGCGCCGAGGAGGGCGGAGGCGGCGACGACGGCGCGTGGGCGACGGACGCGCTGGACCGGCTCCGGGAGTCACTGTGAGCGCGCCGTGATCCGCGTGGTCCTCACCGTCCTCGTGGCGGTCGCGCTGCTGGCGGCGTCGATGCCCGCGGTCGAGACGGCCCGGACCGCGACGACGGGTGAGCGGATCGGCGCGGAGGCGGACCGACTGGAGCGGGCGATCGGCGGCGTCGTCGCCGGGTCGACCCCGGTGAGCGACCCCGCGATGGCGGCGCAGACGACGGTGCTCCTCCGGGTTCCGACCGGGTTCGCCGCAGCGGACGTCGATCGCGTCGCGCTCGTCGAGTCGCCGGACCGACCGGGCGGCCTCGCGCTCGCGTATCGGATCGACGATCGGCCGGAACGCATGCTCCGCGTCGACACCGGGCCCGCGGAGACGGCCGTCGACCTCGCCGGCGGAGCGATCGAACTCCGGCCGGGCGGAACGAACCGGATCCGGATCCGGTACGTCGACGACGGGGGTCCGACGGTCCGGGTCCGTCGCGTCGGATAGATCCGATCGACCGGGTTCAAGGGGGCGGACGTTCGAGCGATCATTTATATACCAAACCGCGGCCACGCCCGCCATGAACCTCGGTCTCAACGAGCGGATCGCCGGCGACGACGGCGAGACGCCGCTCCGACGGCTCCCGTGGGTCGACGCCGACGCCGGCGGGTGTCGATGCGAACCGACGTTCCGCGAGCCCGTGGGGACGGGCGTCGAGGACCGGGTCGTCCTCGACGTCGACGCCGACGGCTGCCCCGGACGCGGCGACCTCGCCGCGAGCCCGGACTGCCTCGCGACCGTTATCACGACGCTCACCGACCGGGACGCGGACGTGATCAGGACTCGACACCGCGGGCGAGAGCGCTCCTACGCCGACCGCGCAGCCGAGATTCTCATCGCCGCGGGACGGTTCCGCGAGCGGATAGAGTTCCACGAGGAGCGGCTCGCCGAGCGAGTCGCCCGCGACCCGCTCGGCGCGGCGGCGGAAGCGGCCGGACGCGCGGGTCCCGCGAAGCGGATCGCAAGCGAGACGGGACTGCTGTCGGCCGCCGAGAAGCTCGTCGGTGACGCGGACGAAGCGGAGAGCGATCGCGACCTGAACGAGCGCCTGCGGGCGCACGTCGGGCCGACGGCCGCCACCGCGCGCGTCGCGGCCGCTCCCCCGCCGGGCGCGACGCTGGTCGACCGCTGGACGGTCTCGACCGGGGCGACGGTCCGGCTCTACGAGGGCGACGGCTCCCTCAGGACGTACCACCTCACGCCGCCGAGCGCCGACCTAGACGCCGAGAGCGTGGCGACGCTGGCCGCCGCGCGCGACCGGCTGCTCGACGATCCCCGCGGCGGCGACAGGGCGCCCGGGCGTGCGGTGCGGGCCGTGGCGGACGGCGACGACCCGGTCGCGGACCTGACCGAGGTCCTGCGGCGGCACACCCACGGCTACGGCGCGTTCGAACACGTCTTCGCGGACGACCGGGTGAGCGACGCGACGGTGACGGCGCCGGTCGCGGAGAACCCGCTCCGCGTGGTCCTCGACGGCGAGCGGTGCCGGACGAACGTGCGGCTCCCGCCGGAGGGCGCCGCCACGCTCGCGTCGCGGCTCCGGCGAGAGAGCGGACGGGCGTTCTCGCGGGCGACGCCGACGCTGGACGCGACGATCGAATCCGAGACCGGGCGGGTCCGGGTCGCCGCCGCCACGGCGCCGGCGAGCGACGGCCTCTCGTTCACGTTCCGGCGCGGCGATCCGGAGGCGTGGACGCTCGCTCGACTTGTGTCCGTCGACACCCTCACGCCCGCGGCGGCGGGGCTGTTGTCGGTCGCCGTCGAGCGCGGCGTGACCGGACTGGTCGCGGGTGGCCGGGCGGCCGGCAAGACGACCGCGCTCGGGGCGCTGCTGTGGGAACTGCCCGCCGAAACCCGGGCGATCGTCATCGAGGACACGCCGGAGCTCCCGGTGGACGCGCTCGCCGACGCCGGGCGGGACGCCCAGCGACTCCGCGTCGGAGACGGCGCCGAACTCGCGCCCGCGGACGCCGTGCGGACCGCGCTCCGCATGGGCGGCGGCGCCATAAGCGTCGGCGAGGTGCGCGGCGAGGAGGCGCGGGCGCTGTACGAGGCGATGCGCGTCGGGGCCGCCGGCGAGACGGTTCTCGGAACGATCCACGGCGAGGACCCGGCGGCCGTCGAGGAGCGCGTCGTCACCGATCTCGGGGTCGCCCGCTCGTCGTTCGCCGCGACCGACCTGATCGCGGTCCTCGACGACCACCGCGTCGAGTCGATCGTCGAGGTCGTCGACCAGGGCGACGGGGTGAGCTTCGATCCGCTCTTCGAGCGGACCGAGCAGGGACTCGTCGCGACGGGCCGGATCGACCGCGGCGAGAGCCGACTGATCGAGGACCTCGCGGGATCGAGCGAATCGTACGCGGCGGTTCGAGCGGCCGTCGACCGGCGGAGCGACCGAGTCCGGGACGCGGTTCGAACGGGACGGATCGCGCCGACGCGGTACGCCGGAGGCGACCGATGACGGAGCACCGGTCGACAGCGTCCGACGGGACCCTCCGATCCGCCGGGGACGACGACTCGGCCGCTTCGGAGGAGCTGCGCCGGGCGGTCGCGTTCCTCGGATGGGACGTCTCCGCCGAGCGGATCGTGACCGTGGGGTATCGGGTCGGCGCCGTCGCGGGCGCGGTCGTCACCGCTGTTGCGGCGCTCCTCGCCGGCGCGGTCGCCGCCGCACCGGCGGGGCTGGCCGCCTTCGTCGGCGTGGTTCACGCCGTCCACCGGGCGCCCGTGTGGCTCGCGTCGCTTCGGCGGACGCGGGCGCTCGGCGCGGCGCCGGGGCTCGTCGGGCGGCTCGTGTTGCGGATGCGGCTCGACCCCTCGACCGAGCGGGCGGTGCGGTTCGCCGGGCGGACGGGGGACGGGCCGCTGGCCGCGGCGCTCGCCCGTCACGAGCGTGGGTGCGCGGACGGCCCGACGAGCGGACTTCGGGCCTTCGCCCGCGAGTGGCGCCCCTGGTTCCCGGCGATCGACCGCGCCGCGGCGCTCGTCCGGACGGCGGCGACCGCGCCGCCGGAACGCCGCGGCCGGTGTCTGGACCGCGCACTCGACGCGACGCTCTCGGGGACGACCGACCGACTCGCGTCGTTCGTCGGCGCGGTCCGCGGGCCGGTCTCCGCGCTGTACGCGTTCGGCGTGCTGCTCCCGCTGGCGCTCATCGCGCTGCTTCCCGCGGGCGCCGCCGTCGGCGTCGCGATCGGCCCCGGCCTCGTCGCCGGCCTGTACCTCGTCGCGCTTCCCGCCGGACTGCTGGCCGCCTCGGCGTGGCTGCTCTTTCGCCGCCCAGTCGCGTTCCCGCCGCCGGAAATCAACGGTGACCACCCGGACGTGCCGGAGCGACGCGGCCACGCCCTCCTCGTCGGGTGCGCACTCGGGGCGGCGGCGGCCGTCGTCGCCGCGCGGGCCGTCGCGCCGTGGGCGTGGCCTGTCGCGGGGGTCGGCGTCGGCGTCGGGAGCGCGCTGTTCGTCGTCGCGAGACCCCGTCGGGCCGTGTTGTCGGACGTGCGCGACGTCGAGCGAGGGCTCCCGGACGCGATGACCGTGATCGGCGGCGACGTGGCGGAGGGCGTCGCGGTCGAGACCGCGGTCGCGAACGCCGGCGAGCGGCTGGACGGCGCGACCGGCGAGCTGTTCGAGCGCGCCGGACGGCGGAGCGACACGCTGCGGGTCGGCGTCCGCGAGGCGTTCCTCGGACAGGGCGGGCCGGCGGCCGCCGTCCCGTCGCCCCGGCTCCGGGGCGCGATCGCGCTCCTCGCCGTCGCCGCGCGCGAGGGGCGGCCGGCCGGCGACGTCCTGCTGGAGCTCGCGGACCAACTGGAGTCCCTGCGCGATCTCGAACGCGACGCGCGCCGCCAACTGGCGACCGTCACGGGGACGCTCTCGAACACCGCCGCGGTGTTCGCGCCGCTCGTCGGCGGGGCGACCGTCGCGCTCGCGACGGGGATCGACGCGGTCGACGTCGGCAGTCTCGGCGCCGGGGCGGCCGCGGGGGCCGACGCGCTTGGCGGCGGCGGGCTGAGCGCCGGAGGCGGAGCGACCGCCGGCGCCGGCGGTGCGGCCGGCGGGAGCGGCGCGGCGGAGGCGAGCGGCGGTGCGGGGACCCTCTCGGTGCCGGTCCTCGGACGGATCGTCGGGACGTACGTGCTGCTGCTCGCCGCGCTCCTCACCGGGCTTGCGACCGGCCTGGAGCGCGGGTTCGACCGGACGTTGGTGGCGTACCGGATCGGCATCGCGCTGCCGACGGCCACCGCGACGTTCCTCGTCGCGTTCGCCGGCGCCGGACTCCTGTTTTGAGTCGGCCGGCGGGTGAACGAGGTCGCGTTCGGACCCGACCTCCGCGCCGATCATTTATATGCCAAGCCGCGGCCAGCCGCGCCATGTTCGAGACGCACCTCGACGCCACGTACGCGTGGCTCGGTCTGGCCGTCGTGAGCGTCGCGGCCGTCGGCGTGGCCGCATCGTTTCCGGCCTCGCCGCCGCCGGACGCCGACGGCGTGGCGCACACGATCGACTCGGTCGCGGACGGGGAGTACCCGGTGACAGCCGAACACGGGATCGCCGCGGAGCGGCTCCGGCTCGCGGAGGGATCCGTCTCGCTCGGCGACGATCGGGCGACGGCGCGGGCGACGCTCGACGCCCCGCGGATCACGCCGGTGATCCGGCCGGCGGCGGGGGTGAGTCCGGCGGCGACGACGGACGCGCGGCTTCGGCGCGTCCTCGCCGGCGCTCCCCCGGACGCCGCGTTCGACGATCCGGCGGCGCTCGCGGCGGCGGCCGAGCGCGCGCGAGCGGCGGACGCGACGTGGACGCCCGCACCGGAGCGGATCACGGTTCGACGGGTCCACTACGGCGACGTCCGCGTCACGCTCGTGGGGTGATCGCACGTGGTACGTGACTCCGCAAGGCGGGACGAGTCGAATGCGACGGGGGCGTCGAAGCGACAGACTGCGACGTTCTCGACCGCCGACCGTGCCGCCGTCGAACCGACCGCCGCGCTCGTCGCGGTGGTGGTCGTCGGACTCGCGTTGGGGCTGTACGCCGGCGCGTTCGGAGACGCTGCCCCCGACGACGACCGATCGGCCGCGAGGGCGGCGCTCGACCGCGTCGAGGAGACGGTCACCGTCGGCGGCGTCGTCGATCCGAACCGGATGCGGCGGGTCGAGGCGCCGGGGACCGCGACCGCGATCGAACTGGAAGCGGACGGCGAGCGGTGGCTGGCCGCGTCGGGCCCGGACGCACCGGGACCGCCGGAGGTCCGGTCGCCGGACGCCGTCGCGGTCGCGGAGCGGCGGGTGACGGTCCGCGTCGCGCCCGGCCGTAACGTGCGCGGGACCCTCCGGGCGGTGGTGTGGCGGTGACCAGCACCGTCCTCGACGTGACCGTGCTGCTGCTGTGCGTCTCCGCGAGCGTCGTCGCGCTCGGCGCGAGCGACGTCGGCGGTCCCGACGGCCCGACCGCGACCGACGCCGCGGACCGGCTCGTCACCGAGACCGCGACCGTGTCGTACCCCGACGAGGGCGCCCCGAACGGCACGCGGCGCGCCCACGCGACCCGCGCGGAGCTGCTCGCGCTCGTCGCCGTCCGTGACGCGGACGAGGCGTTCGACCGCGGGGCCGTCGAGGCGGTCCGCGCGGGAGTCGGTCCGCGGACGCGGGTCGACGTAACGGTCCGACGCGGCGGCGAGAGCGACGCGGACGACGCCGTCGCCGCCACGGGAGACGGCGGATCGCATGGGGCGCCCGGCGCTCCGAGGACCCGGGGCGGAGCGGCGGCGTCTCCGCACTCGATCGCCGGTGAGGCGGTTCCGGTAGGAGGGGTCGACGGCCGCGGCGGGCGGGACCGAGCGGACGATACGAGCGATGCCGGAGTGGCAGTCGCCGTCGGCCCCGAACCGCCGCGAAACGCCGATGTCGGCGTCGCGGTGGTCCGACAGCCGGTTCCGGACCGGTTCGACGGCGATAGGGGCGAGCGCCGCTCGTCGGGCGGCGTCGTTCGGATCGTCGTCCGGAGGTGGTGATCGTGGGGAACCGAGGCCGCGGTCGGGCCGCGGACGGGGGTCGCTCGCGGACGTTCACCGTCGACGAGCGGGCGCGAGTCCCCTTCGCGCTCGTCGGCGTGCTGTTGCTCGTGACGAGCTCGGCCTACGCCGCGGGGCTGGCCGAGCAGGGACTGGTCGGGGAGGACCGCCGCGTCGAACGCGCGGTCGAGCGGGTCGAGGCCGACGCCACCGCCGCGCTCAGGAGCGCGGCCCGAGAAGCCGCTCACGACGCGGCCGCGGAGCCGGTGACGCACGGGCCAGAAGGAACGAAACCGGGGGCCGAAGCGGTCCGCGAGGGGTCCGCCTTCGAGGACGCGTTCCGGGTCCGGCTCGCTATCGCCGGGGCGGAGGCGCTGCGCGCGGTCGAGAGCGACGTCGGCGGCGTGACGGCGAACGCCTCGCTCCCGGCGGTCGACTCGGCCGACGACCTCGTCGCGGCGCGCGAGCGGGTCGGCGTCGAACCGGCCGCGAACGGGACCGCGACGCGGGTCACCTTCGAGGGCGTCGCGACGACCGCGACGCGGGACGGCCGGACCGTCGTGAACCGCACGCGGTCGCGGACGGTCACGGTCGCCGTGCCGACCCTGGCCGCTCACGAGCGAACCGAACGGTTCGAGCGCCGACTCAACCGCGGCCCCGTCGAGGGGCCCGGACTCGGCAGACAGGTCACCGCCAGCCTCTACGCGATGGCGTGGGCCCGGGGGTACGGCCAGTACGCCGGCGCCCCGGTCGAGAACGTCGTCGCGAACCGCCACGTCGAGCTGTCGACAAACGCCGGGATCGTCCGCGTCCAGCGGGACGTGTTCGGGACCAGCGACCCCGACGCGCGCGGCGGCGTCGCCCGCGCGGCCGCCCGGACCGGCGTGACCGATCTGCTGTCGCCGACCGGCGTCCACGAGGCCTCGTGGACGGACGCCGTCCTCGGAGCGCCGACGCCGACGGGGGCGGGGGACAGCGAGGGGGGAACCTCGGCCTCGATCGGGGACGCGACGGCGAGCGAGGACGCGGCCTTCGACCCGGGTTCGGACGCGACGAGCGAGACCGCGTCGGTCGAGGTCGGGCACGCGGCCGACCGGGCCGCAACGCGCGTCCACGACGACCTCGAATCGATCGTTCGGGCGAGCCACCGGGTCGAGGCGACCGCGGAGACGGAGACGACCCGGGTGGCCGACGGCGGCCCCGTGACGCCGGACCGCCCCCGATCGCTGCTCGACGAACCGTGGAAACGGGTCGACGCGTCGCGGACGGAGCGCGTCCGCGTGGTCGGCGGGAGCGACCTCCGAACCGGGACCGACGGCGAGACGGTGTCGGCCGGCGAGTCGGTGTCTTTCGGCGGCGCGACGCGGGAGGTCCTCGTCGAGCGCGAGGCGACCGCAACGTGGGAGCGGCGAGTCGTCGAGCGGGGGCCGAACGGGACGGTACAGAACGTGCGCGTCGACCGCGCCGTGACGAGCGACGAGGCGACGGACCGATACCGCGTCCGCGTGTCAGTGACCGGGACGTACGCGCCCCGCGACGGCGCGCCCGACAGGCCGACGGCGACGTTCGGCGCCGCCGAGGGCGGCGACGTCGACGGGCCGGACCTCGCGGACACGCCTGCGGCCGCGAGGGCGGCCCTGAACGTCCAAACCGACGGCGACGTCGACCGACTGGCGCGCGACGCCGTCGAAGGGGGCGACGAGACGCGGTCGACGGTCGTGTACGGCGACCGGTCGGACGCGGACGTAGACCGGATCGCGAGGGACGTTTCGTCGCTGTCGGAGCGCGTCCGCGAGATCGAGACCGAGGCGTCGATGGCGGACACCGCGGCCGGGAAGTCGACCCCGTACCGAGACCTCGCCGCGACCGTGCGCGACCGCCGGGACGCGCTCCGCGACGCCCCGCCGAGGTACGACGGCGCGGTCGACCGGGGGCGCGTCGCCGCCCGCGTCGCGTATCTCGACGCCGTGATCGCGGAGCTCGAATCGGCGTCCGAAGACAGGGAGGCCGCGACGGAGGGGGTTCTCGGACGCGTGAACGACGCGTTCGGAGGGCCGCCAGTCGGCGAGGTGATCGCCAGCCGCGAGGCCGCCCGCGACCCGGGGACTTACAGCGTCGGCGACGAGGGGCCGGGCGGCGCCGTCACGTTCGCCCCGGAGGGGTCGCCCGGGTACCTCCCGCGGACGGCGGTCGACGGTGAGCGCGTCGAGGGCGTCGACGGCACGACGACGCGCCCGCTCGCGACCCGGAACGTGAACTACGTCACGCTCCCGTACAGCGACGTCTCTGGCGGCATCGCCGACCGAATCCTCGGCACCGACGACACGGTCCGTCTCGGCGTCGCCGGGCGGTCGCTCCTCGCGGCCGACGAGGCGCTCGCGGCGGGTGACGACGACGACCTGCGCGCCGACCGACGCGCGCTCGCCGGCCGGGTCGACGCCTCGCTGCGACGCGTCGACGACGCGCTGGCTGACCGGCTCGCGGAGCGGACCGACCTCTCGCGCGAAGAGCGGAACGCGGTGTTGGAGGACACTGCGGCCGAGTACGACTCGCTCGGCGAGCGGGCCGTCGCGGTCGGCGACGGCGGGTATCCGGATCGCGTCGCGAGCGAGGCGGCGCGGGTCGGCTCCCTTTCGTCGGCCGAGCGGCTCGGGCTCGCCGCGCACCTCCGCGTCGAGGCGCGCGAGGAGGCGGGGCGGAACGCGGTCCGCGTTCCGGCCCGGTTCGTCGACGAGACGACGGCCGCGTCCCGTGCGATTCGCCGGAAGAAGGTCGAGTCGAAGATCGAATCCCGCGCCCAGAAGGCGGTCGCGTCGGTCCCGGACGAGCGGGTCCCGAAGCCAGTTCGGACCGTGGGGGCGGGACTTCCGGTCGCGCCCGTCCCCGGCTACTGGGTGGCGACGGTCAACGCGTGGAACGTCGAGGTGCGCGGCGAGTACCCCCGGTTCGCCCTCCGCGCGAACGTCGGGACGCCAGACCGCCCGTTCGAGTACGTCCGAGAACCCGGCGCGGTCAGCGTCGAGGTGGACGGCGAGTCGGTCGCGCTCGGGAGGACCGAGCCGGTCGCGTTCGAGACGCGGACGGTCGTCGTCGTCGCCGTCCCCGCCGGGCCGCCGGGCGTCGGCGACGTCGACGGAACGCGCGAGGAGACGTCCGCCGGCTGGCCGTGTCCGGGTCCCCTGAGCGCGACTCCGGGGGAGGGCGACGACTGTACGGGGGCGTGAGGAACCCGTCGATCGAAGCGTCGAACGGTCGGAAGGCCGCCGACCGCAGGCGTTTTGAGACGCGGCGATCGAGTGACGGTATGTTCCACGAGGTCGTCGACGGTCGCGGCGATGGACCCCACGTCGACGCCGATGAGCCGACGGCGCCGGAGTTGCTCGCCGCCTTCGAAGCGATGGTGTCGGATGCGGCGGCGAGCGTCGATGCCGACCCGCTCGTCGACGAGGTCGGACTGAGCGAGGCGGACGCGAACGCCGTCCACGACGGGGACGTCACGGCGCTCTCGCTCGCGGACGGAGCGGCCGTCCTCGCGGCGGCGAACCCGGACCGCGACGCCGACGCGATGGTGGCGGAGGTGCGCGATCACCTGCTGATGGGGATGGCGACCGCCGTCCTCGACGTCGACGCGATCGCCGCGAAGATCGACGCCGACCTCACCGGCCAGGAGGTCCAGCAGGCACTGGAAGGACGGACCGCGATGACGCTCGGACAGCTCGCCGAGATCCTCGCGGTCATCGAGCGTCGGAAGCCATGAGGGTCGTCATCGTCGGCTGCGGCTACGTGGGGCTGGCGCTGGCACGCCAACTCGACGCCCGCGGCCACGCGGTGACCGGCGTCCGGCGGTCGGACGCCGGGCTCGACGCGGTCGACGCCGTCGCACCCGACGTCGAGGCCGTGCGCGCGGACGCGACCGACCCGGCGTCGCTCTCGGCGCTGCCGGACGCCGACGCGGTCGTCTTCGCGGCCAGTTCCGGCGGCCGCGGCGCCGACGCGGCGCGGGAGGTGTACGTCGACGGGCTGGCGAACGTCGTCGACGAGTACGGGTCGCGCCCCTCGCCGCCGGACCGGCTGGTGTACACCTCCTCGACCGGCGTGTACGGCGACCACGACGGCGGCTGGGTGGACGAGGAGACGCCGGTCGAGCCGACCACCGAGAAGACCCGCGTCCTCGCCGAGGCCGAGCGGATCGCGACCGAGCGCGCGGGCGACGCCGGGGTGGACGGGACCGTCGTCCGGTTCGCGGGGTTGTACGGCCCCGACCGATACCGACTGGAGCGGTACGTGGAGGGACCGGTGACGGCCGGCTACCTGAACATGGTCCACCGCGCGGACGCCGCGGGGTCGATCCGACACCTCTTGGAGACGGACCGCGCACGGGACCGCGTCGTC
The DNA here is from genome assembly GCF_000337335.1 of Halorubrum distributum JCM 10118. Taxonomy (GTDB): domain Archaea; phylum Halobacteriota; class Halobacteria; order Halobacteriales; family Haloferacaceae; genus Halorubrum; species Halorubrum distributum. The sequence continues at coordinate 43,544 of NZ_AOJN01000065.1, read as the reverse complement.
CTCGTCGTCGACGACGAACCGGTCGACAAACACGCGTTCGCCGACTGGCTCGCCGACGCCTGCGGCGTCCCGCGGCCGGAGAAGCTGTCGAAAGAGGAGCGGATCGCGGCTGGCGACCTCTCCGCGGCCGCCGAGCGCCGGATTCGAACGAGCAAGCGGTGTTCGAACGCGCTGCTCCGCGAACTCGGCTACGAGCTCGTCCACCCGACGTTCCGGTCGGGGTACCGCGACGCCGTGCGTGCGTACCGGGCGCGGACCGAGTAGCACGCCTCGACCGGACGGTCGGTCAGTTCGGTGGGTAGTTGCCCGAATGCGGCCGGTTTCCGTCGATTTCACTCCGTCAGAACGGTAACGAACCTTCATGTGTCGGGAGCGATTCGGCACAACCCATGCGAGCGATGAGCGCTGTCGGCGACCGGTTCTCGCAGGCGGAGGCCATGGCCCGAGAGAATCCCGAGCTCGCCGTCGCCGTGGCGCTCGTCGTCCTGATCGCCGTCGCGGCCGGAGTGGTGGTGCTGCGGTCCCGGCGGACGCCGGGGGTGCGGTTCCGCCGACTGCTGGCCGACGAAGACGAGATAACGGTGTTGATGCACCCGAACCCGGACCCGGACGCGATGTCGGCCGCGGTCGGGGTCGCCTCGCTCGCCGCCCAGGTGGACGTCGACGCGACCGTCCAGTACCCCGGCCAGATCCGTCACCAGGAGAACCGGGCGTTCCGGACCGTTCTCGACCTCGAACTGGAGCCGATCGAACACGTGAGCGACCTCGCGGCGGAGTCGGTGGTCCTGGTCGACCACAACGAGCCGCGGGGGTTCGCCGGCGCCGACGGCGTGTTGCCGACGGCGGTCGTCGACCACCACCCGGGAGACGGCGCCGGCGAGTCGTTCACCGACGTGCGGACCGACTACGGCGCGACCGCGTCGGTCGTCGCCGAGTACTTCCAAGACAACGACGCCGTCCCCGTGCCCCCCGACAAGCACGCGAGCGAGACGGCGAGTGCCCTGACGCTGTCGACTGACACGGCGACCGGGCTGCTGTACGGGATCTTGGCCGACACGAAGCACCTCACCGTCGGCGCCAGCGAGCCCGACTTCGCGGCGGCCGCCTACCTCTACCCCGGCGTCGACCAGGACCGGCTCGACCGCATCGCGAACCCCGCGGTCGACGCGGAGGTGCTGGAGGTGAAGGCGCGGGCGATCGCGGGACGCCGCATCGAGGGGTCGTTCGGGGTCGCCGACGTCGGCGGCGTGAACAACGTCGACGCGATCCCGCAGGCGGCGGACGAGCTGATCCAGCTCGAAGGGGTCAGCGCCGTCGTGGTGATCGGCGAGCGCGACGGGACCGTCCACCTCTCGGGGCGGTCGCGCGACGATCGGGTCCACATGGGCAACGCGATTGCGGCGGTGTTAGACGACGTCGACAACGGGAACGGCGGGGGCCATTCCCGGATGGGCGGCGGGACGATCCAACCGAGCGTCGACCCCACCGGGGAGGGAGAGCCCGAGACCGTCGACCGCGACGCCCTCGCAGACGGGCTGTTCCGGGCGATGGCGGGCGACGTGTGACCGGGGCCGACGCGGTGCGGCCGCGCGCGACAGGCGTCCGCGGTGACGCGAGCGCCCGGATTTAAGTTCCGAGCCGCGGTGCGTCCGACATGAACGTCGCTGACGCGCTCGACGACGGATGGCTCGCGCTCGCCGGCGTCGGCGCCGGCTACGCGCTCGCGGTCGGACTGGTGTTCCTGCTCGTGTTCGTGCTCCCGTACCTCGCGGTCGCGGCGCTGTGAGGACGGTCGCGGGAAAAAGCGAGTCGACGGCGGCTCCCGAATCGGGGCGCGGCCCGATTAGGCGAACGCCAGCGAGTCGTCGGCGCTCGTCTCCTCGTCTTTGCTGAGCTTCTCGTGGGCCTCGAGGAAGTCGTCGAGCGTGACCTCCGTGCGGTCGTCGCGGATGGCGAACATCCCGGCCTCGGTACACATCGCCTTGATGTCGGCGCCGGAGGCGTCCGGGGTCAGCTCGGCCAGCTCGGCGAAGTCGACGCCGTCGGCGAGGTTCATGTTGCGGGTGTGGATCTGGAAGATGATCTCGCGGCCCTCGGTCTCCGGCTTGGGAACCTCGATGAGGCGGTCGAAGCGACCGGGGCGGAGGATGGCGGGGTCGAGCATGTCGAAGCGGTTGGTCGCGGCGATGATGCGGACCTCGCCGCGCTCGTCGAAGCCGTCCATCTCGGAGAGCAGCTGCATCATCGTCCGCTGGACCTCGGCGTCGCCCGAGGTCTTCGAGTCCGTCCGCTTCGANTCGTCGAAGCCGTCCATCTCGGAGAGCAGCTGCATCATCGTCCGCTGGACCTCGGCGTCGCCCGAGGTCTTCGAGTCCGTCCGCTTCGAGGCGATGGCGTCGATCTCGTCGATGAAGAGGACGGCGGGCTGGTTCTCGCGGGCGACCTCGAAGAGGTCCCGGACCAGCTTGGCGCCCTCGCCGATGAACTTGTGGACGAGCTCGGAGCCGGCCATCTTGATGAACGTCGCGTCCGTCTCGTTGGCGACGGCCTTCGCGAGCATCGTCTTCCCGGTGCCCGGCGGGCCGTACAGCAGGACGCCGCTCGGGGGCGTGATGCCCACGTCCTCGAACATGTCGGGGTGTTCCAGCGGCATCTCGACGGTCTCCCGGACCTCCTGCATCTGGTCTTCGAGCCCGCCGATGTCGGCGTAGGTGACGTCCGGGGAGTGTTCGACCTGCATCACGCGGGCGCGGACGTCGGTCTCCTTCTCCAGCTTCTTGACCACGGACAGGGAGTTGTTGACCGCGACGCGGTCGTCGGGGTCGAGCTTCTCGCGCATCTCGTCGGTGATCTCCGTGAGCGCCTCCTGGTTGTTCCCGTGCTGTTTGATCACGGCGCCGTCGGGCGTGATCTCCTGTACCGTCGCCACGAACAGCGGGGACTGCTTCAGCTTCTTGTTCTCGTGGGTGAGCCGCTCGAGCTTCTGCTGGTACTTGTTGTTCTCCGCGTTGGCGTCGAGGAGCTTGTCGCGCATCTCCTCGTTTTGGGACTCGAGGACGTCGAGCCGCTCCTGAAGGGAGTCGATTTTCTCTTGTTTCGACGCCGCTCCCTCGTCGTAGGGCATATCGACGTCGTCGACCGTATCGCTCATTGTGTTTATTAAAGCGTCTCGCGGATAAGAGGCTTCGGGTGGGGGCACGATGGGGGCGTTCCGCCAGCGAGACGGCGAGCGACGGCGGTCTGCGCCCGCGACTATCGATACCGTTGACCGCCAAGATATAACCTGAAATAATTAAAATGGATAGTAAATATTATTAATCGGCATGACGACGATCGGACCACGCATGAGCACGACCGATGCCGTCACCGCCGACGACGGGACCGCGGACCGCTGGGCGGCCGTTCGCGACCTCCCCCCGAGCGCGAAGCTGGTCGCGAAGGTGCTGGATTACAACGACACGCTGACCCAGAGCGAACTGGCCGAGGAGACGCTGCTCCCGCCCCGGACCGTCCGCTACGCGCTGTCGCGGCTCGAAGAGGAGGGCGTCGTCGACTCGCGGTTCTCCTTCACGGACGCGCGAAAGCGCCTGTACTCGCTGGGCATCTGAGCGTCTGACTCCGGGCACCTGAGCGTCGGAGACGACCGTCCGCGACGATTTATATCCGATACCGCGCCAGTGGGCCCGTGGTCTCGACTACCGCCGTCAAGCGCGCTCTGGCCGCGCTCGCGACACGCACCGACACCGCGAGGCGCCCGTACGCCGCAGTGATCGACGAGGCGGACGCCGCGCGCGCCGACCTCCGGCGCGCGGCGGGGTTCGTCGACGCCGTCGGGTTGGACCGGCTGGCGGACGCGGTCGATGCCGCGGAGCGCGCGGGCGACGAGGCGACCGCAGAACGGGGCCGTGACGCCCTCGCCGCGTACCGAGGGTACCGGCGGGCCGCAGCGGTCAAAGAAGGCGACAACTGCGACTCCGACCACTTCCGCTCCGGCCCCGGAATCCCTAAGCCGGACACCGGCCAAGACGCGAACAGATGACACGGGTGATCCACACCGGCGACACCCACATCGGGTACTCGCAGTACCACTCGCCGGTCAGGCGCCAGGACTTCCTCGACGCGTTCGAGGCCGTGGTCGACGACGCGGTCGACGACGGCGTCGACGCCGTCGTCCACGCCGGCGACCTCTTCCACGACCGCCGGCCCGAACTCGACGATCTGATGGGGACCATCTCCGTCCTCCGCCGGCTCGACGACGCCGGGATCCCCTTCCTCGCGGTCGTCGGCAACCACGAGTCGACGCGGGGGGGGCAGTGGCTCGACCTCTTCGAGCGCCTCGGCCTCGCGACCCGGCTCGGCGACGAGCCGGTCGTCGTGGGCGACACCGCCTTCTACGGCCTCGACCACGTCCCCGTCTCGCGGCGCGACGACCTCGACTACGCGTTCGCCGACCACGACGCCGAGTACGCGGCACTCGTCGCGCACGGCCTCTTCGAGCCGTTCGGCTACGCCGACTGGGACACGGAGACCGTGCTGACCGAGAGCGACGTCGCGTTCGACGCCATGCTGCTCGGCGACAACCACAAGCCCGACACCGCCGAGGTCGCGGACACGTGGGTCACGTACCCGGGCTCGACCGAGCGCGCGAGCGCGAGCGAGCGTGAGGGGCGCGGCTACAACCTCGTCGTCTTCGACGCCGACGCGGCCGGGGGCGACGACCGCGTCGAGATCCGACGCCGCGCGCTCGACACCCGTCCGTTCGTCTTCGTCTCGGTCGAACTGCGCGAGGGCGAAGGCGAGTCCCGAGTCCGCGAGCGCGTGCGCGAGTACGACCTCGCCGAGGCGGTCGTCCACGTCGAGATCACCGGCGAGGGCGACCCGGTGACGCCCGCGGCCGTCGAGGAGTTCGCCACCGACGAGGGCGCGCTCATCGCGCGCGTCACGGACAGACGCGAGGTCGACGCCGACGGCGAGGTGGACGTGAGCTTCGCCGACCCCGAAGACGCCGTCCGCGACCGGCTCGACGAGATGGCGCTGTCGACCGCCGCGCGCGACGTCGAGCGCGCGGTCCGAGAGGACACGGTCCCCGACGCCAACGTCCGCGAGACGGTGAAGCGGCGGATCGAGGAGCGGCTCGACGAGGAGGCGGACCTCGGCGCGTTCGAGCCGGTCGAGTCGGACGCGGAGGCGGTCGAGGGCGAGGAGGCGGACGACGGCGAAGAGGTGAACGACGGCGAAGAGGTGAACGACGGCGAGGAGGCGGACGACGGCGAGGAGGCGGACGACGGCGAGGAGGCAGGCACCGAGGAAGCAGACGCCGACGGATCCGAGTCGGACGAATCAGACGCGGCCGACACAGACCCGGACGAATCGACCACTGACGAGCCGGACGCCGAGTCCGATCGCGTGGAGGCGACGGACCCCGATCCGGCGTCGAACGACGGCCAAGTCTCCATGGAGGACTACCTGTGAAGTTCGACCGCGTCCGCCTCGCGAACTTCAAGCCGTACGGCGACGCCGACCTGCGGCTGACCGAGGGCGTGACGGTCATCCACGGGCTCAACGGCAGCGGGAAGTCGTCGCTGTTGGAGGCCTGTTTCTTCGCGCTGTACGGGTCGAAGGCGCTCGACGGCACCCTCGAAGACGTCATCACGAACGGCGAGGCGGAGACGGAGGTCGAGCTGTGGTTCACCCACGACGGCGTCTCCTACCGGGTCGAGAGGCGGCTCAGAGCCTACGACGACCGGATCGACCACCAGTGTACGCTCGAGTCGACCGACGGGAGCGACGTGACGCGCGACGGCGCGCGGGCGGTCCGCGAGTTCGTCACCGAGCTGCTACGGATGGACGCCGAGGCGTTCGTCAACTGCGCGTACGTCCGGCAGGGAGAGGTGAACAAGCTGATCAACGCCACCCCGCGGGAGCGGCAGGACACGATCGACGACCTGCTCCAGCTGGGAAGGCTCGAGGAGTACCGCGATCGCGCCGGCGACGCTCGGCTCGGCGTCGAGGACGTGCTGGAGAACCGTCGCGGGCGGCTCGACCAGCTCGACGAGCAGATCGCCGCGAAGGAGGACCGCGACCTCCACGGGCGGCTCAACGAGTTGGAGAGCGAATTGGGCGACGTCAGCGACGAGATCGACCGGTACGAGACGCAGCGGGAGCAGGCGAAAGAGACGCGCGACGCGGCCGCCGAGACGCTCGAGACCCACGCCGAGAAGCGGGAGGAGTTGGAGTCGGTGGAGTCGGAGATCGACGCGATCGAGGCGTCGATCCGGGAGGCCGAGCGCGAGCGCGACGAGCACCGCGACGCGATCCGCGAGACGCGCGAGCGGATCGACGAGATCGAGGCCGCGATCGACGACCGGCTCGACGACGCCGGGCTCGACGCGGCGACCGAGACAGCGATCGCCGACCGGCGCGCGGAGCTCGACGACCGGGAGGCGGAGGTCCGCGAGGAGCTCGACGACGAGCGGGTGAGCGCCGAGGCGTTCCGGAATCAGGCGACGAACCTCGCCGGGAAGGCCGACGATCGGACCGAGCGCGCCGCGGAGATCGAGTCCGAGGCCGACGACCTCGCCGACGAAGCGGAGGCGGCGGCCGAGGACGCCGAGGACGCCCAAGCGTCGATCGAGGAGCTCCGCGATGAGGCAGACGGGCTCTACGACCGGTTCGCGGCCGCCGACGCGGACGTCGACCGCGACGGCGTCGCCGACGAGCGGGACGCGCTGCGCGACGGGCGCGGCGAGGTCCGCGAGCGGATCGCCGAGCTGTCGGCGGAGCTGAAGAACGCCCGCGAGCGGGTCGAAGAGGCCGAGGAGCTGCTCGCGGCGGGAAAGTGCCCGGAGTGCGGCCAGCCGGTCGAGGACTCGCCGCACGCCAGCGGGATCGACGAGGATCGCGAGCGGGTCGCGGAGCTCGAAGCGGAGCTGGAGGACGCCCGCGAGCGCGAGGACGACCTCGACGAGCGGATCGCGGAGCTGGACGAGCTCGCGAGCGCCGCGGACCGGCTCGACGAGATCGACGAGCGGGTCGAGACCCTCGAAGCGCGGGTCGAAGAGAAGCGAGAGGCGGCGGACCGGAAGCGGGAGACGGCCGAGGAGAAGCGCGAGCGCGCGGCCGACCTCAGGGAGGAGGCCGAAGAGACCCGTGAGGTCGCCGCCCAGAAGCGCGAGGAGGCGGAGGCGGCCGCGGAGCGCGTCGACGAGCTGGAGGCGTCGCTGTCGGCGGTCGACGCCGCCCACGAGGCGGTGACGGCTGTCGAGGAGCGCCTGTCCGCGATCGCGGAGGCGGAAGACGAGATCGAGCGCCGCCGCGAGAAGCGGGAGAACCTCGACGAGGTGAACGACGAGCGGCGCGACCGGCTCGCCGACAAGCGCGAGCGCCGCGACGAGCTCGCGGACGCCGTCGACGAGGACGCGGTCGAGAACGCGAAGGAGCGGAAAGCCGACGCCGAGCAGTACCTCGAACAGGTCGCCGAGGAGCTCGACCGTCTCAACGAACGGCGGGAGGAGCTTCAGAACGCGATCGGCGGGGTGAAAGGCGAGCTCAGCGAGCTGGAGGCGCTCCGCGAGGAGCGCGAGGCGCTCGGCGAGCGCGTCGAAGCGCTCGAAACGCTCCACGAGGAGACGAGCGAGCTGGAGTCGATGTACGGCGACCTGCGTGCGGAGCTCCGCCAGCGCAACGTCACCGAGCTGGAGCGCACCCTCAACGAGACGTTCGAGCTCGTCTACGGCAACGACGCCTACTCGCACATCGAACTCGACGGCGAGTACGTCCTCACCGTCTACCAGAAGGACGGCGAGCCGCTCGACCCCGAGCAGCTCTCCGGCGGTGAGCGCGCTCTGTTCAACCTCTCGCTGCGCTGTGCGATCTACCGGCTGCTCTCGGAGGGGATCGAGGGCGCCGCGCCGACCCCGCCGCTCATCCTCGACGAGCCGACGGTGTTCCTCGACTCCGGCCACGTCTCGCGGCTCGTCCGGCTCGTCGAGGAGATGCGCGGCTTCGGCGTGCGCCAGATCGTCATCGTGAGCCACGACGACGAGCTGGTCGGCGCGGCCGACGAGCTGGTCACCGTCGAGAAGGACCCGCGCTCGAACCGCTCGACCGTCCGCCGGGAGGACGCGGCGGACCTCGACGTCGCCGAACTCGTGGACGACTGAGCGCCACCGATGCGACTGTTTCCTTTATAAATATCCGACGACGGCAGGAGCGGTGGAAGCCCGCGGGGACACCGCCGCTGAGAGGGACGGCGGCGACGTCAGCCCGCCCCTCCACGTCGGCGCGTGCCTGCGAGCGGCCGCCACTGGCGGCCGCGAGGAGCACGCGCGAGGGAGNGAGGGCGACCGAAGGGAGCCCGACGGACGCGCCCGACGAGGCTGGGGAGGCGTGAGGTGCCGTGCGGTCGCGGTCGGGTGGGGCTCAAAGGGGCAGCCGCGAGGCTGGGGCTTTGGAGCTGTTCGTCGTCGATCTAGAATCAACTATTTATAAACGAACAGCCGCAGCCGGCCGCAGATAGCGGTTATAAGCGAGGTATCAGTCGCCGTCGCCCTCCTCCGCCGATCCGTCGCCCTCCTCCGCCGATCCGTCCCGCAACAGTTCGAGCGCCTCGACCGCGACCGCGGTCGCCTCGTAGCCGCGTCGCCCGGCGACCTCGGCCTCGTCGACCAGTCCCGCCGCACGGAACTCCGTGAGCGTCCCGTGGAGGTCGGACTCGCACATGTCGGCCGCGTCGAGGAGGTCGATCGCGGCGATCGGTCCCTCGTCGACGACCACGGCGAGCAGGCCGAGCGACCGGTCGTCGCGGACCGCGCCGAGCGTCCGGCGGACCGGTTCCGGCACGCCGGAGGCCGCGGTCGCGAGCGGTGACTCGCCGTCCACGACGCTGAGCTCCTCGTTGTCGACGTACCGCTCCGCGCCGGTGAGCGGGTCCCGAACGCGGCTGGACTCCGCGGAGCGTTTCACGAGGAGGTACGTCTCGCCGTCGCCGTCGCGGACCGTCTGCATAGTGGAAGCGGAGAGGCCCGCGGACATTACGCTTCCGGGGGCGCCGCGTCGGGGTCGAAGTCGTCCTCGTCGGGTTCGGCGTCTCCGTCCGTCTCGGCGTTCTCGTCGCCCTCGGCGGCTTCAGCGTCTGCTTCGCCCTCGGCGGCTTCGTCCGCCTCGTCCCGAGAGCGCTGCCACGCCCGGTACGTCTGGTAGGTCCGGACGCCCGCCAAGAGTCCCCCGACGAACAGCGCCGGACCGATCCGCGACCAGCCCTCGAAGAACCACACCATCGGGCCGAGCGCGACGAGGAGGACGGCGGCGTTGGCGTAGATGACGGCGACGACGAACGCGCGGAGGGTCCCCTGGTCCACGTCGCTCGCGCCCTCGAAGTCGCCGCCGTCGTCGAACGACTTCACCGAGGGCGCCTTCGGGATGTCGGGCGTCATCTCCCGCTCGGCGTCGGAGCTCTCGCCGACGGAGATCTCGCCCTCGTCGTCCTCGTCGAGGCTGAACACGCCCGGGCGTACGCCGCGCCGGGGCAAAGGGGTTCCGTCCGGACGCGGCGCCGCGGCTACGGTGGAACAGGCGCGCTGCGACGGAACGGAGGATCGAGGCCGAGAGCCGCTTCAGACCGCGTCGGCGAGCCGCACGGTTCGGCTCGCTTCGACCCACGCGAGGGGGTTCGTGGCGTCGAAAAGCACCACGTTCCCGTCGTCTTCGTACGCCTCCACCTCGGCGTCGACCGCGTCGGAATCGGCCGGGCGAGCCGCCTGGGGTTCGGAACGTGGGTCCGAAGACATAGACCATGGTAAGTCGTCACACAATATATGCCTTTCCGTGGCGGGATACCTCGCCGCACCCGAAAGCCGAGTTTTTTAGCCGGGTGACGCCGAAGGGCGGATATGACTCAGTCGGGGCTGTCGGACTTCTCGTCGACCGGAGACGCGGGCGACGGGGCCGACGGCGACACGGACACCGAACGGGAGGAGCTGGCCGCCCAAGAGGCGGCCGCCGTCGCCGGCGGCGGACGCGGCCACGTCAGCGACGTGGTCGACGTCGACGAGGCGAAGTTCCCGGAGTCGACCGGGACCGTCGAGCTGATGATCACGCAGATCGACTACGCCGTCGAGGGGTACGGCAGCGACGAGTACCCGGTCGTCCACGTGTTCGGCCGCCGGCCGGCGGCACACGTCGAGGACGCCGACCACGACGTCGTCGAACACCTCCGCGTCCTGGGCGTCGAGCCGTACTTCTACGTCCCCACGGCCGACCTCGACCGCGACCCGGTCGAGGAGTACGACGTGGTGATCGGGACCCGCGAGGAGAACCCCGACGGCGAACCCTACGAGAGCATCCGCGGCGAGCCGCTCACCCGGATCGTCACCCGGACGCCCCGCGACGTGGGGAACATCCGCGACGACTTCGAGACCAGCTTCGAGGCTGACATCCTCTTCCCGAACCGGTTCCTGATCGACAACGGGATCAACGGCGGGATCCGCGTCGAGGAGCGGCGCCTCGACGACGGCGAGGGGACGATCCAGGTCCACGAGGGGATGTTGGAGCCCGCGGACGTCGACGCCGACCTCCGTGTGAACACCTTCGACATCGAGGTGGACGACCGGCGGGGGTTCCCCGAGGACGGCGAGGAGCCGATCATCTGTCTCACCAGCCACGACTCCTACGACGACGAGTACGTCGTCTGGCTGTACGATGCGCCCGAGGCCGAGATCCCCCCGCCCGAAGACCTCCCCGACTACGAGGGGATCGTCGACGGCGACGGGGAGCTCGACTTCCGGGTCCGCACCTTCGAGGAGGAGGCCGCGATGCTCGACGCGTTCGTCGAGTACATCGACGAGACGGACCCGGACCTCCTGACCGGGTGGAACTTCGAGGACTTCGACGCGCCGTACGTCCTCGACCGGCTGGAGGTGCTCGACGACGGGAGCCAGTACGACCTCGACGTCGACCGGCTCTCCCGGATCGGCGAGGTGTGGCGCTCCGGCTGGGGCGGCCCCGACGTGAAGGGCCGGGTCGTCTTCGACCTGCTGTACGCCTACAAGCGCACGATGTTCACCGAGCTGGAGTCGTACCGCCTCGACGCGGTCGGCGAGCGCGAGCTCGGCGTCGGCAAGGAGCGCTACACCGGCGACATCGGCGACCTCTGGGAGCAGGACCCCGAGCGCCTGCTGGAGTACAGCATCCGCGACGTGGAGCTGTGCGTCGAGATCGACCGGAAACAGGACGTGATCGCCTTCTGGGACGAGGTGCGCACCTTCGTCGGTTGTAAGATCGAGGACGCGCCGACGCCCGGCGACACCGTCGACATGTACGTCCTCCACAAGGCGTTCGGGAAGTTCGCGCTCCCGACGAAGGGCCAACAGGAGTCGGAAGACTTCGAGGGCGGCGCCGTCTTCGACCCGATCACCGGCGTCAAGGAGATGGTGACGGTCCAAGACCTGAAGAGCCTCTACCCGATGTGTATGGTGACGATCAACGCCGGCCCGGAGACGAAGGTCGACCCCGACGAGTACGACGGCGAGACGTACGTCGCGCCCAACGGGACCCACTTCCAGAAGGAGCCGGACGGGATCATGCGCGAGATGGTCGACGAGCTCCTCTCCGAGCGCGAGGAGAAGAAGGCGCTCCGGAACGACCACGACCCCGGTACCGAGCCGTACGAACAGTACGACCGTCAGCAGGCTTCTGTGAAGGTTATTATGAACTGCTTCACGCCGGACACCGAGGTCGTAACCCCCGACGGCGTTCGGTCGATTACGGACTTGGAGGTCGGCGACGCCGTGTACTCGCTCGATCCCGATACGGAGGAGATGGAGCTGAAGACCGTCGAAGAGACCCACGCGTACCCGGACTACCGAGACGAACTCGTCGACATCGAAACGTCGAAGATCGACTTCCGGGTGACGCCGAACCACCGGATGCTCGTCCGAAAGAACGAGACGAACGGGATCACCGAAGACGGGTACAGTTTCGTGGAGGCGGGCGACCTCGACCGGGCGACGAACTACGAACTGCCTCACGATTGGGACGGACCGGACGGGGAACGGATCGATGAGGTCGATCTGACCGAACTCGTCGACGGCGAGTACGAGGTGTGGGTCCGGCCGAGCGTCCACGGTCACACGTTCACGGCCGAACTCGGCTGGACGCCGCGGCGCGTGCCGAAGGCGGACGTCGGCGAGACCGGCTACGTGTTCACGGCTGCCGAGTTCGAGGAACACCGCGAGTACGTCGAATCGGTGTGCGAGACGAGCTTCGTCCACCGCGAGTCCGGTCGGAAGTGGATCCCGCGGACGTTCGACGGCGACGACTTCCTCGAACTGCTCGCGTGGTACGTCACGGAAGGGAACGTGTACACCTCCGAGGAGAAGCGGTTCGGCGACAATCTCCGCGGCTCCGCGACCACGATACAGATCGCGCAGGACGCCGTGGCGGACGGCGGCGACTCCGACCACGAGACGATCGGGGATCTTCTCGATCGGATGGGGCTGGACTACTACGTCGACGACCGCAGCTATCAGTTCACCTCGGCGCTGCTCGGCGACCTCATCCGGGACCGCTGCGGCGACGGGAGCTTCAAGAAGCGGATCCCGGACCGCGTCTTCGAGGCGACGAGGACGCAGAAGCGCGCGTTCTTGGAGACGCTGATCGACGGCGATGGCGACCGGCAGTCCGGGTCGTGGAGGTACACGACGTCGAGCGAACGGCTTCGGGACGACGTGCTCCGCCTGTGTGCTCACCTCGGGCTCACCGCGAGCTACAACCGTGACAGCGGGAGCTGGCGGATTTACGTCACGGAAGACGCGAAGAACACGCTTCGGATACACCGGAGCGGGTCTCGGAGCGAAGCCGAGGACGGCGTCTACTGCGTGACCGTTGAGGACAATCACACGCTCCTCGCGGGGCGGAACGGGAAGTTCCAGTTCGTCGGCCAATCACTATACGGAGTTACGGGATGGGATCGGTTCCGGCTTTACGACAAAGAGGGCGCAGCAGCCGTCACAGCGACCGGTCGCGAGGTCATCGACTTTACCGAGGAGGCCGCAGAAGAGCTTAACTATCAAGTATCTTATGGAGACACCGACAGCGTTATGTTATCCCTTTCTGACATGGCGAAGGAGGAGGCGATCGAGACCTCCTTCGAGATAGAGGACCACATCAATGAGCGCTATGACGACTTCGCGCGCGACGAACTCAACGCCGAGTTCCACCGCTTCGAGATCGAGTTCGAGAAGCTCTACCGGCGCTTCTTCCAGGCGGGCAAGAAGAAGCGGTACGCGGGCCACATCGTCTGGAAGGAGGGGAAAGACGTCGACGACATCGACATCACCGGCTTCGAGTACAAGCGCTCCGACATCGCCGGGATCACGAAGGAGGTCCAACAGAACGTCATCGAGACGATCGTCACGGGCGACGACATCGACGAGGACATGGAGGAGGTGAAAGAGTACCTCGTCGACGTCATCGCGCGGGTGCTCGACGGCGACATGGACCTCGACGAGATCGGGATCCCGGGCGGGATCGGGAAGAAGCTGGACGCCTACGACACGCCGACGGCGCAGGTCCGGGGGGCAAAGTACGCAAACCTGATGCTCGGCACCAACTTCGGGAGCGGGTCGAAGCCGAAGCGGCTGTACATCGAGAAGGTCCACCCCGACTTCTGGGCGCGGATGGAAGACGAGGAGGGGCTCGACCCGCAGCGCGATCACCTGTACGGGGAGTTTAAACGCGATCCGGACGTGATCTGCTTCGAGTACGCGGACCAAGTCCCCGAGGAGTTCGAGGTCGACTGGGAGAAGATGCTGGACAAGACGCTCAAAGGACCGATAGAGCGCGTGATAGAGGCGCTGGGGATGTCGTGGGAGGAGGTGAAGACCGGCCAGGAACAGACCGGACTCGGCTCGTTCATGTGACCGTCGGTGAGGGTGAACGCCGACCGTCGAAAGCAGTTTTCGATCGAAAGAAAATTTCTTGGTTGATTTGCGACTTTTGACGGGGAGATGCGTAACCATTAACCCCCTCAACCCCCACCGTCAACGTACGAGGCACGAGAATACACATGGCTACTCTCGAAATCAACGATCTTCACGCACGAGTGGCGGAAGAGGGCGGCGAACGCATCCTTCTCGGGGTCGACCTGACCGTCGAGTCCGGCGACATCCACGCGCTGATGGGGCCGAACGGCTCCGGTAAGTCGACGCTCGCGAAGGTCATCGCCGGCCATCCCGCCTACGAGGTCACCGGCGGCGAGATCCTGCTCCACCTCAGCGAGGAGGACGTCGCCGACGTCGACGTCGATCTGGACGACGAGGACTATCACTGGGAGCTGCTCGAGTTGGAGCCGAACGAGCGCGCCGCGCTCGGCATCTTCCTCGGCTTCCAGTACCCCGCCGAGATCGAGGGCGTCACCATGACGAACTTCCTCCGCCAGGCCCTCAACGCGAAGGCGGACGAGCGAGAGGAGCTGTTCGAGGACGAAGACGAGGCGGAAGCCGAGGCCGACGACGACGAGGGCTACGAGACCTCCCCGATGGAGGGGCCCGCGGACGACGGCGAGATCGGCGTCGCCGAGTTCCAGGAGATCCTCTCCGAGAAGATGGAGCTGCTCGACATGGACGAGAAGTTCATGCAGCGCTACCTCAACGCCGGCTTCTCCGGCGGCGAGAAGAAGCAGAACGAGGTCCTCCAGGCCGCGATGTTGGAGCCGAGCGTCGCCGTGCTCGACGAGATCGACTCGGGGCTGGACATCGACCGCCTGAAGGACGTCTCGAAGGGGATCAACGCGCTCCGCGACGAGCAGGGCACGGGTATCCTCCAGATCACCCACTACCAGCGCATCCTCGACTACGTCGAGCCCGACCACGTTCACGTCATGCTCGACGGCGAAGTCGTCAAGAGCGGCGGCGCGGAGCTCGCCGAGAAGCTCGAGGACGAGGGGTACGACTGGGTCCGAGAGGACGCCTTCGAGGCGGCGTAACCAAATGCGGGCACGCGACACACGTAAACACGGGAATCCGTAACAATACACTATGAGTTCACAACAGGACGATCTTAAGGAGACAGACACCGAGGCCCGCTTCGAGTTCAAGAAGGAGGAGAAGTCCGCCTTCAAGAGCGAAAAGGGTCTCACCGAGGAGACGGTCCGCGTCATCTCGGAGGACAAGGACGAACCGGAGTGGATGCTGGAGCGGCGCCTGCGCGCGCTCGAGCAGTTCCAAGAGATGCCGATGCCGACCGACTGGCCCGGCCAGCCGGACCTCTCGGAGGTCGACATCAACGAGATCGTGCCGTACATCCGGCCGGACATCGACAAGCGCGGCGGCGCCGACAGCTGGGAGGACCTCCCGGAGGAGATCCAGGACACCTTCGACAAGCTCGGCATCCCGGAGGCGGAGAAGAACGCGCTCTCGGGCGTCGGCGCGCAGTACGAGTCCGAGATCGTCTATCAGAACATGCAGGAGCGGTGGGAGGAGAAGGGCGTCATCTTCTGTGACATGGACAAGGCCGTCCAAGAGCACGAGGAGATCGTCCGCGAGCACTTCATGACGAAGTGCGTCCCCCCGAGCGACAACAAGTTCGCGGCGCTTCACGGCGCCATCTGGTCCGGCGGCTCGTTCGTCTACGTCCCGGAGAACACCACCGTGGAGATGCCGGTCCAGGCGTACTTCCGGATGAACTCCGAGGGGATGGGCCAGTTCGAGCACACGCTCATCATCGCGGAGGAGGGCTCCGAGGTCCACTACATCGAGGGCTGTTCCGCCCCGAAGTACTCGGCGTTTAACCTCCACTCCGGCGGCGTGGAAGTGTTCGTCGGCGAGGACGCCCACGTCCAGTACTCGACCGTCCAGAACTGGTCGAAGAACACGTACAACCTCAACACGAAGCGCGCCATCGCCGAGAAGGGCGGGCGCATGGAGTGGATCTCCGGCTCGATGGGCTCGAAGGCGACGATGCTGTACCCCTCGACGATCCTGAAGGGCCGCGGCGCCTCCGACAACCACATCACCATCGCCTTCGCGGGCGAGGGCCAGGACATCGACACCGGCGCGAAGGTGTACCACAACGCGCCGGACACGAAGTCCACCGTCGAGTCGAAGTCGATCGCGAAGGACGGCGGCCGCACCAACTACCGCGGCCTCGTCCACATCGCGGACGGCGCCGAGAACTCCTCGACGGCCGTGGAGTGCGACGCGCTGATGTTCGACAACGAGTCGACGTCGGACACGATGCCGTACATGGAGATCAACGAGTCGAAGGTCGACGTCGCCCACGAGGCGACCGTCGGCAAGATCGGCGACGAGGACATCTTCTACCTCCAGTCGCGCGGTCTCGACGACGACGACGCCAAGCAGATGATCGTCTCCGGGTTCATCGAGCCGATCACGGAGGAGCTGCCGATCGAGTACGCCGTCGAGCTGAACCGGCTCGTCGAGCTCGAGATGGAGGGTTCGCTCGGATAACATGAGCACGCAAGCAATCGAGAGCCTCTCGGAGGACACGGTACGACGCATCGCCGACGAACGCGACGAGCCCGAGTGGCTCGTGGAGACCCGCCTGAACGCGCTCTCCGCGCTGGAGACGGCCGAGCTGCCCGACGTCATCCAGACGCCGGGCCGTCGCTGGACCGACCTCGAGGCGCTGGACTTCGAGTCGCTCGTCGACCCGCTGAACCAGGCGGACGAGACCGAGCGGACCGCGGGCGACGACGAGGTCGTCGTGCTGCCGTTCACCGAGGCGCTCGCCGAGTACGGCGACGTCATCGAGGCGAACTTCGGTTCCGTCCTCGACCCCGAACACAACTACCTCACGGCGCTGTCGGTCGCGCTGTTCACCACCGGCACGTTCGTCTACGTCCCCGAGGGCGTCGACGTCGAAGACGTGACGGTGCGCGCGGAGATGAACTCCCGCTCGCTGTTCAGTCAGACGCTCGTCGTCGCCGAGGAGTCGTCGTCGGTGACGATCCTCGAGTCGATCGAGACGGGTGACGCCGAGGTCGCCGACGACCGCTACTTCTCGAACCTCGTCGAGGTCGTCGCGGGCGAGAACGCGAACGTCCAGTTCGGCTCGCTCCAGAACCTCGACGACGACGCGTACACCTACTCGCTGAAGCGCGGCGTGACCGACACGTACGCGACGGTCGACTGGATCGAGAGCAACTTCGGGTCGAAGCTCACCCGCTCGGACATCGAGACCGAGCTCAACGGCGACGGCTCCGAGAGCCAGATCGTCGGGACGTTCTTCGGCACGGACGACCAGCACTTCGACATCAACGCCCGCGTGTGGCACCAGGCGGAGCAGACGACCGCCGACCTCGTCACCCGCGGCGTGCTCGACGACGTCGCCCGCTCCGTCTACGAGGGGGTCCAGGACGTCGGCGAGGACGCGTGGAACACCTCCAGCTACCAGCGCGAGAACACGCTGATGCTGTCGGACGACGCCGAGGCCGACGCGTCGCCGAAGCTGATCATCCACAACCACGACACCGAGGCCTCCCACTCCGCGACGGTCGGGCAGGTCGACGCCGAGGACCTGTTCTACCTCGAGAGCCGGTCGATCGATTCGCGGACGGCCCGGAACATGCTCGTCGAGGGCTTCTTCGTGCCCGTCCTCGAAGAGATCGCGGTCGACGAGTTCCGCGACGACGTCGAGGAGCTCGTCTTGGAACGGCTTCAGTAGGCCGTCGACGCGGACTGGCGGTTTTTTATTCCGGCGTGGTCGCGGCGCGGAGTGACCGGCCAGCGAGGGGAATCTCTTAAGACCGACGACGCCCGAGTCGGAGGTATGCGAACCCGCGTATCGCGCCGTCTCGGGTGGTCGCGGTGAGTGTGAGCCAGCGGGTCGCCTCCGACGACCAGCTCGCGCGGCTGCTCCAGATCGGAATCGTGCTCGAGGAGGTCGTCGAAGCGCGAACGCACCGCCACTACCAGCAGCTTGACGCCGAGCTCGACGAGGAGGTGGAGACGCTGCTCGCGGACGCCGCCGAGGAATCCGCCGACCACCGCGAGCGGCTTGAGTCGCTCGTCGAGGGGCTCGGCGTCGACAGCGTCCCGTTCGGCGAGATCGAATCGCTGGTCGACGCCCGCTACGGGCGGACGCGGCCGGAGGACTTCGACGACGTGCTGTACGACCAGCTGTGCAACGAGGAGACGGCGTACAAGTTCTACGACGACCTCATCGAGGCGATCGAGGACTCCGAAGCGACGTTCTCGATCGACCGCGGGGAGCTGCTCGCCACCCTGACGACGATCCGCGACGAGGAGGCCGAGGGAGTACGCGAGGTCACGGAGGTCATGGAGCGCCGATGAACCGGGCAGACGAGTCGCCGACGAGCGCCGACGGAGGACAGCCGTGAACACCGCAGATCAGTACCTCAAGACGATATACGTCGTACAGGACAGCGAAGACGGTCCCGCCTCGACCGGGTCGATCGCCGACTCGCTCGGCGTCAGCCCGGCCAGCGCCAACGAGATGATCGGCAAGCTCGAAGAGCGCGGCCTCGCGGAGCACGAGAAGTACAAGGGCGTCACGCTCACCGACGACGGTATCGTCCGCGCCCGCGACGCGCTCCAGACCTACTGTATCATCGAGCGCTTCCTCGCGAACGTCCTCGCGGTCGAGGACTTCCAGGCGGAGGCCCGCGAGCTGGAGGCCGTCATCGACGACACGGTGGCGGAGCGGCTCGACACGATCATCGACCGCCAGCCGGAGTGCCCGGACTGCTTCGACCCCGAGTCCGACGCCTGCGCGTGCTTAGAGATCGCTCCGGAGCCGGTCGAACCGGAGCAGCAGTAAAAACGGTAAACGGTCGCGGAGCGGGTTCTCGGTCTTAGACGCCGGTGGAGTAGCGCAAGATGCCCGCGATTCCGCCGAACGCGTCGAGGAGCTGCTCGCCCTTCTCGAAGTCCGTGGAGATGAACCGGGTCTCGGTGCCGCGCTGCTCCGCGATCGCCATCAGGTGTTCGATGACGTCCTCGCGCTCCTCGACGGCCGCCTCCTCGCCGCACTCGCTACACTCGTGGTCCGGCGTCGAGTGGCGGGCGTCGACCACCTCGTACTCCTCGTGGCCGTTCGGGCACTCGTAGACGACGACGTCCGAGCGGAGGTCCTCGGAGATGAGCAGCCGGTCGACGGAGCCCATGATCAGGTTCCGGCGGGTCTGTTCGAACCCGTAGGTGGCCTCCTGGCCGGTGTTGAGCTTCTCGAAGAACTCCTCCATGTCGTTTTTGTCCTGAACGATCTCCTGGTCGGCGAGCGCCTCCTGGCCCGCGTCGACGAGGTCCTTCAGCCCGGACTCGTCGGTATAGGCGACGTCGAACTTGCCGAGCACCTTGTCTTGGAGCTCGTGGTGGAGGTAGTCGCCGTCGAGGAACTCGTCTTTGGTCGGCGAGGGACCGCCGACGAGGATGCCGTCGAGCTCGTGGCGCTTGTCGACGAACAGGTCGTTGGCCATCCCCGCGACCTCCTGGTAGAAGTTGTCGATGGCCTCCAGGCGCAGGCGGGCGAACCGCTGTGCGGACTGCCCCCCCTTCCGCTGTTTGCCGGGGACCAGCGAGGAGGCGGACTTGACGGGCTCGACGCGTTTCCCCTTGAGCCAGCCGACGTTCGCCTCGCGGCGGTCCAAGACGATGAGCCCGAACAGCCCGGAGTCTTCGAGCATGTGTTCGAGCGGCTCGGTGAGGAACTCCGAGTCGCAGTGGTACCGGAACGACTCGACGGGCTGCGGGGGCGACTCCAGCGTCCGGGTGACCATGTCGGTCTGGCCGCCGCCCGCGTCGATGGCGCCCGAGAAGATCACGATCCCGTTGTCGGGCGGGAAGGTGTCGTAGTAGCGCAGTCGGTCCTTGATAGACGTCAGCGCGTCCTGGACGGCGGTCCGAGTCTGCTTCGACTTGATGTTGGACGCCTCGCTGTGTTCCTGCGTGACGTGGGCCACCACGTCGGAGATCTGCCGGTCCTCGGGGATGTAGATGGTGACGAGCTGGGTGCCGGAGCCCTCGAAGTCTTTGAGCTCCTCGATGACCTTGCGGAACTCGTACTTCCGGCGGTCCTCGTTCGCCTCCTGTGCGTCGCTACTCATTGCCTGAAATACGGTCGCGTGCGTGTAAGTAATCTTTGACCTCCCGGCCGGCGCGTCGATAGCGGGTCGTACGGGTCGTCGAACGCACGTTCGTTTATAAATGGACTGCGGTGGCGTGTGCCTGCGAGCGGCCGGAGCGAAGCGGAGGCCGCGAGACAGCACGCGCGAGGTCGCCGGCGCTACGCGCCGGCTGCCAGAGAATCTCCGATTCTCGCTGGAATCAGTCGCCGGAGCGAAGCGGAGGCGACTGACAGGGCGAGAGCGAAGCTCTCGCTTACAGCCGGACGTAGTCCGGCGACGAGGCTGGGGNGAGGCGACTGACAGGGCGAGAGCGAAGCTCTCGCTTACAGCCGGACGTAGTCCGGCGACGAGGCTGGGGAGGTGTGAGGTGCGGGGCGGTGCTGTGTGGGGCGGAACTCAAAGGGGCAGCCGCGAGGACAGCGCAGGCGACGCAAGGACCACAGGGAGCGAGCAGCGCGAGCGACCGAGGACCGCAGCGAGCGTGCGCTGTCCTCGCGGCTGGGGCTTTGGAGGTGTTCGCCGCCGGTCCGCTAGCAGCTATTTATAAACGAGCGGTTGGGGCTTTGGTGTTCGCCGCCGATTTCCGGTCAGTACCCGAAGAAGGCCGAACTCGACGGCACCGATCCTACATCGACTCCGGCGCCTCGACGCCCAGCACGTCGAGCGCGTTCGCCATCGTGTGCTTCGCGGCCGCGACGACCGCGAGCCGGGCGTCCCGCAGCTCGTCGGTCTCGGCGGTCACGACCGGGCACTCGCGGTAGAAGGCGTTGTACGCGTCCGCGAACTCGCGGGTGAACGTCGCGATCGTGTGGGGTTCGAGGTCGTCCGCCGCCGCCTCGATCGCGGCCGGGAACCGCGCGACCTCGCGGAGGAGGTCGCGGGCTGCGTCGGTTTCGAGGGCGCCCGCGTCCACGTCGAGCGCGTCGAGGTCGACCTCGCCGTCGGCGTCCGCGGTCACGCCGGGTACGTCCACGCCCTCCGCCGCGGCCTCGCCGAGGATGCCGGCGCAGCGCGCGTGGACGTACTGGACGAACGGGGCCGACTGCGCCTCGAAGTCGAGCGCGTCCTCCCACTCGAAGGTGATCGCCTTCGCGGGCTGTTTGGAGACGATGTCGTACCGCACGGCGCCGATCCCGACCTGATGGGCGATGCGCTCGACGTCCGCGTCGGTGAGGTCGTCGTCGCGGATGCGGTCGTCCATCCGGGACTCGACGGCGTCGCGGGCGCGGTCGATCGCCTCGTCGAGCAGGTCGTCGAGCATCACGCCCGTTCCCTTCCGCGTCGACATCTTCCCGTCGGGAAGGTTGACGTACGAGTAGATGACGTGGCCGAGCCGGTCGGCGTCGTTGCCGAGCAGTTCGAGGGTCGCGTCCAGCTGGTCGGCCTGGAGCTTGTGGTCCTCGCCGAGGACGGTGACGGCGCGGTCGTAGTTGTCGAACTTCCACTCGTGGTGGGCCAAGTCGCGGGTGGTGTAGAGGCTCGTGTCGTCCGAGCGCAGGAAGACGAGGTTCTTCTCGATCCCCCACTCGTCGAGCTCCAGCTGCCAGGCGTCCTCCTCGTAGACCGCGTGGTCGGTCTCCTTCAGGCGGCCGGCGATGTCGTCGGTGGAGCCGTCGCGCATGAACCGCGTCTCCTTGACGAACTCGTCGAACTCGGCGGGGAGGCGCGCCAAACAATCCTTCATCCCGCCGAGGACGGTGTCGACGACCTCGCCCACGCGCTCGTAGGTCTCCTCGTCGCCGGCTTCGAGCCCCTGGAGGATCGACTGGATCTCCGCCTCCGCGGCCTCGACCGCGTCGGCGTCGGCCTCCTCTAAGAAGGCGTTCCCCTTCCGGTAGTAGCGCACGAGGTCGTACTCCGCGCGGTCGCGGGCGGGGTCGGCGTCGAGGTCGGACTCGTCGAACCGCTCGTACGCCCACGTGAACACCGCCATCTGCCGGCCCGCGTCGTTGACGTAGTAGTGGCGGTCGACGTCGTAGCCCGCGTACTCCAAGAGGTTCGCCACGGCGTCCCCGACGATGGGGTTGCGCGCGCGGCCGACGTGGACCGGGCCGGTCGGGTTCGCGCTGGTGTGCTCGACCACGACCGAGGTGTCCCGGTCGGGGAGCGCACCGTAGTCGTCGTCGACGGCGGCCGCGTCGAGGGTGTCCGCGAGGTAGCGCTCGTTCGCGTGGAAGTTGACGTACGGCCCCGCGGTGTCGACGCTCGCGACGTAGTCGGCGTCCGCGACCGACACCGCCTCGGCGACCTCGCCCGCCACCTGCGGCGGGGGCGCGCCGACCTCGCCCGCGAGCCGGAAGGCGACGCTGGAGGCGAGCGTCGCGTCCATGTCGTCGGGCGGGCGTTCGATGCCGAGGTCGTCGGTCGGGAGGTCGAGCGAGCCGAGCGCGTCCGCGAGCGCCGCCTCGACCTCCGACCGGAACTGCCTGAACATACCGTCCGTTCGACGGGCGGGTTAAAAGGCCCTTCCGAAGCGGCTCGGCGGGCGAGGCGTGGGATCGAACGGACGAAGTTGAGACATTCGGGACTGCGGTGGCGCGTGCCTGCGAGCGGCCGCCGAGGGCGGCCGCGAGTCAGCACCGTGCGAGGGAGTCAGTCGCCGGAGCGAAGCGGAGGCGACTGACAGGGCGAGAGCGAAGCTCTCGCTTACAGCCGGACGTAGTCCGGCGACGAGGCTGGGGNGAGGCGACTGACAGGGCGAGAGCGAAGCTCTCGCTTACAGCCGGACGTAGTCCGGCGACGAGGCTGGGGAGGTGTGAGGTGCGGGGCGGGGCAGGGCGGGACTCAAAGGGGCAGCCGTGAGGACAGCGCAGGCGACGGACACACTGGAGGGAGCGAGCACCGCGAGCGACTGAAGCGCGCAACGAGCGTGCGCCGTCCTCACGGCTGGGGCTTTGGAGGCATTCACCGCCGATCTGTTCTCAGTTATTTATAAACAAGCGGCTGGGGCTTTGAAGCTGTTCACCGCCGATCCGTCAGCAACCATTTATAAGCGGCCGGCTGGAGTTTCGGAGGCGACCACGGTCGACCGCAATCAACGATTTATAAATAATCACTCTGAACGGCAATTCGGGAGGTCACGGCATCCGTCAGCCGCTACTTATGAGACGATCTCGTCGATCAGCTCGCGCGCGCTCCGCCGGACCGCCGCGTCGCTCTCGATCGAGGGTTCCCACCCCAAGTCGGCGAGCTTCTCGATCGACAGCCGCATCTTCGGCACGTCGCCGGTCCAGCCGCGGTCGCCGCCGGTGTAGGCGTACTCCGGCTCCACGCCCAGCTCCTCGCTCACGATGTCGGCGATGTCTGTGACGGAGGTGGTCGTCCGCGTGCCGAGGTTGTACACGTTGTACGCGTCGTCGGCGTGTTCGACGACGTGCTGGATGGCGTCGACGCACTCGGAGACGTGCATGTACGACTTCTCCTGGCGGCCGTCGCCGAGGATCTCCAGCTCCGTCGGGTCCTCGTCCAGCTTCTCGATGAAGTCCGGGATCACGTTGCCGCGCTGGCGCGGGCCGACGATGTTCGCGAAGCGGAACACCCACGACTGGACCCCGTACGAGTGCGCGAACGTCGAGATCAGCGCCTCGTCCGCGAGCTTCGATGAACCGTAGATCGAAATGGGTTCGAGCGGCGCGTAGTCCTCGGCCGTCGGCCGCGGCGCCTCGCCGTACACCGTCGACGAGGAGGTGAACGCGAAGCGGTCGACGCCGACCTCGCGCATCCGCTCTAAGACGGTGTACGTCATCTCGGTGTTCTCCTCGAAGAGGACGCGGTCGTCGTCGTAGTTCGTGTCGGTGTACGCCGCGAAGTGGAAGACGGCGTCGAGGTCCTCGGTGACCGCGCGGGCGACGTCGTCCGAGTCGGTCACGTCCGCTTCGACGAACTCGGCGCCGTCGGGGACCCGGTCGCGCGTGCCCTTCGAGAGGTCGTCGGCGACGCGGACGGTCGCGCCGCGGTCGAGCAGCGCGGCGGCGAGGTGGCTCCCGACGAGGCCGGCGCCCCCGGTGACGAGGACGCGCGAATCGGCGAGGTTCATACCGGTCCGTCGGCGGTCGCGGATAAGTAGGTGTGGAATCGGAGCGAGGGCGGCGGGGCGGGAACGGAGCGGACGCGACTACAGGCTCTCGAACGCCTCGTCGACCATCTCGCCGGTGTCGGCGACGATGTCCGCCATCACGTCGTCGTCGGGCGCCATGCCCGCGAGCCGGGCGATGCGCATGATGGAGACGTGGTAGACGCGCTGGACGCCGGGCTCCTCCTCCCAGACCACGACGTTACACGGCATCAGCGCGCCGAGCGTGTTGTCGGTCGCGTCGAGCGCGCGGTCGGCCACCTCGGGGTTGCACGCGCCCAGCACGTAGTAGGGGTCGCGGCCCGCGTCGGCCTTCTCGTTGAGCATCTCCGACGGGGAGAACTCGACGGGGACGCCGAAGCCGGCATCGGTGAACACCTCGCGGACGTGTTCGATCGCCTCCTCGTGACCCATCTCGAGGGTGGTCTGCTGTTCGCCGATGTCGTCCGGGTCGATCTGACTCGGGTCGATTGGGAGCGTCATTCGTGTACTGTCTTGGACCTACGTAACAAAGGCTCTTCGGATAGCACGCGGAGAGAGCCGAGAACCAACCTGTTGAACCTCATCGGAGCGACCGGCGCCCCGATAGTATTGTGCGTTTCGGGAACAACTTTAACCCATTCTGCCGCCCTATTGTCCGGTACGATGACCGCGTCAGTGCGTGACGATCTCGAACGCGACATGGAGTGCCTCGAGCTCTTAGAGTGCGTTCACGGGCTCAACGAGCGGGATCAGGCGGTGTTTCAGGCGCTCCACGGAGAGAACGAGGGGCTCACCGTCGACGACGTGGCGGACCGGCTGGACTGCGAGCGGTCGACGGCGTACCGGTCTATCTCCCGGCTCGTCGAGGCCGGCGTCGTCGTCCAACGGCAAGTCAACTACGATCAGGGCGGGTACTACTACGTGTACCGGTTGCGAGCGCCCGAGGAGGTCGCCCGCGAGATGCAACGGCTGCTCAACAGCTGGTACGCGACCGTCGGTCAGCTCGTTCAGGAGTTCGAGTACCGGTACGGCCGAGAGACGGACGAACGCGAGGACCGTCCGATTCGGCCCGGGACCTGACGCGCGGGCGACCGCACCGCTCGGCGCGGCGGTACCCACGCAACCCGCCGCGATATTGTGAGAAGCGTACAAATAAATAAATCGCTGGGGATCGAACGGACGGGTATGGCCGAAGACACGGGAGCGTCTCGACCGCCCGCGACCGACGACGCTCCCGCCGAATACGTGCGGGCCAACCGCGAGGAGCTGGTCTCGCTGACCCTCGATCTGCTCGCGGTCGACACGTCGAATCCGCCCGGCGACACGCGGGAGATCGTCGCCGAGATCGAGCGGTTCCTCGATCCGCTTCCGGTCGCGGTCGAGCGGTTCGCCGTCGACCCGACGAAGCCGAACCTGCTCGTGCGGGTCCCCGGCGCGTCAGACCGCACGCTGCTGTACAACGGACACCTCGACACCGTGCCGTTCGACGCCGACGCGTGGACGCGCGACCCGCTCGGCGAACGCGCCGCCGACCGCGTCTACGGCCGGGGCGCGACCGACATGAAGGGCGCCGTGGCGTCATTGCTGTTCGCGATCCGGGCCGTCGCCGCGACCGAGACGGAGCCGCCCGTCGACCTCCTGTTCGCCTTCGTGAGCGACGAGGAGGTGGGCGGCGACGCGGGCCTCCCGGCGCTGCTCGACGCGGATACGCTCGACGCGGACGCGTGCGTGATCGGCGAGCCGACCTGCGAGGAGGGACGCCACTCCGTCACGGTCGCGGACCGGGGCAGCATCTGGCTGACGCTCGAGGCGAGCGGCGAGAGCGCCCACGGCTCTCGACCGACGCTCGGCGTCAACGCCGTCGACCGGCTCTACGACGCCATCGAGACGATGCGCCGACGCTTCGGTTCCGAGCGGCTCGACGTCGACGCCGAGATGGAGCCGATCGTCGAGGAGTCGATCGAGTACTACGCCCCGTCGATGGGCGAGAGCACCGCGCGGGACCTGTTCCGATACCCGTCGATCAACCTCGGCGTCTTCGAAGGGGGCGACGCGATAAACGCCGTCCCGGGGTCCGCGCGCGCCGAGGTCGACGTGCGGCTGACCGCGGGCGTCCACACGCCCGACGTGCTCGCGCGGATCCGCGAGTGCGTCGCCGACTGCGAGGGAGTCGCGATCGCCGACGTCTCGTGGAGCGTCGGCACCGCGGAGGACCCGGACGGCCCGCTCGTCGAGGCCGTCGCGTCGACGGCGACGGCCGTGACGGGAGACCGCATCTTCAGGCGGAGCGCCACGGGCGGCGGCGACGCTAAGAAGCTCCGGAACGCCGGGATCTCGACCGTCGAGTTCGCGCTCGGGACCGACACGCTCCACGCCCCGGACGAGTACGTCCCGGTCGACGCGCTCGTCGACAACGCGGTCGTCTACGCTCGACTTCCGTCGGCGTGGCGGGCGGAAACGGACCGGTAGCGGACCGCGACGGGCGGGAGGACTCGCTCACCGCCGGCCCGGAGCGGGTCAGAAAGGCTTAGATAGTAAAATTGGTTATTTATGGGCATGAAAAACAATACTAACTCGGCGCACGAACGGCCTCGCGGGAGCGACGAGCGCGGTTCCGTAGTCGGCGGAATCGACCGAGTCGCCGTTCCGCACCGACCCCCGCGAGTCGGCGTGTCGGGTGGCCGCTGACGATGGAGCGGTTTCAGAACACCGGCCAGCCCGACTGGGACTGGTGGGGGAAGCTCTGGCCGACTCCGGGCGCGACACTCCGAGACCTCGGTATCGAGGCCGGGCAGTCGGTCGCCGAGGTCGGCTGCGGGAGCGGCTACTTCGCGCTCCCCGCCGCTCGGATCGTCGAGCCCGCGCCCGTGTACGCGGTCGACTTGGACGAGGCACTGCTCGACGAGCTGGGCTCGCTCGCCGAGCGACAGGCGGTCGAAAACGTCGTTTCGGTCCACGGCGACGCCCGAGATCTGACCGAACTCCTCCCGGACCCGGTCGACGCGCTCGTCGTGGCGAACACCTTCCACGGCGTCGACGACCGCGCCGCGTTCGTCGCGGAGGCGTTCGACGCGATCGCGCCCGGCGGCAGCCTGATCGTCGTCAACTGGCACGACCGCCCGCGCGAGGCGACGACCGTCGGGGGCGAGCCCCGGGGCCCGCCGACGGAGCTGCGGATGCCCCCCGAGGAAACGGAGGGCGCCGTCAGTCGGGCCGCGGCGTTCGAACTCGACCGGCGGATCGATCTGCCGCCGTACCACTACGCGCTTGTGTTCCGCCGGTAGCGCACCGGCGCGCTCGCGTCGCGGTCGCGACCGACGCGCTCGCAGCGGTCGGATTTTAGAATAGTGGAATTCTCGCACAAGACTAATAGGCCGCCCCCGCAACTGTCGCGTGTGAGACTGCCATGACCGAGATCGAACCCGACAACACCGTCGACGCCAGAGGCGCGGCGTGCCCCGGCCCCCTGATGGACCTCATCGGAGCGATCCGAGGCGCCGAGTCCGGGGACGTCGTCCGACTCCTGAGCGACAGCGAGGGGTCGCTCACCGACGTCCCCGAGTGGGCCGAGGAGGCCGGCAACGAGCTGCTCGCCGTCGAGGAGCTCGACGACCACAACGCGTTCTACGTGGAGAAAGCATGACCGAGCGCATCGTCATCGTGGGCGGCGGGACCGGCGGGTCGGTGCTCGCCAACGACCTCGCCGACCGGCTCGAACCCGAGCTCGACGCGGGCGACGTCGAGGTCACCCTGATCAACGACGGCCCCGACCACGTGTACAAGCCGGTCTGGCTGTACGTGCCGTTCGGCCAGCGGGAGCCGGCGGACGGGCGCCGCGCGCTCGACGAGCTCGTCGACGACGCGGTCGACCTCCGGATCGACCGCGTGTCCGAGATCGACACCGACTCCCGGCGGCTCCGGTTCGACGGCGGCGGAGCGCCGATGGAGTACGACCACCTCGTGTTGGCGACCGGGTCGACGCTGGAGCCCGAGCAGATCCCCGGGCTCGTCGAGGGCGGACACGACTACTACAGCGAGTCCGGCGCGACCGCCCTGCGCGAGGAGCTGCTGGAATTCACCGAGGGCGAGATCGTGTTGAGCGTCATCGGGACGCCGCACATGTGTCCGGCGGCGCCGCTGGAGTTCGTCTTCATGGTCGACGACTGGTTCCGCGAGCGCGGCCTGCGCGAGGACGTCGAGGTCACCTACACGTACCCGATCCAGCGCGTCCACGGGAATCCCCACATCGCCGAGTGGGCCCGTCCCATCATGGAGGAGCGCAACATCAACGTGGAGACGTTCTTCAACGCGGAGTCGGTCGACCCCGACGCGGAGACGATCACGTCGATGGAGGGGACCGAACTCGACTACGACCTCCTCGTGTCGATCCCGCCCCACGGCGGCGTCGACCTGATCGAGGAGGCCGGGCTCGGCGACGGCGGCTGGGTCGACGTCGACAAGCACACGCTGGAGGCCGAGGCCGAGGCCGCGGAGAACGTGTACGCGCTCGGGGACACCGCCGACACCGGCGTCCCGAACGCGGGCAGCGTCGCCCACTACCAGGCCGGCGTCGTCGGGCAGCGCCTCGCGAGCGAGATCCGAGGTCGGCCGGCGACGGCGACGTACGACGGCAAGACCCTGTGCTTCATCGAGACCGGGATGGATTCGGCCTCGTTCGTCGAGTTCGACTACGAGAACCCGCCGTCGCCCGCGCCGCCCTCGGAGAAGCTCCACTGGTCGAAGCTGGCGTACAACGAGTCCTACTGGCTCACCGCGCGGGGGCTGCTCTGACCATGTCCGAGACGGAAGCCTCCGAACCGACCGACCTCGAGGCGGCGATCGCGGAGAACCCGGAGGCGGTCGCCGCGTTCGTGGAGCGGCTCGACGCGGTCAACGAGCTGCTGGACGTGCTCTCCCTGGGCGAGGGCGCGCTCTCCGACGAGATGGTCCGCGAGCTCTCGGCCACCGGGTCGACGCTCGCGGAGTCCGCCGACGGCCTCGCGACCGACGAGACCGTGGCGCTGGCCGCGGCGGTCGGCGAGAACGGCGACGAGCTGCGGGCGGCGCTCGACACGCTGGTCACGCTCCAGCGGAGCGGCACCCTCGACGAGCTGGCCGAGATCGCCGAGGTCGGGTCGCTGGCGACCGCGGCCCTCGACGACGAGATGGTCGCGTCGCTGGCCGGGACGGGCGCCGCGCTCGGCGAGGTGGCACAGACCGCGGCCGACGACGACACGCGCGACGGCGTCGAGACCCTGCTGAAGGGCGTCGGCGAGGCGGAGCGCGAACCGCCCGAGCGGGTCGGCGCGGTCGGGCTGCTCCGCGGCGTGCGCGACCCGGAGGTCCAGTACGGGCTGGGCTACCTGCTGGCGGTGGCGAGCGCGATCGGCCGCGAACGCACCGCCGCAGAGTCCGAGTAGCGCCCGCGGCGGTTCGCGCCGCTCCGCCGGTCGATCGAACGGGTCGCTATCGCCGTCCCTTGTACCTGATAAAGTATCGACGACAGCCGGAGCGACGTCTGCCGTCCCGACCGGCGCGACGTCCGCCGTGTCGAGAAGCGCGACGCCCGCCGTGTCGGGGCCCGCCGGTCGAGATTCCGACCCACGGGTCCGTTTCCTCGGCGGTCAGACGAGGAGCTGGATGTCCGCCTCGGCCATGTCTTGGAGGGCGGTCGCGGCGCCGACGCCCGTGGTGACGCCGTCGTAGAAGTCGTCCTCGTCGTAGCCCATCAGGTCGATTGTCATCTGACAGGCCTGGAACTCGACGCCCATGTCGAGGCTCGTTTCGAGGAGCTCCTCGATCGTGGCGGTGTCGTTGTCCGCGATCTTCTTCTCCATCATCTTCGTCGTCACGCGGTCCATGCCGGGGAGCGCGGCGACCGCGTTCGGGACGGGCATGTTGGGGTTGCCGACGGAGCTGAGCTTGAGGTCCTTCGAGCGCTCCTCGTGGAGGATCTCGAGCCCCCAGAACGTGTGGAAGACGGTCACCTCGTAGCCGAACGCGGCCGCGGTGCTGGCGAGGATGAGCGGCGGGTACGCCATGTCGAGCGTCCCCTTCGTGGCGATGATGCTCATCTTCTTCCCCCCGTCGTCGGCCTCGGCGAGGGCGTCCTCGAGCTCGTCGACGCGCGCGGCCAGCTCGGCGCGCGAGGGCGCCTCGTCGGCCGGCATATCCTCGGCCGACGCCTCGTCGGCCGGCACGTCCTCGGTCTGCGCCTCCCCGGCCGACGCGTCGGATGTGTCCGTGCCCATCGTTACTCGGTCTTGCGGACGTAGTGTGTGTACACGTCGTCGCCCTCGGTCTGGTCGACGAGCTCGACACCCTCGGTGCCGTCGGCCCAGCCGTCGATGTCGCTCATGCTTCCGGGGTCCGTCGCCAGCACTTCGAGGACCTCGCCCGCGGCGAGGCCGTCGATGGCAGACTTCGTCTTTACCACCGGCATGGGGCACGATGCGCCTTTCACGTCGAGCGTCTCCGCGATGTCGAATTCAGCACTCATTGGATATCTGCTCCGGTTGTCTGTATTGGAGCTATCGCACAATACCCCCCGACCGAGTAAAAGATTGTCGGTTCTTGTGGAGAGTGCCGACTACTGTATAAGACGAAACCGGTTAAGCTGTTCTATAACCCTCATACTCGGTCGAGCGGGGGCTCGTGAGCGAATATCGCCGACAGTAGTATTGTCCAAAAAAGGAAATACTATGAAAATGCTTTTGTGCGTCGACCCGGTACAACCGAGTGCGAAACATGAATGCCGACGACTTCCCGACTCCGGACGTCGACGTCGACTCCGTCGACCCGGAATCGCTCAAAGACCGAATCGACGCGGGCGAGGACGTCACGATCCTCGACACGCGTATGGGGTCCGACTACGACGAGTGGCGCATCGACGGCGAGAACGTCACGTCGATCAACGTCCCGTACTTCGAGTTCCTCGAGGACGAGGTCGACGACGACGTCCTCGATCGGATTCCCGACGACCGCGAGGTGACAGTCCTCTGCGCGAAGGGCGGCGCCAGCGAGTACGTCGCGGGCACGCTCGCGGAGCGCGGCTACGACGTCGACCACCTCGAGGACGGGATGAACGGCTGGGCGAGCATCTACGAGGCCGTCGAGGTCGACCGCTACGACGGCGCCGGCACGCTCCTCCAGTACCAGCGCCCCTCCTCGGGCTGTCTCGGCTACCTCCTCTACGACGACGACGAGGCCGCGATCATCGACCCGCTCCGGGCCTTCACCGACCGCTACCTCGACGACGCCGACGAGCTCGGCGTCGACCTGACGTACGCCATCGACACGCACATCCACGCCGACCACATCTCGGGCGTGCGCGACCTCGACGCCGAGGGCGTGGAGGGCGTCATCCCCGAGGCCGCCGTCGACCGCGGCGTCACCTACGCCGACGAGCTGACTACGGCCGAGGACGGCGACACCTTCGAAGTCGGCGACGCCACCATCGAGACCGTCCACACGCCCGGCCACACGACCGGGATGACCTCCTACCTCGTCGACGAGAGCCTCCTCGCGACCGGCGACGGGCTGTTCATCGAGAGCGTCGCCCGTCCGGACCTCGAGGAAGGCGACGAGGGCGCGCCCGACGCAGCGCGCATGCTGTACGAGTCGCTTCAGGAGCGCGTCCTCACGCTGCCCGACGACACCCTGATCGGCGGCGCGCACTTCAGCGACGCGGCCGTCCCGGCCGAGGACGGCACCTACACGGCGCCGATCGGCGAGCTCGTCGCGGAGATGGACGCGCTCACCATGGAGGAGGACGACTTCGTCGACCTGATCCTCTCGGACATGCCGCCGCGGCCGGCCAACTACGAGGACATCATCGCGACGAACCTCGGGCAGAACGCCGTCGACGACGAGGAGGCGTTCACCCTCGAGCTCGGGCCGAACAACTGCGCCGCCAGTCAGGACTCGCTCGCGGGTGACTGACGACGCCCATGGTCGCTGACCCAGTACTGCTTCAGGCCGTCGCCGACCTCTTCCCCAACGGGATCAGCCGGTACGCCGTCGGCGGGCTGCTCGTCGGGCTCGGGACCGTCGTCATCTACGTCGGGACCGGTATCCCGGCCGGGGCGAGCACGTTCCTCGAGTCGACGCTGTCGTACGTCTCCGACCAGTCGCGGTTCCAGCGGTACGTCGGCTCGCGGGACTGGCGGCTCGTGTTCACGGCCGGGATCGTCCTGGGCGCGCTCGCGTTCGCCGCGACGGTCCAGTCCGGCGTGGTCACGACCTCGCTGTACGAGCCCGGGACGACCGGTCAGCTGTACGAGGTCGCCGGCGTGACGCTCTGGACGACGGACGTCCAGCCGTGGCGGCTGTTCTTCGGCGGGATCCTGGTCGGTATCGGGACCCGGATCGGCAAGGGGTGTACGTCCGGCCACGGCGTCTGCGGCGTGGGCTCGGCGTCGAAGACGTCGCTGGTCGGCGTCGCGACGTTCCTGACCGTGGCGATCGGGACCGCGCAGGTCGTCGCGGCGTTGGGGGTGAGTCCCTAAATGGGAGACCGACATCCCCTGTTCAAGCCGCTGGTCTTCGTCGGCGGCCTGATATTCGGGTTCGGGCTCGGGTTCAGCCACATGGCGCGGCCGGAGGTCGTGGTGAACTTCCTCCTGTTCGAGGACCTCGGCCTCCCGTTCGTGATGTTCGGGGCCGCGATCGTCTCGGGAATCGCGTTCGCGCTGCTGCCCCGGATCCGAGACGCCGCGCCCCTCACGGGCGACCCCTACGAGCGGCGCCTGAAGCCGTTCGATCGGAACGTCCTCATCGGCGGGGCCGTCTTCGGCGTCGGCTGGGGGCTCTCCGGCATCTGCCCGGGCGCGGCGTACGCCAGCCTCGGGGTCGGTAACGTCACCATCCTCTGGGCGCTCGGCGGCATGTTCGTCGGCGCGTACGCACAGGGGTACTGGCGGAGTCGGAGCGAGGCCCGCGACGCCGCCCCGGCGGGCGCGGACTGACACGCCCCCTCCATGGACCCCGCTCTCATCGCCCTCTTCGTCGGCGCCGCGCTCGCCAGCCTGTTCATGGCGTGGGTGATCGGCGCCGGGTCGAGCGGCGCGACCCCGTTCGCCCCTGCCGTCGGCGCGAACGCCATCGGGACGATGCGCGCGGCCCTGCTGGTCGGCGTCTTCGGCTTCGCCGGCGCCGTGACGCAGGGCGGCAACGTCTCGGAGGCCGTCGGCAGCGGCCTCGTCGGCGGGATCAGCCTGCCGGTCGCCGGCGTCATCCTCGTGCTCTTGCTGGGCGCCGGGCTGATGGCGATCGGTATCACCACCGGGATCCCGATCGCGACCGCGTTCACCGTGACCGGCGCCGTCATCGGCGTCGGCCTCGCGCTCGGCGGGACGCCGGTCTGGGCGAAGTACCAGCAGATCGGTGCCGTCTGGGTCCTGACCCCGTTCGTCGGCGGCGGCGTCGCGTTCGCCATCGCCGGCGTCCTCCCGCGGCCCGGGGTGCCCGAGCGATACAGCGTCGCGGCGCTCGCGGGCCTCGTCAGCGCCGTTCTCGTGAACGTCCAGTTCAGCTTCCTCGGCGAGGGGGCCGCGCCGGGCACCGTCCGCGGCCTCGCGCAGCGGACCCTCTCGGTCGACGGCCTCGCGGCGGCGGCCGCGATCACCGGCCTCGCCGCGCTGGCGATCGCGACCGTCGTCTGGTGGGACGTGAGCCGCGACGAAGCGGGCGGGCTGCGGCGCGTGCTGCTGGCGCTCGGGTCGCTCGTCGCCTTCTCCGCGGGCGGGAGTCAGGTCGGGCTGGCGGTCGGGCCGCTGCTCCCGCTGCTCGACGAAGTCGAGATGGTGTCGGCGACCGCCGTCCTCGTCGGCGGCGGGTTCGGGATGCTGGTCGGCTCGTGGACCGGCGCGCCCCGGATGATCAAGTCGCTCGCGCAGGACTACTCCTCGCTCGGGCCGCGCCGCTCCATCTCCGCGCTCGTCCCGTCCTTTTTGATCGCGCAGCTGGCCGTGCTGCTCGGCGTGCCGGTCTCGTTCAACGAGATCGTCGTGAGCGCGATCATCGGGAGCGGCGCGGCCGTCGGCGGCCGCGACGCGGTGGACGCCGAGAAGATCCTGACGACGGTGGGCGCGTGGGCGGGCTCGTTCGCCGTCTCGTTCGCGCTCGCGTACGCCGTCGCGGCGCTCGCGTTATAAGCGACCCACGCCGCGGCGGCGTATCTTTATAATACCCGAAGCGGTAGCAGCGGCGCGTGCCTGCGAGCGGCCGCCACCGGCGGCCGCGAGCCAGTACGCGCGAGGGAGTCGGGCGCCCGGAGCGAAGCGGAGGGCGGCCGACGAGGCTGGGGAGGCGTGAGGTGCGGTCGCGGTGCTGTGCCGGGCGGGACTCAAAGGGGCAGCCGCGAGGACGAAGCACGACGACGCAAGCACTGGAACGAGGGAGCGAGCGCAGTGAGCGACCGAGTGAAGCGCACAGCGAGTCGCGCGAGTCCTCGCGGCTGGGGCTTTGGAGGTGTTCCCCGCTGATTCGTCACTGATGATTTATAAGCGAGCGACTGGGGCTTTGGAGGTGTCCGTCACCGAGCCGTCAGTAACTATTTATAAACAAGCGGCTGGGGCTCTGTGGCGGTGTTCGCAGGCGACTCACTGGCATCTGTTTATAAACGATCGGCAGGAGCTACTGACGTAGCCGCCACGGCAGCGATCGCGTCACCGCGGCGTGACGATCTGCTCATCAAGACGGGTGCTTTTTTAAGTTGCTCGGGGCGGCGGGACGAGGAAGACGTTCCCGCTCGCCCGCGCGACGATCTCCCCGGAGACGCTCCCCAGCAGGAGCCGCCGGATGCGGCTCCGCCCCTTCGACCCGACGAGGACCGTCGACGGCGTGACCGCCGCCTCGGCGGCGAGGATCTCCTCGGCGGGGTCGCCGCGGCGGACCTCGGTCCGCGTTGCGATCCCCCACTCCTCCAGCGTGCGCGCTCGCTCGGCCAGCCGCTCCGCCGGGCCGACGCCGTCGTCGGCCCCCGCGTCTTTCGGCGACCGGACGTGGACGAGCGTCGCCTCGTCGGTCGCGTGACGGAGGTACGAGAAGGCGTCGAACGCGCGCGCGGCGTGCTCGGAGAAGTCCGTCGCGAAGAGTATCCGCCGAAAGAGGTGCTCGCGGCGGACCTCGGGGTCGTCGGCCGCGCGCTCGACGCGGTTGACCAGCAGCGGGACGACGGTGGTCCGCGCGAGGTTGCGCGCGGTCGAGCCGATGACCCGGTTCTCCAGCGGGCTCCGTCCCCGCGACCCGACGACCGCGAGGTCCGCGTGGACGGTCTCGGCGATGTCGTTGAGACGGCGGTGCGGCGTCCCGCGGACGACGTGGGTCTCGACGTCGAACCCCGCGGCCTCGATCACCGCTCGGTACCTGTCGAGTCCGCGCCGCCGGCGCGCCTCGAAGTCGACGCCGGGTGTCCCGGTGTGGACGTTCGCCGGGACGACCGTGACGAGGTGGACCGCCCGAACGCCGATACGGCCCAAGCAGTCGAGGCAGGTCTCGTTCGCTATCGTCGCCTCGCTGGCGGCCGACAGGTCGGTCGCGCACAGGGCCCTCATGGCGACGCCTACGGCGAGCGGCGACAACACGGTTGCGCTCGGTTCGGCGGATGCGCCCGCTCGAAAACCTCGCTGTAAGTTATCGGTACTCCGGCCGAGGTTACCGGAATATAGTATTGTACAGTCAGCCCAAAACCGTTATAGGCACGAAGCGGGTAGGGGAGAGTGAGCAGAAATGTGCCAAAAGCGAATTTCCGCGTTCGGAAGTCGGAGGGTGAGTCGATGGCAGGACTAGAGATCCCGAGCTGGGACCCGGAGACGGCCCTGCTTATCGGCGCGATCCTCCTCGAAGCGTTCGTGCTGTACGTGGGCTACGGGGGCCTCGAACGGCTCGTCGGGCCGTACCTAATGGACATCATCGTCGGGGGTGACGCGAGTGCTCGGTAGCCTCCTCAGCGGCCCCGGCTTCCTGGGGACGAGCCCCGAGATGCTCGCCCTGTTCGCCGGGTTCGGCCTCGTCGTCGGCGTCCTGTTCGGGTTCTTCGGCATGGGAGGGTCGTTCCTCGTCACGCCGGCCCTGCTCATGTTGGACTACCCGGCGCCCGTCGCGGTCGGGAGCGGGATGGCGTTCGTCTTCGGGACGGCAGTCATCGCGACGCTGAAACACCACGACCTCGGGCAGGTCGACTACAAGCTCGGCGTGATCATGATCACCGGGACGACCATCGGCATCGAGGCCGGCCGCGCCAGCGTCTACTACCTCGAGTCGATGGGGCTCGCCGGCGGCGTCATCAGCGTCGCCTACGTCGTCCTGCTCGGCGGCGTCGGGGCGATGGTCACCCGCGACGCCCTCAAGGGCGACGGCGGGGGCGGCGTTGACCACGAGGCCGCCGACAAGGACCTCGACGA
The DNA here is from genome assembly GCF_000337335.1 of Halorubrum distributum JCM 10118. Classification (GTDB taxonomy): domain Archaea; phylum Halobacteriota; class Halobacteria; order Halobacteriales; family Haloferacaceae; genus Halorubrum; species Halorubrum distributum. The sequence goes on along the minus strand of NZ_AOJN01000065.1, from coordinate 6,982 downwards.
GTACGAGATCCCCGAGATCGCGAAGAAGATCCAACGGACCGTCCGGATCCCGCCGATGGTGACGCTCCGCGGCGACGTCAGCGTCTCCGTGTGGGTCATCACGGCCGTCGCCTTCTCGACCGGCGTCCTGTCCGGATTCCTCGGCGTCGGCGGCGGGTTCATCCGGATGCCCGCGATGATCTACGCGATCGGCGTCCCGGTGCCCGTCGCGGTCGGGACCGACCTCTTCGAGATCGTCTTCTCCGGCGGCCTCGGGAGCTACCTCTACGGACAGGGCGGCGGCGTGAACCTCGGCATCGTCGCGCCGCTGCTGTTCGGAAGCGCCCTCGGCGCGCGGGTCGGCTCCGCGGCGACCGCCGTCGTCGACTCCGACGAGATCAAGGTGTACTTCGGCGGGATGCTGCTGGTCGGCTCCATCGCCGTAGGCATCGGCGAAGTGGGCTCGTACCTCGGCAACCCGACGCTCGAACTGATCGGACTGGTGCTCGTCATCGGCGCGGCGGTCGTCGTCGCGTTCGCGGTCCTCTACACGACGGTCACCTCGCTCCGCGTGACGCGGCAACAGCAGACGTCCACCGCGGACTGAAACGTCCCGCTCGGTCCGCGAGAGCGGAATTGTGTTTATTCTACAACAGTATCGCGAGTCCGGTCGCCGTCGTCCCTCACAGCCCCTCTTCGCCGCCCTCCTGCGTGAGGATGACGACCATCGAGAGCCCGGAGATGAGGAGTAAGATGAGCGTCGGCACGACCGCGTACTGGTAGAGCGCGGTCGACTGCGCGCGCCAGATCTGGGTGACGATCGTGTCGAAGCCGGACGGACGGAGGACGAGGGTGACGGGGAGCTCCTTCATCGTCGTGAGGAACACGAGCGCGGCCCCGGCGACGATCCCGGACCGGGTGAGCGGGAACGTGACGCGGCGGAACGCGCCGGTCGGCGACTCGCCGAGCGTGCGCCCGGCCTCGACGAGCCGTCGGTCGACCTGGAGGATCGACGTCCGAGTGGAGCCGACCGCCTGCGGGAGGAACCGGACGACGTACGCGAAGATCAGTAGCGGCAGCGTCTGGTAGATCCACGGCGCGTACCCGGAGCCGAAGTACACCAGCGCGAGCGCCAGCACGATGCCGGGCACCGCGAAGCCGACGTACGTCGCGCGCTCGAAGACGACCGCGAGCGGCGAGTCGTGGTTCGCGGCGAAGTACGCGATGGGGATGGCGGCGAGCGCGGCGACGACCGCGGCGGCCGCCGAGACCGACACCGAGTTGAGCACCTGTATCGGCTCGAACGCGAGCGAGGGGCGACGCCCGGCCTCCGAGTTGACCAGCCACAGCCCGAGGATCCACAGCGGCACCAAGAGCGCCAACGCGGACACGCCGGCGGGGAGCAGCGTCGCCGGCCACCGCCACCGCCCGAGCGACACCCGGTCCTCGGTCCGGCCCGCGTCGTCGCCGCTCGTCTCCCGGTCCGAGCGGACCGCCCACTCCAGGGCGAGCACGAGGACCACCACGACGAGCAGCTGGAGGGAGAGCAGCGCGGCGTAGTCCCGGCCGAACGCGTTGTACTCGACGTAGATCTGCTGGGTGAACACGGGGAGCCGCATGATCGACGGGGTGCCGAAGTCGGAGACCGCGTACAGCGCGGCGAGCAGCGAGCCCGCGGCGATCGCGGGCCGGATCGTCGGGAGAGTCACGCGGCGGAACGCCGCGAGCCGGCCGTGGTTCAGCGTTCGGGCGGCCTCCAGGAGGGTCGTGTCGAACGACAGCAGCGCGGCCCGGGTCGTCAGGTAGACGTACGGGTACGTGTACAGCGTGATGACGAGGATCGACCCGGAAAGGCCGGAGACCTCCGGGACGCGCTCGACGCCGAGCGGGGCGAGCACCTCGTGGAACTCTCCCTGCGGCCCGAACGCGGAGACGAACGAGAAGGCGCCGACGTAGCTCGGGACGACGAGCGGGAGCGCGGCCGCGACCGACCAGAAGCGGCGGAACGGGAGGTCGGTCCGGGCGGTGAGATACGCGAGCGGCACGCCGATCGCGATCGAGAGGCCGGTGACGCCGGCCATCAGGAGGAGGCTGTTGACGAGCACGTCGGCGGTCCCGGCGCTGAAGAGGAGGTCGACGGCGCGCTCGCGCTCGACGGCGACCGCCTCGATGACGAGCCAGACGAGCGGGAACACGAGTGTGGCGGCGATCGCCGCGCAGAGCAGCGTGAGCCCGATCGGGAGCCTGTCGTCGCCGTCTGTCAGCCGGTCGCGGATCCGGGTTCGCAGGGACATTGTGCGGGGATGAAGTCGAGTTGTCGACGCGAGGGCGCGCCGAGCGTTAGGGGTTCCGATCGCCCGGCGAGCGCGCTCCGACGGATATATGAATTTAGGGCCACCTAAACTCTTCCATGGAACTGACGCGACGCGACGCGGCGGCCGCGCTGGCCGCGATCGGCGCGACCGGCGGTGTCGCGCTCGGCGTCCGTCGGGCGGCCGACGAGCGGAGCGGCGGACCGGGGGGCGAGGAGGTCGACCCCGCGTGGGACGGCGAGGGGCTCCCCGGCGACGAGGCGGTCCGGACCGCGATGACCGCGGTCGCGCGGACCGTGTACCCGGACGCAGTCTCCGGCATCGACGCGTTCGTCGAGGCGTTTCTCGACGGCCGGCTCGACGGGTCGCCCCACGGCGAGGGGATCCGCGCGGCGGTCGCCGAGGCCGAGTCGGCGGCGCGGTCGTGGTACGACGCGCCGATCGCCGACCTCCCGCCCGCCGACCGGGACGAGCTGCTCCGGGAGCTCGGCGCCGACGTGGCCGGAGAGAATCCCGGCGGAACGACCGCGGAGCGGGTGCGCTACTACGTCGTGAACGAGCTGCTGCTCGCGCTGTACTCCTCGCCGACCGGCGGCGAGCTCGTCGGCATCGAGAACCCGCAGGGCCACCCGGGGGGCGCGGAGAGCTATCGGCGGGGACCGCGATGAGCGGCGCCGAGAGCGTCGGCGACGAGCGGTCGGCGGCCGACATCGATCGGACTCCCGTCCCCGACGCGGACGTCTGCGTCGTCGGTGCCGGGCCCGCGGGAGCGCTCGTCGCCGACCGGCTCGCCGGCGACCGCGAGGTGGTGATCCTCGACGCCGGGCCGCGGTTCGACCCGGCCGACCGCCTCGCCAGACAGGAGCGGGCGATCCGGCCCTCCTACGGGCGGCCGGACGTCTGGGGCGTCGGCGGCGCGCGCGACGCCCACGAGAACGCCGGCGACCGCTCGTACCCCCTCAACCACGCCCGCGTGAAGGGCGTCGGCGGGTCGACGCTGCACTGGCAGGGAATGGTGATGCGGCTCCACGAGGACGACTTCAACTCCGGGACGGCCCGCGGTGTCGGCCCGGACTGGCCGATCGACTACGCGGACCTCCGGCCGTACTACGCCGAGGCGGAGAAGGAGCTGGGCGTCGCGGGCGCGTCGGACAACCCCTACGCCCCGCCGCGCGAGGAACCCCACCCGATGCCGGCGTTCGAGCCCTCCTACAGCGACTCGCTTTTCGCCGAGGCCTGCGAGGAGCTGGGGATCGACATGCACTCCGTGCCGAACGCGCGCAACTCCGAGCCGTACGACGACCGGTCGCCCTGCGTCGGCTACGGCACCTGCCAGCCCGTCTGCCCGAGCGGCGCGAAGTACGACGCGACGGTCCACGTCGAGCGCGCCGAGGCCGCGGGCGCGACGGTCATCGACCGCGCGCCGGTAGAGCGCCTCGAACACGACGGCGACGACCGGGTGACCGCCGCCGTCTACGCGACCCCGGACGGGGAGCGACACCGGCAGGAGGCGGACGCGTTCGTCGTCGCCGCCGGGGGCGTGGAGACGCCGCGGCTCCTCCTCATGTCCGCGTCCGACCGCTACCCCGACGGGCTCGCGAACGGGAGCGGCCACGTCGGCGAGTTCTTCATGGACCACCTGTTCGCGGGCGCGGGCGGCACGCTCGACGAGCCGACGAGACAGAACCACGTCGGCTTCTACACCAGCGCCTGCGACCAGTTCTACGACGAGGCCGACGCCGAGCAGGCGCCGTTCAAGCTGGAGTTCTTCAACTACGCCGGCCCCTCGCCGGTGGAGATGGCCCTCACCGGCGACGACTGGGGCGACGCGCTCCTCGACCGGCTCCGCGACGGGTACGGCGACCACGTCGCGATGGGCGGGCTCGTCGAGCAGCTCCCGGACGCCGAGAGCCGCGTGACGCTCGCCGACGACCGGACCGACGACCGCGGGAATCCGGTCCCCCGGATCGAGTGGACCGTCGGCGACCGCGCGCTCGACACGATCGAACGCGCCAACGAGATCCAGGTGTCGATCCTCGAGGAGCTCGGCGCCGACGTCGAGTGGGTCGCCGGGCCGGACGCCACCGGCCCCGCCTACCATCACATGGGGACGACGCGGATGAGCGACGACCCCGATTCGGGCGTCGTCGACGCCGACTGCCGGACCCACGACCTCGACAACTGCTGGATCGCCTCCAGCTCCGTCTTCCCGACGAGCGGCGCGATGAACCCGACGCTCACCATCGCCGCGCTCGCGCTCCGCGTCGGCGACGACGTGGCGAGCTGGCTCGCCGGCGGTTCCTGACGGGCGACTGCCATTATTTTAGGCAAACCTAAAAACTCAAGTGCGTGCGAACGGAGATGCGGGTAATGAGCGACTCAGCGCACGCGACGAACGGGTCCGCCGCCGCGGTGGAGCGCGACGAAACGAACGAGACGACCGCGGCGGACGAGGCGGCCGTCGAGGGCGACACGGACGCGACCGGCGAGTACACCTTCGACGACCTCAGCGTCGTGATGGGGACGTACAACGAGGAGGAGGCGATCGCGACGGTGCTGGAGGACATCGACGAGGTGACCGACGGGAAGGCGGAGGTCGTCTGCGTCGACGGCTCCTCGGACCGAACCCCGGAGATCGCCCGCGAACACGGCGCGCGGGTCATCGAACAGGAGCCGCAGGGGTACGGCGTCGCCGTCAGCGAGGCGATCTTGACCCCCGACCGCCCCGTCGTCGTCACGACCGACTGCGACGACACCTACCCGATGGAGGCGCTGCCGGAGTTCCTCGAAGAGGTCAACGACGGCGCCGACGTGGTGAGCGGCGACCGGCTCTATCACGGCGCCGAGGCGATGCCGGCGTTCAACCGCTTCGGCAACCACGCGTTCGCGGCGCTCGCGAGCCTGCTCATGGGCGAGCGCGTCCACGACACCACCACGGGGATGCGCGCGTACCGCCGCGACGTCGTCCAAGACATCGGCTGGACCGAGAACACTGGCCTCTCCGCGGAACTCCTCATCCGTCCGCTGATGCGGGGTTACGACGTGCGAGAGCGCCCGATCCGCTACGCCGAGCGCCTCGGCGAGACGAAGCTCGACCCGATCGGCGGCGGCGCCGCCATCGCGAAGTCGATCGTCACCGTCTGTCTCGAAGAGCAACTGCGGCGCTTCTGATGGACCGAACCGGGGACGCAGTGGCGCGTCGCCGGTTCCGGACGGTGGGAAAGAACGGACCGCACGACGGTTCGGCAGGAGTGGGGTCATAACTGCGCCGGACCGAGAGCGGCCACGAGACGGGTCGAGACGCGTCTCGGAAAACAGCGAGGCGAGGTAGAGGGGTGGCCGGGGGTTAGAACGGTTGGATCTCCCCGTCCATCTCTCCGTTTAACTCTCCGACGAACTCGGTGCGGAACTCTCCCTCGAACTCACCTTCGAGAACTCCCTCGACCTGCCCTCGGAGGTGTGTCTCCTGACCGTCCAGGACTTCATTGCCGACCTCCGTCTGAATCTCGCCGTTGCCCCGGAAGATGCCGTCGAACTCCCCGGAGACCTCTCCGTGTATTTCGCCCCTGAACGGTTGGGCGGTAACGACGCCTTCGTACTCACCGCGGACCCTTCCTTGTTTTCTCATAACACATCTCGCGGTATACCTGGAATCCATTTATAATTAACCCAGTGTCACTTGCCGCGAAGAGGCGGTGACAGGCGACGGGCGGAGTCCGTTGCCGGACCGATCGCGAGCGAGACAGGGATACCGATACTCGCACCCCGTCAGCGGCCGGTTTGGCCGCGTACAGAGGAGCAGCGGCGGTTCAGCGGTCGCCGGTCCCTGTGGCGGCCGTCTCGAAGACGACCCAGTCGGGGTGGGCGTCGGGCTCGTCCGGAAGGTACGTCCCCTCGTTGCCGCACTCCGTGACGAGCCGGCAGGTCGAGCGCTCGGGCGGCCAGACGGCCTCGACGCGCTCGCCGTCGGCTCCGGCCTCGCCGCCCTCGGTCACCCGAACCGTCACCTCCTGCCGGTAGGTGAACGTCGCGCCCGCGGGGTCGACGAGCGTCACGGTCACGGCGACCACGTCGCCCTCGGGGTCGAAGGGGACGGGTTCGGCCGCGTCGGCGTCGCCCGCGGCCGCCGCGCCGGGCAGCCGGACGCCCTCGGGCGTCACCGCCCAGTCGACCGCGAGCGAGTCGCCGAGGTCGCTCACCGTGTAGGAAGCGTGGTCGGGACCGCCCGGAGCGCCGCGTCGCGGGTCGACGCGGACCTGCGCGCGGGCGACGCGGTCGGGGACGCCGACGGTCGTCTCCGCGTCGATCCTGGGCCCCGACCGGCGGTCCAGCGCCTCCAGCTTCGGCGTGACGCGGGTCTCCGGGTCTGCGGTCCAGACACCCTGGTAGCCGTACCGGTACAAGGTGCGGTTCGGATACGCGTCGAGCACCGCGAAGTTCTCGACCGGGTCGCGGTCGAGCGCGTACACGACCTCGCCGTCGAGCCCCGGCCCGTTCCGGAGGTACTGGAACGGGTGGTTCTGCCACTCGCCGTATGGCGTGGGGAGGAACACCAGTCCGTCCTCGAACGTCGCCTCGTCGAACGGCGCGTACGCCATCTCGTGTTTCTCGTCGACGGCGGCGTTCCGCTCCATCGGGTCCGCGGCCGCGTCGACGCTGTCTCTTATACACATCTCTGAGCGGGCTGGCAA
>NZ_AOJN01000064.1 GCF_000337335.1 Halorubrum distributum JCM 10118 | reverse complement strand
TGTGTATAAGAGACAGACGCGAGCCCGTCGGTCGGGTCCGAGAGGTCGGCGAGCGCGTTGTGGGTCCCCCAGAAGTAGAGGTTCCCGACGGCGACCGAGACCGCGACGCCGACGAGGAGCAGCGTCGCCGTCCGCCGGAACGCGGGCGAACCGGCGGGGTCGGGCGAGGGCCCGGTCTCGCCGTCATCGAGGAGGCCGCGCGGGTCGCCGCTCGCGCGCCACCCGTAGGCCGCGACCACGCCGCCGACGAGCGCCGCGGCCGTCCCGAGCGGCCCGGCCGCGAACCACCGGGTCGCGATCTCCTGCAGCGCGTACCGGTTCGACTCCAGCGCCAGCCCGAGCGTGTAGTCGACCGTGTGGCCGAGGATGCGCCGCTCGCCGAAGCCGGGGCCGTCCATCGGCGCGAACACCTGGTAGGGGAACACGAGCGGCGATCCGGTCATCCGGACGTTGTACGCGAGCGTGACGCCGACGAACAGGGTGCCGAACAGCGCCGTGAGCCCGTGGCGGCGGATCGGCCCGGGAAGCTCACCGGACCGGCCGACTCCAAGCGCGCGGCGACCGAGGGCCGCGAACGCACGCGGCGTCGACGTCCCGGACTCGACGCCGAAGCGGCGGACCGCCGACCACACCCGCCACAGCGCGTGGCCGATGAACGGGGCGGCGAACAGCACCGCGGTGTACGGCCGCGCGAAGAACGCGAGCCCGATCGCGACGCCCGCGACGCCGGCCGCCCGGAGCGACCGGTCCCGGACGCTCCGGAGGTACGCGACGGCGAAGATCAGGTTGAGGAACGTCGTCGGCGCGTACGGGAGGAACGCCGACGAGGTCGCGACCGCCATCGGCGACGCGGCGAAGCAGACGGCCGCGGCGAGCCCCGCTCGGCGGCCGACCGCCATCGACCCGAGCAGGTACACGAGGGCGGCGTTGCCGGCGGCGACGACCGCCAGCGTGACGCGGGGTTCGCCGAACAGGCCCATCGTGACCGCGAACATCGCCGCCGGGACGGGGTTGTACTTCGGGTAGAGCCGCCCGCCGTCCTCGATGAAGAACCACGGGTGGAACGCATCCGCGAGCGGCCCGGCGTGGAACGCCAGCTGGCCTTCGAGGAGGAGCGCGGCCTGCGTGAGGTAGACCCCCTCGTCGTGGTTCGCGGAGTGGTGCGAGAAGACGGTGGCGGCGATCGCGAACGTCAGCAGGCCGGCGGCGACGGCGACCAGCGCCGCGGCGAGGCTCACCCGGTCGGCGCGGGCGAGCCGCTGTCGGAGCCGGGCGGCGAGTCGGCGGGGACGCGCGGACGGTGGAAGCAGTGACACGGACGAGAGGCGGTGGTGATATGGGGTGGCGTGGAGCGGGAGGCGGCCTCAGATCTGGACGCCGGCGTCGCGCATCAGGTCGATCGTCGGTTCGAGGTTGGACAGCTGCGAGAGGTCGATGTCCGGGACGTCCAGCTCGTCGATCGTCGGGAGGTCGCCGATCGGCTCGACGTCCGGGATCAGCGGGTACTCGAAGGTGGAGCGCGCGAAGTAGTCCTGCGCCTCCGCCGACAGCAGGTGCCGGACGAAGTTCGACGCCAGGTCGGCGTCCGACGCCGTGTCGATGACCGCGGCGCCCGCGACGTTGAACACCGCGCCGGCGTCGCCCTCGGTGAACGCGGTGGCGATCGGGGCCTCCGGGTTGCCGTCGAGCACGCGCTGGATGTAGTAGTGGTTCGTGAACGCGGCGTCGATCTCGCCGTCGGCGATCTCCTGACACGTGCGGAACTCGTCGGGGTACGTCGCGGCGCCGCGCTCGACCATCGCTTCGAGCCAGTCGCGGGTCGCGTCCTCGCCCTCGAGGATCCGCATCGCGGTGATGAACGCCTGCGCGGAGCCGTACGACGGCGCCCACCCGAGGTCGCCCTCGAACTCCTCGGGGAACGCCATGATGTCGTCCGGGATATCCTCCTCGGAGAACGCCTCGGTGTTGTACGGGATCGTCCGGGCGCGCCCGGAGGTGCCGACCCACTGCTCGGTACGGAACTCCTCGCGGACCTTCCCGGCCACGTCGTCGGGGAGCGCCTGCGTGCGGCCCGCGTCGGCGAGCGCGCCGAGCGACCCCGCGTTGACCGAGTAGAACACGTCCGCTGGCGAGCCCTCGCCCTCGTTGATGATCGCGTTCACGTGGTCGGTCGAGTTGTTGTACCGGACGGTCAGGTCGAAGTCGTCGTACAGGTCGTCGATGTAGCCGACGAGCTCGCCGACGAGGAACTCGCCGCGGCCGGAGTAGACGGTGAGCTCGCCTTCGAGCGCCGGCATCTCGGCCATCGACGTGCCGCCGGGGGCGTCGCGGCCCGCGCGGCCGGAGCCGATCTGGCCGACGGCCCCGTCGCTGACGTCGCCGCTTCCGTCGCCGCCGTCCTCGCCCCCGTCGTCGCCGGTCCCGTTACAGCCGGCGATCCCCGCCGCGCCGACCGCGCCGGCGGCCGCGAGGAACTTCCGTCGTCGAACGTCGCGTCCGTCTCGTCCGTCGGATTCGTGGTTCGTCATGTGTTTTAGGCTTGCCTAAATAGGTTTAGTCGTGTCGGTTCAGTCGTCCGCGACCGCCGGCGTCCGCCGGATCGCGTCGAGGCAGTCGAGCCAGTCGCGCATGTACTCGCCGCAGTGGTTGAGGAACGCGCCGTTGTTCCACTCGTCGAAGTCGCCCTCGGCGAGCGCGTCGGCCATCGCGTCGAAGACGGCCGCGTACGAGTCGGCCTCCTCGCCGGCCCCGTCGACGACCTCCCAGACGTGCTCGTTCAGCTCCAGCCCGGCGACCTCGTTCGCGAGGTCGTCGAACGTCGAGCGCGGGGCCTTGTTGTGCTCGCAGAGCGGGTCGCCGTTGTAGATGCGCTTGCCGAGCACGTCGCAGGCGCGCTTCAAGAAGAGGCCCGACCAGATGTCGTCGAACCGCCCCACGTCCCACTCGTTGTCGTCCATCGGCAGCTGGTAGAACGCCGGGATCACCTCGCGGCGGAACGCGAGGTTCATCGAGCAGACGGTGAGGTAGTTGCCGCGCGCGGCGATGAAGTCGTCGCCGAAGTCGTCGGCGGTCGTCCGGGTCTGGGCCTGGCCCTCCAGGTCGCCGTCCATCAGGATCCGGACCGCGTCGAGGTCGGGGACGTTCGTCCACAGGCCCTGCGAGGCGACGATCTCGCCGCCGTCGACGTCGACGGTGTCCGTCTCGACCGTCTCGTCCATCGCCGAGTACGGGTAGCCGCGGGGGTAGAGCCCGTGCTCGTCGGCGTTGTCGTAGAGGACGTTCACCCAGTCCTCGTCGGAGCTGACGCGCTCGACCTCCCCGCCGAACGCGAGGTTCTCCATGTGTCGACCGAAGTAGTCGACGTCGTCGTGCGGGAGCGTGTCGTCGTCGATGAACACGCCGTAGTCGTACGACTCGTCGGCCCACATGTACAGCAGACCGAAGCTGGTCTCGGCGTGGCTCGCGGCCGGGACGACGTGGCCGTACTCCGCGACCCCGTTGGCCTCGTACCACTCCTCGCGGCGGCTACCGTCGAACACCTCGCCGGAGACACCGAGGTCGTCGAGCATGTCGCGCATCTCCGAGACCTCACAGAAGTCCTCGGTGACGAGGACGAAGTGGAGCCGCGAGACGTCGAAGCCGTGTTCGCGGGCGTTCGCGACGTACGCGCGGACGCACTCGTACTCCCGGATCGTCGGGACGATCACGCAGATGTCCGAGTCGTCGGGACTCTGGGCTGTGGTCGGCATACACGATAATCTTTAGGCCAGCCTAAAAGCTTAGCGGTCCGTCGTCGGCCGCGTCGCGCCCGCGTCCGGCTCCCGCTCGGATTCGTCCGGAGCCCCCGTCACGGAGAGGTCGAACGCGGCCGCCGCGGCCGCGCCGCCGGCGAGGGTGACGCCGTTCTTCAGCGCGTGGTCGAGGACCGCCGCGGCGAGCGCGACCTCGGGTGCGATCGGCGTCGTCGCGACGACGATCCCGGTGAACGCGGCCTCGTACAGCCCGATCCCCCCCTGCGAGAGCGGCAACACCTTCGCGAGGTTCCCGGCCGAGACCGCGAGGGTCCCGACGACGAGCAGCGCGGCCGGGGCGACGCCGCCGCCGAAGCCGCCGACGAGCGCCGCGAGCACGAGGACCGCGGTGGCCACATCCAGTCCCCAGACGACGGCGCTGGCGAGGAACACGCGGACGAGCGCGGCCCCGTCCGCCGCCACGACCCGCACCGCGGCACCGAACCGGACCGCTGCGTCGGCGACCGGTGCGAGCCGGGAGCCGTCGGCGCGCTCGCGGAGCGCCGGGCCGAACCGGCGGTCGCTCCGGGCGACCGCGACGGTGACCGCCGAGCCGAGCGCGGCCGCGACCGCAATTCCCCCGGCGGCCGCGACCGCTCGCCCCGACCCGTCCGGCGCCGCGGCCCGTCCGTCGACGAGCAGGGCCGCGAGCGCGGCGCCGCCGAGGACGCCGAGCGCGACCAGGTCGAAGGCGCGCTCGACCGCCAGCGACGCGACGCCGGTCGGGTACGGCACGTCGCGCCGGTCGTTCAGGAGGTACGCGCGCACCCCGTCGCCGGCACGTGCCGGAACGATCAGGTTCGCGGTCTGGCTCGCGAACACCGTCGCCGTGAGGAACGCCGTGCGACACCGGTGTCCCATCGGGGCGAGCACGTCGCCGTACCGCCGCCCGCGGACCGGCCACGAGGCGAGGTAGGCGGCGAGCGCCGCGGCGAGCAGCGCCGGGTCCGCGGTCGCGGCCGCGTCGACGACGGTCCCGACGTCAAGGGTCCGGGTCAGCACCGCGCCGCCGACCGCGAGAACGACGACCGTCCCCGCGACCGCGAGGGTTCCCTGCGGGAGCCGGTCGCGGAGCCGACGGAGCCGTTTGCGGAGCCGAGCGGCGGCGACGCGCGGATTCATCTATTCGTTTAGGTCGCCCTAAAGAATAAAACGCTGGCGGTTCGCGGAGGCGAGCGGCGACGCGAGCCGGCTCTGGGCCGACGCAACACGTTTGTTCGTGGAAATCGAAATACCGCACATGAACGCGAACGAAGCGGCCGCCGGCTCCGCGGGAGACGAGATCCGGATGTGGCTCGTCGAGCGCACCTACTCCGACGACGAGCAGAACATGGTGATCCTCACGTACGCGACGCCGGACGGCGAGCGCTACTTCCGCAAGGAGCGCGCGCTCACCTCCTTCACGGACGTGCGCGACACGACCGCCGCCGTCGACGCGCCGCCGTCGAACGTCGGGACCGTCGACGACCCCGACGGCCGAGAGCGGTACGCCGCCGAGGCGACGCGGATGGCGAACGCGCACGACCCAGACGACGTGATCTGAGTCGCGTCCGGGCTCGCTCCGGTCGACTCGCAACGACGGCCTCACCCACTCTTTTCACCGCGCGGCCCCAACCCTCGCCCGATGCGCGCCACCCTCGAAACGCTCGGGATCGTCCTCCTCGTCGGCGCCGCGCAGGCCCTCCTCAGCGTCGTCGGCCTCTTCGGGCTCCTCGCGCTGTCGACCCCCGTCTCCGTCGCCCCGTGGACGCTCGTCACCAGCGTGTACGCGCACGGCTCCGTCGGCCACCTGCTGGCGAACGCCCTCGGACTGCTGCTCGTCGGGCCCCTCGTCGAGCGCCGAACGACCCGCGCCCGCTTCCACGCGTTCGTGGTCGTCACCGGCGCGCTCGCGGGCGTCGCGCAGGTGACCGTCGGGAGCCTGCTCGGCCCCCCGTCCGCCGTGTTGGGGATCAGCGGCGCCGTCTTCGCGCTCGGCGGCTACCTGCTCGCCGGCAACGTCGTGAGCGCGACGCTGTTCGACCGGCTGCGCCTCTCGCCGCGGGTCCAACTCCTCTTGTTCGGCCTCGTCGCCGTCGTCCTCACCGCGACGACGGCGGCGCCCGGCGTCGCGCTCATCGCGCACACGACCGGGGCGTTCTGCGGGCTCGTCGCGGGGCGCGCCGGGCTGCTCGACGCGCGCTGACCGACAGCGGCGCGGACCGAACGCGCGACGGCGCCGAGGCTGGACGGTGTGAAAAACGAAAGGGGTGAAAGAGAAACGCCCTAGCGCTCAGTCTTCGAGAACGATCTCGATGCTGACGTCGTTCGGCACTTGGACGCGCATGAGCTGGCGGAGCGCGCGTTCGTCGGCGTCGATGTCGATCAGACGCTTGTGGACGCGCATCTCCCAGTGCTCCCACGTCGCCGTCCCCTCACCGTCCGGGGACTTGCGCGACGGGATCTCGAGCGTCTTCGTCGGCAGCGGGATCGGGCCCGACAGGGCGACCCCCGTCGAGTCCGCGATCTCGCGGACGTCGTCGCAGATGTCGTCGAGGTCCTCGGGGCTCGTGCCGGCGAGGCGGACGCGTGCCTGCTGCATCGATTATCGCTCGTTGACTTCGAGCACCTTGCCGGCCGCGATGGTCTGACCCATGTCGCGGATGGCGAAGCTGCCGAGCTCCGGAATCTCGCCGGACGGCTCGATGCTGAGCGGTTTCTGGGGGCGCACGGTGACGACCGCGGCGTCGCCGGACTTGATGAAGTCCGGGTTCTCCTCGGCGACCTCACCGGACGAGGGGTCGATCTTCTGATCGATGGACTCGATCGTACAGGCGACCTGCGCCGTGTGGGCGTGGAAGACCGGGGTGTAGCCGGCCGTGATCACCGACGGGTGCTGCATGACGACGACCTGCGCCTTGAACGTCTCGGCGACGCTCGGCGGGTCGTCGGCCGGGCCACAGACGTCGCCGCGGCGGATGTCGTCCTTGCCGATGCCGCGGACGTTGAACCCGACGTTGTCACCGGGCTCGGCCTTGGGCACCTCTTCGTGGTGCATCTCGACCGTCTTCACCTCGCCGCCCACGTCGGACGGCTGGAAGGAGACGTTGTCGCCGGTGTTGAGGATCCCGGTCTCGACGCGTCCCACGGGGACGGTCCCGATGCCGGAGATGGTGTACACGTCCTGGATCGGCAGGCGGAGCGGCGCGTCCGTCGGCGGCTCGGCCTCCGGAAGGTCGTTGAGCGACTCCAGCAGAGTGGGGCCGTCGTACCAGTCGGTGTTCTCGGACGCCTCGGCGACGTTGTCGCCCTCGAACGCCGAGATCGGCACGAACGTGGTGTCGTCGGTCGCGAAGCGGACCTGGTTGAGCAGGTCCTCGACCTCGCCGATGACCTCCTTGTAGGAGTCCTCGCTGTAGTCGACGAGGTCCATCTTGTTGACGCCGATGATGAGCTCGTTGATCCCGAGCGTGCGGGCCAGGAACACGTGCTCGCGTGTCTGGGGCGCGACGCCGTCGTCGGCCGCGACGACGAGCACCGCGTTGTCGGCCTGCGAGGCGCCCGTGATCATGTTCTTCACGAAGTCACGGTGGCCCGGACAGTCGACGATGGTGAAGTAGTACTCGTCGGTGTCGAACTCCTGGTGGGCGATGTCGATCGTGACGCCGCGCTCGCGCTCCTCGGCGAGGTTGTCCATCACGTAGGCGAACTCGAAGCCGCCCTTGCCCTTCTCTTCGGCTTCCTCGCGGTGCTGCTCGATTACGTGCTCGGGGACGCTCCCCGTCTCGAAGAGGAGGCGACCCACGAGCGTACTCTTGCCGTGGTCGACGTGGCCGATAATGGCCAAGTTCTGGTGCGGTTTGTCACTCATGGGGTAATCACGCGCTAAGGCGCTCTGTGAGTAAGTTTCGGTTGATTCCACTAAAACGGTTTCGATACGGCCCACAGAGTATCGCGACGCCGTCCGGCGATTCTCGACAACGCGGGACACGACAGAGCGACACACGCCCCGGTCCGCCGCGACGGACTCGGCGGTCGACCCGGCCCACTCCAGCCGGTCGACCCGGCCCACTCCAGCCGGTCGACCCGGCCCACTCCAGCCGGTCGACCCGGCTCACTCCAGCCGGCCGACCCGGCCTACTCCAGCCGCCCCACGTCGCCGAGGACCGCGCTCGCGGTCTCCGGGCCGCCCGCGCCGCGGCCGGAGATGTTGAGCCGGCCGGCGTGGGTCGTCTCGATCTGGACGATGTTCTGGGTGCCGGAGACCGCGAGCGTTCCGTTCTCGGGGACGAGCCGCGGCGCGACGCGGACCGTCTCGCCGGTCGCCTCGCCGATCAGCCGGACCGTCCGGCCGTCCTCGGCCGCGAGGCGGAGCGCGGACCCGGGCACGTCGCGGATCCCCGAGACGTCGGCGTCGGCGAGCGTGAACTCGCGGGCGGCGTCGGGGTCGTCGACCGCGCCGAAGGATAGCACGTTCGCGAGGATGACGCATTTCAGCGCCGCGTCGGTCCCGTCCACGTCGAAGGAGGGGTCCGCCTCCGCGACGCCGAGGTCCTGCGCCTCCGCGAGCACGTGGTCGTAGTCGAGCCCCTCGGCGGCCATCCGCGTCAGGATGAAGTTCGCCGTCCCGTTGAGCACGCCCCGGACCGCGGTGACGTGGCCGGGTTCGATGTCTTCGACGGTCGACACCGCGGGGATCGCGCCGCCGACCGTCGCCTCGAACCGGATCTCGCCGTCGCTGTCGTCGACGGCCGCCCGCAGGTCGCCGAACCGCTCCGCGACCGGGCCCTTGTTCGCGAGGACGGCGTGGCGGTCGCGCTCCAAGGCTGCCGTCACGTGCGAGAAGCCGGGCTCGGCGTCGCCGAGCGTGGTCGGCGTCGCCTCGACGAGGACGTCGTAGTCCGCCGCGAGGGCGTCGTCCGGGTCCGCGTCGCCGACGATCCCCCGCTCCGCCTTCCGCGCGACGACCGCGTCGGGGTCGACGCCGATCCCGCCGGCCCGGCCGTCCGTCCCGTCCGCGACGGTCGCCGACGAGGAGTCCGCGACCGCAACGACCTCGTGGCCGTACTCGCCCGCCAGCTCGACGACGGAGCGCCCGACCGCGCCCGCGCCGATCACGGCGAGCCTCACGCGTCCACCCCCGTGAGCGGCTCCACGACG
Organism: Halorubrum distributum JCM 10118; assembly: GCF_000337335.1. GTDB lineage: Archaea > Halobacteriota > Halobacteria > Halobacteriales > Haloferacaceae > Halorubrum > Halorubrum distributum. Next base: position 52,435 of record NZ_AOJN01000064.1, on the reverse strand, counting down.
CGGAGCTCCTTCTCGTCGGCGAGCTCGCGGACCGCCGCGAGCGCCGCGTCCGTCTCGCCGGCGCGCGCTTCGAGCCGGAGCCGCGCGCTCGACACCTCCTCGGTGCCCTGCGGGGCCGCGAGCGACACGTCGGCGACCGACGCCGACTCGCAGGCCTCGATCCGCGAGAGCGTGTCGGAGAGGTCGGTGTCGATGAGGTGGCCGAACAGGAGCAGCGTCACCTCCTCCGCGTACCGCTCCGTGCCCGCCTGCATCACGTTCACGCCCTCGCTGCGGAGCGCGTCGACGATCTCCTCGAACCGCTCGGGCGTCGCCTCGAAGTCGACCTCGACCGGGATCCGCCCGCGGGGCGTCTTGTTCCCGCGCTCGTGGTAGATCGACAGGAGGTTCCCGCCGTTGTCCGCGATCGGGTGGAGCGCGGCGAGCAGCTGGCCCGGCTCGTCGACCAGCTCCAGCCGCACCGTGTGCGTCGAGGGGGCCGCGGCCGCGTGACCGCCGTCCGGGGAGGCCGCGTCTGCGCTCCCGGCGGCGGCCGAATCGGCCGCGTCCTCGGCGTCGAGCGCGGCCTCGGGCGCCCCGTCGCGACGGTCGCTCACGCCGCCACCTCCGGCGCCTCGCTGCGGCGGACCAGTCCGGGGGCGCGCGTTCGCAGACACGTTCCTGTGCCCGGCGTGGAGCGGTCGCTCGGTGGCTCCGTCGCGGTGCGCCGGGGGGGAGTCGTGCCCGTCTGCATACTCGAACGGAGTCGGACGATCGGGTATAAGCCTTCGGCGATGGCAGGCGTTGCCTCGCCCGCACGCCTGTCAACGCGGCGCACGGTCGTGAGACGGTCCGCCGCCGGGCGAGCGGAAACCGCTCGATTCCGGAGCGAAAACCGCTCGACTCCGAGGGGAAGGTGCGCGCGGAACCCCAGCACAATTTTGTGTCGCGGGGCTGTTGCGCCGGTGTGAACTCCCTCCCCGCAGTTCGGCGACGGTCGCGACGCCACCGCTCCGGAACCGCCCTCCGCGGCCCCGAGGTGAGGTAGCGATGGGGGACGACGGACTCTCGATCGGCGGCCCGAAGACGAGGCGCGGCGCGGTCATCATGCTGATCATCGGCCTCGCGGCGACCGGGTACGGCGCGTACGACTACACCCAGCAGTCGAACGCCGTCGCGGACGCCGTCGAGGTCGACGCCGAGATAACCGAACTCGGCGTGGAGCCGACCTCGGCCGGCAGCAGCGCGGACACCGACTACCGCCCGGTCGTGCGGTTCTCCTACGAGTACGAGGGGACCGCCTACGAGAGCGGGAGCGTCTTCCCGTCTGCGATTTCGCCGAACTATGACACCGAGTCGGCGGCCCGCGAGGTCGTCTCGGAGTACGCCGTCGGCGAGTCCGCGACCGCGCACGTCGATCCGTCCGACCCGGACGCCGCGTTCCTGAAGGACCGGACCTCGAACGCGCCGCTCGTCGCGGTCGCGGTCGGACTGGGCTTCGTCCTCGTCGGCGGGCGGTCGGCGATCAGGTAGTCGCGCCGCTGTCGAAGTGGCGTCGGGACGTCGAAAGAACCGAGAGAGGAGATCAGCGGAAGAGAACCGCAGACGGCCGGGAACCGCAGCGCGAACCGCGTCGTCGACTTAGAAGTAGTCGATCGACTGCGGCAGTTCCAGCTTCATCCCCTTGCGCTCGCGGATCTCCATGATCTTCTCGCGCTGGAGGTTGTCGACGAGCACGCGGAAGCCCGCGTTCTCGGTGTTCCACGAGGCGCGGCCCTCGGTGGCCGAGCGGATGTCGGAGGAGAACCCGATCATCTCCTCGACGGGCGCGATGCCCTCGACGACCATGAGGTCGCCCTCCTGGTACATGTCGTCGACGCGGCCGCGACGGCCCTGAATCTCGCCGGACGCGGCGCCCATGTGTTCGCTGGGCACGTCGATCCGGACGTCCTGGATCGGCTCCAGCAGGCGGACCTCGCCGTCGATAAGCGCGCGGTGGACCGCGTCGCGGACCGCGGGGATGACCTGCGCGGGACCGCGGTGGATGGTGTCCTCGTGGAGCTTCGCGTCGTGGAGGCGGAACAGCGACCCCTGGACCGGCTCGGCGGCCAGCGGGCCGTCGTCGAGCGCTTCCTGAAGCCCCTCGAGGACCAGCTCCATCGTCTCGTTGAGGTGCTGGATACCCTTCGTGTCGTCGATGAGGATGTTCGTCCGGTGGATGTCCTCGACGTTCTGCGAGGTGTCCTTGTCCATGCCGGCATCCTGCAGCGCCTCGCGGCGCTCCAGTTCGGGCATGTCCATCGAGACCTCGCCGAGCTGGATGGCGTCGACGATCTCCTGGTCCATCGGCTCGACGGTGATGTAGAACTTGTTGTGCCGGTTCGGCGACTGCCCCTCGACCTCGCGGGACGACTCCTGGGGCTGCTCGCGGAACACGACGATCGGCTCCCCGGTGATGACCGGGATACCCTGGTTGTCGCGGATCCGCTGGGTGATCACTTCGAGGTGGAGCTCGCCCTGCCCGGAGATCAGGTGCTCGCCGGTGTCCTCGTTGATCTCGATCTGGATCGTCGGGTCCTCCTTGGCGACCTGCTGGAGCGTCTCGATGAGCTTCGGCAGGTCGTCCATGTTCTGCGCCTCGACGGACTTCGTGATGACCGGCTCGGAGATGTGCTCGATCGACTCGAACGGCGTCATCTCCACGGAAGAGACCGTGGAACCGGCGATGGCGTCACGCAGTCCGGTGACGGACGCGATGTTCCCTGCCGGGACGCGGTCCACCTCCTCGCGCTCGGACCCCATGAAGAGGCCGACGCTCTGGATGCGGTTCTTGCCGGCGGTGCCGGAGACGTACAGCTCCTGGCCCTTCTCCAGCGTGCCGGAGAAGACGCGGCCCGTCGCGATCTCGCCCGCGTGCGGGTCCATCGAGATGTCGGTGACCATGAAGACGACCTCGCCGTCCTCGTCGACCAGCCGCATCGTGTCGGCCAGGTCGGACTCGGGGTCGCCGCGCCAGATGCGCGGGACGCGGCGGGGCTGGGCGTCGACCGGGTTCGGGAAGTGCTCGCAGACCATGTCGAGCACGACGTCCGACAGCGGCGTCCGCTCGTGGAGCTCCTGGCGCTTGTCGTTCTGTTCGAGCTCCATGATATCGCCGAAGTCCATGCCGGTCCGCTGCATCGAGGGCATCGAGACGCCCCACTTGTACAGCGCGGAGCCGAACCCGACCGTGCCGTCCTCGACGGAGACGGTCCAGTCCTCGGGGATGTCGTCCATGTTCTCGGCCATCCCGCGGATGAGCTCGTTGACGTCGGCGATGACGGACATCAGCCGCTCTTGCATCTCTTGGGGCCCCTCCTGGAGCTCCGAGATGAGGCGGTCAACCTTGTTGATGAACAGCGTCGGCTTCACGCCCTCGCGGAGCGCCTGCCGGAGCACCGTCTCCGTCTGGGGCATCGCGCCCTCGACGGCGTCGACGACCACCAGCGCACCGTCGACCGCGCGCATCGCGCGGGTGACGTCGCCCCCGAAGTCAACGTGGCCCGGGGTGTCGATGAGGTTGACGAGGTGGTTGGTGTCCTCGTACTCGTGGGTCATCGAGACGTTCGCCGCGTCGATGGTGATCCCGCGCTCCTGCTCGTCCTCCTTCGTGTCCATCGCGAGCTGCTCGCCCGCGGTGTCCTCGGAGATCATGCCGGCGCCCGCCAGCAGGTTGTCGGAGAGCGTCGTCTTCCCGTGGTCGACGTGGGCGGCGATGGCGATGTTCCGGATGTTCTCCGGGGTGTCCATCAGCCGCTCACATTCCTGAACGATCTTCTTGCGTCGGCCCATTATACCGAGTGTTACCGAAAGGAGGGTCAAAAGGGTAGTGTTTCGTCGCGGCCGTTTCGCGGGCGAGTCCCCCCGATCGCCGCCGATTTCGTGTCGACCGGTGTCACGGGACAGGCGGCTGAGACTGGACCCCGCTCGCGGTCGACGGCGGCATTCGCTGTCGGCGGCGGCGTTCGCGGTCGACGGCGGCGCTCGCGCCCGGGCTCACCGCCTGCGGCCATCGGGGCGGTTTTAAGTTCCGACTCGGGAAACTGGAGGTATGAACGAGACGCTCTCACGGCTCGTCGACAGCGGCGTCGTCGCGGTGTTGCGCGGAGTCCCCGCCGACCAGCTGATCGAGATCACCGAGGCGCTGCGCGAGGGCGGGGTCACCGCCGTCGAGATCACGGCCGACACGCCGGACGTGGCCGAGAAGCTCGGCGAGGTCGCCGGCTCCTTTGACGACGAGGTCGTCGTGGGCACGGGAACGGTCCTCGACAGCGAGACGGCCCGGACCACGCTGATGGCGGGCGCGGAGTTCGTCGTCTCGCCGAGCCTCCACGAGGACGTCATCGAGACGTGTAACCGCTACGGCGCCGTCAGCGCCCCGGGCGTGATGACGCCGACGGAGGCGATCCGCGGCTACGAGGCCGGCGCGGACTTCGTGAAGGTGTTCCCCGCGAAGACCGTCGGCCCGGCCCACCTCGGCGCCATGAAGGGTCCGCTCGGCCAGATCCCGATGATGCCGACCGGCGGCGTGAGCCCCGACAACGCGGCCGAGTACATCGACGCGGGCGCGTTCGCGGTCGGCGCCGGCGGCGCGCTCGTCGACTACGACGCCGCCGAGCGCGGCGACTACGAGGTCATCACCGAGACCGCCCGCGAGTTCACGCGGGTCGTCGAGGCTGCGCGCGCGGGCGACTGAGCACGCGCGACGGCCGATCGAACGCGCGGCGACGACCGCGGTCAGACCGCCGTTCCATTTTTAAAAGTCTGGTATGCCATGCCACACATACAAGAACGCGGAGACGCAAACTGAGACCGGCTTCCAGCCCGCAGACGAGAGGCACAGCCTGGAAGTCATCCGGAACACGCTGTCGGTACACCCAACCACCGCTCGCCGGTCTCCCCTGACGGGGAGAGTGACCCCGTCGCCGCCGCGGGACAGGCCGCGACGGGGCGGGGTCGTCCCGCGGTCGTCACATGAAGTCCGCGATGCCGGACTGCTTGTTCGTGTCGTCCTCGAAGATCGACTCCAGCGACCCCTCTAACACCTTCAACCGCTGCTTCGTGTAGGGCCGGCAGCCGAACCGCTCCGCGACCTCGATGGCGGTGTCGACGTACTTGCTCACCGACCCCTCGTGGACGGTGAGGTTCACGCGGCCACCGCACTCGCGGCACTCACCGGTCAGCGGCATCCGACGGTACTTCTCGCCGCAGTCGAGGCAGCGCGTCTCCTGTCTGGAGAACGCGCGCAGGTTCCCGATGATGTCCGGCAGGAAGTGGTACTCGATGACGCGCTCGGCCACGTCCGTCTCGTCGACCGCGCGCAGCTTCCGGGCCAGCTCCAGCTGCGCGTCCATCTTCTCCATCATGTCGCCGAGCGTTTTGTACGCCGACAGGTCCGGCCCCATCGCGATGTCCGTCGTGTCGTGGGTGTGGTCGAACCCGTGGTACTCGTCGTCGGTCCCGAGCGTGTCCTCGCCGATCTGGATCAGCTCCTCGACCTCCTCCGGGTCGGCCAGCTCGCGCGACGCCTCGTACAGCTCCAGCGGGTACTCCCGCACGATGTCGACGTTGTGCGCCTCGTCGTCGATCTCCGAGGGGTCGATTCGCGAAGACATCACTAAGGGTGCATCCATCCGCCCGCCGCGTTGGTCTGGCAGGAATTCTTTCGAGAAGTTGAGCAGTCCGTCCATGAGGAGCATGACGCAGTCCTCGTCACCGTCGCATTGATCGACCGACAGATCGTTCGCAACGAGGGAGTGCGTCTCCTCGACGGTGAGACAGTACACGTGGTCAACGTCGCTCTCGACGATCTCGACTTCGTCGACGCCCTCGACGAGGTACTCTCCGGATCCGCCGTCCGATACCTTCGGTGCGTACGGGTCGACAGACGAGACGTTCTCCATGAGTCGGTCGTGCTTCCGAGAGAGGTGGAACCCAGCAATCTCGGAGAACCGAACGGCGTCCCGTGAAGAGACAGAAATGACGTATGTCTGAGAGGTCAGCCGCATGTCGCTCTCATCGTAGAACTCGGGGAATTTCTCGTGAAGTAGGACGCGCTTCGGTCGGTCGACCGTCGCGTGGATGTCCAGTCGCCGTAGGAGCGCGAGTAAGTCCTCGCGAAGCTCCTCACTTACCGTCGTAGCCGTGATCCGGAGAGAGCCCTTGTCGACACCGCCGTCACCGCTGAAATACCCGCTCAGGTACGCACCAACCGTTTTTTCGGGCGCGTCGAAGATGGAGTCCGGAACACGTTTGCTCTCTGCACGCACGCCAGCGTCGAGGACGGAATCAAAGAAGGCTCGAAGGAGACGGCCGGATACGGTGACCTTCGCGTTGTTCTCTTCGTACGGGTCGACCCCGAACTCCTCGCGCAAAGCGTTGAGGAAGAACTCCCTCGCTTCCGTCTCGGTCCCGCAGATTGTCGTTTGGTGGATCGTCCCTTTCGGCGTCTCCTGTTCACGAGCGAATCCCTCGGCCGCGTAGTAGCCGAGTAGCGTTGCGACGCGCTGGTTGAGGTCAACGGTCCGATCGATCTCTGTGCGGTCACGTTTCATCCCGAGCGTCACGTCGTCGGGAACGAACGCGAGGAGATCATCGGTCGAAGAGAAGCACTGCTCTAGATACGACGCGGGGAAACTCTCTCGGTACAAGTAGTTACTCAGCGTCTTCTTGTTCGTGTCGAACACCTCAGTCATGCTCTGGAGCGGGTAGAACCGTCCCTCCCAGTCATCCGCGAAGGTGTCCTCAAAGAGATCGTACAGCCGATCTTTGTCTAGTCCCTTTATCATGAGACGGTCGGTCGGGACCGCTTCGGATCGGATGAACTCGGCAAGCAGATCGAACCGCTGTTGACTCCGACCGGAGTCGTCGCTCCCGATCGAATCAGGAACGACCAGTTTATCGGTCGTGTCGAGGTCCTGTGCGTCCCTGCTGACGATCTCGTCTTGTTCTCCGTCGTACACGTGGACACCGTGATCGGGAGTGACGGTTATCGAGCGTCCGGACGTCGTACGGACCTGTATCATGTGATCCGGGGCTTCATGTTTGCTGACCGCCTCAACCGGTCGAGAGACTCGCTCTCCGTCAGCAGTCACCGCGGGAACGGACAGGTCTCCGTCGACGCCTTCCAGTTCGCCAATCGCCGTTCCGAAGTCGTCGAACTCGATCTCAGACTGATCGAGGTACGTCTCGACGAAGTCGTCGATCTCGTCGTATCGTAAACTACCGGTCTCGTCCTCGTACCAGATTTTCGTCTCTGGATGGAAGCAATTCCGACGTTTCGCGGCGTGAAAGTACGGATGCGCGTATCCCACGGCGGCCGAGGTGAAACCTACCACTCTCCCGACAGTCGCGGCGCTCGTGTGGGGCGCCATCCCGAAGACGAGCTCGCCGACGAGGTCGTCGCGCTCGTTCACCTCGTAGAAGCGGTCGAGCCCGTAGAACTGTTCGAGCAGGTCGTCGACGAAGTCGGCGGTCTTGAGCATGTGCTCGGCCGCGCCGTCCGAGAGGACGATGTCCTGGACCCGGAGCTCGACCACCTGGTCGTCGTGACGGAGCGGCTCGCCGTCGACGTCCGTCTCGTAGCCCAACTCGCGGAAGTGATCGGCGGTGACGTCGAGTTCCGCGGGCTTGACCGCGGTGACCGGGAGGTCCGTCATGTCGTACCGGACCGTGCCGTCCTTGAACGACGTGACGCCGTTCTTCGCGCGGAGGACGCCCTTCTCGATCGGCTCGGGCGTCTTGTTCCGCGAGGTGAGCCCCTGGACCCCCTTGAGGATCTCGAAGGCGGACTCGCGCTCGCCGACCGTCTCCAGCGCGGAGCGGTACGCGTCGTTGACGTCGACCTCCTGGTATGTCGCGGCCGTCACCTCCCACTCGCAGTTCGGGCACTCGACCCGGCCGGCCTCGTCCGGCTCGCAGACGGTGCCGCAGTCGTTACACTCGTAGTGCGGGTCCGTGTGCGTCTCGCAGTCGGGACAGAGCGCGGCGTAGGTGTGCTCGCCGCAGTCGGGACAGACCCGGTCGGAGACCTGAAGTTCGTGCCGCCCGCGGTGTCCCGTGTCGTCCATGACGTTCGCGGCCTCGGCCACGTCGCGCTGCGGGCCGCCCGCCTCGTTGATCGGGAAGAGCGTGTGGACCGCGGGCGAGAGGTCGCGGCTCTCGGACTTCTCGGGGCGGCCCATCCGGTTGCCGATCCGGGTCGGCGCGCGCTCGCGGATCTCGAACGGCGCAACCTCGTTGACCGCGCGGATCGCGTTCTCGCCGTCAGCGTACTCGCGAGCGGCCCGCGAGAGGTCGTCCGCGTCCCACTCCTTCCGGAGCCCGTCGTCAATCCCGAGCGACCGCGCGAGCGGGCGCCACGTGGGAATCCGGAGCGCGTCCGGGGTCGCAGCGTGTTCGAGCAAAAGCGACTCCAGCGCGTCCCGGACCGCCTCGGTGCGCTCGACCGCGAGGACGCCCTCGACGACCTCGCCCGCGGCGACCGCGTCGGCGAGCGCCTCGAACGCGTCAACCGACACGTCGTGCCAGAGGTAGGTGTACTCGGGGTGGAGCGGGCAGTCGTACTCGCGCGCCCACGCGAGCGCCTCGTCGACGTCAGGGTGGTCGAGGTCGACGTGCGGGTCGTCGCCCATGGCCTGAACGTCGGCGCCGGCCGCCTCGAACTCCTGGACCCACCACTCGGGGGCGTACGAGGCGGGCGCGAGCGGGTGGTTGTTCTCGACGAACTCGCCGTAGTTGACGAGGTACTCGCCGAGGTCGAGCACCTTCTCGATCCCGTTGCGGACCTCCTTCGCCTCCTCGGGGTCGTCGATCCGGCGGACCTCGCCGTTCGCGAGCCGGACCGTCGGCCCCTCGATGGAGTCGACGGGGACGACGCCGTGGGCCTTCCCCGGCCGCTCCGTCTTGATCTGCGTCCCGGCCGCGAGGAAGTCGTCGACGATGTGCATCGTCGCCGGGTGGACGCCGCCGGTCGCGAATCCGTGGTTTCGCGCGCGACCGTAGCGGAGTCGGAACCCGCCGGCCTCGCTCGGGTGGGTGAACACGGGGCGACCCGCGATGAGGTCCCGGAGGAACTTCTGGGAGGGGTCAGCGCGGGGCGGGCCGTCGGCTTCGGCCCCGTTCTCGGGCTCGCCCTCCGCCTCGTCCGATTCGCCGTCGCCGCCCTCCTCGCCGTCGCCGCCCTCCGCGTCGGCCGCGTCCTCTTCCGCCTCCGCGGCGTCGCCGTCGCCTGCCCCGTCCTTCCCGATCGTCCCGTCGATGAGGTCCTGGAGCCACGGCCAGTCGACCTCGTCGAGGTCGCGGGTGTACCGCTGGATCTTCGGGGCCTTCAGCGCGATCCCCTCGGCGGCGACGAGGCACATCCCGCCGCGCGCGGAGTTGGTGTCGACGCGTTCGAGGTCGCGGAACCCCGAGACCTCCTCGTCGCTCGTCGCCTCCCCGTCGAGCATGACGGGGATGTGCTTCGCGATGAACTTCGACTCCTTGTCCTTCGGCGTGTACTGGAGCCCGGTGTCCTTGTCGTATAAGGCGATCTCCTCGGCGTAGCGCTCGACCTCCACGTCGCGCGGCTTGTACTCGTCGATGCCCAGCAGCGACCGGGCGTAGTCGGCGACGAGCACCGACAGCGCCTGCGCGGTCCCGCCCGCCGAGCGGATCGGGCCGGCGTAGTAGACGTTGACGAACTCGGTGCCGTCGTCGTTCTCCAGCAGTTCGACGCGGTCGATCCCCTCGATCGGCGCGGCGACGACGCCCTCGGTGAGCAGCGCGACGGCGGTGCGGACGGCCCCCTCGATCTTCCCCTCGCGGGAGTCGTAGTCGCCGACGCTGCCGTCGACGAAGTCGGTGACGAGCTCCAGGGCGGCCTCCTCGCGGGACATCTCCCCCTCCAGGTCGCGGACCCGCTCCGCGACGCCGTCGATACCGAGGATGTTCTCGACGCGGTCGGCCATGTCGCGGGCGACCGGGATCTCGATCTCCGGCTCCGGGTCCCGGCCCTGCTCTTTGGCCGCCTCCGCCACGTCCCACGCCTCGTCGAGCCGCTCCTCGATCCGCGCGAAGTAGCGCTCGTCGTCCGGTCTCATCGGGCCTCGGTCGAGGGAATCACGCGGCGCGTTCGGCGGGTCACAGCCACAGGTCGAGGTCGGTCGCCTCGTCGTGCGAGCGCTCCAGCGGCTCGGCGAACGCGCGCAGGTGGCACTCGCCGGCCCAGACGGTCGCGGAGTCGAGGTGGCCCGCGAGCGCCTGGCCGCTCGGTCGCGACAGCACAGCGTGGGTGTGCGCGAAAACGTCTCCTTCCAGGAGCGAGACGTTGCCCACGCAGGCGGCCACCTCCAGCGGCTCGTCGAACGTCACCGAGCGGTACTCGGTCTCCTCCTGGTCGTAGAACCAGACGTCCGCGTCCTGGACCGCGCCGAGCGCCGTGAACCAGCCGGCCTCGACGTCCTCCTCGCGTGCGAGGCTCTCTATCTCCTCGCGCCAGTCGGCGCCCGTCTCGAACCGCGCGACGTACTCCGCCGTGGGTTCGACCTCGCGATGGTACATAGCAACTCCCCACGGCTGCCGGGGAGAAAAAGCCTTCAGTCGGACCGAGCGGGACCGACGGATCGGATTCGATATAGCGATATACAATTTAATCAGAGTCGCCGGGGAGACACAGCAGAAACGAGAAAAAGGCCGCTACAACGACTCTTCGGCCCTAAAACGCCTGAGTATCGGCGAACAGTGATGCGACTGGCGAAGCGGAAAGAGAGAGGAGAGCGTCGCGGTTCGGACCGACTCAGAACGGGGCCTGGGGGCCTTCGTCGTCGCCGCCGTCGTCGTCGGTCGTCTCGCCGGGGAAGGAGGGAGACATGCCGCCGCCGCTGCTGGTGCCGCCGAGGTCGCCGTCCGCGCCGGCGGACGCGCCGGTGTCGGCGTGGACCGTCTCGATCTCGGGAATCTCCTTGACCATCCGGGACTTGATCGCCTGGATCGTCATCGGGGAGATACCGCAGCCGGAACAGGCGCCGCCGAGCTGGACCGTGACCTCGCCCTTCTCGCGGTCGAGGTGGGCGATGGCGGCGCTCCCGCCGTGCATCTGGATCTGCGGGAAGTTGCGCCGCAGGAAGTTCGTGATCCGCTCGCGGAGTTCGTTTTCCGCGTCAGCCGCGTCGGTGTCCGTGCTCATGCCCGCGAGTTGGCGGGCGGCGGGCTTATGCCTTTGGTTCGGGCGGATTCCGGCGGGTGACGCGCCTCGTCGAATCACTCCGGCCGATCGACGCCGAGGGTCCGGTACAGCTCGGACTCGATCCGCTCAACGTACTCCTCCAACGTCTCCTCGAACGTCTCGTCGTCGACCGCGACGGCGCCGCGGATGCGCTCGCGCGGGTTCTCCGGGAGTTCGACGCGGAACTCGCCGTCCTCGTAGAACGGCTCCGACTCGTTGAGCACGGTCTGGTCGATCCCGTGGATCAGCTCCGAGTCGTACCGGTCGTTCATCTGCTCGAACGCGTTCTTGTACGCCCGCTGGAGCTCGTTGAAGTAGTGCGCGTACTTGTCCTCGAACTTCTCCGGGTCGAACTCGTCGGCCATGTCGCGGGCGAGGGTCCGGCGGGAAAAAAGCCGGTCGATCGCCGCCGAAACGCCGGATCGGGCGTGAAAATCGAGCGTGCGGTCAGCTGTGGGGTTCGACCGGCTCTGGCTTGATAAATCTCATGTCGCGATATAGAATTTGTCGTTCGCGGTCCTCCCCGCAGTGTGAACAGTGTTCGGATCGCTATATTGCTCTATATCTCTCGGTAGCGGTCCCAAGTAACGATTATAGTGATACCTCCCGCATAACGGGCCGTGAGCCACCACAATCGGCCGGACCGTCGGACCGCGTTCGTCTGCGTCCAGAACGCGGGCCGGAGCCAGATGGCGGCGGCGTTCGCCGAGCGCGAGCCGGACCGCCGTAACGCGGGCGGTCGGATCGAGGTCCTGACGGGCGGGACTCAGCCCGCCGACCGCGTCCGTGGAGTGACTTGAGATGAAACGTGAACGACAGCGAACGGCCGACGAACGGGGAAACAGAGGTCGCATGACTGAGACGGCGTCGGACGGCGGCTCGACGAACCTCGACGGGATGTCCACGGAGCGGGCGGCCGAGCTCGTCAACGACGACGAGAGGGACCTCGGCGAGCGACGGGAGACGCTCGCGATCGTGGCGCGGGACGGGACGGTCCGTCGGGCGGCCGTCGACGACGCGCTCGCGAACGCGTCGAAGGTGGTGACGACCGCCGAGACGCGGGTGGAACTCGCTGCCGAGAAGCTGGACGGCGCGCGGGAGACCGCTTCACCGGTCGCGGACCTCGATCTCGTGTCGACGCGCCTCGGCGACTTCGATGCGCGCCTCGACGCGGTCGAGGACCGGTCTGACGCGCTCGGCGAGGCCGTTCAGGAGGTTCTCGCGATGAGAGCGGAGGGCGACCTCTACGAGGTCGCGCGACGGATCAGGCGGCTGACGACCGCCGCGACCGAGGTCCAACGCGCCGCCGACGACCTCCAGTTCGAGCTCGGCTCCTTCGAGGAGTGGCTCACCGACCCCGACCGACGGGCCGCGGAGCTCGACGGCGACGTCGACGCGGTCGCGGAGTCGATCGAGGAGCTCGACGAGCTCTCCGAAGCCCTCGGTGGCGACGGCAGCGGTCCGGAGAGCGAAGCGGGACGGACGTGGGCCGCCGCGCGGGTCCGCCACCGCGTCGCGTCGCTGCTGATCGCCGATCTCCGGGCGGAGCTGGCGGCGCTTCGGAGGTGGGCCGAACGCGAGGGCGCTCCCGCGCCGTCGGGGATCGAGCCGCAGATCGACGAGGTACAGGGCCGCCACGGGGCGGTCGGGGACCGGCTCGCTTCGCAGGCGGACCCCGAGTGGGTCGCGCGGTTCGGCGACCGGCTGACCGCGCTCGACGAGGCGCTCGCCGCGATGGAGCCGCCGGTCGCGTGGGGCGAGGTGGAGGCCGTCGTCGCGGAACACCGGCCCGAAGCCGAGTGACGGACCGCACCCGCGGTGCGACGACCGCTCGGACGGACGGTCAGCCGTCGACGTTCTCGGCGCGGACCGCGGATCTCGCCGCGGTGTCGGCCACGGACCGACCGCACTCGACGGCCCGCCGTAGGTGACAGGTAACGGCCGAGAGGGCGGCCGTCCCGGGAGCCGTTCCCGAAGCGGCCCCGTCGTACGCCCGCCGTTCGACGGCTTCGATGGCGTCTTCGGCGTCGTCACAGCGACCCCTCGCCCGCCGGACCTCCGTCGGATCGTCGTCGAGAACGGCGGTCACCGCGTCGTCGACGGCGCACGCGACGTCGTCGGCGGCGGAGCGCACGGCTTCGGCCGGCTCGGCCGCGGGCGGCTCGGAGAGGCGTTCGCCGGTGCGTTCGATGCGAACGGATAGGTCCGCGAGCGTTCCGAGGCGACGGGCGGTCGCGTGGTACGCGAACAGCTCGGGGCGGGAGACGCCGAGCGCGTCGAGCTCGGCGTGCGAGACCAGCGACCGCGAGAAGTGTCGCGTGACCATCTCCGCCGAGCGGCGCGCCTCGTCGGCGCGGTCGCGGACCCGCGCGTTCGTGTCCGCGGCCTCGGCGAAGCTCTCGGCCGCGTCGCGGAGGAGCGAACCGACCACGTACTGTAGCTGGACGACCGACTGACAGACGGAGACGGACGACGCGTCCAAGAGGTGCCCGACCGTGACTTCCGTGTCGGACTCGCTGAGGACGTTCATCCCGACCAAGTCCCGCGTCGTCGATCGGACCGCCTTGCGCTCCGCGTCGTCGAACCCGTCCGGGCGACGCAGTGTCGCCGTCTCGAACCCCACCGCGTAGGCCGTTCGCACGGCACGTTCGGCGGCATCGGTCCCCCCGTCGACGTCGATCGTCGCGTCGTCGAGGCGGTCGACGTCCGCCTCGGAGGACCGGACGAGTATCGACCCGTCGCGGTGCGTGTACAGCTGGAGCTCCATGCCGACCTCGAAGCCGTGAGTCGTCGCCCACCCCCTCGGGATCGAGACGGTGAACGTCCCGCCGCCGACCTCCTGGAGCTTTCTGGTCTCCATTGTCAGTAGATCAGCTCGGGATCGCCGTCGGTCGCGTACAGCGTGCGCGCGGCGATGTTGACGGCGTGGTCGCCGACCCGTTCCAGGTCCCGAATCGTGAGCAGCAACCGCGACACGCCGTCGAGCAGCTGTTCGACCTCCCAGCGGTCGGGTTCGCTGGCGACGAGCTCGCGGACGACGGTCTCGCTGGCGTGCTGACACGAGGCGTCGAGCTCGTCGTCCCGCTCGGCGATCGCCCGACACGCGGCTGGGTCGGCGTCGACGTAGGCTTGGAGGGCCGCTCGGACCTGGTCGCGGGCCGTCTCGCCGATCTCCCGGACCCGGACCTCGGCGATCTCGTCCGGTCGGGCGGCGAGCGCGTGCCGGGCGAGGTTCGTCGCGAGGTCGCCGACCCGCTCTACGTCGGTGAGGATCTTGAACGAGGCGGCGACGAAGCGCAGGTCGGAGGCGACGGGCTGTTGGAGCGCGATCAGGTCGATACAGTCGCTTTCGAGGTCGAGGTACCGCCGGTTGACGCGCTCGTCGCCGGCGATCACTTCGCGGGCCAGCCCGCGGTCGTCCGTCTCGAGGGCGTCGAGCGACCGCGAGAGCTGGTCGAGCACCGCCGTTCCCATCGACTCGACGTCGGCGCGCAGCTCGTCCAGCGAGTCGCGGTAGTCCTCTCGCGGCACGGTGATCACCCGAACTTTCCGCTGATGTAATCCTCGACGCGCTGGCTCTCGGGGTTCTCGAAGATCTTCTCGGTGTCGTCGTACTCGACGAGCTCGCCGCCGGTCAGGAAGACCGCGGTCTGGTCGGAGACGCGGGCCGCCTGCTGCATGCTGTGGGTGACGACGACGACCGTGTAGTCCTGCGCGAGGTCCTCGATGAGGTCCTCGATCTTCGAGGTGGCGATGGGGTCGAGCGCCGAGGCCGGTTCGTCCATGAGGATGACCTCCGGATCGACCGCCAGGCACCGGGCGATACAGAGGCGCTGTTGTTGCCCGCCCGACAGCCCGAGCGCGTTGTCGTCCAGTCGATCGCTCACTTCCTCCCACAGCGCGGCCCGTTCGAGCGACCGCTCGACGAGCGCCTCCTCGCGGTCGGGCTCCGCGCGCCCGGTCAGTCGGGCGAGGAGTCCCGTCTCGATGTCGCCGTGTTTCCGCGGACCGTACGACACGTTCTCGCGGATCGACTTGGGGAAGGGGTTGGGGCTCTGAAACACCATCCCGACCCGCTTGCGTAGCTCGACGAGGTCGACGCCGTCCTGATACACGTCCTCGCCGTCGAGCTCGACGGTTCCGTCGACGCTGGCCGCACGGATGCGGTCGTTCATCCGGTTGAGACACCGGAGGAACGTCGACTTGCCGCAGCCGGACGGGCCGATCAGCGCCGTCACGCTCCGCTCGGGGATGTCCATGGAGACGCCCTTCAGCGCGTGGTCGTCGCCGTAGTGGACGTCGAGGTCGTCGACGGCGAACTTCGTCTCGCCGCCGGCCTCGTAGCTCGTCCACTCCGGGCGCGTCTCTTCGACGGTCTCGCCGGCGGTCGTGGAGACCCCCTGGCCGTCGGTGCGGTTCGCCACGGGTTCCGCTGCGTCTGTCTGACTCATTGGTGTAGTTTCCGCCTGAAGTAGTAGCGCGTCGCGATACCGACCGCGTAGAAGGCCAGCACGACGAGCAGCAGCGTCAGCGCCAGCCCCCACGCGTACTCCTGTGGATTCTGGATGTTGCCGCTCAGGCCCGCGGTGATGAGCGCGTACAGCTGATACGGGAGCGCGCTCGTCGCCTCCAACAGCGAGGGGTTGCTGACGAACGGCGGCGACGCGCTCAGTCGGAAGCTTCCCAGCACGTCCGGAGCGGCCGACTTCGCCGGGAGGACGCCGCCGCCCATCGTCAGCAGGATCGGGGCGGTCTCGCCGGCGATGCGTCCGACGCCGAGGATGACGCCAGTGGTCACACCGGGGATCGCCGCGGGGAGGACGACGCTGCGGACCGTCTGCCACTTCGAGACGCCGAGCGCCGCGCTGGCGTCGCGGTACTCGTCGGGGACCGCGAGTATCGCCTCCCG
This sequence comes from Halorubrum distributum JCM 10118, assembly GCF_000337335.1. GTDB lineage: Archaea > Halobacteriota > Halobacteria > Halobacteriales > Haloferacaceae > Halorubrum > Halorubrum distributum. The sequence goes on along the minus strand of NZ_AOJN01000064.1, from coordinate 36,302 downwards.
GCTCGTGATCAACACCAGCGGCAGCAGCATGAAGCCGAGCGTCAACATGCCGGCGATCAGCGACTTCTGGTTACCGAACCGCGGGATCAGGAAGGCGGCGCCGAACAGGCCGAACACGATGCTCGGCGTGCTCCAGAGGCCGTTGGTCGCCACCTCGACCGCCCCCGTGAACCGGCCCTGCTCGGCGTACTCGCTGAGGAACACGGCGGCGCCGACCCCGGTCGGCACGGCGAAGAGGACGGCGCCGGCGACCAGCCATATCGTCCCGAGGAGGGCGGGGAACACGCCCGCGACCTCGGCCGTCAGGCCGGCGCCGCTTGTCAGGAACGGCCAACTGACGAGCCCCGACCCCCCGAGGGAGAAGCCGTTGAACAGCCCGGGGAGCCCCTTCGCGGCGACGAAGGCGACGAGTCCGACCAGCACCGCCAGTATCGAGCCGACGACGAGGTAGATGAGCACATAGGCGCCGACGTTGCGGCCGCGAGCGCCGAACCCGCCGTACGCCTTCGCGGCGCTCCAGCCGGTCACCAGCGAGGCGAACAGCACGACCGCCGGAACGACGGTGTCGCCGAACAGCGTCGCGTTGTACCCGTCGAGCGCGCGCTCCCACCCGGGGGCGATGAGGCCAGTGAGGAGCGAGAGCCCACAGAGGACCGCGAGCGCGCCCGCTGGCGCCGTCGATCCGACGTCCTCGCGGGGGAACGCGGTCGCCGCGAACGCGGTTCCGCCGAGGACCGCCCCGAGGGCGAGCCGACCGCCCGTCCCGACCCCCGCCGCACCGGACGCGGCCGCGCCCACGGCGCCCCAGATCGCAGTGAACGCGACCGCGGCGACGATCCCCGCGCTGGGCTGGGGCGCGGCGTCGACGAACCCGAACCGCGAGGCCATCCCGAAGCCGACGACCGACGCGCCGAGCGCGAGCAGCAGCGCTCCGAGCGCGACAGACAGCCCGACGCCGGCGACGGGGTCGTCGATCCCGACGAGTCCCAGAAGCGCCGTCAGGCCGACGACGAACGCGACCCCGGAGAGACCGACGGCGGTCCCGGCGACCGCCTCGTACAGCGTGCGGTCGTCCCGAACGAGCGCGGTCCGCGTGGCGCGGCTCATTCCGCACCCCCGAGGCGGCGACGCATACGCGCCTCGATGTACTGCGAGCCGATGCTCAGGCACAACACGGTCACGAACAGGACGACCCCGGCGGCGAACAGCGCGCTCTCGTGGACGCCGTTCGCGCTCCCGTAGCCGCGGGCGATGAGGGAGGTGAGCGTCTCGTAGCCGTAGAAGACGTTCACGAGGGGGTCGCTTATCCGCGGGACGCCGGCCAGCATCACCGTCGCGGCCATCGTCTCGCCGATCGCTCGCCCGACGCCGAGCAGGACGGCCGCCGAGACGCCGGAGAAGGCCGCCGGCAGCGTGATCGAGGTCATCGACTGCCAGTCGGTCGCCCCGAGCGCGAGCGAGCCGTCCTTCATCACGTCCGGGACGCTCGTCAGCGCGTCCTCGGCCACGGAGACGACCGTCGGCAGCGCCATCAGCCCGACGACCATCCCGACGAACAGGTACGTCGAGCCGCCGTTGAGGTCGAACGCCCCACTTGCCCACGGGTTGATCACGGTGAACCCGATGAAGCCGTAGACGATCGAGGGGATGCCCGCCAGTATCTCGATGCCCGGCTTGACGAGTTCGCGGACCCGCGGCGGCGCGATCTCGGCGATGAAGAGCGCCGCGGCGACGCCGAGCGGGGCCGCCACGAGCGTCGCGATGGTCGTCACCATCACCGTCCCGTGGATCATCGGGAGCAGCGAGTAGCGAACGGGGTCCGAGACGGCGTCCCAGCGCGCCTGTGTGAACATCCCGGCGCCGGGAACGGAGACGCCGAAGACGCTCGCCGTCTCGTACCGAAACGCCGGGATCGACTCGGCGAAGATGAACACGACGATGAGGCCGAGCGTGAGGAGCGTCACCGTCGTCATCGCGAGGGAGATCGCGCGGGCGACGAGCGCCTGATGGCGCGCCCAGCCGTAGCCGGTGACGAGGAGAAACGCCCCGAACGGAACGGCGGTCCACGGCGAGGCGAGCAGGAAGCCGATGAAGGCGGTCAGTAGCGCTCCCATCGAGGCGGTGACCACGGCCAGCGCCTCCGGGTCGGTGTCGTCGACGAACTCCCGGGCGCCGGTCAGCCGCCGTTCGATGCGAGCGCGCCAACCGGTTTGAGAGGTGTTGAATGGCATATAATGGAAGTGGCCGCGAACCGCGGTTCGCGCGGCCGAACGTTACGCTTGGTCGGGAAGCTTCTCGCGCTCGGCCTCGATGTCCGACGTCGGCAGCGTGATGTAGTTGACGTCCTCGACGAACGTCTTCTGGCCGAACTCGGTCAGGAACATGTTGAGGAACGCGGCCTCGCGCTTGTCCGTGCCCTCGGGCGTCTCCTCGTCGATCCGGGTGTACATGTGCAGGTCCCGGTTCAGCGGGTACTCGGAGTCGAAGATGGTGTTCTCGGCGTCGGGGTCGGGGCGGTAGACGGTGCCTTCGAAGTCGATGGCGATCGCCTGGATCCCCGACCCGGAGAACGCCAGCGCCATGTAGCCGATGGCGTTGTCGTTGTCTTGGAGGACCTGTTGGACCTGCTGGTTCTGCCCGAGGCGCGTGTCGACGTCCATCGGCGCGTCGGCGTCGCCGAGCATGTTCAGCCGGAACGAGGTGTCCGTCCCGGAGCCCTCGGCGCGGCCGACCACGTAGATCTCCTGGTCCGGGCCGCCGACCTCGCTCCAGTTGGTGATGTCGCCCTGGTAGATACCGCGGATCTGGTCGCCGGTGAGCTGTTCGACGCCGGCGTCGTAGATCGCCTGACTGACGAACACCGGCTGCCCGTCGCGGCCGACGACGTGGTCGACGTAGTTCTCGTCGCGCTCGTCCTCGCTGATGTCGAGTTCCGCCGTGATCGGTCCGGAGGAATTCCCGATGTCGACGAGTCCGTCCCGAACCGCCTCACAGCCGGTCCCCGAGTGGCTCAGCGCGACGCGGGTCGCGAACGGCGGGTTCGAGCGTTCGCCAGACGGTTCGAAGCCGTACAGGCTGGCGAAGTAGTCGGCGATGTTCATGTCGGTCTCGATCTGGTCCCAGCCGGCGACCGAGGACTCGTCGTTCGACCCCCAGTACTCGCCGTCGCTCGCCGGCGAGTTCGAGTTCCAGTAGGAGCTCCCCTTGTTCGAGATGGGGTACACCGTCGACGACCCCTCGGCGGTCACCGTCGACGGGCCCGACGACCCGGAGCTCATCGTGTTGCCGCTCTCCTCGCTGCCGCCGTCGTCGTCGTCGCCGCCGTTGCCGCTACACCCGGCGAGGCCGACCGCTCCGACGGCGGCCGAGGTGAGCAGGTACTTCCGGCGTGATACCGAGTCCGCCTGACGCCCCGAATCCTGTGACATCACCGTATCGGAGGCGAGATTCTATTAAACAGTTTTATAATAGGTCACTATCTTTATACGTTTTCCTCCGTGGCGGCTCCTATCGGGCGGTAGCAGTGGCTACCGGTACTGACTGATATATAGAGAGACGTGCCCGTCGAAGCGGCGTCTTTCGGACCGTTGTCCCCGGCCCGAACGGCCGGGTACCGAAGCCGTCGAAACGCGGACCCCTGTCAGACGGGGCAGCGACCGCGTTAGTCGAGGTCGAAGCGGTCGAGCTTCATGACCTCGCTCCACGTCGCGACGAAGTCCTCGACGAACTTCTCCTCGTCGCTCGCGTACACGTCGGCGATGGTGCGGAGCCGCGCGTTCGACCCGAAGATGAGGTCGGCGCGGGTCGCCTCCCACGCGACCTCGCCGGTCTCGCGGTCGCGGACCTCGTAGACGTCCTCGGCGTCGGTAACCTCGTCCCACTCGTACTCCATGTCGAGCAGGTTGTTGAAGAACTCGTTGGTGAGCGTCCCCGGCTCGTCGGTGAACGCGGTGCGGTCGCCGTAGGTGGCGCCCAGCGCACGCAGGCCGCCGGCCAGCACGGTCATCTCGCTGGCGGTCAGGTTCAGCAGGTCCGCCTTGTCGACCATGAGGTCCTCGACGTTCTCGTCGGCGTCGCCGAGGTAGTTACGGAAGCCGTCGGCCTCGGGCTTGAGCGCCTCGAAGGAGTCGACGTCGGTCTGCTCCGCGGCGGCGTCGACGCGGCCGGGCGCGAACGGCACCTCGACGTCGTAGCCGGCGTCGGCCGCGGCCTCCTCAACGGCCGCGGTGCCGCCCAGCACGATGAGGTCGGCGAGCGAGACGCGGACGTCGTCGGAGCGCGACTCGTTGAACTCGGCCTGAACGTCTTCGAGCGTCGAGAGGACGTCGGCGAGCCGCTCGGGCTCGTTGGCCTCCCAGCTGCGCTGCGGTTCGAGGCGGATGCGAGCGCCGTTGGCGCCGCCGCGCTTGTCGCTGTCGCGGTAGGTGGACGCCGCCGCCCACGCGGTCTTGACGAGCTCGCCGGTCGACAGCCCGGAGTCGAGGAGCGCCTCCTTGAGCGCCGCGACCTCCGCGTCGCCGATCGTCTCGTAGTCGGCCTCCGGCAGCGGGTCCTGCCAGATCATCGTCTCCTCCGGGACCTCGGGGCCGAGGAACCGCTCCGGCGGGCCCATGTCGCGGTGGATGAGCTTGTACCACGCCTTCGCGAACGTCTCCTGGAACTCGTCGGGGTCGTCGCGGAACTCCTCGAGGACGGCCCGGAAGTCGTCGTCGTGTTTCAGGGCCACGTCCGTCGTGAGCATCATCACGTCCTCCTTGTCGGAGGCGTCCGCGACGCCGGGCGCGGCGTCGTCGAGCTCGTCGTTCTTCGTGGTCCACTGCCACGCGCCGCCGGGGCCCTTCTCCGGCTCCCACTCGTAGCTGAGCAGGTTGTTGACGTAGCTCAGGTCCCAGACGGTCGGGGTGGCGTTCCACGGCCCCTCGATGCCGCTGGTGATGGTGTCGGGGCCCATCCCCTCGCCGAACTCGTTGTCCCAGCCGAGACCCTGGAGGTCGATGGGGGCGTCCTCGGGCTCCGGGCCGAGGTTGTCTCCGTCGTCGGCGCCGTGGACCTTCCCGAACGTGTGGCCGCCGGCGATGAGCGCGACGGTCTCCTTGTCGTTCATCGCCATCCGGCTGAACGACTGGCGGATGTTCTTCGCGGAGCCCTCGAGGTCAGGCTCGCCGTTCGGCCCCTCGGGGTTGACGTAGATGAGGCCCATCACGGTGTTGCCGAGCGGCGCCTTCAGGTCGCCGTCCTCGTCGAAGCGGTCGGGGGAGGTCGTCTCGAACTCGCTTTCGGGGCCCCAGTCGACGGCGTCGTCGCCCCGGAAGTCGTCCTCGCGGCCGCCCGCGAAGCCGAACGTCTCGAAGCCCATCGACTCCAGCGCGACGTTGCCGGCGAGCACGATGAGGTCCGCCCACGAGAGCTTCTCGCCGTACTTCGTCTTGACCGGCTCCAGCAGCCGCCGGGCCTTGTCGAGGTTCACGTTGTCGGGCCAGCTGCTGATCGGCGGGAGCCGCTGGTGTCCGCCGGCGGCGCCGCCGCGCCCGTCGAGCGAGCGGTACGTGCCGGCGCTGTGCCACGCCATCCGGATGAACAGCGGGCCGTAGTGCCCGTAGTCGGCCGGCCACCACTCCTTCGAGTCGGTCATCACGTCTTCGAGGTCGGATTTGACCGCCTCGAGGTCGAGTTCCTCGAACGCCGCCGCGTAATCGAACCCCTCGTCGTAGGGGCCGATGTTCGCGGAGTTCTGATCGAGCAGCTCCAGATCCAACTGATCCGGCCACCACTCTTGGGTGTTACTAGCCATCAAGAAATGATCGGCCCTCTTCGCTGATAATATTGTCTAAGTCGGAGAGGGAATCATCGTTATAACAGAGAGTTTCTATCGAAATAATGAAGTTCTTTTCGTAGATCTTCGAAGTCGCTGACAGGGGTCGCAGCGGCGCTCCGATGGGTTTACCGCGCGGTAAGCGTCTGCTACCAGCCCCGATAAGTAGCCGTTTCGACACTTCGACGGTCATGAGTGAGAGTCACACTCGAGGATCCAGCGGCGCATCAGTTCACTTCGTCGCGGGACCTCGGCGGGCGAGGACCGCGGCCGCACGGAAACACGGAGGGGTCAAGCGCGGTCAGCGGTTCAGCGGTGTCGAGCGCGGTCAGCGGTTCAGTGGTGTCGAACGCGGTCAGCGGTTCAGCGTGTGGATCGCCTGTCCGCGCGCGTTCTCGGCCGCCTCCATCACGGCCTCCGCGAGCGTCGGGTGGGTGTGGACGGTGGCGGCCACGTCCTCCAGGGTCGCGCCCATCTCGATCGCGAGCGCGACCTCCGCGATCAGCTCCGACGCCTCGGGGCCGACGATCTGTCCGCCGAGGACGAAGCCGGTCTCCTCGTCGGCGACGATCCGGACGAACCCCTCGGTGTGGCCGGTCGTCATCGCCCGCCCGGAGGCGTTGAACGGCATCTCGCCGACCGCGGGGTCGAAGCCGGCGTCCGCGGCCTCCTCCTCGGTCATCCCGACCGTGCCGATCTCGGGGTCGGTGAAGACGGCCGCGGGGATCGCCTGCTGATCCATCGCGGCGGGTTCGCCCGCGATCACCTCGGCGGCGACGATCCCCTCCTTCGAGGCCGCGTGCGCGAGCATCGGGTCGCCGGCCACGTCGCCGACGGCGTGAACGTGCTCGACGGCGGTCCGGGTGCGGTCGTCAGTTTCTATGAACCCGCGCTCGTCAGTCTCGATCCCGGCCTCCTCCAGGTCGAGCCCGTCCGTGACCGGCTGGCGGCCGACCGCGACGAGGACCTTGTCGACGCCGTACGTCGACTCCTCTCCCTCTTCCGTCTCCGTGTGGAGCAGGTAGCCGCCGTCGGGCGCCTCCGACCACTCGCTCGCGCCCTCGCCGAAGTGGAACTCGACGCCCAGCTCCTCGGCGCGGTTGCGGACGATCCGCTTCACGTCGTCCTCGTACGGGTCGAGGATGTCGTCGAGCATCTCGACGACCGTCACGTCGGCGCCGAGCTTCGCGTACGTCGTCGCCAGCTCCATCCCGATGTAGCCCCCGCCGACGATCCCGAGCCGGTCCGGGACGGTGTCGGCGTCGAGCGCGTCGGCGGAGCTCCAGACGTGGTCCTCGGCGAACTCGAAGCCGGGGATCTGGATCGGTCGCGAGCCGGTCGCGACGATCGCGTGTTCGAACGAGAGCGTCTCGGAGCCCTGCCCGTCGCCGCCGTGCGCGACGCGGACGGTGTCCTCGCCGACGAACGAGGCGGTCCCCTCGATCAGGTTCACGCCGTTCGCCTTGCAGAGCTTCTCGACGCCGCCCGTCAGCTGGTCGACGACGCCGTCCTTCCATTCGACCATCTTCCCCATGTCGACGGCGGGGTCCGCGTGGACGCCCATGAACTCCGCGTTGCCGGCCTCGTGGGCGAGCCCGCTGCCCGTGATCAGCGCCTTCGAGGGGATGCAGCCGCGGTTGAGACAGGCGCCCCCGTAGGCGTCCTTCTCGACGAGGGTCGTGTCGAGCCCCTCCTGTGCGGCGCGGATGGCGGCGACGTAGCCGCCCGGCCCCGCGCCGATGACCAGTACCTCCGTTCCCGTGGTGACGTCTCCGACGACCATTATTCGTTGAGTAGCAGCAGGGGGTTTTCTAAGTGTTCCATGACGGTGTTTGCGAACTGGGCCGCGATCGCGCCGTCGACGACGCGGTGGTCGATCGACAGCGACAGCGGCAGCGTCGGCGCCGGGACGACCTCGCTCGCTCCGTCGGCGCCCTCGCGCACGACGGGTCGTTCCTCGATGGCGCCGAGGCCGAGGATCGCGGTCTCGGGGTAGTTGATGATCGGCGTGGCGTACTCGCCGCCGATGGCGCCGAAGTTGGTGATGGTGAAGGTGCCGCCCTTCATCTCGGCGGGCTTGAGCTTGCGCTCGCGGGCGCGAGCGGCCAGGTCGTTCACCTCGTCGGCCAGCTCGAAGAGCCCCTTCTCGTCGACGTCGTCGACGACGGGGACCATGAGGCCGGCGTCGGTCGCGACCGCGATCCCGAGGTTGTAGTCCTTCTTCAGGACGATCGCTTCGTCCTCCTCGCGGAGCTCGCTGTTGAGGTACGGGTGTTCCTTCAGCCCGGCGACGATGGCCTTCATCACGAACGGCATGTAGGTGAGCTTCACCCCCTCCGACTCGGCCGTCGGCTTCAGGTCCGCGCGGGCGTCCACGAGCGAGTCGACCTCGGCGGTGTCGTGGTGGGTGACGTGCGGCGCCGTGAACTTCGACCGCTCCATCTGCTTGCCGATGGTGCGCCGGACGCCGCGGTAGGGGACGGTCTCGTCGCCCGACGCGGCGGCGGCCGCGTCCGCGGCGTCGCTAGCAGCGGCCGGGTCGTCCCCGGCGCCCGCGTCGACGTCGGCCGGCTCCGGGGTCGGCTCGGCCGGCGACTCCAGCGCGTCCGCGTACGCGTTCACGGCCTCGGCCGTGACGAACGCCTCGCCGTCGCGAGTCTCGTCGGTCGGCACGTCGTCGATGTCGACGCCCCGGTCGCGCGCGACCTTCCGCGTCGCGGGCGTCGCGAGCGTCGTCTCGCGGCCCGCGGGCTCGGGGGCGTTCCCCCCGGCCGCCGCGGAGTCGGCCGACTCATCGCCCCCGCGCTTGCTGACCGCGGACTTCCGCTCGCCCGATCCGGTGTCGGTCGGCGCGGGCCGCGGCGTCGGGGCGTCGCCGTCGGAGCTCCCGCCGCTCTCGGCGGCCCCGCCCTCGGCGTGCGCCCGCACGTCGGCCTCGCTGACGCGGCCGCCGGGACCGCTCCCCTCGACGGCCGCGACGTCGACGCCGAGTTCGCGGGCGAGCCGGCGGGCCGACGGCGGCGCGAAGGTGCGCCCGGAGGGCGTGTCGGGTTCGGCGGGCTCCGCGTCGCCCTCGTCGGCGGTCGCGTCCGGTTCCGGCTCGGGCTCGTCGGCCGCGGCCGAATCGGAGTCCGATTCGGCGTCGGATCCCGCGTCGGCGGCGGCCGCCCCCGCGTCGCCGTCCTCGTCGACGCGGAAGGAGATGATCACGTCGCCGACGGGGACCATCTCCCCTTCCTCGACGAACAGCTCCTCGACGGTCCCGTCGTAGCTCGACGGCACCTCGACGAGCGCCTTGTCGGTCTCGACCTCGGCGACGGGCTGATCCTCCTCGACGCGGTCGCCGGGCGCGACCAGCCACGAGACCAGTTCGCCCTCCGCGACGCCCTCCCCGACGTCGGGGAGTTTGAACTCCTTGACGGTCATGTGTCGACCCCCTCGGCGGTCGCGCGTCGACGCTCGTCGATCGCGCCTCGATGCTCGACGATCGTGCGTCGCCCCTCGATGTTCATGGATGTATCTCCGGCGGACATCTTAAAATTCGACCGCCTCCAAGATCCCGTCCTCGATGCGCGCCGCGGACGGGAGGTAGTAGTCCTCCAGCGCGTACAGCGGGTACGGCACGTCGAAGCCGGTGACGCGGCCGATCGGCGCCTCCTGGTAGAGGAGGGCCTCCTCCTGGAGGATCGCCGTGATCTCGCCCGCGAGCCCGCCCGTCTTCGGCGCTTCGTGGACGACGACCGCGCGGCCGGTCTTCTCGAACGCCTCGACGATCGCCTCGCGATCCAGCGGCGATATCGTCCGGAGGTCGACGACCTCGCATTCGATCCCCTCCTCGCCGAGCGTCTCGGCGGCCTCCAGCGTGGGGCGGGTCATGGCGCCGTAGGTGAACACCGCGACGTCGTCGCCCTCGCGGCGCGTGGCCGCCTCGCCGATGGGGACCGTGTACGGCTCCTCGGGCACCTCCTCGCGGAACGCCCGGTAGATCAGCTTCGGTTCGAGGAAGATCACCGGGTCGGGGTCGCGGATCGACGCCGCGAGCAGCCCCTTCGCCTCGTAGGGGGTCGAAGGGATGACGACCTTCAGCCCCGCCTCGTGGGCGTAGAACGCCTCCTTCGACTCGGAGTGGTGTTCCGGTGCGCGGATGCCGCCGCCGTAGGGGGCTCGCAGCGTCATCGGGAGCGTGAACCGCCCGCGGCTCCGGGTGCGGAACCGCGCCATGTGCGAGACGATCTGGTCGAAGCCGGGGTACATGAACCCGGAGAACTGGATCTCCGGGACCGGTCGCATCCCCATCGCGGCCATCCCGACGGCGGTGCCGACGATGCCCGACTCGGCGAGCGGGGTGTCGATCACCCGGTCGCCGCCGAACTCGTCGAAGAGGCCCTCGGTGGCGCGGAAGACACCGCCGTTCTTGCCGACGTCCTGGCCCATCACGACGACGTCGTCGTCCTCGCGCAGTTCGGTGTGTAATCCGTCTCGTATCGCCTGTACCAGCGTGAGGTTCTGTGTCTCGGTCATTCAATCCTCCAGGAACGCCGCGTCGCCGCGCTCGTCGTGCAGCGCGGCGAACTCCTCGTACTGCCGCTCCAGTTCCGGCGGAAGCTCCGCGTAGGCGTGCTCGAACAGCTCGCGCGGGTCGGGCCGCGCCATCGACTCCGCCGCGTCGATCGCGTCCGCGACCTGCGCCTCGACCGACGACTCGATCTCCGCGACGCGCTCGTCGTCGAGGACGCCCTCGCCGCGGAGGTACGACTCCAGCCGGTCGATCGGATCCTTGCGCTTCCAGCTTTCGACCTCGTCGTCGTCGCGGTAGACGGTCGGGTCGTCGGCGGTCGTGTGCGCGCCGAAGCGGTACTGGACCGCCTCGATGAGCGTCGGCCGCGGCCGGTCCGTCTCGGGGTCGCGCGCCTTCTCCAAGGCCGCTTCCGTGACGCTGTACACCGCGAGCGGGTCCATCCCGTCGACTTGGACGCCGTCGATGCCGTACGCCTCCGCCTTCTGCGCCAGCGTCGCGCTCCGAGTCTGGCGCTCGCGGGGGACGGAGATCGCCCACTGATTGTTGTTACAGAAGAAGACGGTCGGCGTGTCGAACACGCCGGCGAAGTTGACCCCCTCGTGGAAGTCGCCCTCGCTCGTCGCGCCGTCGCCGAAGTAGCAGATGAACGCGTCGTTCTCGCCGCGGAGCTTCGAGGCCCACGCGGCGCCCGTCGCGTGGGGGACCTGCGACGCGATGGGGACGGCGACCGGGAAGACGTTGACGCCGTCTGGCGCGCGGTTCCCGTCCTCGTGGCCCATCCAGTAGAGCAGCGTCTGTTTGAGCGGCAGCCCGTGAACCAGGGCGGCGCCGTGCTCGCGGTACGACGGGACCATCCAGTCGTCCGCGTCGAGCGCGTACGCCGACCCGATCTGGGCGCCCTCCTGTCCAGAGAGCGGGGGGTACGTCCCCATCCGGCCCTGCCGCTGGAGGCTCACCGCGCGGCCGTCGAAGTGGCGCGCCAGCCGCATGTGCCTGTACATCTCGACGAGCGACTCGTCGTCGAGGTCGGGGAGATCGCCGACGACCTCGCCGTCCTCGTCGAGGACGCGAACCGTATCGTCGTACGCCCTGTCGAACACGGTCACGGTCGAACCCACCTTCGCATGTCAGATACGTCCACCGCCCGGGTAATATCGTTTTCGTAAATAATTTAGTATAATCAGAAATAGCGGCTTCGCGCTGAGAGACCGTCCATCAGATTCGGGGAGAATCGGACGTTTCTGAACAAACTCCGACTCGTTCGGCAATATTTTCGCCAAGATGGGCGTTTCGTCGGTCAGTAACGGACGAACAGGAAGGTTTTCGCGCGGGGGTCGGTCGTCCGGCGCGGGAGCCGGGCGTCGCGGCGCCGCGGCTCGGCGACCGCGAGTGGCGCGAGAGAATCGGTTGGACGGGCGGTCTCGCCCGGATCGAAGGGTTATCCGAGGCGGAACGAGGGCTCGTCGGGCTCGCCGTCGAGGTCCTCCAGCTGGATGACTTCCTCGTCGCCGTCCTCCAGCTGCTCGCGGAGGTAGTTGACGTAGCGCTTGTGCTCTTCGAGCTGCTCGCGGAGGTGTTCGGCCTCGAGCTCCAGGCGCTCGTGCTCGCGGACGAAGCTCTTCGGGACCTCGATCTTCGGGGGGAACGACTCCCCGCTGTCGCCCATGCTGTCCAGTTCGGCCTCCGGGATAACCCGGACCTGACCGTCGTGGGCAACGAGCGTGTCCACGTAGTCCCGGAAGACCGCAGACAGCGAGATGTCTCGCTCCTCGGCGATGTCGCGGAGGGTCTCGAACGCGTCCTCGTTGACGCGGAACGAGATCGTCTTGTTCTTGTTGCCCATTATCGGACCGTTCGTTCCGCGGATCACTTAAGCGTTTGTCAGACGATCGCAAGAGCGAAAATCGCGTACGGAGGCAGAGCCGCGCCGAACCCCGCGAAAATCTGGGGTTAGCGCGTCAGCGTTCCGGCGCGCCGACCGCGTCAGAACGCCGAGCCGCCGGCCGCGTCAGGGCTCCGGCGTGCCGGCCGGGTCGGTCCCGTCCGAGGCGTCGTCGAGCGTGGCGTCGTCGCTCCCGGACTCGTCGCCCGCGAGCTCGTCGCCGCTCTCGTCGAGGTCCTCCAGCGCCGACAGTGCGGCGGCCTTGTACGTCTCGGGATCGAGGTCGTACTCCTCGCGGGCCATCCGCGCGTACTCGTTGCCCTCGTCGTCGAACGCGGCGACGCGCTCGACGGTGCGGCGAGCGGTCTCCGCGACCCAGCGGTCGCGGGTGGCGGCGTCGACCTCGGTGATCGACTCGGGGCGGACGGAGACCCGGACCGTGCCGTCGTCGGTCTCGTAGGTCCGGGGCTTCCCCACGACTGCGACGTAGGCCGGGGGCTCCAAGTCCCGGAGTTTGGAAGCGGCTTCCGGCTGGTACTGGCCGGCGTACACGAAGAACGTGCCCGTCGGGTCGACGATGCGGCCGCGCCAGTACTCGCTGTCCTCGCCGACGTCCTCCTTCTCCGTGAGAGTGCCGACGAAGAACACGCGGTTCGAGGACTCGCCAGTCGGTAACAGCGCGTAGACGGGGGCGCGCTCGTCGTCGGACTCGGTGAACGTGTAGCCGGCGTCGTTGAACTCGCTCGCGAACACGCGCCGGGCGACCTCTCGGGTGGGGGCTGACTGGCTCATTTCAAATCGACCTCGCTTCGATCAGCGCGCTTTCAACGTCGACTCTCCCGGGCTCGTCCATCTCGTCGACCAGGACGTACCGGCCGAACGTCGGGCCGGTGACGCGGTAGTAGCGCCCGAGCACGTCCTCGCCCATCTCCTCGGCGACGACGGTGGTGTCGAGCGCGTCCATCGCCATGTCCTTGGCCGCTTCGAGGGTCATGCCGGTGAGCTCCTCGGTGGCCTCGCGGTCGAAGATGACCTCGGTGACGGTCTCGCCGTCGTCGAGGACGCCCTTGATCCGGAGGTCGAACTCGCCCTCGACCTGGCCGTGTTCCGAGCAGCGCCCGTTCTGGAGGACGCGCGTACAGTCCTCCTCGGGGCAGCGCTTGATAAGCCCGGAGCCGGACTGGATGTCCACGAGGGCGCCCTCGACGGTGTCGGCGTTGTCGCCGACCTCGATCTCCTCGTCGATCTCGGTGATACCGGTCGTCCGGTTGAGCTTCACCGAGTAGCTCCCCTCGTACTCGTCGGTGACGACGTTCGAGAGCTCGTACGCCTGCCCCTCCGTCAGCTCGGGGAGGTCGGAGGTCTCGAAGGCGACGAACTTGATCGTGCCCGACTCGTCGCCGAGGAGGCCGACCTGCGAGATGGAGTCGCTCCGGGGCTCCCAGAGGTCGACCAGCTTCACGCGCAGGTCGACCCACTGCTCGTCCTCGTCGATGTCGTTGACGAGGACCTCCTCGCTGCCGCCGCGGCCGAGCTCGTCGCGCTCCATGCCGGCGTCTTCGAGGTAGCTGTTGGTGACGCTCCGGCTCGCCTCGTCGAGCGGTACGCGGTACTCGTCGACGAGCGTCGTCAGCCGCTCCTCGACGTCGTCGGGGTCGACGTCGGTGTGGTCCGAGAACTGTTCCGCTATCGCTTCCGCTTCCTGTCGCAGTTCGCTCATGGGGTGTCTCCGCCTCCGGTCTTGTTTTCAGTGGGAGGCGTACGACGGTTGGTTCCAGATGGTATTAAAATGTACGTGACCGTGGTGAAAGTGAAACGAAACGCCCGCTTGAGGGCCGCTACGCGGTGTTCTTTCGATCCGCGGAGATCGGCCGACGGGACGACCTCGCTCGCGTCAGACGCCCGTCAGCCGTGCGCGGGCTTCGTTTCGAGTGGAACGATCACACGGGCCGGAGTCACACAGGTGGAGATCCGACGGAGGTGACGAAGCGGAGCGGTGGCGCGTGCCGACGAGCGCCCAGTAGGGCGCGAGTCGCACGCGCGAGGGACGCGGTGAGCGCTCGCAGAGCGCGAACCGCGAGGCTGGGGAGGAGTGAGGCAGTGGTGCGAAGCGGTGCGGGGCGGGACTCAAAGGGGCAGCCGCGAGGCCGCAGTAGGCGACATAAGCACCGCAGCGAGCAGCGCGAGCGAGGAGCGCAACGAGCGTACTGCGGCCTCGCGGCTGGGGCTTTGGAGGCGTTCTCCGCTGTTCGAGAACTAGTTACGTACAGCCGAGCGGCTGGGGCTTCGGTGGTCTCGGCTACGGGATCGTTCGTCGAACGTCGATTCGTTCATGCGGACCCGCCGTGTCAGTCGTCCGCGTCGGGGAACGGCACCTCGATCAGGTCGCCGTCGTCGGGGAGGATACACTCGCCGTCGAAGGCCTCGCGGGCGTCGCGGCGGATCGGTCGCGCGTCGGCCGCGTAGCGCGAGGAGATGTGGACCAAGGCGAGCCGCTTCGCGTCCGCACGGTCGGCGATCGACCCCGCCTCGCGGCCGGTGGAGTGGGCCGTGTCGCGGGCGCGGTCGGCCATGTCGTCGGCGAAAGTGGCGTCGTGGATGAGCAGATCGGCGTCCTTGGCCGCTTCGACGGTCGCTTCTCGCGGGCGCGTGTCCGCGGTGTACACCAACTTGCGGCCCGGGCGGGGCGGGCCGACGACTTGCTCGGGCTCGACGACCGTCCCGTCCTCGGCCTCGACGGACTCGCCCTCGTGGAGGCGCCCGAACTTCGGGCCGACGGGGACGCCGAGCGCCTCCGCCTTCGGGCGGTCGAACCGGCCGGGGCGGTCGTCCTCTTCCAAGACGTACCCCTGCGAGACGGTCCGGTGTTCCGTCTCGAACGCGCGGACCTCGTACTCGTCGGTCTCGTAGGCGACCTCGCCGGGGGCGACCGGCTCGATCCGGACCGGGAACGCCGGGTCGTGGCCGACCGCGTGGACGAGGTCGTGAAGGTGGTCGTCGGTCCCCAGCGGGCAGTGGACCGTCAGCGGGTCGGTGCGGTCGTTGAACCCGAGCGTCTGGACGAGGCCGGGGATGCCGAGGACGTGGTCGCCGTGGAGGTGGGAGACGAACACGCGGTCGACGGCGAACCCGGTGCCGGCGCGCATCATCTCGCGCTGGGTGCCCTCGCCGCAGTCGAAGAGGAAGCGGTCGCCCTCGCGGTTGACGAAGACGGCGCTCGCCGCGCGCTCGACGGTCGGGACGGCGCCGCCCGTCCCGAGGAAGGTGACGCGAAGAGACATGCCGAGTCGTCGGGGCGGCGGTTGTAAACCGGTGTCGATGCGGGAGAGCGGCGGTCGGCTCGGCCTCGCGGAGCGCCGGCCGACACCCACATGAGTCCGGCCGCCCGAGGGCGAGCATGCGAGATCCGATCGCCGCCTTGGTCAAACAGGAGGGGTGGCGCGCGGAGGGCGCGGCCGCCCGCGTCCACTACGAGGGGGGTAGCGACCGATACGCGGTGGAGTTCTACGCCGAGACGGGCCGCGTGCTCTACTGGGCCGTCCCGACCGACGACGACGAGGGCGGAACGGCCGCGCCGGTCCCGCGCGACGGCGTCCCGGAGCCGCTCCGGCGGCGCGTCCGGGAGGACCTCGACGAGGCCGGGATCGACACCGAGGTCGAGCGCCGCGAACTCTGACCGCCTCGGGGCCGCGAGAGGTGAGGCCGACGGGCAGTCGCCGGACCGATGCCCGCGCGCGCCGATCTTACCCCGACCCGACCGGAGCCGCCCCGCCGTCGAACGCGTTCTCGAGGTCGATATCACCCGATCGACCGCTCGTTACCGGCGTTTTCTGCCGATGTATTTCGGTTCGAAGGAAACCTATTTGCCGCCCTACCTGATACGATTTTGTGATGAGTGGCGTCGAATGGGAGGAAGACGATCCCTTCGAGGAGCAGCGGGACAAGATCGAGAATCCGATGAAGCGGCTGTTCGTCGAGTACGGCCGCGACTACGTCCCGCAGGTGACGGTGGGGATCCTCGCGAGCGTCTTCGCGCGGCTGCTCGATCTGCTTCCCCCGCTGATGCTCGGGATCGCCCTCGACGCGATCTTCCGCGGCGAGGCCGCGTTCGACGAGCAGATCCCGCTCGTGTTGCTGCCGGACGCGTGGCTCCCGACGGAACAGGCGGCGCAGTTCTGGTTCACGATCGCGGTGCTGGCCGGGGCGTTCGCCTTCGGCGCCGGGTTCCACTGGGTCCGCAACTGGGGGTTCAACGCGTTCGCACAGAACATCCAGCACGACGTCCGGACCGACACGTACGACCAGATGCAGCGGCTCAACATGGACTTCTTCTCGGACAAGCAGACCGGGGAGATGATGTCCATCCTCTCGAACGACGTGAACCGCTTGGAGCGGTTCCTCAACGACGGGATGAACTCCGTGTTCCGCCTCTCCGTGATGGTGGTCGGGATCGGCGTCCTCCTCTTCTGGATCAACTGGCAGCTCGCCTTGGTCGCGCTGCTTCCCGTCCCCGTCATCGCCGGGTTCACCTACCTGTTCATCAAGATCATTCAGCCGAAGTACGCCGAGGTGCGGTCGACGGTGGGCAAGATGAACTCCCGGCTGGAGAACAACCTCGGCGGCATCCAGGTGATCAAGGCCGCCAACACCGAGTCTTACGAGTCCGACCGCGTCGACGACGTCTCCTTCGACTACTTCGACGCGAACTGGGACGCCATCGAGACGCGGATCAAGTTCTTCCCCGCGCTCCGCGTCCTCGCCGGCATCGGCTTCGTGCTCACGTTCATCGTCGGCGGGCTCTGGGTGTTCCAGGGGCCGCCCGGACCGTTCACCGGCGAGCTCTCCGAGGGGATGTTCGTCGTGTTCATCCTCTACACGCAGCGGTTCATCTGGCCGATGGCGCAGTTCGGGCAGATCATCAACATGTACCAGCGCGCCCGCGCCTCCTCCGCGCGGATCTTCGGGCTGATGGACGAGCCCTCGAAGCTGGCGGAGGACCGCGACGCCGAGGAGCTCGCCGTCGACGAGGGACACGTGGTGTACGACGACGTCTCCTTCGGCTACGACGACGAGACCATCGTCGAGGACATCGACTTCGAGGTCGAGGGCGGCGAGACGCTCGCCCTCGTCGGTCCCACCGGCGCCGGTAAGTCGACCGTCCTCAAGCTCCTCCTCCGGATGTACGACGTCGACGACGGGGAAATTCGGATCGACGACCAGAACGTCGGCGACGTGACGCTGCGGTCGCTGCGCCGCTCGATCGGCTACGTCGGGCAGTCGTCGTACCTGTTCTACGGCACCGTCCGCGAGAACATCACCTACGGCACCTTCGACGCGACCGACGAGGAGGTCCGCGAGGCAGCCGAGGCCGCCGAGGCCCACGACTTCATCCAGAACCTCCCCGACGGCTACGACACGATGGTCGGCGAGCGCGGCGTGAAGCTCTCCGGCGGTCAGCGCCAGCGGATCACCATCGCGCGCGCCGTGCTGACCGACCCGGACATCCTCATCCTCGACGAGGCGACCTCCGACGTCGACACGGAGACGGAGATGCTGATCCAGCGCTCGCTCGACCGGCTCACGGAGGAACGGACGACGTTCGCGATCGCCCACCGGCTCTCGACGATCAAGGACGCGGACACGATCCTCGTGCTGGAGGGCGGGAAGATCGCCGAGCGCGGCACCCACGACGAGCTGCTCGACAACGACGGGCTGTACGCGCACCTCTGGGGCGTTCAGGCCGGCGAGATCGACGAGCTGCCACAGGAGTTCATCGACCGCGCGCAGGAGCGCACCGCCCGGATCGTCGAGGACGCCGAGAGCGACGACGACTGACCGCGACCGCGGTCGACCGGGCGGGACGATTCAGGAGCGCCCGAGCGTCACCGCGGGAGTTCGGTCCACTCGTCCGCGGGCGCCTCCGGAGACGCGTCGGTGTACCCGAGCGCGTCGAGGACCGCCTCTCGGACCTCAGACGGATTCCGGTACTGCGCCTCTTCGCTCCCTTCGAGCAGGCCGTCGAGCCGCGCCGTCCCCGTCGGAGTCTCCAGTGTCGCCGCGCCGTACTGTTCTATCAGCTCCGCCGCCGTGACCGGGTAGCGGTGTTCGCGGAGCGCCCGCTTCAGCGGGCCGAACGTCACGGCGGGAGCCGAACCGTGCGCCTCCGGGTCGTGATCCGCGTTGTCACCGCTCATGCGGTCGCGATCCACGGGGAGGGGCATAATACCCCGGGAGCGTTCGCTCGACGGTGACCGACGCGAGCGCCGAACGGCCACGGCGTCGCCGGTGACCGCCGCCTATACGACGCCGCGCGTCGAGGACCCGGTATGCGCCTCAGCGAGGTCACGTGGACCGACGTGCGCGACGCCGAGGTCGACGTCGCGTTTCTCCCGGTCGGGAGCACGGAACAGCACGGGCCGCACGCCCCGCTCGGCACCGACGCGCTGAACGCCGTCGCGGTCGCGGAGGCGGCCGCCGACGCCTACGAGGAGTCGAGTGGCGGGCCGGGAGCGGGCCGCGGGGAAGTCGCGGTCGCGCCGCCGGTCCCCGTCGGCGTCGCCGAGGAACACCGCGCGTTCGACGGGACGATGTGGGTGTCGCCGGAGACGTTCCGCGCCTACGTCCGCGAGGCCGCCGAGTCGCTGGTCTCCCACGGGGTCGACCGCGTCGTGTTCGTCAACGGCCACGGCGGGAACGTCGAAGCGCTCGCGGAGGTCGCCCGCCGGTTCTCGCGGGACGACGCCCACGCGGGGTACGGCGTCGCGTTCACCTGGTTCGAGGCGGTCGGCGACCACGCGAGCGACATGGGCCACGCCGGCCCGCTGGAGACCGCGCTGCTTCGCGCGACGAACCCCGACCTCGTCCGCGAGGAGCGGGTCGAAGCGGCGAGCGCTGGCGCCGCCGACCGGTGGGGGGAGTGGGTGTCCGGCGTGAACCTCGCGCACGATTCGGACGAGTTCACCGACAACGGCGTCGTCGGCGACCCGCGTGCGGGCGACGCCGAGCGCGGCACGGAGCTGCTCGACCGCGCGAGCGCGGCGCTCGCGGAGCTGTCGGCGGCCGTCGTCGACCGCGACGCCGCTTAAAAAAGCACGGCGCGGGAGCTACTCCTCGTCTTCCTCCGCTTCGTCGTCGTCCGCCGCGTCCTGAAGCGCCCCGCGGATCGCGGGGACGGTGCCGGTGAGGGAGGCCACCTCCTCGGCGGCGTCCTCGATGTCGCCGACGAGCGACTCCAGCTCCTCGATCTCCGCTTTTAAATCGTCGGCGTCCTCGAAGGCGTCGGCGCGCTCGCCGAGGACGTACGCCTTCTTCGCCGAGCGGACGCTGTCGACCGCGTCGCCGGCGTCGAGGGCGGACTTCAGCCCGTTGAGCGCGCCGAGGACGTTGTCCGCGTCCGTCTCCCACACCGCGTCGGGGTCGGGGAGCTGGTCGCGCGCCGCCGCGAGGTGCTCTTCGACCTCCGCGCGGGTCTCCTCGGCCGCCTCGCCGAACAGGTCGTCGTCGTCGAACGTGGACTGGCCCATACCGGACACGTCGTGCCCGCACCTTTTAAAAACGCGCCCGAAAGCGGAAGTGAAACCGCCGGTGAGGACGGGTCCATCGCCGGATCGGGCGGATTTCGCGTTCAGTTTCGGTTCGGCGGCGGACGGGCTCAGATCCGGACCAGCAGTTCCACCGCGATCAGCGTCAGGAGGAGACCGAGGAGGCCCGCGAGGGCGGCGAGCGTCCGGAGCCAGTCGGACACGGCCTCGACGTCGGGCGTGGCGGCGAGGAGGGCCGGGCGGTCGCGGGGGCCTGACTCGCTCTCGGGGTCGGGACGCACGTCCGTCTGGGGGTTCGGGTCCGACACGGTCGACCGTTCGATCGGGAGGCCCGTTAAACCGACTATGAGGCCACAGTACGGGTATTGAGCGCTCCGGAGATCACCCTCGGTTCCACGACGCCTCCTCGAAGTCGACGATCCGCTCGTCGCGGTCCAAGGCGTCGATCCGGGCGATCTGGTCGTCCGTCAGGTCGAGCTCGCGGGCGGCCCAGTTCTCCCCGACGTGCCCGAAGTCGGCCGCCTTCGGGATCGGCGCGACGCGCTCCTTCGAGAGCAGCCACGCGAGGCTCACCTGCGCGGGGGTCGCGTCGCGGCTCGCCGCGATCTCTTGAAGCACGTCGACGTCGGCGACGCGGTTGCGCGCGATCGGCGAGTAGGCGACGAGCCAGTGGCCGTCCTCGACGGCGTACTCGCGGAGCCGCTCCTGTTGAAGCAGGGGGTGACACTCCACCTGGTGGGCGAACACGTCGTGGTCGAGTCGAGCGATCGCCTCGTCGAGCTGGTCTGGCCGGAAGTTCGAGAGCCCGATCCGGTCGATCACGCCGTCGTCGACGAGGTCGTCGAGCGCGGGCAGCGTCTCTTCGGGGTCGTAGCTGTTGATCGGCCAGTGGACGTACAGCAGGTCGATCGAGTCGACGCCGAGCCGGTCGCGGCTGGCGCGCGCGGTCTCGACGGCGTCGTCGTACGAGAGGTTGTCCGTCGAGAGCTTCGTCGCGACGAACAGGTCCTCGCGGTCGACGTCGCTGCGGTCGATCCCGTCGCCGACCGAGGCCTCGTTGTCGTACCCCTGCGCGGTGTCGACGTGGCGGTAGCCGGTCTCGATCGCGTGCGCGACGCCGGCCGCGCACTCCTCGCCGTCCGCCAGCTTGTACGTCCCGTACCCGAGTCGGTCGAAGGTGCTCGCCATGTGGTCGCGTGCGGACGGCGACGCCCTCAACGTACCGGTCCCCGAACCGCGAGACAGGCCTCGAACAGATCGCGGGAGCGACCTCGAACGGGTCACGCCGCCCGAGAATCCGCCGTTCTACTTAAGACACCTCCGAGAGTCGGGTGACGTATGTCAACGAAAGAAGTCGCGCTCCGAAGCACGATCGGCAGCGTTTCGGTCGAGGGAAAGCTCCACACGCTCAGCGTCTGGTTCATCCTCGCGTTGCGGCTGATGATCGGTCTCGCGTTCTTCCAGAGCGGCCTCAGTAAGGTCCTCGGCGGCGATTTCAGCGCCGTCGGGTACCTCCAGAACGCGCCCGCCGCGAACGGCAGCCCGGCTGCCGGCCTGTTCGCCGCGATGGGCGAGAACGCGCTGTTCGTCGACTTCGTGAACGTCGCGGTGCCGTGGGGCGAGGTGCTCATCGGGCTCGGCGTGATCGTCGGACTCCTCACGCGGCTCGCCGCGTTCTGGGGCGCGTTCATGATGCTCCTCTTCTATCTCGGCAACTGGGACATCTCGCACGGCTACATCAACGGCGACTTCGCGTACATGCTCGTGTTCCTCTCGGTCGCCGCCTTCGGCGCCGGGCGGATCCTCGGGCTCGACTCGGTCGTCGAGGAGTACGAGGTCGGCGGCCGGCCCCTCGTGGAGCGGTACCCGTGGACGCGGTACCTCCTCGGGTGAGGCGAGGTCGGTCCCCCGGACCGATTCGGTCGCCAACCGCGGGCTAAACGGACGCAGCGCCGAACGCAGTTATCACTGGTAATATTCGGGGAGCAGTTATTATCCCGATACGATCCGTGCGATCCAGTACACATGCAAGCGGGATCGTCCTCCGGCGTCCGGTCGAGTTACGGCGCGAAGCTCGCGCTGTCTTTGATCGGGGTCATGGGGGTTTCAGTTTCATACGGTGTCATCGTCTACCTCCGCGCGGAGGAGGCCGGGGCCGCAGGCGCGGCGGTACGCTCCGGGCTCGTCGGGATGACGCTGTTGACGGTGATCGGGCTCGCGCTCATCGGCGTCACCATCGGATCGAACACGGTCATCTCCCTGCGACAGCTCACGGCCAAGGCCGAGCGGATGGCCGAGGGGGACCTCGACGTGCGACTGGACACGGGCCGAACCGACGAGATCGGGCGGCTGTTCCGGGCGTTCGACGAGATGCGCGGCTCGCTGCGCTCGGAGATCTCCGACGCGAAAGCGGCTCGCGAGGAGGCGGAGCAGGCGCGGCGGGAGGCCGACGCGCGCGCCGAGACGGTCGAGCGGAAGGCGACCGAGTACGAGTCGGCGATGCGGGCGCTCGCAGACGGCGACCTGACCCAGCGGGTCGACTCCGACGCCGACAACGAGGCGATGGCGCGCGTCGGCGTCGCGTTCAACGAGATGGCCGACGAGCTGGAGGAGACGGTCGCGTCCGTCGCGACCGTCGCCGAGGACACCGCCGACGTGGCCGGGACCGTCGACGACCGCACGGAGGACCTGCGGGCGACGACCGGGACCGTGAGCGAGGCGGTCTCGGAGATCGCCGAGGGCGCGCGCACCCAGCGCGACGACCTCCAGGCGGCGACCGACGAGGCCGAGAACCTCGCGTCGTCGGCCGAGGAGGTCGCCTCCACGGTCACCGACGTGGCGGAGACCGCGGAACACGCCGCCGAGGTCGGCGAGGAGGGCCGCGAGGCCGCCGAGGAGGCGCTCGCCGAGATGGACGCGGTCGAGGAGACGACGGCGGAGACGACCGCGGAGGTCGAGGCGCTCGCCGAGGAGGTCGAGGAGATCGGCGAGGTCGTCGACACCATCTCGGAGATCGCCGAGCAGACGAACCTGCTCGCGCTGAACGCCTCCATCGAGGCGGCCCGCTCCGGCGCCGAGGGCGCCGGCTTCGCGGTCGTCGCCGAGGAGGTGAAGGCGCTGGCGGAGGAGACCCAGGAATCGGCGGGCGAGATCGAAGCCCGGATCCACTCCGTCCAGGAGCGCGCGGAGACGGGCGCCGACGCGATGGCGCGCACCGAACAGCGGATCTCCGCCGGCGTCGACACGGTCGAGACGTCGATCGACGCCCTCGAACGCCTCGCGGAGGCCTCCGAACGGACCGACACGAGCATGACCGAGATCACCCGAGCGACCGAGACGCAGGCGGACTCCGTCGACGCAGTCGTCGGCCACGTCGAGGACGTCTCCGCGATCAGCGCGCAGACGGCCAGCGCGGCCGGCGACGTCACCGGGGCGGTCGACGAACAGGAGCAGACCCTCGGGGCGGTCGAGACCGCGGCCGGGTCGCTCTCCGACCGTGCGCTCGCGCTGCGCGACGCGGTCGACGACTTCGAGTTCGCGGCCGAGGACGACCTCGGCGCCGCGAGCGGCGGAACCGACCGGGACGCCGCGGGCGGCGGCAACAACGCCGCTACCGCGGTCTCCGACGGGGGAACCGACGGCGGGGGGACCGAGTTCGACTTCTCGCGCGACGGCGGCGGGGGCGACGAATCGCCCGCCGGGGAGGGGGTGAACTGAGATGCTCGTCGACACCGCCGTCTGGGCGTGGATCGGCGCCCTCGCGATGGGCGCCGGGACGATTCCGCCCCTGTGGGCGTGGTTCTCCCGGTCTTCGGAGGCAGACGAGTCGCACGCGGTCTACTACGGCACCCTCGCCGGGGTCACCGGTATCGCGGCGATCGCGTACCTCCTGATGGCGCTCGGGTTCGGAAGCGTCTCGCTGTCAGCCGGGGATCTCGACGTCGCCCGGTACGTCGACTGGCTCCTGACGACGCCGCTGCTGCTGCTCTACCTCGGCCTGCTCGCGCGGCCGTCGCGGCGCGTGCTCGCCGGGCTGATCGGGGTCGACGTGGTGATCATCGCCGGCGGTATCGCGGCCGCCGCGACGACCGGGACGGTCTCGTGGGTCGCCTTCGGCGTCGCCGGGGCCGCGTACGTCGCGCTCGTCTACGGGCTCCTCGTCTCGCTCCCGCGGTCGGCCTCGGCGGAGGGCGACCGGGTCCGCGCGGTCTTCGGCACGCTCCGGAACATCACCGTGGTGCTGTGGACGCTGTACCCGGTCGTGTGGCTGCTCGCGCCGACCGGCTTCGGCCTGCTGACGCCCGCCACGGAGATGCTCGTGTTCGTCTACCTCGACGTCGTCTCGAAGGTCGGCTTCGTCGTCGTCGCGGTCGCGGGCGCCGACGCGCTCGACCGCCTCGGCGCCGGCAGCGGGCTCGGCGGCGACGGCGAGTTCGTCGCCGCCGATGCGCTGGACTCGAGCGACGAGGAGCAGCCGACCGTCCTCGGCGACGACTGAGCCGCGGGCCGTCTCCCTCTCCTCTTTTCCGTCCGCTGTGTCCTTCTACTGCCCGTCCGCGACGAGGTCCTCGTAGCGCGCGCCGGTCTGTTTCAGCGTCTCCGTCGAGTAGAGCCGCTCGTGGGCGAACGGGAGGTGGTCGGCCGCCAGCTCGTCGATCTTCGCGTCGACGGCCTCCGCCTCGCGGCCGTGGATCATCGTGAACAGGTTGTACTCCCAGTCTAAGTCAGGGCGGCGCGGCCGGTGGTAACAGAGGGTGACGTACGGGAGGCTCCCGACCGCCTCGCCGCGCGCGTCGAGCTCGTCGTCGGGCACGTCCCAGACCACCATACAGTTGTTCGTGAACCCGGTGACGACGTGGTTGACGATACAGCCGATCCGCTTGATACAGCCGTCCGCGAGCAGGCGCTCGACCGCTTCGAGGACGTCGTCGACGGTCGGGTCGACGCCCGAGCCGCTCGCGCCGATCTCGTCCGCCACGTCGGCGTAGGGGGTCGAAGAGAGCGGGAAGCCGTCTTGGATCGCCAAGAGGAGGTCTGCTTCGAGGGGGCTCAGATCGCCGCGAGCGTTCTCGGAGATGCGGGTGGCGGAGACCGCGGTCTCGTCGAGCGACTCTCGGGCGAATCGGTCGGCGTTGACCACGGGGAACTCCAAGTCGATGTAGTAGTCCGTGAGCATCGGGAGGGCGAGCACCTCACAGCCGGTGCGCGCCTCGATCTCCGCGAGGATCTCGTCGCGCTTCTCGCGGGAGCCCGCGGTGACGACGAACCACTGGTTCCACTCGTGGTCGCGGCGGTAGTTGTGGTTCACCTGCCGGTAGCCGTTGATGACCTCGGCGACCGCGTCGAACCGGTCCTCGGGGGCGCGCACCGCCGCGAGCGTCGACGAGCCGATGACCGGCGGGTTGAGCACCGCACCGAACCGCCGGAACACGCCGCGCTCGCGGAGGTCCCGGACGCGGTCGAGGACCGTTTCGGCGTCGACGTCGATTCCCGTCTCGGCGCTGATCTCGCGGGCGACCCGCTCGAACGGCCGGGGTTCGACGGGGAAGCCGCTCTGGTACTCGTCGATGAGGGCCGCGTCGACCGCGTCGAGGTCGGCCCGCCAGTCGGCGTCCAAACTCATTACGCGGGTTAGGAGACCCGCGTACGTACGGGTTTCGGAGGGTCGTCGAGCGTCAGCGGGACGCGTGTCGTCGGAGACGAGCGCGCGTCTCAGTCGTCCGCGGGAGCGTCGCCCGGCGTCGGGGCGAACGCCCGGGCGCTCTCTTCCAGCTGCGTCGTCGAGCAGCCGCCGACGGTCGCGGCCTGTTCGAGCGTCAGCGTGCGGGAGCGGTACAGCGTGAGCGCGGTGGCGACGGATTTGGACGTCATCGGGTACATCCAAACGATGGCTGGACATACATATAACTCTAACGCTGTTTGGCCCTTTATACAGAATCAATAGAGAGAAGAAAGGCTTGAATCTGTTATTCTATGACGGATAAACGAACGCCCGTGGAGTTATTGTTTGCGAACGAGTACCACGGACCCGGCGAGATCGGCGCTGTCACCCCGCTCGCCGCTCGCGCGCGTCGCCTCGGTCGCGCGTAGGGCGACCGGCCCCGGCCCGACGCGTTCCCGGCGCCCGGGAGTCGAACGGGGGANCCCCGCTCGCCGCTCGCGCGCGTCGCCTCGGTCGCGCGTAGGGCGACCGGCCCCGGCCCGACGCGTTCCCGGCGCCCGGGAGTCGAACGGGGGACTTTTCGTCGGAGAACCCGAACGGCGCGTATGGCTCAGGCGACCCAGGAGTTCGGCGACTGGCCCCTCAAGCGGCTGATGACCGAGGTCTGCGGCTCCGGCCACAAGTCGGCCGACGACCTCACGCGCGCGCAGGCGACCGAGGCGTTCGAGCGGATCCTCGCGGGCGAGCCGGACCCGACGACGCTCGGGGCGTTCTGGCTCTCCAACCGCTGGAAGCGGAACACGCCCGAGGAGCTCGGCGCGTACGTCGACGTGATGTGCGACCGCGTCGAGTACGCCGAACCGGACGTCGACCCCGTCGACTGCGGCGCCAACTACGACGGGAAGGGCCGGACCGCGATCCTCGGCGTCGCGGCCGGAGCGGTCGCGGCCGCCGCGGGCACCCCCGTCGTCGTCCACTCGGGCGATCGCGTGCCGACCCAGAAGCAGGATTCGTACAAGCACGTCCTCGACGAGCTCGGCGTCCACACCGAGCTGACGCCCTCGGACTCCGCCGACATGGTCGACGAGACCGGCTTCGGCTTCTACTACCAGCCCGCGTTCAACCCCGCCATCGACGACCTGTTCGACCGCCGCGACCAGATGGGCGTCCGGACGTTCGTCAACACCGTCGAGACGCTGGCGAACCCGGCCGGCGCCTCCGTTCACCTCGGCTCCTTCTACCACCTCGCGTTCGCGAAGAAGGTGGTCGACACGTTCGTCGAGAGCGAGTTCCACGACCTCGACCGCGTCCTGATGTTCCAGGGCATGGAGGGGTACGACGACGTGCGCCCCGGCTACACGAAGGTGGCCGAGTGGGACGCAGCGGGCGACGGCGCGGGCGGCGCGAGCGAGGGCGACGCCGAGGCGGCCGGCAGCGAGGGCGCGAGCTTCACCGACTTCGAGATCGAGACCGCCGACTACGGCATGGACCTCGAAGAGGAGGACCTCGCGGTCGACGACGTGGCGGTCGAGTCGGCCGCGATCACCGAGGAGGTGCTGGCCGGCGAGCGCGACGGCGCCTTCGCGGACGCGGTCGCGGTCAACGCCGCGCTCCGGATCTACGCCGGCGAGGACGTCGACTCGATCGAGGAGGGCCTCGACGCGGCCCGCGAGGTTATCGACGACGGCTCCGCGTACGACGTGCTGGAAGCGATGCGGGAGTTCTGAGAGCGGTCGCGTCGCCGGAATTCCGTTTCTGATCGAGCGGTGTCGCTGCTAGAGGTTTATAAGCAGTCGAAGACTCTGCGACGAATTCCTCCAAAGAGGCAACCACTCGTTTATAAATGGCTAACAGCGGATCAGCGGCGAACACCGCCAAAGCCCCAGCCGCGAGGCGGACGCACGCTCGCTGCGCTCCTCGTCGCTCGCGATGCTCGCTCCTGCGGTGTCGCCGGCGGCTTCGCCGCCGCCTTTCCGTGGCGCGTAGCGCCACGCTACTTACATTGCCTGCGCCCGCCTCAGGACTGTCCCTTTGAGTCCCGCCCCGCACAGCGACCGCACCTCACGCCTCCCCAGCCTCGTCGCTGGCGCCGCCGGCGCCAGCGACTCCCTCGCGCGTGCTGTCGCCGGCGCTTCGCGCCGGCTGCCAGAGGGACCTTCGGTCCCTCGCGTCTCGCGGCCTGTCGGCCGCTCGCAGGCACGCGCCACCGCGTCGATTTTTATAAATCCCGCTCGGGCGCCGGCGGCATCGCCCGCTTGTGGGCGCTGCGCTCGTAGAGGTCGACCACGCGGTCGACGGCTTCTGCCGGGACGTCGAGTTCGCGGACCGTCGCCGCGCGCGAGAGGCCGCCGTCGACGTGGACCGCGAGGATGGCGTCGACGGTGTCGTAGTCGAGCCCCAGCTCCTCGGCATCGGTCTGGCCCTCCCACATCCCCGCGGTCGGCTCCTGCATCACGAGGTCGCGGGGGACGCCGACGTGGGCGGCCAGCTGGCGCACCTGCTGTTTGTAGAGGTTCCCGATCGGGTTACAGTCGACCGCCTGGTCGCCGTACTTCGTGTAGTAGCCGGTCATCGCCTCGGCGCGGTTGCCCGTGCCGAGGACGACCCTATTTTCGGCGTTGGCGACGAAGTAGTTCAGCACGGCGCGGGTGCGGACGTAGACGTTGCCGGCCGCCATCTGGTCCGCCGCGGCCTCCGGGACCGCATCGAAGAAGGCCTCCGCGATCGGCTGGATCTCGATCACGTCGTACTCGACCCCGAGGTCGTGGGCGACGCGCTCGGCGTCGCTCATCACGTCCGCGTCGTTCACTGCCGAGGGCATCGTGAGCCCGTGGAGGCCGTCCTCGCCGAGCGCCTCGACCGCGAGGTGGGCGGTGAGCGTCGAGTCGATACCGCCCGAGAGGCCGAGTACTGCCCCCTCCGCGCCCGCCTCGTCGACGACGTCGCGGATGAACGAGACGATGCGCTCGCGGGTCGCCGCCAGTTCCTCGTCCGAGAGGCGGAGGTCGAGCGGGGGGTCGTCCGACAGCAACACCGACTGCTCCGAAGTCTGGCTCATGGAGGGTGTTAGGGGTCGAGACGCCTAATACCTCCCCGTCGACGCCGGGAACTGGACGTTCGTCGGGTTCGAAGGGGGGGGTGACGGCGGGCGTGAGCCTACAGCAGCCCCTCGCGCTCGGCGAGGAGGAGCCCCTCCAGCGTCGCGTCGTTCGTCGGCGGATCGCGGGCGATTTCGAGCGCCTCCTCGACCGGGACCGACCGCGGGGCGAGGAACTCGTTGCTGTCGTGGTCGACGTCGACCGGCTCCAACCCCTCCGCGAACACGTAGCCGCGCGTGTGGCGCAACACGCCCGTCGAACACCATACCTCCTGCAGCAGCGACGTCGAGGACGGCTCGAAGCCGGTCTCCTCGGCGAGCTCGCGCGCGCCCGCCTCGGTGTAGGACTCGCCGGACTCGACGATCCCCGCGGGAAGTTCCAGCTGGGTGTTCCGCACGGTGGGCCGGTACTGCTCGACGAACAGCACCCGGTCGTCCGCGACCGCGACGATCACCGTCGCGGGCGACAGCTCGGCCCAGTAGTAGTTCTTCTCCGTCCCGTCGGGCTGCTCGACGCGGTCGTAGCCGCCGACGAACCACCCCTCGTCGTACTCGACGACCACTTCCTTCACCGGCCACTCGGGCTCTCCCGGCAGCGAGTGGTTACGGCCGTCGGCGAACGCGGGGAGGTCGCGGAGGTCGGCGGCGGGGGCATCGGGGTCGTCGGGGGCGTCGCCCGCGTCGGAGTCAGCGTTCTCGCGCGTCACGGGCGGACCACCTCCGCGCGGTACACCTGGCCGTCGCGGCGCACCCGCACGCCGGTCTCCGTCGAGGCGTTCGGCACCTGCCGGGTGAGCGCGTCCACCTCGTCGAACGGCGTGTGCGTGAACCACTCCTTCATGCCGTACGGGCCGGTCTGGTACCCCATGGAGCGCCCGTCCTCGCTCTCTATCGCGCCGATCAGGAACGGGTACCGCCGGTCGGAGACGTTGTTCACGTCGGCGGCGGTGCCGTTCGTCTCGATCGGCTCGACCGTGAGGTAGTACGGGTCGCCGCTGCCGAGGTAGCTGGGGAGGGCGCCGAGCGCGAGCAGCGCGACGACGACCAAGGCGATAGCGATAAAGACGTTCCGGGTGACCCGGCGCATAGTCGAAGTTGGAGCCGGCGGGGAATACCGGTTTCGGCCGGCGGCGGGGCGACGGTACAGAGGCGAACGAGGGCGGGACTCGGCGGCGATCGTCGCGGACGACGCGCTTTAGCCCGCCGGGTCCCTTCCCCCGTCATGGAGTACCGGTTCGAGCTGGCGCTTTGCGCCGCGCTCGAATCCCCGGACCGCGTCGTCGCCCGCCAGCTCGGCGCGGGCGTCGAGACGCCGGGGACCCGCATCGTCGACGTCTGCCTGCTGTCGCCGGGGCCCGGCTTCGACGACCGCGCCGCCGTCAGCGCCGAGCGGATCCCGGACCCCGCCATCGAGGCCGCGGTCGGCCCCGGCGAGGCCGTCCCCGTCCGCGACGCGTTCGACCTCCCGCCGGACCGGGCCGCCGCGGTCGTCGAGCGCGCGGTCGAGGTCGGCTACCTCGAACGCGAGCGCCGGAACGGGCGGCCGGTCGTGCGCGCGACCGCGCGCTACCCCGAGGACTGGGTCGGCGGGCTGGTCGCCGTCGAGAACAAGCCCGACCTCGGGACGCCGGGCGACCTCGAGGCGCAGCTGCGCTACGACGCCGCGCTCGGCCTCTTCGACGATGTCGTCCTCGCGACCGCCTCCTACGTCACCCGCGCGCACCTCAACCGGATCCCCGACGCGGTCGGCGTCTGGCGGTTCGACCCCGAGACCGGGGAGCGCGAGGTCGTCCGCGAGCCGACGCCGCTCGACCCCGACGCGCCCGGCGTCGAGATCGTAGAGGAGCGCCCCTCCCGCGCGGACGTCGCCCTGGTCGGCCCCGAGGCGAAGGCCCGCAAGCGGCGGCGGATCGCCGAGCGCGCGTACGGGAAGGGGTGGCGTCCCGAGCCGCCGGCGTGCGCGCACGGCGAGGCGACCGCCGACGGCCGGCCGCGCTGCGCGCACTTCGACCGCGTGGTCGACCCCGGTCGCGAGTGCGGGAGCGGGTGTTCCGCCTTCGAGCCCGCCGACCCGCCGGCGGCGGACCGAGAGGGGCTTCGAGACGAGCGGACGGCGTGGGTCGCGGACCCGGACGGGGACGGCCCGCGCCGCCAGTCCGGGCTCTCGCGGTACCTGTGAGAACGCTTATACGGCGAGGGCGGGTGTTTCAGGTATGGACGAGATCGAAGACGTCTTCGTGGCACGACTGATGTCGACGGGCCTCCACACGGTGACGCCGGACACGCTGGTCGAGGACGCGGCCGCGGTGCTGCTGGACAACGACATCAGCTCGGTGCTGGTCGTCGACGACGACGGCGGCCTCGTCGGAATCTTAACTTCGACTGACTTCGTCGACATCGTCGCGAAGAGCCAGCCGAAGGCCGAGACGACGGTCGAGCGGTACATGACGCGGGACCCGATCACGGCGGGCGCGCAGGACGACGTCGCGGCCGTCGCCGCGACGATGCTCGAACACGGGTTCCACCACGTGCCGGTCGTCGACGGGGAGACGCCCATCGGCATCATCACCACCTCCGACTTCGCGGCGTACGTCTCCTCGCCGGAGTCCGTCTCGGCGTAGCGTCGCGTCGAAGCGGCGCATCCGAGGCGTCCGCGACAGCGACAAGACCCGCCACTTCCTGTGTCCGTATTACTCCGGAGCGCGTACCGAGGTCCGTGTCCGATCACCTACACCTCAACCTCTTCACCATGTCCTCGGTCGAGCACGTCTCGCCCGGGTCGTGGCGGTACCCCGGCGACCGGTCGGCGGACTACGCCGACCGCGAGTACTGGACCGAGGTCGCGCGGACCGCCGAGCGCGGCGGCTTCGACGCCGTGTTCTTCGCGGACGTGCGCGGGATCTACGACGTGTACGGCGACGACCGCGAGGTCGCCGTGGAAAAGGCGGTCCAGACCCCCGCGAACGACCCGCAGCTCGTCGTGCCGGCGATGGCGGAGGTCACCGACGACCTCGGGTTCGCGGTGACGCGCTCGACGACGTACACCCACCCCTACCAGCTCGCGCGGGAGTTCTCGACGCTCGACCACCTCACCGACGGCCGGATCGCGATCAACGTGGTCACCTCCTACCTGGAGTCGGCCGCCGAGAACCTGGGGCTCGACGAGCGGATGGACAAGGAGACGCGCTACGACCGCGCCGACGAGTTCCTCGACGTCTGCTACAAGCTGTGGGAGGAGTCGTGGGAGGACGACGCCGTCGAGGTCGACCGCCAGGCCGGGCGGTACTCGGACCCCGACAAGGTCCACGCGATCGACCACGAGGGCGACCACTTCTCCGTGCCGGGCCCGCACGGCTGCGAGCCGTCCCCCCAGCGCACCCCGGTCGTTTACCAGGCCGGCTCCTCCGACCACGGCCGGTCGTTCGCCGCGCGCAACGCGGAGGCCGTCTTCGCCAGCCAGCCGACCGAGGAGGGGGTCGTCGAGTACATGGAGGACGTGAAGTCGCGCGCGGCCGACGCCGGCCGCGACCCCGAGAGCCTCCGGTTCTTCATCGGCGTGGTGCCGGTCGTCGGCGAGACGCACGCGCTCGCGGAGGCGAAGTACGAGGAGTACAAGCGGCACGTCGACGTCGAGGCGACGCTCGCGCTCCTGTCCGGCTTCCTCGACATGGACCTCTCCGAGCTCGACCCAGACCAGAAGGTCGAGCACATCGAGACGGACGCGATCCAGGGGACGATGAACGCGTTCACGAAGGCCCAGCCCGACCGCGAGTGGACGGTCCGCGAGGTCGCGGAGTTCTGCGGGCTCGGCACCACCTCGCCGAAGGTCGTCGGCACCCCCGAACACGTCGCCGACGAGCTTCAGCGCTGGCACGAGGAGGTCGGCGTCCACGGGTTCAACGTCAAGGAGGTCGTCCGCCCCGACTCGCTCGTCGACTTCGTCGACCTCGTCGTCCCGGAGCTGCGCGAGCGCGGACTGGTCCCTCCGGCCGACGCCGAACCCCCGGGCGAGACGCTCCGCGAACAGCTCCTCGGCGAGGGGCAGACGGGGCTCCGCGCGGACCACCCCGCCCGGCAGTAGCGCGCGGAAAGCGCTCGGACACCGACTCGACCGGACGCAGTCGCGCGGTTTCGCGGCTCATATTAGCGAGCTGTTGTGAACGAATTGCCGCTAACTAATACGACAACGCTGCCGCCCCCGGCACGCTTAAGTGTCTACCACCGCTTGTATCAGGTGACGCTTCGCTTGGAGGGCCGAAGCGTCAGCGGGGACCTACAGAACGACACGCCCGTGCCACCTTTTCCCGGCACGGGCGTGCCGTTCGTTCCTTTACTCACCGAGCGAGTCGCTCGCACAGCCGCGGGCAACGACCGTTCCGCGCCGACGCGCCGCGACGGCCGACAGTGCGAAGTCGCCCCGGTCCGAGTCGCGAGTATGCCACTCCTACAGTTCGCGACGACGCTGTCGCTGTCGCCCGCCGACCGCGAGGCGTTCGTCTCGTTCGTCACCGATCGGTACACCGAGGAGATGGAGACGAGCGCCGGCCACGTCGCCGTGACGATCGCGGAACGCGAACCGTCCGCGATGGCGATCGGGCGGGCGGTCGAGGGGCCGCTCCTCTTCTTGGACGCCGAGATCCGCGAGGGCCGGCCCTTCGAATACAAGCGCGCGTTCGCGCTGGCGGTGATGGAGCGGGCGGTCGAGGCGTTCGACGTCCCCGAGCCGAACTGTAAGGTCGTGTTCTCCGAACACGCCGGGGAGGACATGATGGGGATCGACCGCGTCGGCGGCGACTGGGACGGTGCGTAGCCGGCCCGCAGCAGACGCCGTCCCTCAGAGGTTCTCCCGCTGGTACGCGCCGTCGTATGTCCCCTCGTGGTCGGCCTCGGCGAGCACCAGCTGCGCGATCCGCGCGCCCGGTTCGATCTCGATCGGGTGGCCCACGTCGAGTCGGCCCTCGCCGACCCCCTCGTAGCCCGCGTCCCACACCGCGGTGTCGAGGGTACAGGCGTTGCGCAGCAGCGTCGAGCGCGGGAGGACGAACCCGATCCGCTCTTCCGGGATCCGTACCCGCTCGCCGTAGCGGACGACGTAGCTCCCGCGTTCGAGCCGGTAGCAGTCGCCGCGGGGCTCCAGCTCCCGTCGCTCGCCCACGCGCTTCCCGTCGCGCCCGAGCCGTCCCGGTTCGGTCTGTGCGAACACCGCGTCGACGGTGAGGTCGACGCCGTTCGGCTGTCGCTGCTCCTCGTCGAGGTCGGCGCCGGCCGCCTCCAGCGCCGCCGCGACCGCGGCTCCCGAGTCGAACATGCGCGTCCGGAACCGCGGGCGAGGCAAAACGGTGTCGCCCGCGTCGCGCGACGCGGAGGGGCGAATCGGCAGGTTTCGCCGCGACCATTGAAACCCCCGATTTCGGTCGTTTCAGGTGATTAATGACCTAAAACACTCCGGACGGCTACGTATTTCACGGTGCGTGGTACCACGCGGAGATCACAGCGATCGTTGCCGCATCGCGGGATCTAACACGGTCGATCTTCGGGAAACTCGCGGGTTTTATATCCACGGGACGGCCATCTTGGCGTGATATGGGACAAACGATTACGGAGAAGATCCTCGATGAGCATCTCGTCGAGGGCGAGCTGACGCCCGGCGAGGAGATCGGCATCGAGATCGACCAGGTGCTGACGCAGGACACGACGGGGACGATGGTGTGGCTCCAGTTCGAGGCGCTCGACCTGGACGAGGTCCAGACGGAGCTGGCCGCGCAGTACTGCGACCACCAGACGTACCAGTTCGACTTCAAGAACACCGACGACCACCGCTTCCTCCGCTCCGCGGCCGGCACGTACGGCGCGTACTTCTCCCGGCCCGGCAACGGGATCTGCCACCAGGTCCACAAGGAGAACTTCGCGGCGCCCGGCAAGACGCTGCTCGGCTCCGACTCGCACACGCCGACCCCCGGCGGGCTCGGCCAGCTTGCGATCGGCGCCGGCGGCCTCGACATCGCCGTCGCGATGGGCGGCGGCCCCTACTACGTCGAGATGCCGGAAGTCGTCAACGTCCACCTCGAGGGGGAGCTCCCCGAGTGGGCGACCGCCAAGGACATCGCGCTCCACCTGCTCGGCGAGCTGACCGTCAAGGGCGGCGTCGGCAAGATCTTCGAGTACACCGGCCCCGGCGCCGAGAAGCTCACGATCCCCGAGCGCACCACGATCACGAACCTCGGCACCGAGCTCGGCGCCACCTCCTCGATCTTCGCGACCGACGAGAAGACGAAGGACTGGCTCGCGCGCCAGGACCGCGAGGAGGAGTACGTCGACCTCCAGCCCGACGACGACGCGGAGTACGCGGAGACGATCGAGGTCGACTTAAACGAGCTCGAACCGCTCGTGGCCGCCCCCTCGATGCCCGACAACGTCGCCCCCGTCAGCGAGTACGAGGGCACCGACGTCGAGCAGGTCATCGTCGGCTCCTGTACCAACGGCGCCTACGAGGACATCCTCCCCAGCGCGAAGATGCTGGAGGACCGCGAGGTCGCCAAGCAGACCGAGATGATCGTCGCGCCCGGCTCGAAGCAGGCCTCCGAGATGCTGGCCCGCGAGGGCTGGACCGCGGAGATGATGGCGGCCGGCGTCAACTTCTCCGAGGCGACCTGCGGCGCGTGCATCGGTATCGGCCACGTGCCCGCCTCCGACTCCGTCTCGCTGCGCACCTTCAACCGCAACTTCGAGGGCCGCTCGGGCATCGAGGACGACTCCGTCTTCCTCTGCTCGCCCGAGGTCGCCACCGCGGCGGCCATCACCGGCGAGATCGTCGACCCGCGCGACCTCGCGGACGAGCTCGGCGACCTCGAGGCGCCCGGCCTGGAGATGGGGACGAAGTACGGTCCCGGCATGGGCGAGGACGACTCCGACATCATCTCGCCCGACGAGGCGATCGACGACGGCCTCGTCAAGGGCCCGAACATCGGCGACGTGCCGCTGAAAGACGACATCGACGTGGACGGCGGTGAGGCCCTCCTCAAGATGGAGGACAACATCACCACCGACCACATCATCCCGGCGACGGCGGACATCCTCAAGTTCCGCTCGAACATCGAGAAGCTCTCCGAGTTCACGCTCTCGCGCGTGGACGACACGTTCGCCGACCGCGCGCTCGCCGCCGACGGCGGCGTCCTCGTGGCCGGCGAGAACTACGGCCAGGGCTCCTCGCGCGAACACGCCGCGCTCTGTCCGATGTACCTCGGCATCGAGGCCGTCTTCGCCCAGAGCTTCGCCCGCATCCACAAGGCGAACCTCTTCAACTTCGGGATCGTCCCGCTGGCGATCGACGAGGAGACGTACGAGAAGATCGACCAGGGCGACGACCTCGCGATCGTCGACGACGTGCCCGCGGGCGTCCGCTCCGGGCAGGAGGAGTTCACCGTGAGCGTCAACGGCGAGTGGGAGTTCACCGCCGACCTCGACGCCTCCGAGCGCGAGCGCGACATCCTCGCGGCCGGCGGCAAGCTCTCGTGGGTCAAACAGCAGCACGCCGACGGCGGCTCCGGCGCGGCGCCGGCCGACGACTGAGCGCGCTGTCCCGCGAGACTCAGCAACTCGATTGCCCGCATTTTTCGACGTGTCCGCTCTTTCAGCGGCGGCTGTGTGGATCGGCGGAGTGTCGTCGATTCCGATGTGAGCGAGAGCGGGAGTGGATGAGTCGATCGGCTGAGCGGTCGTTTATAAATTGAGTCGTGGTGTTGCTGTCGTCTATTTATAAGTGATTAGTGATTCTACGGTGAACACCTCC
>NZ_AOJN01000063.1 GCF_000337335.1 Halorubrum distributum JCM 10118 | reverse complement strand
A
This sequence comes from Halorubrum distributum JCM 10118, assembly GCF_000337335.1. GTDB lineage: Archaea > Halobacteriota > Halobacteria > Halobacteriales > Haloferacaceae > Halorubrum > Halorubrum distributum. The sequence goes on along the minus strand of NZ_AOJN01000063.1, from coordinate 108,216 downwards.
TCTTTTATAAGCGAACGTCGCTACCGCTCACGGCTATTTAAATAGCGTTTCACAGCAACCGGTCTGATTTACCCACTCCGCTAATGGCTCGCCACCCTCGCTCGATCCACACACCGCAACGCCGAACGGCACCACCGCTCCGCGGGTGGGATCGAAACGAAAAACCGCGTGACGCGTCCCGTCGGTCCGAACGCTGAACCGGCGTTAGCGGGCCGCGGCGGCGACGCGCTCGCGCTCCTCCTTCTGCGAGATGGAGTAGGAGCCCTCGACGTCGTAGTCGGCGGCGGCGACGAGTTCGTTCGCGAGCGCCTCGGCGGCGGCGGTCGTCGACTTGTACGTCGCGCTGGCGACGGCGTCGGAGATGAACAACAGCGCCTGGTCGACGCGGCGCTGGGGCGCGACGTCGACCGCCTTCGGGACGGAGATGCCGCCGTACTTCAGGCGGACGGTCTCCTCGCGGGGCGCGGCGTTCTCGACGGCCGTCACGAGCACCTGGACCGGGTTCTCCTCGGTCCGCTCGTGGACGATGTCGAAGGCGTCGCGGACGATCCGCGTCGCCTGCTGTTTCTTGCCCGTGTTCTCGTCGGTCTGCATCAGGCGGTTGATCAGCCGCTCGACCAGAGAGATCTCGGACTTCTTGAACTGCTTGGACGCGTGACGGCCCATGGTGTGCGCGATGGGCGTCACGGTCATGTATCGCTTCGTGGAGGGGTCCTCGTAGGCGATCTCGGTGACGTCCCAGACGCCGAACAGCTTGGCGTTCTCGTTGGCGGCCTCGCTGGAGGCGGGCGCGTCCGGGTCCGGCTCGTCGGCGGCGACGTCCTCCTCGGACGGCGCCTCGGTCTCCTCGCCGCTCATCTGACCGGCTTCTCCGCGTTCCCGCGAACCAGTTCGATCATCGACACGCCGTTGACCTTCTCGACCTTGTAGTTGACGCCGGAGAGGTCGCCCATCGCGCGACCCTTCGCACCGCCGATCCCGGCGATGGTGACCTCGTCGTGCTCGTCGATGAAAGAGATCGCGCCGTCACCGGGACAGAACGCGGTGACCTGCTTCCCGTTTTTGATGAGCTGAACCCGGACGCACTTTCGGATCGCCGAGTTCGGCTGCTTTGCCTCGATGCCGACCTTCTCGAGGACGATGCCGCGCGCCTGCGGGGCACCTTCCAGGGGGTCGGACTTCTTTTTGAGCCCGCGCTCGCGCCGAGCGTACTCGGAGTCGGACCAGCGGCGCTTCTGCCGGTCCTTTTTGAGCTTACGGGCCGCGTACTTGCCGTTCGCCATCGTACGCCTACTTCCGAACGGAGCTACTTAAGCGTCGTCTTTCTCCGCCGCGAAACGCCCTCAGATCCCCCGAGCGGTACCTCTCGACGGATCTGAGAGTGTTTCACGGATCGGCTCGACCGAAAACGACGGGCGTTCGCTCCCGCTGAGCCGGTAAGCCGGCGAGAGCGCCCGTCGTTTCGGATGGAATTCCACAGAACGATTCAGGTATCAGCCGCTCGTCTCCTCGCGCGCCGTCTCGACCCACGCCGGCTCCGACACCGTCGCGCCGAGGTCCCGGTAGTCGATGTCGACGTCGACGGTCGCCGCCTGCCCGTCGTGTCGCCCCGCCCACGACTGTTCGAGCCGCGGCACGACGCCGGACTCGTACACGTGGACGGTCGCGGACGCCGTTTCGACCGTTTCAGGGATGTTCCGGTCCCCCTCGAAGGCGTCTGCCGCGAACCGCGCGGTCTCCTCGCCGCGCACCTCGCCCGCCCCGTCGCTCGTCGGGTTCCAGAGGTTCAGCCCCTCGTACTCCGTCTCGACGTCCGAGGCCCCACCCTCGACGCGGATCCCGGTCGCCATCTCCGTGCGCATCGCCGACTCGAGTTCGCCCGACGACCGGTCGATCGACCGGCGGCCGTACTCCACGCCCGACTCCCGCTCGACGCGAAACAGCGCATCGCCGTCGGCCGCGTACAGTTCGGAGACGTCCGACGCGTCGGTCTCGGTCACCGCCACCCTGACGTACAACCGCTGGGTTTCGAGGTCGTACCGCGACTCATACTCCTGCGAGGGAAGCCACGGCGTGGGGTCCTCGCCGCCGTCGTGGCTCGTCTCCGCCGTCGAGAACAGCGTCGCCCCGCCCGCCTCGACCGCCGCGTCGGCGTGGCTCGTCGCCAGCGTCCCGACGTCGAGTCCGTCACCGTCGCGCCACGCGGCGTCGGGGAACGGGCGGTCGACAGTGTCGCCGTCTCCGTTGCCGCCGCCGCTGTCGTCGCCGTCACCGGAACAGCCGGCGAGTCCGACAGCGGCGGCGGTTCCGAGACCGGCGAGGAGGCGTCTGCGGTTCATGGGTCGACAAACGGGCCGGCGGGCAAAAGTGCGCGGGTTCGGTTTTAAGTCAGCTGAACGTCGTCGACGTCGTAGTGCCGCTCCGCGAGCCGGCGGGCGGTCTCGATGTTCGCGCCCTCAGCGCCGATGGCGACGCCGCGGTCCGCTTCTTGGACCTCGACGTACGCCACGCGGTCGTTCTGCTCGGAGATGGTGACCGCGTTGACGGCCGCGGGCGCGAGCGCGCTCGCGACGAACGCCTCCGCGGTGTCGGCGTCCTCGACCAGTTCGATCGACTTGTCGAGCCGCCGCTCGGCCTCCGCGACGGTCTCGCCGCCCTGGCCGATCGCGGCCGCCATCTCGCCGGCGGGCACCACGAACACGAGGCGGTCGCCCTCCACGAGGCAGTCGGTCGGCGTGACCCCGGTCAGCTCGTCGAACCGACCGATGTACTGCCGCGCCTCGTCGGAGAGCTCGACGTACATTAGTCGTCGCTCACGACGCGCGACCCCATCCGGAGGTCGACGTCGCCGGTCCCCATCGAGATGGGCTTGCCGGCGATGACGTTCTCGATGACGCCGTCGAGGTCGTCGTACTCGCCGTGGATCGCGGCGTCGAGCAGGTGGTTAACCGTCACCTCGAACGCCGCGCGCGCGAGCACCGAGTCCTTGTTGCCGGAGATGCCGTGCCGACCGATCGACTCGATCTCGCCGTTGTTCGTCATGATGTCGGCGACGAGCATGAGGTGCCGGACGTTCACGTCGTCGAGCCCCTGCTCTTCGAGCGTGTTCTTCGTCTCGTCGATGATCGTCTCGCGGGCCGCCTCGACGCCGAGGTTGCGGTAGATCTCGTGGATGTTGTTACACGTCGTCCGCGAGGCGTCGACGCCCTCGATGTCGAGGGTGTCGCCGAACGCCGACCCCTCGGTGTAGAGGACGAACTCCTCGTCGCCGTCGATCTCCTCTTTCCGGATGACGACGCGCTCGATCTCCTCGATCCCCTTGAACACGATCTCCCGGAGCCGCTCGACGAGCTGGAGCAGCTCGCGGTAGCTCGGCTCGTTGGGGCCGAACTCGATGACCGTGCCGGCCTGCCGGGCGTCGACGCCCAGCGAGTCCTCGATCGTCTTGGCGATGATCTCCGCGACCTCCGTCGGGTCGGAGTGGGTGGGCCACCGCTCCAAGAGCGTGTCGTCGTTCAGGTCGATCCGGACCAGCATGTCCGCGACGTTCGTCGACACGTCGCCGAGCGCGAGGATGCGCGTCGCCTCGATCGACCAGACGACCTCGTGGGCCTTCTCGCGGTCGGTCGCGTACTCCCCGTCGAGGTGGACGGTCATCATCGGCGTGTCCGGCGTCTTCCGGGCGTCCACCAGCTCGATGAGCCGGGGGAGCCCCTGCGTGACGTCGATCTCCGCGACGCCGGCGTAGTGGAACGTGTTCATCGTCATCTGCGTCCCGGGCTCGCCGATCGACTGCGCGGAGACGGTGCCGACCGGGTCGAGGGGGTCGACCCGCGTCTGCTCGTAGCGGTTCACGACGCCCTCGACGACGTCGGTCGCCTGCTCGATGGTGACCTCGCCGGCCTCCTCGGCCTTCCGGTCTATCGCCTCGTACACCTTCGACTTGAGCCGGCGGGGGAGCTCGGTCGCCTCCACGACCGCCTCCATGTCGTCGGTGACGTGGTCGTACTCAGTCATCGGACTCCACCCCCGGCCCGCCGGCCTTGTTCAGCCCCGGCCCGGCGTGCTCCGAGAGGTTCGTCGGCGGCTCGCGCTCGCCGAGGAACCGCTCTTTCTCCTCGTCGGAGGCGAACTCGGCGTCGACCACGCGGTCGACGATGCCGTCGACGTCGATGCCGTCCTCCTCGCCGGAGGAGACCTTCACCGGCGAGGTGCCGTCCTCGCCGAACTCGAACTGGACGATCCGGCCCGAGGTGTCCCGGACCGTGCCGTCGTACTGCGCCTCCAGCTCGGAGAGCGCGTTGATGAGCCGCCGCTGGAGGTAGCCGGACTTGGAGGTCCGGACCGCCGTGTCGACGAGCCCCTCGCGGCCGCCCATCGCGTGGAAGAAGAACTCCTGCGGGGTGAGCCCGCCGCGGTAGGAGTTCTCCACGAACCCGTGCGCCTCGGAGGAGAGGTCGTTCGGCCGGTAATGGGAGAGCGTCCGGTCCTCGTAGCCGCGGTTGATCCGCTCGCCGCGGACCGCCTGCTGGCCGACCGAGCCGGCCATCTGCGTCAGGTTCAGCATCGAGCCGCGGGCGCCCGAGCGGGCCATCACGACCGCCGGGTTGTCGTCGCCGAAGTGCTGGTCGGCGATCTCCCCGGCCGAGTCGCGGGCCTTCCCGAGCGTCTGCATGATCTTCATCTCCAGCGTCTCGTCGACGCCGCGGCCGGGGAGCGACTCCAGCTCGCCGGCCTCGTACGTCTCGATCAGCTCCTGGACGCGGTCGTAGGCGCTCTCGATCGCCTCGTCGACCTGCTCTTCGGCCTCCGGCGGGATCGACTCGTCGTCGATCCCGATCGAGAACCCGAAGTTCATGATCGCGCGCATCGCCAGCGACGCGATCTCGTTGATGAACACGCGGGCGCGGGTCTCCCCGTACTCCTTGGTGAGCGTGTCGACGACCTCGCCGCCGAACGCGCCGACCGCGTCCTCGTCGATGGTCCCCTCGATCAGCTGGCCGTCCTCGATGACGACGCTGTCGCCGGCCGAGGAGGTAAAGGAGAGGTCGAGGTCGTCGGGGAGCAGCTCCGAGAACAGCGTCCGGCCGGTCCAGAACTCGCGGCCGTCGTCGTCGACGCCGTCGGCCTCGGGCAGCTCGTCGACGCGGGTGGCGCGCAGCAGGTCCAGCGCCTGCGTCTCCGAGAACTCGGGGTTGGAGTGGGTGAGCAGGTAGGTGCCGGAGATGTGGTCCTGGATCGCGCCGATGATGTTCCCGCCGAAGCGGGGCGAGAGGATCTGCTCTTGGACGCGCATGAGGACGCGCGCCTCGGCGCGGGCCTCCTCGTTTTGCAGCGCGTGCATGTTCATCTCGTCGCCGTCGAAGTCGGCGTTGTACGGCGGACAGACGACGGTGTTGAGCCGGAACGTCTTGTACGGCATCACCACGACCTCGTGGGCCATGATGGACATCCGGTGCAACGAGGGCTGCCGGTTGAAGATCACGATGTCGCCGTCGACGAGGTGACGGTTCACCTCCCAGTCGGCCTCGACCTTCTCGGCGAGCTCCTCGCAGTTCTTCTCGGTCACCTTCAGCCGGCGCCCGTCGGGGCGGCGCACGTAGTTCGCGCCGGGGTGGGCCTCAGGCCCGTTCCGGACGTACTGGCGCGCCTCCTCGACGTTGCGCTCGGTGACGTTGAGCGTCTGGGTCATCTCCTTCGCCACGCGGTCGGGGACGCCGACCTCGTTCAGCGAGAGCGTCGGGTCGGGCGAGATGACGGTCCGGGCGGAGAAGTTGACGCGCTTCCCGGAGAGCGAGCCGCGGAAGCGGCCCTCCTTCCCCTTCAGCCGCTGGCTGAGGGTCTTGAGGGGACGGCCGGAGCGGTGGCGCGCCGGCGGCGTCCCGCTGATCTCGTTGTCGACGAAGGTGGTGACGTGGTACTGGAGCAGTTCCCACAGGTCCTCGATGATCAGCTGCGGGGCGCCGGCCTCGCGGTTCTCCATGAACCGCTGGTTGATCCGGATGATGTCGACCAGCTTGTGGGTGAGGTCGTCCTCGGAGCGCTGGCCGTTGTCCAGCGTGATCGAGGGGCGGGTGGTCACCGGCGGCACCGGCAGCACCGTCAGGATCATCCACTCCGGACGGGAGTGCTCGGAGTCGATGCCGAGGACCTCGAGGTCCTCGTCCGGGATGTCCTCGAACCAGTCGCGGATGTCCGAGGGCATCAGCTTGTTCATGTCCTCCTCGGTGAGGTCGACGTCGAGCGCTTTCTCGATGGCGCGGCGGTCCTCCTTGCGCGGGCGGAACTCGCCGGCCATGATCTCGTTGATCCGGTCGACGGCGATGTCGGTCTCGTCGGCGAGCTCCTGCGGCGAGGTGCCGGGGTCGTCCTCCTCCTCGTCGGGCTGCATCGCGGCCGCGATGCGCTCGGAGTAGTCGCCCGAGAGCACGTCCTGGACCTCGTAGTACGTGGTCGGCTTCTCGTGTTTGATGTCCGCCTGCGGCTCGCCGCAGAACGGACAGGTGGACGCCTTCCGGGCCTGCCGGACGGCGGCCTTCAACACGTCGTGTTCGTCGTCGCCGAGCTCCTTCGCCCGCTCGTAGCGGTCGCGGAACTCGTCGCGCTGCGCCTCGTCCAAGGCGAGCTTCCCGCACTCGCGGCACGTCGATCGGAGCAGCCGCCGGATGAGCTTCGTGAAGCCCACGTGGATGACGGGCGCCGCCAGCTCGATGTGGCCGAAGTGGCCGTTACAGGAGCCGGAGTGGGAGCCGCAGGTCCGGCACTCCAGGCCGGGGTCGATGACGCCCAGTCGCGGGTCCATCAGCCCCATGTCGATCGGATAGCCGTCGTCGTCGTACGTGTCGGCCGTGATCACCTTCGTCGCGGACATGTCCCGGTACGTCTCCGGGTCCATGAGGCCGAAGTCGATCCCGCCGAGCACTTTCGGTGTTTGCATTGACATCTAAATCGCGTCCTCCAGTTCGAGTTTCGGTCGGATGCCGAGGGCGATCATCTCGTCGAGCAGCAGCTTGAACGCGTAGCTGACCTCCAGCTCGTGGATGTCGTCCTCGTCGCCCGTGACCGGGTCGTACACGCGGCGCTGCTCGCGGTCCTCGACGGCGACGAGGCCGGTCTCCGCGGAGACGTGGACCGTCTCGGCGTCGGAAGACTCCAGCAGCCGCTCGTTGAGCACCATCGACGCGCCGTGGCCGATAATCGTGTCGCGCTCCATCTCCCCGACGCGCAGCCCGCCCTCGCGGGCGCGCCCCTCGGTCGGCTGGCGCGTGAGCACCTGGACCGGCCCGCGCGAGCGGGCGTGGAGCTTGTTCGACACCATGTGGTACAGCTTGTGATAGAAGATCGTCCCGACGAAGATCTCGGCGTCGATCTTCTCGCCGGTGACGCCGGAGTACATGACCTCCTTGCCGGAGGACTCGAAGCCGTACTCCTCCAGCTGACCGCGGAGCTCCTCCTCGTCTTCGCCCTGGAACGGCGTGCCGTCGACCCGCGAGCCGCGCAGCGAGCCGACCTTCCCGCCGAGCATCTCCAGCACGTGGCCGACCGTCATCCGCGACGGCAGCGCGTGCGGATTCATCACGAGGTCCGGGACGACCCCCTCCTCGGTGAACGGCATGTCCTCCTGGGGCGCGAGGTGGCCGACGACGCCCTTCTGTCCGTGTCGGGACGCGAACTTGTCCCCCAGTTCGGGGACGCGCTGGTCGCGCACCTTCACCTTCGAGAGCTTGGAGCCGTCCTCGCCCTCCATCAGCGTCACCGTGTCGACGACGCCCGACTCGCCCGAGCGCATCGTGACGGATGTCTCGCGGCGCTTCTGGGGGGAGAGCCCGCCCATGTCGTCGGGCTCTTCGAGGAAGCGCGGCGGGCTGGTCTTGCCGAGCAGCACCGAGGACTCGTCCACCTTCGTCTCCGGGTTGACGAGGCCGTCCTCGTCGAGGTGCGTGTAGGCGTCCTCGCCGCGGGCGCCGCGCACGTCCTGGTCCGGAATCTCGAAGCGGTCCTCCTGGCCGCCGGGGTACCGGCGCTCCTCGCCCTCGTAGGTCCGGAAGAAGTGCGAGCGGGTGAGCGCGCGGTCGACGGAGCCCTGGTTCATCACCAGCGCGTCCTCGATGTTGAACCCCTCGTAGGACATCACGGCGACGACGAAGTTCTGCGCCGCCGGCCGCTTGTCGAAGCTGATCTGGTCGGAGGTCTGCGTCTTCACCATCGCCAGCTGCGGGTAGTGCAGGAGGTGCTGGCGCGTGTCCGGCCGGATCCGGTAGTTCGCCGAGGGGAGCCCGAGCGACTGCTTCATCATCCCCGCGCCCATCGTAATTCGGGGGCTCGCGTTGTGTTCGGGGTACGGGATCATCCCCGCGCCGATACCGAAGACGAGCTGCGGGTCGATCTCGAGGTGCGTGTGGTCCTCGGTCACGTCCTCCTCGTCGACGGCGACGAGGATGTCTTCCTCCTCCTCGGCGTCGATGAACTCGACGTAGCCGCGCTCGACGAGGTCCTCGAACTCGACGTCGCCGCGTTCGAGCGCCTCGATCTCCTCGTCGCCGAGGAGCGGCTCGCCGTTCTCGACGACGATGAGCGGGCGCCGCGCCCGCCCCGCGTCGGCGTTGACGATGACCTCGCGGGTCCGGTCTTTCACCGAGACGTTCACCATCTCACTGACGTCGCCGCGGCGGCGCGCCTCTCGGATCTGTTCGGCGAGCTCGTCCGGGTTCTCGTGGGTGCCCACGAGGCTCCCGTTGACGTACACCTTCGCTTCGCGTTCTGCTTGTGCCATGATCAGTCGTCCGCCGTCTGTCGTTCGACGCCCTCGATGCCGGGGATCCCCTCGACACCCATCGACGCCAGTTCTCGTTTTAGCCCCTGTTCGTCCTCGACCGTCTGCGACAGCTCCATCGCCTGCGCGAAGTTCTTCACGAGCCCGCAGTTCGGTCCCTCCGGCGTCTCGGAGGGACAGATGCGACCCCACTGGGTCGCGTGGAGGTCCCGCGCCTCGAAGTGCGGCTGCGACCGCGACAGCGGCGAGCGCAGGCGCCGCAGGTGCGAGAGCACGCCCATGTAGTCCGTCCGATCGACGAGCTGGGAGACGCCCGAGCGGCCGCCCACCCAGTTCCCCGTCGCGATCGGGTGTTCGAGCCGCTCGGTCAGCACGTCCGAGCGGACGACCGTGTTGACGGTGAGCTGCCGGTTCCGCATGTTGGCGCGTTCGAGCTGGTACTTCACGTCGCGCGCCAGCTTGTTCAGCGCGGTGCGGAACAGGTCGCGCATGAGGTCGCCGGAGACCTTCAGGCGCTTGTTCGCGTAGTGGTCCTTGTCGTCGGCCTCCCGGCGGTCGAGGGCGAGCTCGAAGCACGCCTCGGCCATCCGGCAGAGGTAGTACGCCTTGTTGATCCGCACGTCCTCCTCGTCGACGCCCTCCTCGTGGAGGTGCGGCAGGAGGTAGCGGTCGATGACGTAGTTCGCCCGCTTGAGCTGGTAGTTCTTCCCCTGGCCGGAGGCGACGCGCTCGCCGAGGGTCTCGATGGCCTCCTCGGTCGTCTGGACGTCGGCCTCCTCTAAGTTCTCCAGCATGAACTTCACGATCTCGGGGTCGTCCGAGACGCGGTGGACGATCTCCTCGTCGGATTCGAGCCCGAGCGCGCGGACCAGCGTCACGAAGTCGATGGAGCCGGAGACGGAGGGGAACGACACTTCGAGCAGCCCCTCGCGGTTGCGCTCACAGAGGACCAGCGCGCGGTAGCCGCGGCGCTGGGAGAACGTCTTGGCGACCTGGATCTCGTCGCCGTACTTCGAGTCGTACTCCGCGAGGATCTTGTTCGGCGCCAGGTCCTCCGAGGTCATCAGCACGCGCTCGGAGCCGTTGACGATGAAGTAGCCGCCGGGGTCGACGGGGTCCTCGCCGATGTCGATGAGCTCCTCGTCGGAGAAGCCCGCCATGTTACACTTGTTCGAGCCGACCATGATCGGCATCCGGCCGACCTTGGTCTCGGTCGTGTCGACGACCTGTTCGGGCTCGTCCTCGCCGCCGCGCACGATGGACATCTCCATGAACACGGGCGCCGAGTAGGTGATGTTGCGGAGCCGGGCCTCCTGCGGGTACAGCAGCTCCTCGGAGCCGTCGGCCTCGCGGACGCGCGGGGTGACCATCCGTACATCGCCGAGCTCGACGTACACCGGCTCCTGGCCCTCCTTGTCGCCGATGTCCGTCTCGATGGTCTCCTTCTCGTCGACGACTTCCTGCATGCCGCGGTCCAGGAAGTTGTTGAACGAGCGGAAGTGATGTTCGGCGAGCCGTTCGTCCGAGAAGTACTCGCGTGAAACCACGCGTCGGTCTTGCCTGTTCATGAGACGACCAGTCGGTACACGACCGCCTCGTCGGTCGTTCGGGAGTCGCGGACGATCTTCACCACGTCGCCGACTTCGGCCTCGTCGGGGAGCGCGGGATCCGTGCGTTTGATCTTCGGTAAATTCGTTTTCTTCACGTCGTACTCCGCCAGGACCTCCTCGACCTCCTCGGGGTCGTCGAGGAGAACGTGGTCCGGGACGAGTTCGTGTTGGCTTACGTCTACCATGGGTGCTGGTGGTGGGGAGAAGCTATCACGAGATACTACAGATACGTATATACGCCAGCGGCATAAGACTTACCAAGCGCCGCCGCGCGCGGCTCACGAGTCGCGGGGCGTTCGACACTCCCACACAGGCGAGGTCGGCACAAAAGCATACCGGCCGCGACCCCCATTTCCCCCCTCGGCGTCGCGGCTCGGACGCCTCGATTCCCTGTCACCGACCCGCACTCCCGTCAGGGATGACAAGCCTTATTTGCCAGACAGGGGTACGAACTGATGCGACAAGCCCGGATGGTGTAGTGGCCCATCATACGACCCTGTCACGGTCGTGACGCGGGTTCAAATCCCGCTCCGGGCGTCCCCGGTTTCGGGGCGCTGTCGCTTGTTTGCCCGGATGGTGTAGTGGCCCATCATACGACCCTGTCACGGTCGTGACGCGGGTTCAAATCCCGCTCCGGGCGTTCCTGTCGACGCCGACTACGAGCGAGGAGCGTCAGCGACGAGCGAGTCCGGCGGCGACGAACGCAGACGAAGGGATTTGAATCTGAGGACGAGCGAGAACGCAGTGAGCGAAGTCCTCCGGGTTCAAATCCCGCTCCGGGCGTCTTTCGCTGCCGCAACAACGAACGAGGAGCGGTAGGAACAAGCGCATCCGACGGCGGTTCCGCTCCCGACCTACAGGTCCAGTTCAGCCAGCAGGTCGTCGACGAGCGTCTCGGTCTTCGCGTCCGGGTCCTCGTCGGTCGCGACGGGCGTCCGCCCGTCGTACGTCTCGTGGACCATGGAGACGCCCTCAGCGAGCGTGTCGAGGCCGTAGCCGCCCTCCAGCACGTACGCGTTGGCGGCGCCGACGTCGTCGGCGAGCGACCGGATCCGATCGGTCAACAGCGCGTACCCCTCCGAGGAGACGCGCATCCGCGAGATGGGGTCGTGGCGGTGCGCGTCGAACCCCGCCGAGACGATCAGCAGGTCGGGGTCGAATCTGTCGACCGCGGGCGCGATCCCCTCGTCGACGGCGTACAGGTAGTCGGCGTCGCCGGCGCCGGCCGCCAGCGGGAGGTTCGCGGTGGCTCCCTCGCCGTCTCCCTCGCCGGTCTCGTCGAGGTCGCCCGTGTCCGGGTACAGTCCGTCCTCGTGGATCGACGCGTAGAACACGTCGCCGCGGTCGTAGAAGATGTCCTGCGTCCCGTTCCCGTGGTGGACGTCCCAGTCGAAGATCGCGACGCGGTCCGCGAGGTCCTCGTCGAGCGCGGTCTGGGCCGCGACGGCGGCGTTGTTGAAGAAGCAGAACCCCATCGCGTCGTCGGTGACGGCGTGGTGGCCCGGCGGGCGACCGACGGCGAACGGCGTCTGTCGGCCGGTCGACCCGGTAAGCGCCTCGCGGGCGGCCCACTGTGCGAGCCCGGCGGAGGTGAGCGCGGCGTCCCACGTCCCGTCGCTGGCGACGGTGTCGGGGTCCCAGCTCCCGCCGCCGTCCGCCACGAACGACTCCAGCTCGTCGACGTAGTCGGGGTCGTGGACCGCCGTGACCGCCGCCTTCTCGGCGGGGTCCGCCTCAACGTACTCGACGCCGTGTCGCTTCGCGAGGCCGCGGCGGATCGCGCGGAGCCGGTCCGGGTTCTCCGGGTGTCGCTCGCCGGTGTCGTGGTCGAGACACCGGTCGCTGTAGCCGAACCGCATCTACTCGAACAACGCGAAGTACGTCTCGATGTCCTCGGCCTGTACCGTCCGTCGGTCCGCGTGGCGGGCCAGCGTCGCGGCCGCGCTCGCGACGTTGTCGGCGTAGTCCTCCAGGATGTCGGCCAGCGCGACCCGCGCGTCGACGCCGACCCGGTACCGGTCGTCGATCCGGAGCCGAGCGATCCGGTCGATGGGCGCGACGGGCAGCGTGAGGTCCTCCCGGCTGACGACCTGCTCGACGCCGAAGTCCGCGGCCATCAGCGTCTTTCGACCGTCCGCGGTCGCCCGCTCGGCCGCGTCGACGGCCAGCTCCGCGCCGTGCGACTGGATCCGTCGCGCGAGCTCCTCGGCGGCGTCCGCGCTGACGCGGAGTTCCCCCGCGTTCCGCCGGATGATCCCGTCGACCGGCGCGAACGGCAACTCGACACTCATACACACAGTCGCGTCCGTGTATCGTATAACGCTTTCCGTTAGCCGCATCCCCGCCGGATCCGGACGGGAACCGTCGGGGCCAGAGGACGCGTCCGCGTCAGAAGACGTCGTCGGCGTCGATGGTGCCGTCGCGCTCCGCCCCGCGGACGGTTACCTCCTCGCCGAGCCGGAGGCTCGCGTCGGTGTCCACCGTCTTCGTCCGCTGCCCGTCGTCGAGGACGACCGGGTCGCCGGTCTGGACGACCGTCCCGGTGAACTCCACGCCCTCGCTCGACCGCTCCGCCGTCGCGGCCGCGGCGCCGCCGCTCGCGCTGCCCCCCTCGTCCTCACCGCTCTCGCCGGCGACGGCCTCGGCGGCCGCCTTCTGTCCGTCCTCGGCGAAGGCGCCGAGACCGGTCTCGTCCGCGCCGCGATCGCCCCCGTCGCCGCCGGCCCGGTTCCCCCCCGAGCCGTCGGATCCGGCCGCTCCGTCCGCGACGCCGGCCGCCGCGTCGCTCCCCTCGTCGAGGACCGTGACGGTCGAGCGCCAGTTCGCGGACGCCTCGAGGTCGTCCTGCCAGCCGTCCTGGATCTCGACGTCGGTGAAGACGACGCGGTCGGCCAGCTCGATCTCGCGGTCGGCCTTGTCGCCCCACAGCGCGACGCGGATCTCGCCCGTCTCGTCTTTGATCCGGACGTTGCGCACCTGCCCCTCGCTGCCGTCGTCGCGGTCGAAGGTGCGCACCGGGTCCGTCTCGATGACGCCGCCGCCGACGTCGACGGTTTCGCCGATCTCCAGGTCGGCGACATCGGTCGTCTCCGGGACGTACTCGACGTCCTCGTCCACGCGCTCGACGGTGCCGCGGTCGCCGACGTGGAGCTCGAGGTCGCCGTCGCGCTCGCGGACGTAGCCGTCGCCGACCTCGACGACCTGGCCGGCCTCGAACTCCTCGGCGAGGTCGGCCTTGCCGTCCCACAGCGTCACGCGCACGCGGCCCGTCTCGTCGCCGACCGTGAGGTTCGCCACGCGCCCCTCGCTGCCGTCGTCGCGGTCGAACGTCCGGATCGAGTCGGTGTCGAGCACCTGGCCGACGAGGTCGACGTCGGACGCGCCGAGCGTGAGGTCCTCGACGCGGTAGGTGTCGAGCACCTGGACGTCGACCTCGGCGTCCTCGTCCGGTTCGACCTTGTCGGCGCTCACTTCGAGGCCGCTGTACCCCTCCTTCGGGCGGCCCATGACGCGGAGGACTTGCCCGACTTCCAGCTCCTCCTCGGCCGCCGCGGCCATGTCGTCCCAGAGGGCGACCCGGACGGAGCCGGAAGCGTCCGCGACGTCGACGTTGCAGACGCGGCCCTCCTCGGCCTCCTCGTCGTCGCGCTCGAAGGTCCGGACCTCGCCGATTGCGGTCACCTTCCCGAGGAACTTCACGTCGTTCATCCCCGGCTCGATGTCGGCGATGGTGTCGGCCTCCTCGTCGCGCAGCTCGTGCGCGATGAGCATCGCGGCGGTCTCCTCGTCCGCGAGCCCGCCCATCTGCTCGACCTTGTCCTCGACGGCGGCCTCGAACTCCTCGAACTCGACGTCGGTGTCGAGGTCCTCGTACACCTCCTCTATGGCTCCCATGCTCGTCCCTCCGTGGTCTGCGAGGTCGCGCATAAGCGTTGCCGTTGCCCGGGGTCCGCGCCGGAACCCGACCGGTCGGCGGGGCGACCGACGCGGGTCGCGGTCGCGGCTCGAAGGCGTCTCATAGAGGCTCATGGGGCCCGTCGATACAAAAGGTGTTCATCCGACGCGGGGAGACCGTGCGGACGGCAGGCACGCGGCCGCCGGACCGTAACCGTCTTAAGTTCTACCACGATACGTAGAGATGAGTCCTGGTAGGGTAGTGGACTATCCTCTTGGCTTGCGGAGCCAGGGACCGGAGTTCAAATCTCCGTCAGGACGTTCACTTTGCGGCTGTCTCACTTCGTTCGACAGCCGCTGCGTTCACGTCCTGACGTGCCTCACGCTCGCTTCGCTCGCGTGAGACTCCGTCAGGACGTTCTTTAATTACAACTTTACGACGGTTGCGAGCTATGTGTAGATCCTACGCGACATGCTCAGTTAGTTGTGGGGTGGCGCGTGCCTGCGAGGCCGCTCCGCGGCCGAGCAGCACGCGCGAGGGAGTCGCTGGCTCCCGGAGCGAAGCGGAGGGTGCCAGCGACGGGGCTGGGGAGGGGTGAGGTGCTGTGCGGTCGCGGCCGGGTGGGACTCAAAGGGGCATCCGGGAGGCCGCCGTAGGCGACGCAAGCACCGCAGGGAGCGAACGGAGTGAGCGACCGAGGAGCACAGCGAGCGTACGGCGGCCTCCCGGCTGGGGCTTTGGCGGTGTCCGCCACCGATCCGTAGTTGATTATTTATACGCGAGCGGCTGGAGGTTAGGCGGCCGTCATCGCCGCTCATCGGTTCGCTATTTATAAGCGAGCAATCGGAGATTGAGCGGAGGTCACCGAATCAGCCTCGGCCATTTATAAACAGGCGATCAACAGCCCGACCTCTCATATCCTCACTTCACGAACGGCCCGAACCACCCGCTCTACGTCTTAATCGTGCGGGTGGAAGCGGTCCATCGCGCGGCGGACCGCGTCCGTGTCGCCGATGAACGTCACGTGGTCACCAATTTCGAGGACGCTGTCCGCCGAGGGGACGTGATTCTCGCCGTCGCGGCTCACCACGGCGACGAAGGTGCCGTCCGGAATCTGCGCGTTGAGGTCGCGGATGGTCTTGCCCGCGAGCTCCCGGGAGGTCACCTCGACCTCCTGAACGTCGTGGCTGTCGCCGAGCTCGTTCATCCAGTGCGTGAGCGCGGGCCGCTCGATCTCGTCGTCGATGGCCACCGCTGTCGCCGTCGTGGCGTCGATACCCGTCACGCCGATGCTGTCGAAGGCGTCGACGTTGTCCGGGTCGTTCACCCGCGAGTACACCGAGGCGACGTCGAACTTGGTGATCGCGAGCTGGCACGCCAGGAGGTTGATGTCGTCGTCGCTCGTCGTCGTGATGAACCGCTTGGCGTCCTCGATGTGGGCGCCGCGCAGCGTCTCCGTGTCGCTGCCGTCCCCCTCGTAGACGGTGTACCCCTCCGAGCGCGCCCGCTCGGCGACGTCCGGGTCCGACTCGACGACCACGACGTACTCCCCCCTGTTCTCCAGTCGCGTGGCGAGCGCCTGGCCGACCCGACCCCCGCCGATGATTATCGTGCGCATTGGTGACACTCCGAGGAACTCTCCGATCTGCCGCGCGAGCCCCGCCTCGACGAGGACCGTCGCGAAGATGACCGCGAACACCGTGCCGACGAGCAGTTCGCCGGCGGCGACGCTGCCCGCGAGCTCAAGCTCGATGGCGAACAGCGTCGCCACGCTCGCCGGGATGATCCCCCGCGGCCCGACGCTCGCGATGAACAGCCGCTCGGGCCGGGTGAACCGCTCGACGCCGACGGTCGCGAGGAACGCCCCCAGCGGCCGGAGGACGAACATGATGACGGCGACGAGCGCGATCACGCCGAGTCCGAGCCCCGCGATCGCCTCGACGTCGATCAACGCCGCGAGCGAGATGAACACGAAGGACAAGACGATCGTGGTGGTGTTCTCCGCGAACGTCTCTATCTCCTCGCGGTTGTCGATCCCGAGGTTCCCGAGGAGGATCCCGCTCGTCGCCGCGGCCGCGATGCCAGCCTCCGCGGCGACGGCCTCGGCGGCCGCGAACGACCCGATCGCGGCCGACAACACGAGGAACTGCGACGCCTGCACGTCGCGTTCGGGGACGAGGTCGCTCTCCAGCAACACGTAGATGATGACGGTGGCGAGCAGCCCCGCGGCGACGCCGACGCCGAACCGCTGGAGGAAGGACAGCACCGTCGCGGGGACGCCGAGGTCGTCGAGCAGCAGCGTCTCGAAGATCACGACCGCGACGATCGCGGCCGTCACGTCGTTGACGATCCCCTCCGTCTCCAGCGCGGTCGCGACGTGGTCCCGCACCCGGACCACGTTGAGGATCGGCGTGATGACGGTCGGGCCGGTCGCCACCAGCAGCGCGCCGATCAGCAGCGCGATCTCCCACGTGCCGTCCGTGAACGCGCGGACCGCCGCCGCGGTGCCGAGGAACATCACGACCGCGCTGATCGTCACCAGCCGGAGCGACACCGTCGACGCGCGCCGGATCCGGTCGATCCGGAGCGCGAACGCCCCCTCGAAGACGATGATCGCGACGCTGAGTCCGACGATGATCTCCAGTCCGTCGCCGAACGTCTCCAGCGTGACCAACCCCAGCAGCTCGGGCCCCAACACCACCCCGATCGCGAGGTAGAAGATGACGCTCGGCACCCGGAGCCGGTGAGCGAGCAGCTGGACGGCGAGCCCCGACACGAGTATCACCGCGATCACCGGCAGCAGGCTACTGGACACGTCTGTCGTCGATACACGCTCCGCCCCCCTTAGTGTACTGGTGGGCGCTCCGGTCGGCCGGATCGGGGCGACGGGGAGAGCACGCTATTGCTTCGCACACACGAACAACTATTAACTCGGTTCCGTCTGTCGATAGTACCACGCCCGGCCGGTCCCCCACCGCCGGGTCGATACCATGATCGTCCGCGATCCCACCCCGACGTTCGCCCCCCGCCGGAGCGTCCGGAAACGGGCCCGCGGACCGGTCGCCGCTCTCCTCGGCGCCGTCGCCGCGTGACCCCGACGCGGGGACGGCCCGCTCGTCCGCCGCGGCGAGCGCCGTCTTCTCCCCGGCGCCCCGAGACCCCGCTTCGC
Source organism: Halorubrum distributum JCM 10118 (assembly GCF_000337335.1). Lineage (GTDB taxonomy): Archaea > Halobacteriota > Halobacteria > Halobacteriales > Haloferacaceae > Halorubrum > Halorubrum distributum. Next base: position 90,769 of record NZ_AOJN01000063.1, on the reverse strand, counting down.
CGCCCGGAGACCGCGCGGTGCGGTCGCCGGCGGCCGAACCGACGCCAACTGCGAGGCGCACGCCTCGCGCCACGATCCACATCCGTCGATGAACGCAGACCGATCCCCCTCCAGACGCACCGCCCACCCCGACCACCCTGACCCGCACGCGACCCCGCACCCGGCCGAACCGCTCCCGTCGCGCGGCGCGATGATCGCCTTCGCGGCGCTGCCGGTGGCGACGGTCGCCGCCCTCTCGTTCCCGATCGCCGCCGCGGTCGCGCTGGCGGCCCTCTGCGGCGCCGTCGCCGGCGCGGCGCTTCACCGGCGCCACCCGACCGCGGTCGACCGGACGTTCCGCCTGCCGGACGACGACGGCGCCGTCCGAGAGGCCTGACGTGTCCGGCGCGGGCGACGACCGGGCCCCCTCACTGACGCCTCCCCTCCGCTTCCCCACTGACGCTTCCCCCTCCGCTTCCCCACTGACGCTTCCCCCTCCGCTTCCCCACTGACGCTTCCCCCNCTGACGCTTCCCCCTCCGCTTCCCCACTGACGCTTCCCCCTCCGCTTCCCCACTGACGCTTCCCCCTCCGCTTCCCCACTGACGCTTCCCCTCCGCCTTGTCGACCCCAGAACTCGGCATTTATCACTCGCCGCCGTCGACCCCGAGGCGTGACCGACCGCGACTCCGATCCGGACCGGAGCGCGCGCGAGCCGCTCTCCGCGTCAGTCGTGATCACCGCCGGCGCCGCGCTGTTCAACGAGGGGCAGTTCCTCACCGCCCGCGACGTCTGGGAAGGTGAACGGCAACCATCGGACGGCGACGACAGCGACGACGTCGAGCGACTGCTCCGGGGGCTGGCCGCGACCGCGGCGGCGGCGCACCGCGCGAGCGACGGCGACCGGTCCGGGGCGACGGAGCGCGCGGACGACGCCGTCGCGGCGCTGGCGAGCGTCTCCGATCCGCGCGGGGTCGCGCTTGGTCCCGTTCGAGAGTGGGCGGAGCGGCTCGCTGCGGCTCCGAGAGACACGGGTTCGGCGACCGCGCCGCGGGTCCGTATCGACGATGAGACGCCGGAATTCGGCGGTCTGTCGCTCGACGCGGCCGGGCTCGCGGGGCCGGCGCTCGCGAGGGGTGGCGAGCCGGGCGACCCGGCTACGCTCGCGAGAGCGGCGGAGTTCGCTCGCGAACAGCGCGGGACGGGACAAACCGAATTCGCGGAACTACTGTTCGCGTACCTCCGGACGCCGGACGCGCGGCCGCAGGTGGCCGCGCGGCTGGGCGATCACGTCGATCGGGAGGCGCGGAAGCGACACGACGTCGACGGGCTGTTCTGAGCGCTTCGAGCCGGTCAGGCGTCGTCCGGGTCGGCGGGGAAGTTGGGTTCGGCGGGCGACTCGGGTGCGGGCCGATCGGCGTCCGACGCGAACGAGTCGCCGTCGTAGCGACCGCCGTTCGTCTCGGTGTCGCTGTCGGACTTGGGTTTGCCCTCGAAGGTGTAGTCGGCGGAGTTGTCGGCGGGGTCGTAGCCGAGCGCCTCGCGGGCGCGCTCGATGGAGTAGTAGCGACGGTCGTTGTTCGAGATGCCGTACACGATCTCGTAGCCGTACTCGGCCTGGAGACAGCGGTCGAACAGGTGCGCGCAGTCGCGGTGCGAGAGCCACATCGCCTGCCCGCGCTCGTACTCGCGGGGCGGGTGGTCTCTCGTGAGGTTGCCGATGCGGACGCAGACGACGCTCATTCCGAACTCGTCGTGGTAGAAGCGCCCGAGCGACTCGCCCGCGGCCTTCGAGACGCCGTAGAGGTTCCCGGGGCGGGGGAGCTCGCTGCCGTCGAGCCGGTAGTCGTCCTCGGGGCGGTAGAGGTCCGGCGTGCGGTCCTCGGTCTCGTAGCCGCCGACGGCGTGGTTCGAGGAGGCGAACGCGAACCGCTTGACGCCCGCGTCGGCGGCCGCGCGCATCACGACCTGCGTCCCGTCGATGTTGTTCCGGAGGACGGAGTCCCACGGCGCCGTCTTCCGGGGGTCGCCGGCGAGGTGGATCACCGCGCCGACGTCGCCGACCGCCTCGCGGACGGCGCGCTCGTCGGTGATGTCGGCGACGTACCGGTCGGCGTCGGTGACCCCGTCGGGCACCTTCGCGGCCGGGAGCGGCTCGCGGTCGAGGAGCCGCCAGTCGTACTCGTCACCGAGACCGCGGAGGATGGCCTGTCCCACCCGTCCGCCGGCGCCCGTCAGCAGGACCGGCTCGTCCATTCGACTCTACGTGGGCGGGAGAACGGCATATATGACACGGTTCGACCGGTGGGACCGAATCGGGTGCGGAAAGGCGCGACGACGGACCGAGAGGCGGACCGAGACCGCCGGACCGCGGCGCTTACAGCTTCTGTCGGGAGACCTTCACGCCGGTCGGGGTGACGATGATCTGGTCGTCGCCCTTCTGGACGATGTCGCCGTCGACCTCCTGGACCACCTGACGGAGCTCGTCGTAGACGTGTTCTATCGTCCGGTCCGACGTGGAGTGGCGGGTGATGTCCGCGATGACGAAGTCGCCGTCGTACACCGCATCCTTGATCGGGATGACGTCGCTCTGGTCGCCGATCTCGGCGAAGTGTACCTGCGTGCCCGTCTCCGCGTGCGCGTCGGCGAAGTCGTCCGCGTCGAGCTCGACGTAATCGTCGACGGAGCGGCTCCCACTTCCGCCGAGGATCTTGCTCATGATGCCCATACACACCACACGACGAGGTTAGACATTAGTTCTTACGTCAGACGCACCCGCGTCCGTCCCGCGCCGCGGTCAGTCGAGCCGCTCTTGCCACTCCTGGACCCGGGAGAGCAGCTCCACCGGGGGGGTCGACGCCACGTCGACGTCGCTCAGCTCCTCGATCACGGCGCGGGTCTCGGGGTCGAGCCGGTCGGCCGCCGCGGCCTCCGTGGTCTCGACGGAGTCGCCCGCGGCCCCCGCGGTTGCGTCGGAACCGGGCGACGTCGATCCGGCGGCCGCTCCGTTTCGACCCGCCTCCGAGGTCGAGGCGTCGGCCGCCGACCTCCCGTCGGCGTCAGCGCCCTCCGAGAACGATCCGGACGAGAGGTCGAAGACGACCTGCTGTGTGCCCCCTGTGTCGCCGTCGCCCGGGCCCGCGCCGTCGCCGCTCCCCCCGCTCCGCGAGCCGCGGGCCTCGATGGCCTTCTCTTCGCGGAGCCGGTCGAGGACCTCGTCCGCGCGCGAGACGACGGGGTCGGGGACGCCCGCGAGGTCCGCGACGTGAACCCCGTACGAGCGGTTCGTCGGGCCGTCGCGGACGGTGCGGAGGAACGTCACCTCCCCGTCGCGCTCGTCGACGGCGACGTGGACGTTCGCGACACGAGGGAGGTGGTCGGCCAGCGTCGTCAGCTCGTGGTAGTGGGTGGCGAAGAGGGTCCGAGCGCGGACCTCGTTGTGGAGGTACTCGGTCGCCGCCCACGCGATGGAGATGCCGTCGTAGGTGGCGGTGCCGCGGCCGACCTCGTCGAGGATGACGAGCGAGTCCGCGGTCGCCGAGTGGAGGATGTTCGACAGCTCCTGCATCTCGACCATGAACGTCGACCGGCCCTGCGCCAGCTCGTCGAGGGCGCCGACGCGGGTGTAGATGCCGTCGACGAGCCCCACCTCGGCCGCGCGGGCGGGGACGAACGAGCCCGCCTGCGCGAGCAGCTGGATCAGCGCCGCCTGCCGCATGTACGTCGACTTCCCGCTCATGTTCGGCCCGGTGACGATCAGGAAGCCGCGCTCGGCGTCGAGCCGGAGGTCGTTCGGGACGAAGTCGGTCGTCCCCTCGACGACGGGGTGGCGCCCGGCCTCGACGTCGAGCCGGCGTTCCGTCGTCAGCTCCGGGCGCGTCCAGTCCCGCCGGGCGGCGTGGGTCGCGAGCGAGGCGAGCGCGTCGAGCTCGGCGACCGCCCGCCCGGCGTCCTGGAGCAGCTCGGCGCGCTCGGCGACGCGCTCGCGCAGCTCCTCGAACAGGTCGTACTCCAGCTCGCCGCGGGCCTCCTCCAGGCGGAGGACCTCCCGCTCCTTCTCCGCGAGCTCGTCGGTGACGAACCGCTTCGAGTTCTTCAGCGTCTTGATCTCCCGGTAGTGTTCGGGCACCTGGTCGGCAACCGACTTCCCCACCTGGATGTAGTAGCCGTCCGTCTTGTTGCGGTCGACGGTGACGTGGCTGAGGCCGTGCTGCCGCTTCTCGCGCTCCGCGAGCCCGTCGAGCCACGACTTCACTTCCTCGTGACGCTCGATCAGCTCGTCGAGCTCCCCGTCGTACCCCGCCTTCAGCAGCCCGCCGCCCGTCTTCGCCTTGGGCGGGTCCTCGGCGAGCGCCTCGGCGAGCTCCTCGCGGAGCGCGGCCGCCCGCTCGCGGTCGACGCGGTCGAGGACGGCCGCCGCGGGCGAGTCGGCGAGGGCGGTCCCCCCTATCGCGTCGGCGAGGTCCGGGAGCAGCGCGAGCGTGTCGCGGACGGAAAGCAGCTCTCGCGCGCCCGCGCTTCCGCTCGTCGTGCGCGCCGCGAGCCGTTCGAGATCGTAGGCGTCGCCGAGGACCTCGCGGACCCGGTCGCGGGCGAGCGCCGCGGACGCCAGCGCCTCGACCGCGTCGAGCCGGGCCGCGAGCGCCTCGCGGTCGCGCCGCGGCCGGGTGAGCCACTCGCGGAGCAGCCGGCCGCCGGCTGCGGTGACGGTGTGGTCGACCGTGTCGAACAGCGAGCCGTCGGCGTCGCCCCGCATCGTCTCCGTGATCTCCAGGTTGCGCTGGGTGGTCGCGTCGACGTCGACGCGGTCGTCGGCGCCGTACGCGGTGAGCCGCGTCATCGAGGCCAGCACGCCCGCGCCCGTCTCCTCGACGTACGAGAGGACGGCGCCCGCGGCCCGGACCGCGAGTTCGGAGTCGAGCCCGACGCTGTCGGTCGTCTCGCGGCCGAACTGCTCGCGCACGGCGTGCTGCGCGCGGCCGGTCGCGAACGCCTCCGCGTCGAACGCGGTCACGCGTCCCGAGAGGTCCTCGCGGACCGCCTCGAGCAGCTCGTCGTCGTTGCGGACGCGCGGCCCGGGGAGCACCTCCGCGGGGTCGAACCGGTACAGCTCGGCGCGCAGATCGCTGCCGTCGTCGACCGTCGTGGCGAGGAACCGCCCCGTGGTCACGTCGGCGAACGCGAGCCCGTAGGGGCCGTCGGCGTCGGGATCCGTACCTTCCTCGCGGACCACAGCCGCGAGGTAGCGCGCGTCGTCGTCGCTCGTCTCGAGGACAGTACCGGGCGTGACGACCCGGACGATCTCGCGGGCGTGGTCGCCGCCCTCGGTCTCGTACTGGTCCGCGACCGCGACCCGGTAGCCGCGCTCGACGAGGGCGTTCACGTACGGCGTCAGCTCCGAGAGCGGCACGCCCGCCATCGGGTACGACGAGCCGTGGGAGGACTTCTGTGAGATGCTCAGGTCGAGCTCGTCGGCGACCAGCTCGGCGTCGTCCGCGAAGAACTCGTAGAAGTCGCCGCACTGCATCGCGAGGACGTCCGCGTCCGTCTCCGCCTTGAGATCGAGGAACTCCCCGACGATCCCCGTTGCCATATGTCCGTACTCCCGCCGTGCGCGGCTAAAACCCTGCGGGTGTAACGCCGCGACGGGGCGGCGCTATTCAACCCGGTTGCGACGCGTTATTGTCCGGTGTATCAGCCCGGAGACGCCGAACAGCAGCGCGAACAGCAGCGCGTACGCGTACCCGGACACCGAGCCGAACGGGACGGTGCCGACCCACGCCGCCGCCGCCAGCAGTCCGCAGACGACCGCGAGCCCGACGTAGTACTCGCTCCAGAGGATCTCGTTGTCCGAGACGATCTCGAGGTACACCTCCAGCTGCCGACTCTCGTCGGTGAGCGACACCAGCCCCCGGTCGGACTCGTACTCGATGAACCCGCTCGCCGCCAGCTTCGGCAGATGCGACTGGTGAAGCGCCGTGTACACTCGCTTGCGCTGCTTGTACGTCACCTCTGGGATCTCGAGGTCGTTCTCCCACGCCGCCAGCTGCTCGGCGATGTCTCTGACGCGGGCGTCGTCGCCGGCCCGTTTCAGGTACTTGATCACGTTCCGTCGCCGCCGGTTACTCAGCGCGGTGAATATCTCGTCGCGGGACGGCCCCTCCTCGTCGTCTGGAACCCGTGCTGGCGTCTTGAGTTGGGGCGTCATGGGAGACTCATAAAACCGGTTACTTCGTTAATTGGTACCGAAGGACATATCATTTTCTATAATATTCGAGAATAGACGCCCGGCGAAATATGTCGCGTCGGCGTCGGCGGTATGTCTCTGAACTCGCGCTCTTCGAGGGTTTAACCGCCTACCGTGTTGATCGGTTACAGGGAGGACAACGGGTTCTGCGGCCGCCGGCCCGACGGTAGGGACTCCATACATACGATCGTTCGGCGCGAACGACCGGCGATGACTACGTCACACGACACGAAAGCGCCGGACCGGCCGGCGGAACGCGCCGGCCGCCGACCGCTGGACCGCCTCCGCCGACCAGAGTACACCGGCGCGAACCGTTGTCTCCCCTGTACAGCGGTCAACGTCTGTATCGCCGTCGGCGCGGCGCTCGCCGCGGGCGGACTGGTCGGCCCGGGCCTCGGCGCTGGGGTGTTCGTCGCTTCGCTCGCGGCGATCTGGCTCCGCGGCTACCTCGTTCCGGGGACGCCCGAACTCACGAAGCGCTACCTCCCCGAGCGGGTCCTCGCGCTGTTCGGCAAGGCGCCGGGCGTGGCGGGCCGGGACGCGCGTCCGACGGGCGACGTCAACCCCGAGGAGTACCTCCTCGGGACCGGTGCCCTCGTCGAGACGCCGGCGGGCGACGACTTCGCGTTCGCGCCCGACTTCGCCGCGGCGTGGCGCGCGTCGGTCCGCGGCGAGACGGGCGAGACGAACGGCGACGGGAACCGGGACGCCCGCGGCCGGGACGCCCGCGACGACCTCGGGGAACTCGCGGAACTCACCGGGCTCGACCGCGACGCGCTGTCGATCGAGTGGCGCGGCGGCGCGGCGTTCGCGTACGCCGACGGGGAGCGGATCGGCCACTGGGAGTCACGCGCGGCGTTCAGGGCGGACGTCGCGGCCGACCGCGTGCTGACGGCGACCCGCGACGACTGGGCGACCCTGCCGCTCGCGGACCGGAGCGCGGTGCTCGGCGCCCTGCGGCTGTTCGTCCAGGAGTGTCCCACCTGTGCCGGGGAGGTGGCGCTCGAAGAGCGGATCGTCGAGTCCTGCTGTTCCAGCTACGACGCCGTCGCCGGACGCTGCGCGGGCTGTGACGCCCGGCTGTTCGAGCTCCGGCTGCCGGCGTCGCTCGCGACCGCCGAGGAGTAGCGGCGGAGGGGGCGGAGCGGCGGGGGAGGACGAGGACTGTTTTTTCCAGGCGGATCGCCGTTTTTTCGGGCGGGTCAGCGTTTCTGGTCGGATCGCCGGGGGCGCAGCTGGCGCAGCACCGAGAACCGGTTGACCCACAGCTGGACCGCGCTGGCGGCGGCGAAGGCGCCGAGCGCGAGGCTGGTCCACAGCACCGGGTCGACGGCCGAGACGAGCGGGGCGTCGAGGAGCGCGGCGAGCACGACGGTCAGCGATCCCACGGCGAGCGCGCGGTACAGCTCCGACCACGTCGCGCCGCCGGGCGCGAGGATCTCCGTGTAGAGCCGCACGTCGCGCGCGCGGCGCGAGAGTTCGACCGTCTGGGAGTCGCGATCGTACGTTATCACGCCCGCGTCCGCCAGCTTCGGCAGGTGCGTCTGAACCAGCGACGTGTACACGCTCTCGCGGCAGCGCGTCGGCGGCGGGCTCTCCCCGGTCTCGCGGCCCGCGACGAGCGTCGACAGCTCGTTGACCGAGACCGTCCCGCCGACGGCGCCGAGCTGTTCGATGGCGCGCCGTCGGCGCTCGTTCGCGAGGATGGCATACACCTGTTCGGCCGGAAGGACGTCGTTTCGGAGTTTCATGATGGGGCTCTGGGCGGCCGCGCTCGGCGGCGTCCGGATTCTGTCACCCTGTGCGACTGACGAGGCTATATGTATGGGCTCGCTGCCCGGCGGAGCCGCCGATGAGGGGCGAAGGTACGACTCTCCTGTCGGATTCGCCCCGACGAGTACGGTCTGCGTGCCGCGTTCGCGGGCGGCGGTACGGACCGCTTACGGTCGAGATCAGCCGGAGTAGGGACGCCGGACCGCCGGTCGAACGTCTCCTTTGACCCGCGACATGAGACGTTCTATCGGTTGGAATCGGGCGTTCGGCGGTGACGTGGGAGTGCGTAACTACGTCGGTATCCCTCGGAGGGGAGAGTAACCGATTCGGTTCAGCCCAGCGCGGACGGGGGGCGAGTCGGGGGAGAAACCATGAGCCAAGACACAAACGACACAATCGGACTCTCGCGGCGCAAGGTGCTCGCGGGCCTCGGCGCGGTCGGCGTCGCGTCCGCGGGCGCGGGACTCGGTACCACGGCGTACTTCAACGACACCGAGTCGTTCACCAACAACACGCTCACCGCGGGCGAACTGGACCTGAAGCTCGACTACAAGTCGACGTACCTCGGCGGCCCCGGCCGTCTGGACGACGTCGTCGACATGGGTTACCCGGACGCCGAGGACCTCGGCGACGGCCGGTACCTGCTCGATCAGGCGCCCAGCCCCGCGGACATGCAGGCGTGGGAGGACCTCGTTATGGACGACGACTTCGACTTCTGTTCGCCCGAGGCGGACGAGTACCTCGTCAACGGCGACGGGATCCCGATCTTCACGCTCGACGACGTGAAGCCCGGCGACTCCGGCGAAGTGACGATCAGCATCCACATCTGTGACAACCCCGCGTTCCTCTACCTCGCGGGCGAGCTGACCGAAAACGCGGAGAACGGGCAGTCCGAGCCCGAGATGGAAGACGAGGGCGAAGACGCCGACGGTATCGGCGAGCTCGCGGACGCCATCGAGGTCTGCGTCTGGTACGACGAGGACTGCGACAACGTGTACGAGCCCACGGGCACGGGACAGCAGCAGGAGCTGGAAGTCGCCTTGGTCAGCGACGTCTCCGGCTCGATGAGCGGTTCGATCGACGACCTCCAGGCCGCCGCGAACGGGTTCGTCGACAACCTCTCTGCCCCGGACGAGGCCGCCGCGATCTCGTTCAACAGCTCCGCGTCGCTCGACCAGGAGCTGACCACGAACTACCAGGCCGTCAAGGACGCCATCAACGCCTACAGCGACGGTGGCGGCACGAGCATCGACCTAGGTATCGACGTTGGTGCGGACGAGCTCCTCAACGGGAGCAACGCCACCCCCGGCGCCTCAAAAGTGATGATCCTGCTGAGCGACGGGAACTCCAGCGCCAGCGCCGCGAACACCGCGGCGGACGCCGCGAAGAACGCGGGCATCCGCATCTTCACGATCGCCCTCGGGAGCGCGAACACCTCGCTGCTCCAGAGCCTCGCGAGTTCGCCAGACGACGCCTTCGTCGCGCCCGACCCGGCCGACCTCGACACCGTCTACGCCGAGATCGCGCAGATCGTCCTCGCGGGCGAGCAGAAGATCCTCTCCGGCACGATGAGCGAGGTCTTCGCGGAGCTGGCCGACGGCGAGGCGCTCGACGGCAACCGCCAGGAGGAGGGCCGCCAGCCGTACCCCGGCGCGACCACGCAGTGCATCGGCTTCGAGTGGACACTCCCGGCGGAGGTCGGCAACGAGATCCAGACCGACTCCGTGAGCTTCGATCTGGCCGTCTACGCCGAGCAGTCGCGGCACAACGACAATCCGCAGGTGGCGTTCAACGGGACCGACGTGAACAGCACCAGCCCCGGTCCCGCACCCAACGGCACCGGCAACGTGAGCAACTCGAGCTAGTTCCTCGGAGCAGCGCGGCCCCGGACGACGAGACACGTCCGGTTCCCGGCTCGGCGCCTTCGGGCGGCCGACGCGGCGGTTCGCGACCGCCGCCGGGAGTTCCCTTCGGGGATGATACACAATGAACGACGACAAAATCGGACTATCGCGGCGCAAGATGCTGGTCGGACTCGGTGCGGTCGGCGTGGCTTCCGCGGGCGCGGGCATCGGCACCACGGCGTACTTCAACGACACCGAAACGTTCGAGGACAACACGCTGACGGCGGGCTCGCTGGACCTGTTCGTCCACGTCGACTACTCTGAGGACCAGGGCAGCTACGCGCAGTACTCCACCGAGCCCGGAACGTTCATGGACGGTAACGTCATGGGCGGCGGTGACGGAGAACCCCTCAGCATCCAGGTCTCCGACCTGAAGCCCGGCGACTCCGGCGAGGGCGAGTTCTGCTTCTCGATCGTCGACAACCCCGCGTACATGTGGATGTGCGGCGAGCTGACCGCGAACGACGAGAACGGGATGACCGAACCCGAGATGGACGACGACGAGACCCCCGGTGGGGACCTCGCGGACGCGATGCAGGTAACCGTCTCGTACTGTACCGACGACGGCGACGGCGGCAACGACATCGGCGACGAGATCGTCTCCGGCTCGCTGCGGGACGTGATGCTCGCGCTCCGGGCCGGCGTCCCGCTGTCCAGCGACGGCGACGCGAACGCGCCGCTCGCGGATCGTCCCACCTTCGATGGCGTCACCGAGCCATTCACCGACGGCGAACCGAACGTCGACGAGCAGTGCGTCTGCTTCGAGTGGTTCGTACCGACGAGCGTCGAAAACGAGATCCAGACGGACTCGGTCATGTTCGACTTCGAGTTCTACGCGGTCCAGGCTCGCCACAACGACGGGACCCACAACCCCTGCGTCGAGTTCGACACCGTCCTGACCACCGACTCCGGTCCGGGCGTCGACCGCGACGGCGACGAACAGGCCGAGGCCGAGGGAAGCTGGCTCACCGCGCGGGTGAGCAGCGGCCCGACCACGGTCGTGCAGGTGGAGCTGGACGGCGACGTGTACGGCTCGGGGGCCGGCGAGTGGCCGAGCAACCCGAACTCCTACGTCGTCGAGGCGAACTTCGACGTCGACACCGACGGGCTCGGCGAGAGCCCGAACGACGACTTCCGGTTCGGCTTCGGCGGCTCGAGCGCCGGTGCCCGCGTCGGCGGCGTCGGGAACAGCACGAGCGGCGCGAGCGGTCCCGGTGGGTACATCCGCCGGAATATCGGAACGGGCGGAAACAACAACCGCTTCGACACCGCCGCGGAGGACGCGCCCGGGTTCCTCGCGGTCGAGAGCGCCGACCAGCTGACCTACACGTTCGTCATCGACTGGACGAGCGGGCTGCCGTCGCTGTCGAGCGTCCCGACCCAGTTCACCGTCAACGAGGTCTTCGCCGGCGACGGCGGCGAGGGCGTCGCGGCGATACCGAACAGCTCGAACGACGGCCGCGGGGCCATCGACAACGTGACCGACGCGTCGGGGGTCATCAACGTCTGACCGGCGCGAGGCCGCGGCGGGCGCCGTGACGCCCGTCCGAACGACCACTACCCATTCCGGACCCGCGCGGGCGGCCGGGACGACGGTTCGACTCCGTCGGTGGGACTTCCCTACGGGGAATTACACTCATGAACGACAAAGACAACATCGACACAATCGGACTCTCGCGGCGGACCGTCCTGGCCGGCCTCGGCGCGGTCGGGCTGGCGTCGGCGGGAGCGGGCTTAGGCACCACGGCGTACTTCAACGACACCGAGTCGTTCGAGGGCAACCAGCTGACCGCCGGCCAGCTCGACCTCTTGGTCGACTGGCAGCAGACCTACGACTTCGGCGAGGGCCGCCAGTTCGTCAGCGCGCACCCCGACCACGACGGCGACGGCGAGCAGTCGGTCGAGATAGACGACGAGGTGTTCAAGTACAGCGACTTCCCGGACGAGGACGACACGGACAGCAACGGGGCGAACCTCCCGGTGCTGACCTGCGAGAACATCCCGCCGCTGTCGGAGGCCGACTTCGGCACGGACCCCGTCACGGGCGAGGAGATGGAGACGCTGGTTCAGCTCACCGACGTGAAGCCCGGCGACTCCGGCGAGATCACCTTCTCGCTCCACCTCTGTGACAACCCCGGCTACATCTGGATGCAGGCGGCCAACGTCGACGACGACGGCGGCACCGCCACCGAGCCCGAGCTGCTCGTCGACCCGGACAACATGGGCGACCTCGGCGACGCCATCGAGGCGCGCCTCTGGTACGACGAGGACTGTGACAACGTCTACGACCCGGCGGAGCCGGTCGACATCATGCTGACGCTCGACTTCTCGGGCTCGATGCTGTACGACCAGTTCGGCGGCGTGGTGAACGGAGACGACATCGCGATCAACGGGACCACCTACGGCGAGACGACGAAGATCGACCTCGTCGAGCTCGGCACCCGGCAGTTCATCGACTTCCTCCAGAGCTCGAACGCGGACGTTGAGGTCGGCGTCGCGTACTTCGACGGCGAGAAGGGCGGCGACAACGAACCCCGGACCGGGATCTTACAGCCCCTGACCGACGACCTTTCCGTGGTCGACGGCGCGCTGACGAACCTGCGGCAGAAGCTCGCGAACGTCGTGAGCGGCGGCGCGGGCTCGACGCCGTTCGACGGCGACGGGAACCCCGACCCGTTCGTGGGCGGCGGCGGTATCGCGACCGGCACGTACATCGGCGAGGGCGTCGACGACGCGCAGGCCGAACTCGACGCGAACGGCCGGACCGGCGTCGCGAAGCAGAACGTCGTCCTCTCGGACGGCGAGTCGTTCAACGGGACGGGCTCGACGACGTTCTCCTCGCCCACCGCGGCGGCCGACGACGCCCGCGCGGCGTCGCCGAGCCCCGCGACCGACCTGTTCACGATCAACGTCGACGGCAGCGCGAGCACGCTCCAATCGATGGCCGGCCCCGCCGGCGGGGCGGGCGGCGACCCGCTGTTCTTCAACGACCTCGACGACCCGCTGAACATCCCGACGGTGTTCGGCAACCTCGCGGCGCAGGCCACGCAGGAGAAGGTCATCATGGAGGACACGCTCGCGAACGTCCTCGCCGAGCTCGCCGACGGGGACGGGATCCCGCTCGACGGCAACCGCGCGACGCTGTACGACGAGCTCAGCGACCCGGCGGACGACCCGGACCGCGACGCGTTCCGCGGCGACGGCGTGATGCACTGCGTCGCACTCGAGTGGGAGCTTCCCCTCGAGGTGGGCAACGAGATCCAAGGCGATACGCTCGCCTTCGACCTCAGCTTCTACACCGAGCAGGCGCGCCACAACGACGGCTCGGGTCCGGAGCTGACCCCCGCCTGAGCGCCGGAGCTCCCGCCGGGGTACTGGGCGGACGCGCCGGACGGCGCGAACGCCGAACCGGAGGAGCGCGGCCGGGTACGATCCTCGTACCATCGGGTACGGACGCCGGACCGGCCGAGTAGGTCGCGCATACATACGACCGCGGTGAGGGTAGGAGAGACGGGAAGGGAGAGGGAACCGACGAAACGGCCGTCCGGAGCCGCGACGACACACAATGACACAGAAAGAATCGGGACTCACGCGGCGGGAGGCACTCGCGGGCGCCGGAGCCGTGGGCTTCGCGACCCTCGGGGCCGCCTCCGGACGGCGGACGGGGACGGACAACTGGGACGAGTACACGGACTACACGTACGCCCAGACGGACACGCCGCTGAACCTGCTCGTCGGGTGGCGGCGCACGGAGAACGGGACGGCCGTCGGTTCGAGCCCGGTCGGCGCCGTCGACGACATCGGCGCGGCCGGGGTCCGGCTCGTCGACGTCGACAACGCGCTGCCGGGCGATTACGGGACGGCGAGCGTCGGGCTTCGGCTCGAAGACCCGGAGGACACCGCCCGCGTGTGGCTGCGGATCGATCCCGGGCTCGACGACCCCGACGACGCGAGCGCCGCGCTCGCGGAGCGCATCGCGCTCACGGTCCGACAGGATACCGGGATATTCGGCGTCGGCAGCTGCGGCGGCGCGGAGGGCGAGTTCGCGAGCGCAGGCGAACTGATCGCCGACGAGACGCTCGCGGACATCGACGGGTCCGCGCTCGCCGACGGCGTCGAACTGCGCCCGGGCCTGCTCGGCGACGGCTGCCTCGCCCCCGGCGAGCAGCGCTGTCTGACCGTCGAGTGGGAGTTTACCGGCGAGGGCGGCAACGCCGGACAGGGCGGCGCGCTCGACTTCATCGTGCAGTTCGCCGCCGACGAGTGCGGCTCCGAGGGGAACCCCTTCGAGACGAACGTGGAGGGCGACACCGCCGGAGGCGGCGTATGACTCCCGGAGAGGAGGAGAAGGGGCGCCCGAGCGGACTGAGCCGCCGCCGGCTCCTCGCCGGGATCGGCGGCGTCGGCGCGGTCGGGATGGCGAGCGGCCTCGGCACGGGCGCGTACCTCGCCGACCGGGAGACGTTCCCGGACAACGCCTTCGGCGCCGGCGCGGTCGGACTGACGGTGGACGGCGACCCCACGGACGGGACCGTCACCGTCGGTCCGTTCGCGGTCGACCGGACGACGTTCGACGGTCGCCCCGAGCCCGAGCGGTTCGAGGTCGGAGCGTCGGCGAACCCGGTCCGGGTGTGGCTCGCGACGCGATGCCCCGACGGCGACCCGCTCGGGGACGCCCTCGAAGTCGAGGTCGTCGTCGACGGCGAGTCGCTGACGGGCGGCTACCGCCCCCTCGCCGAGGTCGAGCGCGACCTCGCGACCGGGCGGCGGGTCGACGCCGGCTGCCTCGACCCCGACGGCGGTCCGATCGTCGTCGAGGTCGCCCCGTATCTCCCGGCCGACTCGCCCGACGTCGGTGGGAAGGAGACCGAACTGACGGTCCGGCTGTACGCCGAGCAGTGCCGCCACGTCACGGAGGAGCAGGCGAACGCGCCGGGGGCGAACCCCTTCGCGGGGGTCGTCTGCGAGGGGTCGGAGGCGGACTGCCCCGGGTGCGTCGAGTTCGGGAAGGCCGACTTCGGCGGGTCGACCGCGCCGGGCGACGTCCTGTCGCTGGAGATGATCCTCGACGGCGCGGGGCCACACGAGATCGAGATCACCGAGGTCGAGACGAAGGACGACGGCGAGGTCGTCGGCGTCGCGTTCCGGCTTCGGGACGCCGACGGGAAGCCGGGGCCGGACATGTGCTCCGTGGCGATCAAGGGCGGACCGGACCGGAACCCCGATCCCGTCGATATCGATCCGGCGTCTCCAGAGACGGGGGCGGTCGTGTTCGCGCCGCGTAACCCCACCAACGGCAAGCGGTACGGGGTCAGCAACGTCACCGTCAGCGTCTGCGCCCGCGACAGCGAAGCCGAGGAGGGTGGCGGTACTTCTCCTGACGGTGACGAGAGCAGGAACGGCAACGGCGACGGTGCCGGCGGGAAAGACAGAGGCAGGTCCGGGAACGGGAACAGTAGCGGTCGAAACGACGGCGGCGAAGACGGCGACACGGAGGCGAACTGATGACAACCATACTCACATCACCACGGACGAAGCGCGCGGCGAACGTACTCGGGATCGTCCTGTTGATCGCGCTCGTCGCGCCGTTCGCCGCGTACGCGGCCCCCGAGGTCGTCGGCGCCGACGAGAGCTTCGTCGTGCTCACGGCGAGCATGACGCCCGCCATCGCGCCGGGCGACGTGGTGATCGTCGCCGACCGCGACCCGGCCGCGATCGCCGAGGGCGACGTGATCACGTTCATGCGGGGCACGAGCGAGGTGCCGGTGACACACCGCGTGATCGACGTCGTCGACGAGGGCGGGGCGCTCGCCTTCGAGACGATGGGCGACGCCAACGAGGGGCCGGACCCCGGGCTCGTCCCCGCCGGCAACCTCGTGGGCGCGGTGACGCTGACGATCCCGTACATCGGGTACGTCATCCAGTTCGCGGGCACCCGGGTCGGGTTCGTGGCGCTGGTGCTGCTCCCCTTCGGCCTGCTCGCGGTCACCGAGGTCTGGTCGATCGTCCGCGGCCGCGACGGCGCGGAGTCGCCGGCCACCGCGACGGTAAATCCGGACGGAGAGCCGGTCGGCGGAGGGGACGCCGAGACGGCGGCGTTCGAGTTCGCAGCCGAGCCCGAGCTCGCCCCGACGGCCGCAGCGACCGACGCGAGCGGTTCCGGCGGCGTCTCGGTCGACGCGGTCGGCGGCGCGGCGGCGGTACTCGCCGTCTTCGCTCCGTACGCGGCGTACGTCGCGTTCGAGCTCCGGAGCGCCGCCGCGATCGCGGTCGCGGTCGCGGCCGCGACGCTCCTGTTCGGCGCGCTCGCGACGTGGGTGCCGGCGAGCGGCGTGCTCGACCGGAGCGTTCGGAGCGCCGCGTCGGAGTCGGAGGGCGACGCGTCGGAAACGGCCGCCGACGGCGGGGTCTCCGAGAGCGACGCGGATTCCGACGAGATCGATGCGGAAGCCGACGGGACTGACTCGGCGGCGGTCGCGACGGGCGAAGAGCGCGTGGAACCGGACGAGTCGGCACCGGTACGGACGCCGACAGCACGCCCCGACGCCGCCGGAGAGGTGGACTGATGCCCGCGAACCGCGGGCTCGTCGCGCTCGTCGCGCTCGTCGCGCTGGCCGTGTTGGTGTGGAGCGTCGCGTTCGCCGGCGGGGCCACGGTGGCGGTCCTCTCGGCCGGCGTCGACGTGACGACGACGTTCGAGACGCCGGAGGAACTGAGCGAGGTCAACGAGTCGAGCGGAAGCGGGTTCGCCGTGGCGACCGCCCCCGTCGAGAACGGGACGACCGCTGTGGGAGAGAACGGGACATCGGCGGCGGCGAACGGCACGGAGACCGTCGGGAACACCACGGTCCCACCCACTGAACAGAACGCCACGGTCCCGCCGACGGACCAAAACGACTCGACGCCGGCGACGAACGAAACCGAGACGGACCAAAACGACTCGACGCCGGCGACGAACGAAACCGAGACGGACCAAAACGACTCGACGCCGGCGGGGAACGCGACCGTCGAGGGGTCGACCGCGCCCGACGCGAACGATGTCGATGCGGTCGCGGTTCGTCACCCCCCGGACCCGTCGCGGTCCGGCCAGGGAGCGCGAACGTGACCTTGCCGAGCCGGCCGCGGGAGCGTCTCGGGAAGGGCGACGTACGGTCCGACGGGCGCTGCTCCGTCCCCGGGGCGAAACTCACCGCGCTGTTGCTGCTCGTCGCGCTGCTTCTCCTCCTGTTCCTCGCCAGCCTCGTTCGGATGCTCGGGTGAACTCGCAAACGGCGCGGCCGGGACGCGGTTCCCAGCCGGTGGCCGCGCCCGCCGGAGTTATGGGCGGTACCGGCGTACGACCAGCCGACGAATGACTGCCTTCGACGCCTACGCGTTCGTCTTCGTCGCCGGGCTGATCACGGCGCTGGCGACCGGGATCGGCGCGCTCCCGTTCTTCTTCTTCGAGGCGATCAGCGACCGCGGGAACGTGGCGCTGTGGGGGTTCGCGTCGGGGATCATGCTCTCCGCGTCGCTGTTCGGACTGGTCCAAGAAGGGCTCGCGGAGGGGACGCCCGTCGAGATCGGGGTCGGAATGCTCGCGGGCGTCGCGCTCGTCGTCCTCGCGCACGAGGTGCTGGTGGACGCAGAGATCGATCCCAAGGAGTACGAGGAGGCCGACTTCAAGAAGCTAATTCTGATCCTCGGCGTGCTGACGGTCCACAGCTTCCCGGAGGGGATCGCGGTCGGCGTCTCCTTCGCGGACCTCGGGCTGTCGGGCGGCACCGCGCTGTTCGGCTTCACGGTCCCGCTGCTCGCCGTGTTCATGACAGTCGCCATCTCGATCCACAACATCCCCGAGGGGACGGCCATCTCGATCCCGCTGCGGGCGATGGGCGTCTCGAAGTGGAAGATGGTGTGGTGGTCGATCTTCTCCAGCCTCCCGCAGCCGATCGGCGCCGTGATCGCCTTCGCGTTCGTGCGGTACGCCCGCGAGTTCCTCCCGTACGGCTTCGGCTTCGCCGCGGGCGCGATGATCTACCTCGTCCTCTCGGAGTTCGTCCCCGAGGCGCTCGAAACGGGCGCCGACCTCCCGCGCGGCGGCAAGCCCGTCCTCGTCGGCGGGATCGCGCTCGGCGTCGCGCTGATGGTCCCGCTCGCGTATTTATAAGCGACGGACAGCGGCGACGAGATACTTTTAAACGAGTGCGGGAAGCGACGAATTTTTTATAAATGAACGGTGCGGTCGGCGCGTGCCGACGAGCGCCCGCAGGGCGCGAGTCGCACGCGCGAGGGAGTCGGGCNTGCGGTCGGGTGGGACTCAAAGGGGCAGTCGCGAGGACGGCGCAGGCGACGCGAGCACCGCAGGAGCGAGTGGAACGAGCGACGAGGAGCGCGGCGAGCGTGCGCCGTCCTCGCGACTGGGGCTTTGGAGGCGTTCACCGTGCCGTTATTCATTTATAAACAATCACCCGATTCGACGGCTCACTCCTCGCCCAACACGGTCGGGTTGACCGCGCCCGGGCCCTCCCCCACGTCGTAGCCGCGGCGGACCGCCTCAGTCATCTCCTCGACCGCAACATCAACCGCTCCGCGGACCGACTCCCCGCGCGCTAACCGCGCCGCGATCGCGCTCGATAACGCACAGCCGGAGCCGTGCGTCGCATCGGTGTCGATCCGCGGCGTCTCGAAGCGGTCGACGGTCGGGCCGCCGGACTCCGAATCACCCTCCGCGCGGACGAGCGTGTCGACGACCACGTCCTCCCCNGTGTCGATCCGCGGCGTCTCGAAGCGGTCGACGGTCGGGCCGCCGGACTCCGAATCACCCTCCGCGCGGACGAGCGTGTCGACGACCACGTCCTCCCCAACTGCCCCCTCGCTCAGGTGCCCGCCCTTCACCAGCGCCGCGTCCGCGCCGAGCGCGACCAGTTCCCGCCCGGCCGCCTCGGCGTCGGCCGGGGTCTCCACCGGGTTGCCGGTCAGCACCGCGGCCTCGTCCACGTTCGGCGTGACGAGCGTCGCGGCCGCGACCAGGTCCTCGTAGGCGTCCTCCGCGGCGGGCGAGAGCAGCCGATCGCCGGTCGCCGCGACCATCACGGGATCGACGACGAGCGGGGCGTTGAAGTCCGCGACCAGCTCCGTCACCGTCTCGACGACCTCGGCGGTCGCCAGCATTCCCGTTTTGACCGCCGCGACGTCGAAGTCGTCGGCGACCGCCGCGTACTGGCTCGCGACGTGGTCGGCCGGGAGCGGGTTCACGTCCTCGACGCCGCGCGTGTTCTGTGCGGTCGTCGCCGTCACGACCGACGCCCCGAAGACGCCGTGCGCGCGCATCGCCGTCAGGTCGGCCTGAACCCCCGCCCCGCCGCCGCTGTCGCTGCCGGCGACCGTCAGCGCGACCGGCGGATCGACCGGGTCGTACTCGGACATACGCGGGAGTACAACTTGGTGATATTAATTGGTGGTGGTTCGGGCATCCTCGGCTCTCTCGGACGCCGCCTGCCGTCGCCGAACGACCTTTTCGGCTCCGCGGCGTAGCGTGGACATGGCAACCGACTCCGACGCCGCGACCGCCGCCGACGAGCCCGAGGCGATCACCGTCTACTCCGACTACGTCTGTCCGTTCTGCTTCCTCGGACGGCGGTCGCTCTCGAACTATCAGGAGACGCGCGAGGAGCCGCTCGACATCGACTGGCACCCGTTCGACCTCCGCGCGGGCCAGCGCGGGCCGGACGGCGAGATCGATCACGACGCCGACACGGGGAAAGACGAGGAGTACTACGAGCAGGCGCGCGAGAACGTCCGCCGGCTTCAGGAGGAGTACGGCGCCGACGAGATGCAACTCGAGCTCGCGACCGACGTCGACTCGCTGCCCGCGCAGATCGTCTCGGTCCGCGTGCGCGAGACCGCGCCGGACGCGTGGCTCGCGTTCGACGAGGCCGTCTTCGACGCGCTGTGGCTGGAGGGGCGCGACATCGGCGACCGCGACGTGCTGGCGGACATCACCGCCGACGTCGACGGGCTCGACCCCGAGGTCGTCGACGAGGCGCTCGGCGACGGCGACCTCCGCGAGCGCGTGACCGACATGTTCGACGCCGCGCGGCGACAGGGCGTCACCGGCGTCCCGACGTTCGCGTACGACGGTCACGCCGCCCGGGGCGCGGTCCCGCCGGAGCAGCTCGAACGGCTCGTCGAAGGGGTCTGAGGTCGGCGGGAGCGGGCGCGCCGATCAGTCCTCCGCGGCGGGCTCGGACCCGGAACGCCTTCCCTCCCCCGCGTCGCTCGCCTCTGCGGCGGCGTCCCGGGGCTCCACGAGGCGATACGCGAGCACGACGCAGCCGAACGCGAGCGCGAAGCCGGCGACGACGTCGGTGAGCCAGTGGATGCCGAGGTACATCGTCGCGATCACGACCGACAGCGAGAGCGGCACCGCGACCGCCGTCCACAGCGGGTACTCGTCGCGCGTCAGGACCGCGAACGTCCCGACGGTGACCGAAAGCGAGGTGTGCAGCGACGGGAAGACGTTCGAGTTCTGGTTCACCTCGCTCGCGAGCAGTATCACGTCCGGCTGGTTGGTGAACAGCAGCGGCGTCACCATGTCGGGCATCACGTTCCGCGGGCCGTGCGCGAACACCAGGGTGTAGAGGACCAGTCCGATCCCGTAGTTGAGCGCGTACGCGACGAGCAGTCGCCTGAGATCCGCGGTTCGAGGCAGCGCGAGGTACGCGATCGCCGGGAACGCGACGAGGAACGCGTACCCGTACACGTACACCCGCGAGAAGTACGCGGTCAGCGCGGGCGACGCGAACGTCGCCTGGACCCACGCGACGAAACCGCCCTCCAGCCCGTAGATGAGCGCCGTCGCCTGGATCCCGAAGAGCCTGGAGACGTCCAGCAGTGCCGGGCGGCCGACCGCGCTGGCGAGAAGCACCACGCAGACGAGCGCGACGGCGCGACGCGCGTCCCAGATCCGCCCGCGGAGCCCGTCCCACGTCTCCCGGAGCCGGGCGGGACCGATCACCGCGACGCTCGCGGCGGCCAGCATCGCTCCGACCCACGCCACGACCGACGAGAGGACGGAGAGGAACGGACTCATTGCGCCCGCGAAAGCAGCCGCCCTTCGCTGTCGAAGCGATACCCGATGTCCCGCAGCGCCGCGCGAGCGGCCTCGACGTCCAGCGATCCCTCGTCGTCGAAGAACGGGTGAACGGGGTCGGTCCCGTCAGTCCACGCCAGCGAGTCGGGGACCGCGTCCGGCGACGCCGCGAGCGGGGAGGCCGCCGCCTGCGCGTACCCCTCGAACGCCTCGTCGACGACCGCGGACTTGTCGATCAGCCGCGCGATGACCGCCCGGAACCGCGGGTTCGACAGCGGGCTCCGCCGCACGTTGTAGCCGACGTGGTAGAACGCCGCCGACCGGCCGCTCACGAGCCGCGCGTCGTCCGAGCGGCCGATCCGCGGGACCGACTGGGGGCCGAGGTTCGAGACGGTCGCGTCCGCGAGCCCCTCGGCGACCGACTCCACGGCCGAGATGTCCGACGGCAGCACCTCGATCCGGAGCCGGTCGAACGCCGGCTTGCCGTGGTACCGGGGCGGGATCCCCGCTCGCGGGTCCGTCGTCCCCCCCGAGGTCTCCGAGTCGGCGTCGGGCGCCGGACGGACGAGGAAGTGGTCGGGGTTGCGCTCGAAGACGACCGATTCCCCGGCTGTCGCCTCGACGAACCGCAGCGGGCCGCTCCCGACCGGTTCGGGGTTGTTCGTGACGACCGCCTGCGTCGTCTCGAAGTCGAACTCGAAGCCCCCGATCGTCGCCGGGTCGGTCCGCTCGGACCAGACGTGTTCCGGGAGGATCGGCACCCGGAGCGCCCGCGCGGCGACCGTCTCGTTGACGTCGGGCACGGTGAGTCGGACCGTCGCGTCGTCGAGGACCCGCTCGTCCTCGACGAGGGAGCTCCGCCCGCGGAACCGCGGCGTCGGCACCGCCGTCTCGACGCCCCCCAGCGAGGTGTCCCGGAGGAACCGGTAGGTGAACGCGACGTCGCTCGCCGTCACGGGCTCGCCGTCGTGCCACCGGGCGTCGCGGAGCGCGACGTCGACGGTGTTCGCGCCCGGCCGCTCCCAGTCGGCCGCCAGCCACGGGACGGTCGACTCGCCGTCCGTGCGGACGAGCGGGTCGTACAACAGGCCGGTGAACGTGCCGTACTTCCGGTACTCCGCGGCGATCGGGTTCCAGTTCTCCGTGATGCGGTCGTCGGTCGTCACCAGCCGGAGGGTGGCCCCGCCCTCGCCGTCCGCGCCGCCCGCCGTCGCCGACGAGGTCGCGTTGTCGTCGTCCGCCGTCGTGTCGCCGCCGCCCGACCCCCCGTCTCCCGCCGAGTCGGCGTCGGGGACGGCGTCGAGGCCGAGGAGTCCGGTGACCGACACCGGCTGGCGGTCCTGGGTCCACCCCTCGAACCGCGCCCCCTGGACGGCGGTGAGCGCGTCGGGGAACGCGACGACGGAGAAGGGTTGGAGGTCACACACCGTCTCCTGAAGCGCGTCGACGGCGTCCGACCGGTCGTTTCCGGCCGTCCGGCGCTGTCGCTCCAGCAGGTCGTCGACCGCCATCTCCGTGATCCCGAAGGGGTTCTGCCACCCCGGCTCCGCGACGAACTGCGAGTGCGTCAGCCCGTACAGCGCGTCCGAATCGAACGGTTCCGTCTCCACGAACTGCCCGACGTAGAGGTCGAAGTTCTGGTTCACGAGCACCTTCCGCCACAGGTCGGTCTGTCCGACGGTGTTGAGTCGGACGTCGATGCCGACCGCGGTCAGGTGCTCTTCGAGCTGTCTCGCGATCCGGATCCCGTTGGGGTCGCCGTCGGCCGGCGTGGTGTTGATCTCCAGGGTCAGCTGCGAGCGGGGGTCCCGTCCGGCGATGTTCTCCGTACGACCGAGACAGCCGGCGCTGGCGGCCGCGAGGCCGAGCCCTGCGAGCGCCGCTCGTCGACTGATCGGTCGCGTCATCCGTTCGTTTCCCCCTGTTTTCAGTCGCCGGATATATCTCTTCTGTGCTGTCGCCGCGCCGAGGTGTCGCGTCGGTGCGACGGACCGCCCGTGCGTCCGGAGCGGCCCCTGTCGATCAGATCACGTCCGCCAGCGGGAGCGCGAGCCCGATCGCCCACGCCAGCAGTCCGACGACGGCGACCGGCCGGTCCCCGGCCGCCCGCCCGATCGCGACGACGCCGAGCCCGGCGAGCAGCGCCACCCGGTGGACGACGAGGGCGGGCGGGACCGCCACCCCGAGCGCCGCGAAGTCTGCGACGAAGCCGCCGCCGAGGCCGACGACGACGGCCACCGAGGCCGCCTCGGGGGTAGACCGCGGCGCGCGCCAGACGACCAGCGCGGGCAGCCCGAGCGCGAGGACGAGGTACAGCGGCGCCGCGATGCCCTTCGGCGACACGCCCGGCAGCGCCGCCTCCAGCGTCACGCCCGCGAAGCGGACGCCGACGAGGACGACGCCGAGCGCGAGCCCCAGCGTCGCGGCTGCGGCGTGTCGCTCCGCGTCGGTCCGGAGCCGGCCGAGGAGGTCGGCGGCCGCCTCGCGGGTCCGCCGGCGGAGCAGCGCCCCGGCGAGCGCCGCGGTCGCCGCCAGTTCGATCACGGAGAGCCAGCCGTCGCTGCGGCCGCCGTCGATGCCGCGGTACTCGCGGCGGACGTCGTTCGCGCGGCCCGACTCGATGAACTCGTCTTCCAGCCGCGTCGCGGGCGCGTCGATGTCGGGGACGGTGTGCCGGAGCCGGAACCAGTCGTAGTACTCCTCGTGGGCCTGTATCGCCGTGTAGGCGCCGTCGGGGGACTCGTACGCGCGGAGGTGGTCGCGGACCCCGAGGTACGCCCCGTCGTGGAGCTCGAACGTCTCGGCGAGCCAGACGCCGCCAGTCGGTCCCTCGACGTAGGAGTAGCGGAGCGAGCTGTGAGCGTCCCGCCAGTCGCGGCCGACGAACTCGCGGATCTGGTCGTCGCCCGCCGTCGCCGCCGCCTCGCCGGGGTCGGTCTCCTGCCAGTCCGCGGCCGCGTCGCCCTCGATCGCGGCCCGGGTCGTCGCCGCGTCGGCGTGGAACACCACGTTGATCGCGAGCGTGCGCCCCTCGACGGTCCGGCTCCGACTCGTGTACGGCCAGAGCCGGTAGTCGCCGTCGACCTCGATGAGGCGGTCGTCCGCCACGTCGCCGACCGTCGGCTCCTCGGCGACACCGGCGAAGAACCCGGAGAGGACGAGGCCGACCCCGACCACGAGGAGGAGGGCGACGACGACCCCGATCCGTTTCATGCGCCTCACCAGAGGCCCGGAACACAAACCTGTTCGGGTGGGCTCGTCGCGCTACCGCCGAAATATCCCGCGGGTCGCGGCGGTCACCACGTCTCGACGACGACGTCGCGAACGTCCTCGGCGCACCTCTCGCAGTCGGGGTGGCCGGACTCGAAGCAGGCGGGTCGTCCCTCGGCGTCGACCGGCACGGTCCGGCGTTCCGCGTGACGGCGACAGACGATGCGGGCCGCGCCGGCGTCGTCGGTCGGGAGGCCGAACCGCGCCGCCGCGGCCGCGTCGCCCTCGGGGTCGTCGCGCCCCTCGGCGTAGGCGCGTCTGGCCTCCTCGAACTGCTTGCCCGCCTTCCGGAGCTGCTGGCGGATGACGCGTTCGAGCCGGTCGTCCATACCGCCCGTTTCGGCGCGGCGGATATAGGTCCGTTGGCGACGCGGGCAGCTGTCGGTCCTCGGCGGGGGTACGGGGCGGCGAGCACCGACGAACCGCGGCCCGGGAAACCTTGATGAGACGCCCGAGCGATCGCTCGGGTATGTCCGACGACTGTATCTTCTGTTCGATCGTCGCCGGGGACATCCCGGCGCGCACCGTCTACGAAACCGACGCCGTGCTCGCGTTCTTGGACGCGAACCCGCTCGCGCGCGGGCACACCCTCGTGATTCCGAAGTCGCACGCGCAGCACGTCGGCGACCTCGACGCCGACCTCGCGAGCGACCTGTTCGACGCGGTCGCGTCGCTCACGCCGCGGATCCAGGACGCGGTCGACGCCGACGGCGCCAACGTTGGCGTCAACGACGGCGAGGCCGCCGGCCAGGAGGTTCCACACGTCCACGTCCACGTCGTCCCGCGGTTCGAGGGCGACGGCGGCGCGCCGATCCACGCGGTGGCGGGGGAGCGACCCGACCTCTCGGACGACGAGCTCGACGCCGTCGCCGACGAGGTCGCGGCCGCGATAGACGGGTAGGAGGCGCGACGGACCCGCGGCCCGCGCCGCCGCTCGCCTTCGCGGTTTTTACAAACGGCCTCCGGCGAGAGCGGCACATGCAGGCGACGACGCTCGCGCTGGTCGGGGCGACCGGCGGCGCGGGGACGACGCGGACCGCTGTCGAGCTGGCGGCGATGGGCGCGCGCGACGGCGACGACGTCGCGGTCGTCGACGCCGCGTTCACGACGCAGGGACTTTCCGAGTACGTTTCCGGACGGATCGACCCCGACCTCACCGCGCTCCTCACCGAGGATCCGGACGCGGCGCTGTCGGCGGCGGCGTACCCTCTCGCTGGGACCGGTGCGAGCGCCGAGCGGTCGAGTTTCGGCGGCGGGAGCGGAGGCGACGGGAACGAGGGCGACGCGCCGGACCTGCCGGGACGGGTCGACGCGATACCCGCGAGGGCGCCGTTCGAGCGCGTCGCGCGGGCGAAGACCGCCGAGGCCGCCCGGAAGCTGGAGCGGCGGGTCGACGAGGCGGCGACGACGTACGACGCGGTGGTCGTCGACGCCGCGCCGGTCGGGTCAAACGAGGCGGTCGCGGCCGCCACGACCGTCGACCGCGCGGTCGCCGTCAGGCCGGCGACGGCCCACGGGCGCGACGCGGTCCAGCGGCTCCGCGGGCGGATCGCCGACGTCGGCGGGAGCCTCGACGCGACGCTCGCGGTCGAGCGAGCGGGGTCCGGCGGTGAGAGCGACGGGGAGCGCGACGGCGACGGGTCCGGCGTCGTCCGCGTACCGGAGACCGATCCCGCCGTGGCGGCCGCGCCGACCGCGGCGACGGGAGATGACGCGTACGCGCGGGCGATCGCGGCCGCCTACGAGACCGCGTTCGACGCGTCGCTCGGCGTTGAGTTCCCGGAGCCGGGGCTCGTCGAACGGTTCACTCCCTGAAACGGGTCGAAGGAGAGCCGAACCGCGGCGCGGAACTCAGCGGAGGCCGTCGCCGGCGCCGAGCGCGTCGCCGAGGGGGTCGTCGGCGCCGAGGCCCTCGCCGAGCGGGGCGGAGCCCGCGACCTGCGCGTCGACCGCCTCCGCGACGGGCTCGACCGGGTCGTGCGTCTCGACGTACGTCGCCAGCGCGAAGTCGGCCTCGTCGCCGCCGGTGAGCTCGACGGCCTCACTGCGGGCGGTCCGACCCGCGAGCCAGTCGCGGACGACGTCGCGGCCCGTGGGCGAGAGCGGGCAGACGCCCGCGACGCCGCACCGGTGGAGCGCCTTCGCGGCCGTCATCGGGGAGACCCCGGCCTCGCGGGCCGCGTCGCCGACGCTCCGTCCGGCGGTGTAGGCGTCGACGAGCGTGGCGGTCGCTTCGGGCGTACACGGGAGCGACTCGGCGTGATCCGACAGGCGGTCGACGAGCGGCGTCTCCGTGTCGTCCGCGAGCGCGACCCCTCGATCGCGCTGGCGCGAGGTCACCTCGACCCCCGCCGCGATCTCCGACAGCGTCATGCGAACCGATGGCTCGGCAGGATGGTTAAAACCACCGTACTGCGGCGCCCTCGGCCGACCGATCACCGACCGGTAACCGGTCGGTTCGCGCGCCGCGATCCGGCCGATCGACCGCCGATTCGCCCGGGTTTAAGTAAGGCATCGGGCCGGAGTTCGACGTGTGATGAGTGACGCACGCTCGACCCGCGTTCGTTCGCCCCGGACCGAGACCGACGACGCCGCGACCGCCGACCGCGCCGCGACCGCGGAGCGCGCCGCGACCGCAGAGCACGCCGCGACCGCGGAGCGCCCCGCCACCGCCGAGGAGTCCGAGGAGGCCGGCGACCGGGAGACCTGTCCCGAGTGCGGCGGCCGCACGCGCGCCGACGCGGCGGAGCGCGTCTGCGCCGACTGCGGGCTCGTCGTCGAGGCCGACCGGATCGACCACGGCCCCGAGTGGCGGTCGTTCGACGACGACGACGCGAATCCGAAGCGGACCGGTGCCCCCCTGACGCGCTCCCGCCACGATCGCGGCCTCTCGACGGAGATCGGGCGGTCGACGAAGGTGAAGGGGCGCAAGCGCCGGCGGCTCGCCCGGATGCGGACCCAGCACAACCGCGCGCAGATCTCGACGAAGCGCGACCGCAACAAGGTGTACGCCTACACCGAGATCCGCCGGCTCACGGGCGTCCTAGAGCTGCCCGACAGCGTCCGCGACGCCGCCTGCGCGCTGTTCGACTCCGCGCAGGAGGAGAGCCTGCTTCGCGGCCGCTCGCTGGAGGGCTTCGCGGCCGCCTGCGTCTACGTCGCCTGCCGGACCGCCGACGTGGCGCGCACCGTCGGCGAGGTGTGCGCCGAGGCGAAAGCGACCGAGGACGAACACCGGGCCGCCTTCGACGCGATGAACCGCGAGCTCGGCCTGCCCATCGCGCCGAGCGGCCCCGCGGAGTACCTCCCGCGGTTCGCCAGCGACCTCGGCTGCGATCCGGCCGTCGAGCGCCGCGCCGGCGAGCTGGCCGAGCGCGCGGTCGAGGAGGGGATCGCGAACGGCCGCAACCCGGTCGGGGTCGCGGCGGCCTGCCTCTACACCGCGGCCCGCGAGCTCGACGCGGAGTGTACCCAACAGGAGGCCGCGGACGTCGCCGACGTGACGCCCGTGACCGTCCGGCAGACGTACGTCGATCTGACCGAAGAGTGAGTCGGAGAAACGCCGACGGGAGCTCCGCCGGCCGTGACGGTCCGCCGGACGGCCGCGGCGGCGTCAGCGGGGATCGTCGCCGGCATCCGGCCGGCGGCGACGGCCGGTCGCCGCGAGAGGGGACCGGGGCGACCGGGAGCCGATAGCGGACAGGCGGTGTGGAGGGCGGGGAGGGCGCCCCGACCGCCCGGCGGGCGTCACGCATCTAAGTCGAGGTGCGGGGGATAATTCTACGTTAGCCGTCGATAGTTCGGACAGACCGAACAACGCGTTCGGGTCGGACGGCTCGCGGCGTGCGTTTCGACCGGTCGCCGCTCGTCGGCCGAGATGGCTCCGCTACTCGCCGATCTTGTGCTTGAACGCGAAGAAGACGCGGCGGCCGGTCTCGGTGAGGCGGACGGTGTCGGAGCGCCCGATGTCCTCCAGTTCGACGTAGCCGCGCTCGCGCAGCGGCGAGAGCACGTGCGTCTCTAAGGCGCGGTACTTCGCGGTCCGGCTCTCGCCTGCCTCGCGCAGGAACGTGAGGTCGCGCTCGCGCGCCCACTCGATCAGGTTCCACTTGTCCGTGGTCAGGTTCTCCTCCGCGCGCTCGTGGAGCCGACCGAGGACGGCCACCTGGTCGGTGGTGGGCGCGTCCATCGGGTAGATCGGGAGGTCGACGGTGCGGGCGACGCCCTCGGTGAGCGGCTCCTCGCGCCGGTCGTGCCGGTGGCGCTCGGGCTCGACGCTGTACGGGCGCGCGCCGACGATCATACACGCCAGCGCGACGCCGACCGCGGCGATCCGCGGTCCGGTAGAGACGTTCCCGAAGAGGCGGTCGCCGTCCGCCGCGCTCGCCTGGTGGCGGGCGGCGACCGTCGTCGTCACGCCGAGGGCGTCGTACACGTCCGCGAGCGCGACGGGGATCGGCCGGACTTCGGCGAACTCGGCGGCGGCCGTCCACGCGTCGCGCTGGTAGTCGGTGAGCGCGTCGGGGTCGACGCGGGTGTCGGCGGGGTCGGCGGCGCCGGCCGCGTCGAAGTCCACGTCGCCGCGGGCCCCGTCGCGGTCGGGGGCGTCGACGAGGAGGTAGGCGACGTCGGCGCCGTGGCGGCGGAGGGGCTCGACGATCCGGTCGCGCTCGTAGCCGAGCGGGACCACGTGGACGCGGCGTTCGGCGACGCTGGGGACCGAGGTGTCCATATCGTCCTTGTCCGCGGCGGTCGGTTAAATAGCCCGCCGGAGCGCTCCCGAGGCGTCGCGAGCGATCACGTGTCGTGGGGGCACGTACCACGAAAACCGTTAAGCCCGGCTGTCGCCTACGAGCGGACATGAGCGCTGACCGGTCCGCCCTCAGGCGGGCCATCGAGCGCGGCGAGCGGGACGGCGGCGCCATCGAGTTCAAGGAGCGGCTGACGCGCGAGGTCCACCTCGCCGACGGGCGCATGGAGTCGCTCGTGGCCCAGCTCCGCCACCGCGTCCTCTCCGGCGACGGCGAGGCAACCTACGTCCTCGGCGTCACCGACGACGGGGGACTCGCCGGCATCGCCCCCGAGACCTTCTCGGAGACGATGGACGTGCTGTCGCTTCTGGCCGACGAGGCGGACGCCCACATCGCCGACGTCGAGACCTGGAGCGCCGGCGACGGGCGCGACGGCGACGAGGCGGGGCTGGTCGGGCTCGCGACGCTCCGCGACGGCGGCGTGTTCGAGGCCGACGAGGACCACCTCGTCGTCGGCACCGCCGGCCACGTCGACCACGGGAAGTCGACGCTCGTCGGCACGCTGGTCACCGGCCGCGCCGACGACGGGCAGGGCGGCACGCGCGGCTTCCTCGACGTCCAGCCCCACGAGGTCGAGCGCGGCCTCTCCGCGGACCTCTCGTACGCGGTGTACGGGTTCGCCGACGACGCCGACGAGCCGGTCCGGATGGACAACCCACACCGCAAGGCGGACCGCGCCGGCGTCGTCGAGGCGGCGGACCGGCTCGTGTCCTTCGTCGACACCGTCGGCCACGAGCCGTGGCTCCGGACGACGATCCGCGGGCTCGTCGGCCAGAAGCTCGACTACGGGCTGCTCGTCGTCGCCGCCGACGACGGCCCGACCAAGACCACCCGCGAGCACCTCGGGATCCTCCTCGCGACCGAGCTGCCGACCGTCGTCGCGATCACGAAGGCGGACGCCGTGAGCGACGAGCGGCTCGCGGACGTCGAGCGCGAGGTCGAGTCGATGCTGCGCGACGCGGGACAGACTCCCCTCCTCGTCGACCGGCACGGGGTCGACACCGCGATCGCGGAGGTCGGCGACGGCGTCGTCCCCCTGCTGCGGACCAGCGCGGTGACGAAGGACGGGGTTGAGACGCTCGACCGCCTGTTCGAGCACCTGCCGAAGCGCGCGACGCCCGATCGCGAGACGTTCCGGATGTACGTCGACCGCAGCTACCAGGTGACCGGCGTGGGCGCGGTCGCGTCCGGCACGGTGAACTCGGGGACCGTCGAGACGGGCGACGAGCTCCTGCTCGGTCCCATGTCCGACGGCTCCTTCCGCGAGGTGGAGGCGCGGTCGATCGAGATGCACTACCACCGGGTCGACAAGGCGACCGCCGGGCGGATCGTCGGCATCGCGCTGAAGGGCGTCGACGAGGCGGAGATCGAGCGCGGGATGGCCCTGGTCCCCCGCGGGAGCGAGCCGGAGCCGGTCCGCGAGTTCGACGCCGAGGTGATGGTCCTAAACCACCCGACCCGGATCCAGGAAGGGTACGAGCCGGTCGTCCACCTCGAGACCGTCTCCGAGGCGGCCGCGTTCTTCCCGGCGGAGGGGCGACTGCTCCCGGGCGACACGGGCGAGGCGCGCGTCCGCTTCAAGTTCCGCCCGTACCTGATCGAGGAGGGGCAGCGGTTCGTCTTCCGCGAGGGGTCGAGCAAGGGGGTCGGGACGGTGCTGTCGACCGAGGGGGAGTGACGGCCGGAGAGCCGACGCGGACCGGCCGTGGCAAGGGCGGTCGAACGCGCCGTGTTCGACTGCGATTTCGCCCCGACGACGCGGCGGCGACGGACGCTCGTTTCGGTCGTAGCGGAGGCATCCGATCGGAACAAGAGTCGGATTTTCTGCCATCTCTCACGGCACCGAGCGAGTGGGGCCACAGGTTCAGGATCCGGTGAAAAAACTCGGTCCGAACGGTGGGATCGGGTATTGATATCTCAGTACACCGAAAGTATTAATTATTGTTCTTAGGAATCGACTGTGTATGTCTGACAAAGACAATTTCAAACGGCGCCAGTTCCTCCGAGTGACTGGAGCGTCGGCACTCACGGCTAGCATCGCGGGCTGTTCCGGGAACGGCGGCGACGGCGGAGACGGATCCGACGGCGAAGACGGAATGGACGGATCCGACGGCGGAGACGGAGACGACGGCGGAGACGGAGACGACGGCGAGTTGGAACTCCCGTCTTCGTACCCGTACGGAGCGAACGAGAACCGGATCCAGGAGGCCCGAGCGGCGATGGAAGAGGCCGGGTACGGGCCCGACAACCGGTTCAGCCTCGATTGGCTCCAGTACAACTCGCCGGCGTGGGAGGAGATCGCGAATACGCTCCGAGCCCGCCTCGAGTCGGTCTACATCGATATGAACATCAGCAAGGCCGACTTCGGCGCCCTCCTCGAGCGGACCGAGAAAGGCGAGATGGACGCGTTCACCCTCGGTTGGATCGCGGACTACCCGGGGATCAGGAACTTCACGCAGCTGGTCGATCCGGACAACACGGTTTACGACGCCGAAGGGGCGTCGCCGAACGGCGCACGGCTGTTCTGGAGCGAAGACTCCTACACCGACCCCCAAGTCCGTAGCGCGATGACGGAGGCGTTCGCGGGGATCTCGGGCAATCCGGAGAACACCGACGAGGCGGCAAGCGCACGCGGCGACGCGACCCTCCGGCTGGAGAAGCTGCTCTGGGAGTCCGCGGCGCTGCTCCCGGTGTACCACAGCGTCGAGGACCTGTTCTGGTACGACCGAGTCGACTACGACCCGCCGGGCGGGATGGGCGCGTCCCGGGCGAAGACCAGCACGTCCGTCCGCGGGCTCGAAGGCAGCAGCACGCTGAACGGGACGTCCGCGACGTTCAACGCGCTCGACCCGATCGCCTCGGGGAACACGGCGAGCGGCGCCAAGATCATGGACATGTTCGACGCGCCGTTCAACTACGTCAACGGGACGGTCGAGGTCGAACCGCTCCTGATCGAGGACTACTCCACGAACGACGACCTCACCGAGTACGAGTTCACCCTCAAGGAGGGAATCCAGTTCCACGGCGACTACGGAGAGGTGACCGCGGACGATATGGTCTACTCGATCCGACGGCTCGTCGAGTCCTCGAACTCGACGAACACCTACTTCCCGATCAGCGTCCTGAACATCGACCGCGAGGAGGACGAGGACGGGAACGTCGTGCCGGAGTCGGTCGCCGTCGAAGCGACCGGCGACTACACCTTCACCGTCACGCTCCGCGAGCCGTTCGGCTACGCGCTCGAGGTGCTCAGTTACTCGGCGTTCTCGGCCGTCCCCGAGGGCATCGTCGGCGACATCGAAGGGTACGACGGCGACATGACCTTCCAGGAGTTCTCGACGAACCCGGTCGGCTGCGGTCCGTTCGTCTTCGAGCAGTGGGAGTCCGGCGTCGGCGGCGAGTTCCGTGCCTCGGCGTTCGGGGACTACCACGGCGATGCGCCGGCGATCGACAACGTCCAAGACGCGATCCTCAGCGATCCGAACGCGATCTACAATCGGTTCCTCAACGAGAACGCGGACGCCGGCGGGATCCCGACCTCGCAGTTCGATCCCGGGCTCATCGACCTGACGAGCCAAGACGGCGCCCAGCAGACCGGAACGTACGGGCCGCTCGGGAACGACAAGACGGTCAACATGTCGCGGACGCCGACCATCGACACGTTCTACGTCGCGTTCAACATGGAGAACGTGCCCAAGCCGGTCCGGAAGGCGATGGCGTACGTGATGACGCGCGACGACTTCGTCGAGAGCGTGTTCAAGGGCCGCGGCGAGTCCGCGTACCACCTCACGCCCCCGCAGGTCTTCCCCGGCGGCGGTGACGGGTACGCCAACCACTGGCAGGGCGAGTAACCCGCGACAGCGTCGTTTATCGGCTTTGAACCGGCCGTTCGGCCTCCCTCTCGGTCGTTTGATCGATATGGTTAAGAATGGCCACCAGTATCAGTCCATTACGTTTGCGCCCCACAGATTCGACGAACGATCGACAGTCGTTGACGGCACCGACAAGCCGCGCGCGGCGCGTCCGGACCGTGTTACGTTCGTGCGGGCCGGTCCCGGCTAACCAGTCCTCCCAGCCTCAGCCCGTCGGCGAGACATCGGTGCCCGATCCGGTGATCGAGGCATGAATCGAGGAATCTACATACTCAAGCGGTTAGGACTCGCGATCCCGGTGATGATCTTCGGGGTCACGATGTCGTTTCTGATCCTCTACCTCGGGCCGATCGATCCCGTCGGGAGCATCCTCGGTCGACAGGCGACGCCGGCGGACATCCGACAGCTCCGGATGGCGCTGAACTACATCGACTCGGCCGGAAACCCCATACCCTTGTGGGAACAGTACTTCCGAGTCGTCAGCGACCTGTTCCTGCTCGACTTCGGTGACTCGTGGGTCATCCAGCGCGAGACGCCCGTCACCACGCTCATCATCAACCGGATGCCCGCGACGCTCTGGCTCGGGTTCTGGTCGGTCGTCATCGCGCTCGGGGTCGGCGTCCCGGTCGGGCTGTACGCCGGCCTGCGCGCGAACACGTTCCGCGACTACGCGAGTTCGGGGTTCGGGATCATCTGGCGCGCGATGCCGAACTTCTGGCTCGCCGTCATCATCTCCGGGCTGATCACCGCCGGTGGTGCCCTCAGTTTCTACCGCACAGCGATCGTCGAGACGCAGGTCAGCGGGACCCCCGATGCGCTGGGCAACCTGTTCACCAACGTGGAGATATTCAGCGGCATCCCGTACCTGGAGCTGTTGTTCATTCCGGTACCCAATCCCGGCCCGATGTTCGTCGCGTTCAAATGGATACTGCCCGCGGCGCTCGTGCTCGGATCGTCGTCGATGGGTAACGAGGTACGGATCGGACGGACGGCGGTGCTCGAGAGCATCAATTCGAAGTACGTCGAGACAGCGAAGGCCAAGGGCGTGTCACCCCGTCGGATCATCGCCAAACACGTCGGCCGAAACGCGATCATCCCGCTTCTGCCCGTCGTCATGGGCGAGTTCTACCTGTTGATCGGGGGATCCGTCCTCGTCGAGTCGGTGTTCGGTATCAACGGTCTCGGGAATCTCTTCTTCAGCGCGGTGCTGGGGCCGGACATCCCGCTGGTGATGGCTCTCGTGTTCATCTTCATCGTGATCCAGATCCTCTTCAACATCAGCCAAGACCTCCTGTACACGTACATCGACCCGCGAATCAGCCTTGGAGAGCGTGAGTAATATGTCCGATAGACATTCCACCGAGTCGATTCGAGAGGAACTGACACACCGTGATAATCTGTCGCTCACCGCCCGCATCGCGGAGAACCCGGAGCCGTTCGTGTGGTGGGCCGTTCCGATGTTCGTGTTGCTCGCCGTCGAGTTCGCCACGTGGGGCGGGATCCTGGTCGGTATGCTCGACGCGTTGGTCATCGGAGTGACCGGTCTCATCGACATCGTCGTGGGGTTCGTCTCGCCCGGGCTGGCGCAGATCGTGACCGATTTCCAGGCCGGTGTGGTCGGGATGCTCCGCAGCGTGGGGGGGACGCTCGGCGAGTTGCCGACGCTGTTCAGCCGCGAAGTCATCCCGAACCAAGGGCATCAGACCCCGAACGGCGCGTGGCAGGGCACCTTCCTCGGGCTTCAGCCGGCGGTCGCATGGGCTCTCAGGTTCTCGCTCATCATGGCGTACGCGCTCTTTACCGCCTACTGGGCGTTCCGCGGGTGGCTCGTCTACCGCGACCACTACCGCGAGTCCGACTGGACCCCGACGGACGACATCGTCAACAACCTCCGTGGACACCGTTGGGGACAGTTCGGAATCATCGTGTTGGTCGTGTTCCTGACGATGGCGACGTTCGGGTCCGCGCTGGCTCCCTCGACGGTCAGTCAGAACATCCAGAGCCCCTACAGCGACGAGAGCCAGATCCAGTACCTCACGGAGGAGGGAACGGTCGAGACGGTGTTCGCCGGCGACGCCAACTTCGACTCGAAGTCGAAGGGTGCGGTCGATACCAACGTGGGCGTGATGACCTACGACGACTACGGCCGCTTCCACCCGTTCGGAACGCTCCCGAACGGTCGCGACCTGTTCACGTTCATGATGGGCGGCGCCAGGATCACGATGATCGTCTCGGGAATGGCGATCACGGGGGCCGCGGTGGTGGCGATGACGCTGTCGATGCTGTCCGCGTACTACAGCGGGTCGCTCGACCTCGGGATACTCACGGTCGCGGACGGAGTCGTCTCCGTGCCACAGCTGCTGTTGCTGATAATGATGAGCGCGGTCTTCGCGAACACGTGGCTCGGGGCGGTACTCGACGGCGGGTTCCTGTTGGCGCTCATATTCGCGTTCACAACGTGGCCGTTCCTGTGGCGAGCGGTTCGGGGCCCGGCGCTACAGGTCGCACAGGAAGACTGGGTCCGCGCCGCGGAGAGCTACGGCCAACGGCCGCGGAACATCATGCAAAAGCACATGCTCCCCTATGTCCTCGGGTACCTGCTCGTCTACGCCTCGATGTCCGTCGGCGGGATCATCATCAGCCTCTCGGCGCTGTCGTTCCTCGGTAACGGCTTGGGGATATCACCCCCGACGCCCGCCTGGGGACGGGCGATATCGGCCGGGCAGAGCTACGTCTCGTCGCCCTCGTGGCACATCTCGCTGATCCCCGGGCTGATGATCGTGCTCCTCGTCACCGGAATGAACGCCCTCGGTGACGGGATCCGCGACGCCATCGATCCGGAAGTCGAGACCGGCGATGGCGAGGAGGCGGCCGCCGGAGGTGGTGCGTGATGGCCCGATCACAGAGCGCAAGCACGGACGCCACGGACGGCCGCGAGGATCCGATCCTCTCCGTCAGAGACCTCCAAACGGTCTTTTACACGGACGACGAAACGATCCGGGCGGTCGACTCGGTGAGCTTCGACGTCGGTCGCGGCGAGACGGTCGGAATCGTCGGCGAGTCTGGGTCCGGCAAGAGCGTCACCGCCCGCTCGATCATGGGGCTGATCGAGTCACCGGGGAAGGTGCTCCCGGAGTCGTCGATCTCGTTCGACGGACAGGAGCTCACCGACCTCTCGGAGAAGCAGTACCAGTCGATCCGCGGGAGCGGGATCGGGATGGTCTTTCAGGACCCGCAGCAGTCGCTTAACCCGGTCTACACCGTCGGCAACCAGATCCGTGAGTCGCTCGCGGTCAACCGCGACATCACGGGCGAGGAGGCGACCGAGGAGGCGACGAGACTGCTCCGAGCCGTCGGCATTCCGGACGCCAAGCGTCGGTTGGACGAGTACCCGCACGAGTTCTCCGGCGGAATGCGCCAGCGCGCCGTCATCGCGATGATGCTGGCGTGTGACCCCGACTTCCTGATCTGCGACGAGCCGACGACCGCGCTCGACGTGACGATCCAGGCGCAGATCCTCGACCTCCTGAAGGAGCTACAGGAGGAGCGCGGGCTGTCGATACTGTTCATCACCCACGACATGGGAGTCATCGCGGACATCGCGGACCGCGTGAACGTGATGTACGCGGGACAGATCGTCGAGAAGGCGCCCGTCGAAGAGCTGTTCGGGAATCCGCATCACCCGTACACGCGGGCGCTGCTCCGGTCTATCCCGGGCGAACACTCTCGTGCGGACGGGCTCGAAACGATCGAAGGACAGGTTCCGACGCCGAACGAGCCGGCCGATCACTGTCGGTTCGCGCCCCGGTGTTCGAAGGCGTTCGGCGACTGCGAGAAGGTACCGCCGCAGCACGTTGCCGTCAGTGACGCCGAGGACCACACGGCGGCGTGTCTGTTGTACCCCGACGATCTGAGCGAGACGGCGCGCGTGGAGAAACACGTCGAAATAGCGAAGGAGAGTACGGAGGAACACTCATGAGCAACGCAGTCGAGCAGTCGCCCCCGACCGAGGAGTCGGAGGTGCTGGTGGAAGTCGAGGGATTGAAAAAGTACTACGGAGGCGACGGGATGTTCGCCGACCCGCCGGTGAAGGCGGTCGACGGCGTCTCCTTCGAGATCAAGCGCGGCGAGACGGTCGGGCTGGTCGGCGAGTCCGGGTGCGGAAAGAGCACGCTCGGGCGCACCATGCTGGCGCTCGAAAACGCCACCGAGGGCTCGATCAGATACGACGGCACGGACATCACGACGCTCTCCGGGAAGGATCTGAAGGAGTGGCGAAAGAACGCCCAGATGGTGTTCCAAGACCCCGAATCCAGCCTGAACGACCGGATGACGGTCGGTGAGATCATTCGGGAGCCGCTCGACGCGCACGACTGGAAGACGATGAACGACCGCCGCGAGCGGGTGCTCGACCTGCTGTCCGCGGTCGGTCTCCCCGACAAACACTACTTCCGGTACCCCCACCAGTTCTCCGGCGGCCAACGCCAGCGGATAGGGATCGCTCGCGCGCTCGCGCTCGAGCCGGACTTCCTCGTCCTCGACGAGCCGGTCTCCGCGCTCGACGTGAGCGTTCAGGCGAAGATCATCAGTCTCCTCGAGGACCTCCAAGAGGAGTTCAACCTCACCTACCTGCTCATCGCCCACGACCTCTCCGTGGTCCGGTACATTTCCGACCGCGTCGCCGTGATGTACCTCGGGAAGA
Organism: Halorubrum distributum JCM 10118; assembly: GCF_000337335.1. Taxonomy (GTDB): domain Archaea; phylum Halobacteriota; class Halobacteria; order Halobacteriales; family Haloferacaceae; genus Halorubrum; species Halorubrum distributum. Next base: position 53,138 of record NZ_AOJN01000063.1, on the reverse strand, counting down.
TCATGGAGATGGGCGAAGCGGAGGAACTGTTCGCGGACGCGTCGAACCCGTACACGCAGTCGCTGTTGTCTGCGATTCCAGAGCCAGACCCGACCAAGACGTCTCGCCGGATAACGCTCTCGGGGACGCCCCCGAGTCCGAGCGACGCGCCGGCGGGCTGTAACCTCTCGACGCGCTGCCCGGCGAAGATCAAACCGGAGTCGTACGCCGACCTCGACGAGGACCTCTGGGAGGGGATCGAGCAGTTCAGGGAGGTCGTCCGCGAACGCGCTCGCATCGCGCTCTCGACGGGGGACCGAGTCAGGCGGCGGTTCGACCGATTCGACCGGTTCGACGACATCGAAGAGAGCAGGGCAGACACTTTCGACGGCATCGAGGTGCCGGAGCGGGTCGACGAGGAGATACAGACCGCGGTCAAGATGGTCAAACGGGGGCGGCCGACGGAGGCGCAAGAACACCTCTACGAGGAGTTCGCCAGCGTCTGTGACGACGAACAGCCCGAGATGTACGAGGTGTCCGCGTCGGGTCGGTACAGCTACTGTCACCGGCACGCCGACGAGTACGAGGACGTAGACCCCGTGCTTACGCGCCGTGCAGACAGCGACTAACGCCGACCGGATCAGCGAGTTCGCCGTCTGGGTCGGCGCCGCGTCGGCCGCCGTCGTCGGGGGCTGCGCCGTCGTCGCCTTCGCGTTCGGCGACGGCCTGATCACGCTGAAGTACGTCCTGTTCGCCGTCGGGTTCGTGCTGTTCGGTCTGGGGTCGTTAGCCATTCAGCCCAAGTCGAAGCGTCGTGACCGCGAACGCATCACCCTCGACACCGACGAGGCGTGGGACATCGAGACCAGACTCATGCGGCTTCCCCCACTCCGCGAGCGAACGATTCCGTTCGAAGAGCGCGTGAGTCGCAACGTGAAGACGTTCGTGACGAGCCTGGTCGTGTTGGGCGTGTCGCTGTCGCTCGAACTCGTCGCGGGCGTCGGCGTCTGAAGCGCACAAGCGTTTTACCTCTCTGTAACAGTGCGAGAGCATGGTTCGAACGGACCCCAACGGACAGGATGCGGACGACGCCGAGCGGCGCGCACGGTCGGTTGAACAGTCCAAGACGGGGCTACAGCAGACGATCGAGGACATGAAGGCGATGGCCGCCGACCGCGAGGAGGCCGGGTACGAGACGTTCACGGTCGCGGCGGGGGACACGACGCCGAAGGCGCCGGACACGGGCGAGACGGACGAGTGGGGTCTGAGCTACGTCGTTCCAGGCGACATCGAAGACGAGTTCGGGGCGCTGTACGACCGGGCCGACTTCGACGAGACCGGAGTCTATCAGGCCGACTCGGAGGGCGTCCGGTTTATCGTTACCGAGTGTCTCGACCACGACGAGGGGATTGCCGTGTTCATCGCCGGCACGTTCCGGCTCATGTTCGCGGCGCCGCTGGTCAGGGCCGCTCTCGACCGCGGACGCATGTACACGCACGTGAGGAAGGTCGACGGGACCCACCTCGGAACGATCGACCACGACGACCCCGACGCGTTCTTCCCGGACCCGGAGTCGGTGTACGCCTACGAGCGCTGACCGCGTCTCGACCGGAGAGAGCCGTCGCCGGGGTCGCGGTCGTCGCCGCTCGCTCACTGCTTTCTGCTGATCCGACGGAAACGAATCCAATCGGGGGTGGCCTCCCGCCGTCTCCATCGAGCGCGGAACAGCCCCGAAATCACGCGGCAGCGGTCCGGAACGGGTCAGGGGGTTCGACGCAGGGACGATGGCACTCAACCGCGCGGCCCGGATCCGGAAGGGGTCCGAGCCGGTGGCTCGCCTCGGGACCCTCGGAGGCGACCGCGGTGTGTCCGGAGGGACGTTCTTCCCGGACGACAGGCGCGGGGGGCCGCGTCTGGGTCAACTGAGTGTGTCCCGTCGTAGACCGAGGAGGGACGGCAATTCGTCTTCGGTGAGCGGATCGGGGCGCCAGGGGCGACCGAGGGCGCGCGCGGCGGAACGCCGTCCCGCGACCGCCTGCGTGCGGTTCGCGGCTTTCCCGAGCAGCGCGGGGTATCCGTGTCGGCCGGCGGAGATCGGTCGAAGCCCGGGCGGAAAAATCCGGATCGCGGCAGCAGTTTCTTACTAATCTGGACGACTTTTACGGGGGAACGAGTTAATGATACGACAGCGTAGCGACCAGATGTGACCGTACAGACACGTGGTGCCAAAATACTTATTATATAGAAACAAGACATCGGCTGTATGCGTCGACAACACACACAACGCATTTCGCGACGGAAGATTCTCGCCGGCGGGGCAGCCGGCACCTCTCTCCTGCTGGCCGGGTGTGCCGGCGGCGGGGACGGCGGCGACGGGTCCGGCGGTAACGGCTCCGACGGCGGCGACGGCTCCGACAGCGGCGACGGCTCCGACGGCGGCGACGGCGGCAGCGCCCCGACCCTGTTCTTCGCGCAGGCGAAGGGTCCGCTCGACATGGACCCGGTCGTCATGAACGACGTGCCGTCCGCGCAGATCGCCGGGCGGATATTCGACGGGCTCTACGAGTACACCGACGGCGTCAGCCTGGAGCCGAAGATCGCCGCGGACATGCCCACGGTCGAGCGCGACGGGACGCGGTTCATCGTCCCGATCCGCGAGGACGCCCAGTTCCAGAACGGCGACCCGGTCACCGCCGAGGACGTCGTTCACACGATGATGGCGCCCGTCGAGGAACAGACCGAGAACGCCTCCGAGGTGGACATGATCGACACCGGGGAGGCGATCGACGAGACCACCGCGCAGTTCGACCTCAAGTACCCGTACGGCGCGTTCACGATCGCCATGGCGCGGAACGTCGTCAACGCCTCCGTGCGGCAGGAGGACACCGAGGCGTACAACATGGACCCGGTCACCTCCGGGCCGTTCAAGCTCAGCGAGTGGGAGCCGGAGAGCTACGCGACGCTCGAGCGGTGGGACGACTACTGGGACAGCGACAACCTCCCGGAGATCGGCACGGTCGAGTTCGAGCCGATCGTCGAGCAGACGACGCGGGTCACCGAGCTGGAGACCGGGAACGTCGACGTCATCGAGTCGATCCCGCCGCAGCTGTACGAGACGGTCGAGGCGAACCAGAACGCCACGCTGACGGAGGAGCCGGGTATCGGGTACTTCTACCTCGCGTTCAACTGTAACGAGGGGCCGACGAGCGACCCGCTCGTCCGCGAGGCGGTCGACTACTGCGTCTCGATGGACCAGGCGGTCGAGAACTTCGTCGAGCCGGCCGGCGTCCGCCAGAGCAGCCCGTTCCCGTCCTCGATCTCCGAGGAGTGGAACTTCCCGACCGACGAGTGGTCGGACATTCAGCACGACCAGGACCTCGAGGAGGCGCAGGCGCTGTTCGAGGAGGCCGGCGTCCCGATGGACTACAACTGGCGGATCATCGTGCCGCCGGACAACAAGCGCGAGCAGATCGGCATCTCCATCGGCGACGGGCTCCAGAACGCCGGCTTCCAGAACGTCGAAGTCCAGCGTCTCGACTGGGGCACATTCCTCGACGCGTACGTCACCGGCAACGAGGACGACTACAACATGTACACCCTCGGCTGGTCCGGCTCGCCGGACCCGGACACGTTCGCGTACAACCTGCTGAGCCAGGAGACGGAGGGCGTGACGAACGGGACGTTCCACGGCTACGACGAGGCCTCGCAGAAGCTGACGCAGGCCCGCGAGTCCGCCGACCGCGAGGAGCGTCGCCAGCTCTACATCGACGCCACGACATCGCTGCTTGAGGGGCGCGTCCACCTTCCGGCGTACAACCTGAACAACTCCTACGGCGTGCGCAACGTCGTGGAGGGCTTCAGCTCGCACCCGATCTCGACGGAGGTCCAGCTGGACGGCGTCACCGTGACCCGGTGATCGGACGCGGCGACCCGGTGATCGGCCCGGCGGTGCGGACCCGCGCGGTCCGCGCTCGGAACGGTATCGAGTCGTAAACGCCGCCCTTCCGAGCGGTCGGTGGTGCGGTCGACCGGCCGCTCGCGGCTCCGAATTGGTGCGTCGGCAGGAGCGAAACGGATAAGCGACAGCACAAACCGAGACGAACGCAACGAGGAACCAACGACAGTGAGCTTACTTCGGTACACACTCCGGCGGTTCGCACAGGCGATACCCGTACTGATAGGTATCGTGACGATAACCTTCTTCCTGGCCAACCAGATCCCCGGCGACCCGGTCGACATCATGCTCGGGCCGACGCCGGCCCAAGAGCAGGTCGAGGCAATCCGCGCCCGGTACGGCCTCGACCGGCCGATACACGTGCGGTACTTCGCGTACCTCAGCAGCGTCGCGACGGGCGACCTCGGCCTCAGTATCTACTACGACCGCCCCGTCCTCGAGATGATCATCCTCCGGCTCCCGGTCACGCTGTTGCTCATGTTGTCCGCGTTCGCGTTCGCCATTATCACCGCCATTCCGCTCGGCGTGATCTCGGCGAAACGGCGGAACGAGCCGGCCGACCACGTCTCCCGGATCATCTCGCTGATCGGCGTCTCGACCCCGTCGTTCTGGATCGGCTTGGTGTTGATCATCGTCTTCGCCTTCTATCTCGGGTGGTTCCCCGCGCGGGGGCTCGTCCTCCCGTGGGCCGACCCGACGAACGTCCGCGGGGCGGCGACGCAGTTCCAGGTGATACGCCAGTCGATGCATCACCTCTTCCTCCCGATGATCGGGCTCGGAACGCTTCAGATGGCGCAGATCACGCGGATCGAGCGCTCGTCGATGGTCGACTCGCTCCAGGGCGAGTACGTGAAGCTCGCCCGCGCGTACGGCGTGCCCGAGTCGACGATCGTCCGCAAGCACGCGTTCCAGGTGGCGCAGCTGCCGGTTATCACCATCATCGGCCTCGGCCTCTCGACCGCGCTCGGCGGCGCCGTCCTCACGGAGACCGTCTTCGGGATCCAGGGGATGGGGAGACTGATCATCACGGCGATCAACAACCAGGACTACCAGCTGATCATGGGGACGACGCTCGTGTTCGGGTTCGTCTACGTGGTCGGTGTGATCATCACGGACATCACGTACAGCTACCTCGACCCGCGGGTCACCTACGGTGACGAGTAATGTCTGTTAACAGCGCGACTTCGGACGACGACACGCCGGACGACGGGGACGAGAGCGGCGGGCCCGAGGAGGTCGAGGCCCGCGTCGGCCTGCGGTACACGCTCAAGCAGGTCAGACAGGACACGACGGCGCGGATCGGGACCTACATCGTCGGCTTCATGACCTTCGTCGCGGTGTTCGCCGCGTTCGACTACTACGTCCTCGACTACGCGATCGCGGAGGCGGTGCTGTACAACCCCGAGACCGACCCGGAGAACGTCCGGCGGCTCCTCCCGCCGGTCGGCATGGAGAACCAGTTCGGGCAGGGCGTTATGGCACACCCGCTCGGCACCGACCACCGCGGTCGAGACCTGCTCTCCCGGACAATCTACGGGACGCGGATCGCGATGACGGTCGGGTTCCTCGCGACCGCAATCGGCCTCGGCGGCGGCACCGTCATCGGCGCCGTCTCCGGCTACTACGGCGGCTGGATCGACGACGTGCTCCAGCGCGTCACCGAGACCATCTACGCGATCCCGTTCCTCGTGCTGGTCATCGCGTTCATGACCGCGTTCGGGCGGAACCTCACGTTCGCGATGATCGGCGTCGGGATCACGGCGGTCCCCGTGTTCAACCGGCTGATCCGGTCGCGCGTCGTCTCCATCCGCGAGGAGGACTACGTCGAGGCCGCGCGGGCCGCCGGGGTGAAAGACCGGAACATCATCTTCCGGCACATCATTCCGAACAGCTTCGCGCCGGTGCTGGTCCAGGCGACGCTCCAGGTCGGCGTGAGCATCCTCATCGTCGCCGGCCTCTCGTTCCTCGGCTTCGGCGCGCAGCCGCCGACGCCGTCGTGGGGGCAGATGCTGTCCGCCTCGCGCGGGTACATGCTCCCCGCGCCGACGTTCAGCATCTTCCCCGGAATCGCCATTCTGATCACCGTCATCGGCTTCAACATCCTCGGCGACGGTCTCCAGGACGCCCTCGATCCGCGGATCAACAACTGATATGAGCGAACCACTACTCAGCGTACGCGATCTCAAGACACAGTTCTTCACCGAGGACGGCACGGTCCGCGCCGTCGACGGCATCTCCTTCGACGTCCACGAGGGGGAGATCGTCGGCCTCGTCGGCGAGTCGGGCGCCGGAAAGTCGGTGGCGACCTCCAGTATCCTCCGGCTCGTCGACAGCCCCGGCGAGATCGTCGGCGGCGAGATCGAGTTCAAAGGCGAGACGATCTTCGGGCTCGAAGAGGGCGACGACGGCGAGCTGCGCCCCCGCGACGAGATGCTCACCGAAGAGGAGATGCGAAAGCGGATCCGCGGCCGCGAGATAGCGATCATCTTCCAGGACCCGATGGAGTCTTTGAACCCCGTGTTCACCGTCGGGGGGCAGCTCCGGGAGTTCATCGAGATTAACCGCGATTTGGGGGCCGAGGAGGCGAAAGAAGAGGCGATCGACATGCTCAGGGAGGTCGGGATTCCGGCGCCGGAGTCCCGGTACGACGAGTACCCGCACCAGTTCTCCGGCGGGATGCGGCAGCGCGTGCTGATCGCGATGGCGCTCGCCTGCCAGCCCGACCTGATCATCGCCGACGAGCCGACGACCGCGCTCGACGTCACCGTCGAGGGCGAGATCCTGGAGATGGTGACCGAGCTCCAGGACAAGTACGACACCTCGTTCATCTGGGTCACCCACGACATGAGCGTCGTCGCGGAGATCTGCGACCGCGTCAACGTGATGTACCTCGGCGAGATCATCGAGCAGGCCGAGGTGGACGACCTGTTCCACGACACGAAACACCCGTACACGTCGGCGCTGCTCGACTCGATGCCCCGTCCCGACCGGACGGTCGACGAGCTCAGGCCGATCCAGGGGGTGATGCCGGAGGCGATCGATCCGCCCGCCGGCTGTCGGTTCCACTCGCGGTGTCCCGAGGCGCGGGAGGTGTGCCGCGAGGTCCACCCCGAGCCGCGGGAACTGAGTGACGAGGGCGAGGCGCCGCACACGGCCGCGTGCGTGAAACACGACGCGTTCGGCGTGGGGTACGACGAGAGCCCGCCGATCGAGACGGAGGCCACCGGCGGGTTCTCCGCCGGCTTCACCGAGACCGGGGGTGAGGCGGAATGACGGAAGTCGGCCCGCCGGAGTCGGACCCCGAGGCGCTGTTACAGGTCCGGGACCTCAAGAAGCATTTCGACAACGAGAGCGGACTCCTCGCCGGCGTCCAACTCGACGACGAGTTCCCGTACGTCTCCCGGTCGACCTCCGACGTCCGCGCCGTCGACGGCGTGAGCTTCGACATCAAGGAGGGGGAGACCCTCGGGCTCGTCGGCGAGTCCGGCTGCGGGAAGTCGACGCTCGCGCGCACCGTCCTCCGGCTGCTCGAACCGACCAGCGGGAGCGTCTACTTCCAGGGCGAGGACCTCGCCGAGCTGTCCGGCGAGCCGCTGCGGCGGATGCGGAAGGACATGCAGATGATCTTCCAGGACCCGCAGTCGTCGCTCGACCCCCGGATGAAGGTCGGCCCGATCGTCGAGGAGCCGATGAAGGCCCACGACATGCTCGACGAGGAGGGCCGGGAGGCCCGCGCGAAGGAGCTGTTGGAGAAGGTCGGGCTCGACCCGCAACACTACAACCGGTACCCGCACGCGTTCTCCGGCGGGCAGCGCCAGCGCGTGAACCTCGCGCGGGCCCTGTCGGTGAACCCCGACTTCATCGTCTGCGACGAGCCGGTGTCGGCGCTCGACGTGTCGATCCAGGCGCAGGTGCTCAACACGATGGAGGAGCTGCAAGAGGAGTTCGACCTCACCTACCTGTTCATCGCGCACGACCTGAGCGTCATCCGCCACATCTCCGACCGCGTGGCGGTGATGTACCTCGGGAACGTCGTCGAGCTGGCCGACAAAGAGGAGCTGTTCGAGAACCCGAAACACCCGTACACCCGGGCGCTGCTCGACGCGATTCCGGTCCCGGACCCGCGGAGCGGCGGGCGGAAGGCGCTCCTCTCGGGCGACGTGCCCTCGCCGATCGACCCGCCCTCGGGCTGCCGGTTCCGGACGCGGTGTCCGAAGGTGATCCAGCCGGACGAGTACGACATGACGGAGGACGCCTGGCGGAACGTCGTGGAGTTCCAGCGCGCGGTCGAGCGCCGGGCGTTCGAGGAGACCGACCCCGACGCGCTCCGGTCGCGGTACTTCGAAAACGCGGTGCCGAGCGGCGACGCCGGCACCCTGCTCGACGAGGCGCTCGGGCACATCGAGCGCGATGAATGGGACGACGCCGAACAGATCCTCAGCGAGCGGTTCGCGGACCAGAGCGTCTGCGCGACGACGACGCCCGCCTACGAGGTGCCGTCCGACCTCACCGACGGCCGTCACTACTCGGCGTGTCACCTGCGTCGCGACGAGGCGCTCGCGAGCGCCGTCGACGAGCCCGCGGTCGACGACGCGGCCCGCCCCGGCGCGGGAGTGACCGAAGCGGACGACTGACCGCCCTCGTTTTCGGCCGTCTGGTTCGGCGGAGAAGCTGACAGCGGGCCGGCGAGCGCCGGCTACCGGATCCGGATCTGCGTGGCGTCCTCGTGACGCTCGTCGGCGTCGGGGACCGGGACGAACGCGGAGATCCTGTGGTCGCCGCGCTCGGCCCGGACCGACCGGTCGAGCCCGTCCTCGTCGGAGCGGCGGAACCGCCCGTTCCACGTGACCGTCGCGCGCTTCGTCTCGCCGGCCCGGAGCGACAGCGAGGACTCCTCGGCGGACACGTAGCGTCGCTCGTCGGTGGCCTCTAAGACGCCGTCGACCGCCCACCCCCACAGGCGGCGGGTCGTCGTGGGGACCTCGACCGGGACCGGCAGGCGGTTGCGGATCGCGACTGTGATCGCGACCGGCTCGTCGGGGGCGTACTCGGCGGCGTCGGTGCTGACGGTCACCTCGATCGCTCGCCGCGCCACCGATCGGGGCACGACGCGGCCGAGGGCCTCGGAGAGGTAGTTCTTCGTCTCGTCGAAGCCGGTTCGGTCCGTCCGACCGTCGTGTCGTCTGTCGACCATGTGAGTCTCTGAAAGCGGGAGATCGGGAGCGTCGGCCGCCGTTCGGCTCGTCGTAGGCGGTTCGCGGTACTAAGCGTTCGGGTCGGCGTCGGGCGAGGAGTCGGCGTCGGGCGAGGAGTCGGCGTCGGGCGATGAGTCGGCGTCGCCGGAGCCCGGCCGGCCGCCGTCGACCACCTCGACGAGTTTCATTAGGGGGTACCCGTCTTCCAGCTCCATGCGCGTGCGGACCGTGACGCCCTCGTAGGCGATCCGCATCCGGACGTCCATCAGCGAGCCGGTGAGCTCGGTGTAGCCGTTCTCGTGGTCGATGGCGTCCGCGACGCGGTCGTCGTGGACCGTCACCTCGACCGCCTCGCAGTGCGGCTGGTTCTCGATCGCCTCCGCCATCGCGGCCTCCAGGCTCCGCGCGCTCGACGGGCTGACGGGCGTCCCGGCGAACTGGTGGTACAGCGAGCCGAACTTGATCCCCGCCTCGAAACACGCCTGCTGGGCGTCGGTTGCCATGGCGGAACGCGGCCGCGGGCGGGCAAGAAGGTTCGGACGGCGAGCGGGAGGAACGGTCCGAGGTGCGGGAGGCGGCCGCGGTTATCGGTCGGCGGCGAGGGGAAGCAGTCCGCCGTCGTCGCCGGAGTCGTCGCCGGAGTCGCCGTCGTCAGTCGTGTTGTCGTCGGCGCTGGTGCTGCCCCCGTCGCTGGTGTTCTCGCCGTCGTCGGAGCCCTCGGCGTCGGTCGAGTCTCCGGTGTCGCTCCCCTCGCCTCGGTCGAGCCCCTCGTCGAAGATGTCCGTCTCGACCGTCTCCTCGTATGTCAGCGCGTCCAGCGGGACGGTGAGCTCCTCGCCGGAGGGGAGCTCGACCACCGCGTAGAACTCGATCCGGAGGTCGCTCACCTGGTGGCCGTTGACGGACTCGTTGAGGTGGGTGACCCACCACTCGTCGAGGCGTTCGTTGCGGAGCGCGGCGGACAGTTCGACCGTCTCGGAGCCGTACGAGGGGATGACGTACTCCTCGTCGGTCGAACCGGAACCCATCTCGACGCCGTTCATCGTCACGTCGTAGCCGATCTCGGAGACCACGTACGGTTCGAGGTTGGGGTTGTAGGCGTCGAACTCCATCTCGATCGGCGTCTCCTCTTCGCTCACCGTTCCCCACCGTCCGCGCGTCTCGTTGACGTAGAGCACGGGGTCGTCGACGAGCGGCGCGTCGGCGTTCACCGGGCGCGTCTCGTCGGAGGTGAACGCGCCGATGAGGTCCGTCTCGACCTGTCGGGTCCGCGTGAGGTTCGCGCTCCGGCCGAGCAGGTCCGAGGTGACCGTCGCGTCGATGGCGACGGTCGTCCGCTCGTCGTTCTCGACGTGGCTGGTCCACCACGGCGGGATCGCGTCGTTCTCGAGATCCGTCTCGAACGCGATAGAGGAGTTTCCGGAGGCGACGCTGACGCCCTCGCGGCCGCCGCTCGCCATCTCGACGTCGTTCATCGAGACGGTGTAGTCGATCGAGACGCCGTCGAGGCCGACCCCGATCGGGTTCGGGTTCGAGACGACCAGGTCGGTCTCGACGACCGTCGTCTCGTTCGTCACGTCGCCGAAGGAGTTGTTCACGGCGGCGACGCTCGGGACGCCGACGACGCCGAGGGCGAACGCCCCGCCGACCGCGGCGGCGACGACGAGCAGCCCGACGACGGCGATCCGGAGCTTCCCAGCGGTGAGCGCCGAGACGATGCGGTTCAGAGCCATACCCGTTCGTTTCGATCGGTAGATAAAGTCGTATCGTTCGTGAAGGAGTGTTTCGACGAGCGTATCGGTCGACGGGCGGGGTCGACGCGCGGGGACGAGGAACCGAAGGCGTTTGGTTCGGCGGGCGGAACGAGCGGACATGAACCACCTCCGCGTCACCGGCGGACGAGTGCTCCGGCCGGACGGCCGGGTCGAGCGGGCGGACGTCGCGGTCGACCGCGACGAGGGAACGATTCGAGCCGTCGGGTCGCCGAGCGAGGTCGACGAGGCGGTCGGCGGGGCGGCCGCCGAGACGCTCGACGCGTCGGGGTCGCTCGTGATCCCCGGGCTCGTCAACGCGCACACGCACGTCGCGATGACGCTGCTCCGCGGGTACGCCGACGACAAGCCGCTCGACCCGTGGCTCCGCGAGGACATCTGGCCGGCGGAGGCCGAACTGACGCCGGACGACGTCGAGGCGGGCGCCGAGCTCGGCGCCGTAGAGATGATCCGGTCGGGGACGACCGCGTTCGCGGACATGTACTTCGCGATGGACCGCGTCGCCGACGCCGTCGACCGCGCGGGGCTGCGCGCGAGACTCGGGCACGGCGTCGTCACGGTCGGGAAGGACGAGGCGGACGCCCGGGCGGACGTCGAGGAGAGCCTCGCGGTCGCCCGCGAGCTCGACGGCGCCGCGGACGGGCGGGTCCGCACCGCGTTCATGCCGCACTCGCTGACGACGGTCGGCGAGGAGTTCCTGCGCGAGGGCGTCGCCGAGGCGCGCGAGGCGGGGATTCCGATCCACCTCCACGCGAACGAGACGACCGACGAGGTGGAGCCGATCGTCGAGGAGCGCGGCGAGCGGCCGATCGCGTACGCCGCCGAGATCGACGCGCTCGGCCCGGACGACTTCTTCGCGCACGGCGTCCACGTCGACGACTCCGAGGTCGACCGACTCGCCGAGGCGGGGACCGCGGTCGTCCACTGTCCGGCCTCGAACATGAAGCTCGCCAGCGGGATGGCGCCGGTTCAGCGCCTGCGCGAGGCGGGCGTGACGGTCGCGTTGGGCACCGACGGCGCGGCCTCGAACAACGACCTCGACGTGTTCGACGAGATGCGCGACGCCGCGATGCTCGGGAAGCTGGCCGCGGACGACGCGAGCGCGGTCCCCGCGGCGGCCGTCGTGGAGATGGCGACCGCCGGCGGCGCCGACGCCCTGAACCTCCCCGGCGGCCGGATCGAGGCGGGCGCGGCCGCCGACCTCACGGTCGTCGACCTCGACGCGCCGCACCTGACGCCCGTCCACGACCCCGTTTCGCACCTCGCGTACGCGGCCCGCGGGAGCGACGTGCGCCACACGGTCTGCGACGGCCAGGTCCTGATGCGCGACCGCGAGGTGCTGACGCTCGACGCCGAGGCGGTCCAAGAGCGCGCCGCGAACGCCGCGCGCGACCTCGTCGAGCGGGTCGAATCGGCGTAGCGCGCTGCGCGACCGCAACCGAACGCGAAGCGCGAAGCCGACCCACGTAGGCAGTATTTAAATATCGAATCCGGGATTCACGTCCCATTTATAAATGAGAGTGCGGTGGCGCGTGCCTCCGAGTGGTCGCCAGAGGCGGCCGCGAGGAGCACGCGCGAGGGACGCGGCGACCGAAGCGAAGCGGAGGGAGCCGCGAGGTTGGGGAGGTGTGAGGCGCTGTGCGGTGCGGTCGGGTGGGATTCAAAGGGGCAGTCGCGAGGCCGACGTAGGCGACGCAAGCACTGGAACGAGGGAACGAACGTAGTGAGCGACCGAGTGAAGCGCGCAGCGAGCGTACGTCGGCCTCGCGACTGGGGCTTTGGAGGCGTTCGCCGTCGTTCCGCTAGCTACCTTTTATAAACGAGCCGCCGGGGTTCCGTCGGTAGTCACCGCGCCAGCAGACGCGGCGCGAACAGGCGATAGGTAAACGACGCAGTGCGCGCGAGCGATGGCAGAGTCGAAACCGGGGGCGATCACCGTCGAAACCGCCGCCGAACCTCCGATCTCCCAAAACAAACTCCTCAGCGCCGTTAACCCGGATACAAACCGAATTAAACCGCGTTAACGGACTTCTCTATTTATACGTGAACAGGGAGTGGACCCGAGTGGACATGAGCAAACGCACGACAGCCATCCTCCTGATCGCGGTCGTCGCGCTCGGCGCGATGACCGGCGTTGCGGCCGCCGACGGCCACCTCGAAGTGGCCGTCGACACGGACGCGGACGGGACAGCGACGGTCGAGGTGACCGAGAACGACACCGCCGTCGAGAACGCCACGGTCGTCGTGAGCGTGGTCGACGCGGAGAACGAGTCGTACGCGGGAGCGGGCGAGTACGAGACGGACGCGAACGGCACCGTCGACCTCGAAGCGCCCGAAGAGGACGTGACGGTCGAAGTCACGGCCGCCGCGGGTAACGACACCGCCGCGACGACGGTCGACCTCGAAGCCCCTGACGGGCTCGAACTCGACGTGGCGGACACCGACGGCGAGCCGGTCGTCACGGTGACCAACGACGACACCGCGGTCGAGAACGCCTCGGTCAACGTCACGACCGCCGACGAGAACGCCTCCTACGCCGGCACGGGCGACTACGAGACCGACGAGAACGGCACCGTCGACCTCCCCGCCGCCGAGGAGGACGTGACGGTGAACGTCACGGCCGAGTACGAGAACGAGAGCGTCTCCGAGACGGTCGACATCGAGGCGCCCGACGGCCTCGAACTCGACGTGGAGAACACCGACGGCGAGCCGGTCGTCACGGTGACGAACGACGACGACCCCGCCGAGAACGCCTCGATCACCGTCGAGCTCGCCGACGACGCGGGCGAGAACGCCTCCTACGCCGGCACGGGCGAGTACGAGACGGACGCCAACGGCACGGTGACGCTCCCCGCCGCCGAGGAGGACGTCACGGTCGAGATCACCGCCGAGTACGAGAACGAGAGCGTCTCGACGACCGCCGACCTCACCGTCGGCGACGAGGGCGACGAGGCCGACGAGCAGGCGTTCGGCCAACTCGTCCAGGAGTTCATCGAGAGCCTCGAGGACCGGGACGGCGGCATCGGCAGCGCGGTCTCGGACTTCGTGACGGAGAACAACCCCGGTAACGCCCCCGACCACGCGGGCGGCCCCGGCGGCCCTGACGACGGTAACGCCAGCGACGAGAACGACAGCGCGCCGGGCAACGCGCCCGACCACGCGGGCGGCCCCGACGGCGAGAACGACAGCGACGAGCGCGGCCCGCCGGCCCACGCCGGTCCGGGCGGTGACGACGCGGAAGACGACGACGCTGAGGAAGACGACGCCGAAGACGACGACGCCGAAGACGACGACGCTGAGGAAGACGACGCCGAAGACGACGACGCCGAAGACGACGCCGACGAGGAGGATGATGAAGACGATGAAGAGGACGAGGACGACGACGACGACGGCGGCCCGCCGGACCACGCTGGCGGCCCCGGCGGTAACTGACGACGCGGTCCGCAGTTCGGGTCGGTAACGCGAGCGTCGCTCGCTGAGAACCGACTTTCCTTTTGCGTGCGCACTCCGTGTCGGCAGGGTTTAGTGCGCCGTGAGCGAACCGAGAGGCATGAGCGAAACCGCGTATTCGCCGGTGTCACAGCACCTCTCGGACGTCGAAGCGGCCCGAGAGGAAGGGCGCCGGAAGATGGACTGGGCGCTCCAGCACATGCCGATCCTGAACGCGCTCCGCGACGAGTTCGTCGACGAGCAGCCGCTCGCCGGCGAGACGATCGCGATGGCGATGCACGTCGAGGCGAAGACCGCGAACCTCGTCGAGCTGCTCGCCGAGGGCGGCGCCGAGGTCGCGATCACCGGCTGTAACCCCCTCTCGACGCACGACGACGTGTCGGCCGCGCTCGACGCCCACGAGTCGATCACCTCCTACGCGGTCCGCGGCGTCGACGACGACGAGTACTACGACGCGATGCACGCCTGTATCGCCCACGGGCCCACCATCACCGTCGACGACGGGATGGACATGGTGAAGCTCGTCCACGAGGAGTACCCCGACCTCATCGACTCCATCGTCGGCGGCGCCGAGGAGACGACCACCGGCGTCGACCGCCTGCGCGCGATGGACGCCGACGGCGAGCTCCACTACCCCGTCTTCGCCGTGAACGACACGCCGATGAAGCAGCTGTTCGACAACGTCCACGGCACGGGCGAGTCGTCGCTCGCGACCATCGCGATGACGACGAACCTCTCGTGGGCCGGGAAGAACGTCGTCGTCGGCGGCTACGGCCAGTGCGGGAAGGGCGTCGCGAAGAAGGCGGCCGGCCAGAACGCGAACGTCATCGTCTGCGAGGTCGATCCCCGGAAGGCCCTGGAAGCCCACATGGAGGGCTACGAAGTGCTGCCGATGGAGGAGGCCGCGAAGAAGGGCGACGTGTTCATCACGACGACCGGCAACCGCGACGTGATCACCCGCGAGCACTTCGAGGAGATGAGCGACGGCGTCCTCCTCGCGAACGCCGGCCACTTCGACGTGGAGGTGAACCTCGACGACCTCGACGACCTCGCGGTCGACCGCTACGAGGTCCGCGACGGCGTCGAGGGGTTCGAGATGCCCGACGGCCGCGTCCTGAACGTCATCGCGGAGGGCCGGCTCGTCAACCTCGCCGCGCCCATCGCCCTGGGCCACCCCGTCGAGGTGATGGACCAGAGCTTCGGCGTCCAGGCGGTCGTCGTCCGCGAGCTCGCCGCGAACGGCGACGCGTACGACGCCGGCGTCCACGACGTGCCCGACGATCTCGACCGCGAGGTCGCGGACATCAAGCTCGCAGCCGAGGGCGTCGAGTACGACGCGCTCAGCGACGAGCAGCGCAAGTACATGGGGAGCTGGGAGCACGGCACCTGATCCGGGCTCAACGCAGCCCGCCCACCGACCGCACCGCCGCCTTCGACCGGCTTTTGTGCGACGCGGTCGTACCGATCCCATGAACCTGACCGCGGTGTTACACGCCGGGTTCGGCGTATCGGTGCTGGCCGGAATCCTCGTCTCGGACGCGACGCTCCGCGTCGCCGCCTTCGCGCTCGGGGCGATCCTATTTGTCGCCGGCATCGTCGTGTCGCGGCGCGGCGACTGAGCCGCATCCGCCCCCGGCGCGCGCCCTTTTTCACTCGCAACCGCCTACGGAGGCCAGTGACAGTTACGAGCGTCCACGACCCGAGCCACCGCGAGGCCCTCTGGGAGCTGGAGGACGCCTTCGAGCGCGGCGATCTCGTCAGCCTGTTCGGCCGCTGTACGGTCTCGTACGAGGGTCGGGCCGCCTCGGACCTCGGCGCGGGCGATCGGCTGCTCGTGTTGAAGCCCGACGGCGCCGCCCTCGTCCACACCGACGAGGGGCGCCAGCCGGTCAACTGGCAGCCACCGGGATCCGAACACCACGCCGCGGTGCGCGAGGGGCGGCTCCGCGTGCGCTCGACCCGAAGCAATCCCGACGAGACGCTGACGGTCCGCTTCTCGGACGTCCACCAGCTCTCCGCGATGGCCGTGACGGGCGGGCGCGACCTCGACCTCCACGGCAGCGAGGAGGACCTCCGGACCCGAATCTTGGAGCGACCCGACCTCGTCGAGGCCGGATTCGAGCCCCGCGAGACCGAACGCCCGTCCAGCGCCGGCCCGATGGACGTCTTCGGCGTCGACGCCGACGGGACCCCGGTCGTCGTCGAGCTGAAGCGCCGGCGCGTCGGCCCGGACGCCGTCGGGCAACTCGCCCGGTACGTGCGGGCGCTCCGCGAGGAACTGGGGATCGAGGATACCGAAGAGGACGAATATTCCGACCGCGACGCCCCCGCGGTCCGCGGCGTCCTCGTCGCGCCGTCGGTCACCGACCGCGCCGCGGAGCGGCTCGCGGACCGCGGGTTCGACCACGTCGCGCTCGACCCGACGCCGGAGGAGTGAGCCGGGCGGCGTGTCAACGCGGACCGCGATTCGAGGCGGAACGCCGCCGCTGCCCCCCGAAGAGCCGACGAAGCCGCCTCGCTATCGAAGGGTTTATCGCCGCAGCGCGGGCTACATCGGACAAGTAGCCATGTCTGACAAACCCGCCTCTATGTATCGGACGATCGACAAGCCGTCGTACACCCGCCGCGAGTACATCACGGGCATCCCCGGCTCGAAGATCGCCCAGCACAACATGGGCGACCTCTCCGCGGAGCCGGACGACTACCCCGTCCAGATCAGCCTCCGCGTCGAGGAGGAGCTCCAGGTCCGACACGGCTCGCTGGAGAGCGCGCGCCTCTCGGCGAACCGCCACCTGATCAAGGAGCTCGGCGAGGGCAACTACAAGATGACCCTCCGCAAGTTCCCCCACCAGGTCATCCGGGAGAACAAGCAGGCGACCGGCGCCGGCGCGGACCGCGTCTCCGACGGGATGCGGCAGGCGTTCGGTAAGCCGGTCGGCACCGCGGCGCGTCTCAACAAGGACGACGTCGTCTTCACGGCGTACTGCGACGTCGAGCAGGCGTCCGTCGTGAAAGAGGCGTTCCGCCGCGCGTACAACAAGCTCTCCCCGCCGTGCCGGATCACGGTCGACCGCGGCGAGAAGCTGCTCGTCTCGTAGACCACCTCGACCCCCGTCCGTGAGGCGGGCTTTTCTCCGCGCGTTCGCGTGACGTAGCCGCGGCGCCGCGAGTCTCCGGACCGGTTCCGATCCCCGAGCCGAACACCTGAAATACCTCGCTCGCGTACCGCACGGCAGTGTCACAGCAGCTGGCCGAGGTCGAGACGCTGTTCCTCCACGAGGCGCGGAGCGACTACACCGTCGTCGCGAACCGCGACGGCAAGCGCGTGCTCCGCGGGCGGCTCGAGCTCAAGGAGACCTCCGCGGGCCCGCGCCCGGGGAAGTTTCGGGTGATCCGCGACGGCGAGGACCACCCCCGCCAGCCGGACGAGTTCGTCGACCTCGCCCGCGCGGCCGGCCGGATCCGCATCTCCGAGCAGACCACTCCCGAGAACCGGGCGCGGCTGAAGGAGATGCTCGACGGCTACCAGCTGGAGGCGACGGCGGTCCGGACCTGCCGGCGCTGCGCGAGCGACGGACGCTACGGGCCGATCACGAGCGAGGACGCCATCGACCACAACGGCGAGCTGATCTGCCGGGACTGCGCCCGCCGGGAGCTGGAGCGCGAACTGTCGTACAAAGGCGAGTTCACGGGCGCGGCCGAGGAACGCCTCGAGGAGCTGCTGTACGAGTCGGGCGACCTCGACCGGATCGTGAGCCTCCTCCAAGGTGGACTCGACCCGGACCTCACGAAGTACGACGAGGTGTCGGCGAACGTCGACGACGTCTCCCCGGTCCGGACCGAGGACCTCGACCTCCACCCGGACCTCTCTTCGCACCTCCAAGGCCGCTTCGAGGAGCTACTGCCGGTCCAGAGTCTCTCCGTGCGGAACGGCCTGCTCGACGGCGACGACCAGCTCGTGGTGAGCGCCACGGCGACGGGGAAGACGCTCGTCGGCGAGCTGACCGGGATCGACCGCGCGCTGAAGGGGGACGGGAAGCTGCTCTTCTTGGTCCCGCTCGTCGCGCTCGCCAACCAGAAGCACGAGGACTTCGAGGACCGCTACGGCGACCTGCTCGACGTCTCCATCCGGGTCGGCTCCTCGCGGGTGAACGACGACGGCAACCGCTTCGACCCGCACGCCGACGTGATCGTCGGCACCTACGAGGGGATCGACCACGCGCTCCGGACCGGCAAGGACCTGGGCGACGTGGGCACGGTCGTCATCGACGAGGTCCACACGCTGAAGGAGGGCGAGCGCGGCCACCGGCTTGACGGGCTCATCTCGCGGCTGAAGTATTACAGCGAGGATCGGATGGAGACCCACGCGGGCTACGACGGCACCCAGTTCGTCTACCTCTCGGCGACCGTCGGGAACCCCGAGTGGCTCGCCGAGAAGCTCCGGGCGACGCTCATCGAGTACGAGGAGCGACCCGTCCCCATCGAGCGACACGTCACGTTCGCGGACAGCCGGGAGAAGGCGCAGATCGCGGACAAGCTCGTCAAGCGGGAGTTCGACACGAAGTCCTCGAAGGGGTACCGCGGGCAGACGATCATCTTCACGAACTCGCGGCGGCGCTGCCACGAGATCAGCCGCAAGCTGCGGTACGACTCCGCGCCGTACCACGCCGGGCTCGACTACGGCCGCCGGAAGAAGGTCGAGCGCCAGTTCGGGAACCAGGACCTCTCGGCGGTCGTCACCACCGCGGCGCTGGCGGCCGGCGTCGACTTCCCCGCCTCGCAGGTGATCTTCGACTCGCTGGCGATGGGGATCGAGTGGCTCTCGGTCCAGGAGTTCTCGCAGATGCTCGGGCGCGCCGGACGCCCCGACTACCACGACCGCGGCCGCGTCTACCTCCTCGTCGAGCCGGACGGCGTCTACCACGGGTCGATGGACCGCACGGAGGACGAGGTGGCGTTCACCCTGCTGAAAGGCGAGATGGAGGACGTGGCGACGCACTACGACGAGACCGCGGCCGCCGAGGAGACGCTCGCGAACGTCGTCGTCGCCGGCAAGAAGGCGAAGCGCCTCAACGACCGGATGATCGGCGAGGTCCCCACCAAGCACGCGCTCGGGAAGCTGCTAGAGTGGAACTTCATCGACGGCTTCGAGCCGACGCCGCTCGGCCGCGGGGTGACGCGGCACTTCCTCGCGCCCGACGAGGCGTTCTTCATCCTCGACTCGGTCCGGAAGGGGACCGACCCGTACGACATCGTCGCCGACCTCGAACGGCGCGACGACGAGGAGTGACGACGCGCAACGAAACCCTTTAGCGGCTCTTCGGGGTATGTAGGAGTACGGGACCGTGGGTTAGTGGTATACTCCGAGCCTTGGGTGCTCGTGACCCCGGTTCGAATCCGGGCGGTCCCATTCTGCTGTTGCGAACAATCCGTGAGCAGTGGCGACTATTTACAAATAAAGAGGCGGTGGCGCGTGCCTGCGAGGCCGCCCCGCGGCCGAGCAGCACGCGCGAGGGAGTCAGTCGCCGGAGCGAAGCGGAGGCGACTGACGAGGCTGGGGAGGTGTGAGGTGCGGTCGCGGTGCGGGGTGGGACTCAAAAGGGCAGCCGGGAGGCGGGCGCAGGTGACGCAAGCACCGCAGCGAGGGAGCGAACGGAGTGACGAGGAGCGCAGCGAGCGTGCGACCGCCTCTCGGCCGGGGCTTTGGAGGTGTTCGCCGCCGATCTACCAGCGACTATTTATAAACAAGCCGCTGGAACTTTGGTATTCTTCACCGCACCGCCGATCACCACCTAAAAAAGATCTCAGGCCAAGTCAGTCAGCGACTGCTGTTCGTACACGTCGGGGTCGGCGGGGGGCGCGTCCCGGATCTCGGGGTAGTACTCCAGCAGCTGGGTCGCCAACTCCTCGCCAAGTCGGACCGGGACGGCGTTGCCGATCTGTTTCATCACGTCGGTCTTCGTCCCCTCAAAGACGAACTCGTCGGGGAACGTCTGGAGCCGCGCCATCTCGCGCGGGGTGAGGTAGCGGTCCTCGCTCGGGTGGATGAAGACGTTCGTGCTCACCGTCAGCGACGGTTCGTCGGGGTCGAGCCGGCGGAGGTACGTCCCGTAGCGCTTGACGATCTCGGGCTCGTGCGGGCAGGTGTCGGTGTCCTCGCAGTCGCACTGGTACTTCTTCGTCTTCAGCCGGTCGGGGAGGTCGCGGTAGTAGCCGCCCGGGGGGACGTGGCGGATGCGTTCGAGCGTCTTCTCGCCGGTGTCCGCGTACGTCATGTTCGGCAGGTCGTCGGTCGCGTCCGCGAGCGCCTCGCCCGCGGTGCGCCACTGCCCCTCGGGCGTCGTCGGCTCCGGGAACCGGATCGGCACGTCGCGGTCGGTGCCCATGAAGAAGATCCGGCGGCGCTTCTGCGGGACGCCGTACTGCTCGGCCTCCAGCACCCGGTACTCGCACTTGTAGCCGTGGGCCGCGAACTCGTCGACGATGAGGTCCTTCACGTACCGGTCGTCGCTGGTCTGGCGGTTGATCAGGTCGCGGACGTTCTCCATCAACACCAGCTGCGGTTCGAGGACGGAGACGACCCGGAGGAACTCCTCGAAGAGGGTGTTCCGGCGGTCCTTCTCCATCTCGTCGAGCTCGATCTGCTCGTTGTTGAGCCGGCTGAACCCCTGACAGGGCGGCCCGCCGATCACCACGTCGACGCCGTCCGGGTCGTAACCGGCGCCCGCGACGGCCTCGCGGATCGCCGGGGCGTCGAGCTCGCGGACGTCCTCCTCGACGAACTCGGTGTCGGGGAAGTTGCGGCGGTACGTCTCCGCGGCCGGCTCCCACTGGTCGCTCCCGAGGGCGACGTCGAAGCCGGCGCGCTCGAAGCCCAGATCCAAGCCGCCGCACCCAGAGAAGAAGCCGGCGACGACCGGCGCGTCGGCGTCGCCGCTCGCGGCGTGCGCGCCGTCCGCGCCGGTCACGGCGTCGTCACCGGTCGTCGCGTCGCCGTCAGCGCCCACCGGCACCACCTCGCTCGAACGCGGGCGCGTGTACTCGGTCCATTTGCCACTCGGTTCGCTGCGGGCGCATAAAAACGTCACACCTCGGGGCGCGAGGCGTCGGCGCGTCGGTCGCCCGCCCGGATCAGGCCCCCGGATCAGGTCCGCGGATCAGGCCCGCCGCTCGCTGATCTCCTCGGCGATCCGCTCGTCCGGGCGGCGGAGCTCGCCGGACTCGACCTCGTAGACGTAGCCGGAGACGGTCGTGTCGTCCGGGATGAACGCGGACTCGCGGAGGTACTCGACCTGTGCGGCGCATGCCGCGTCGATGTCGTCGGTCATCTTCACCCAGTCGAGGAGGTCGGCCTCGCCGATGGTGAGCTCCGGGAGCGAGGGGTCGAGGTCGACGTCGTCGAGGTCGCCGGCCTGCGCTTCGAGTCCCTCGCGGACCGCATCGTCGGGTGCGCTCATCATGCCGCAGTCGGTGTGGTTGATCACGACGATCTCGTCGGTGTCGAAGAAGTTCGTCGTGAGCGCGGCCGACCGGATCACGTCGTCCGTCACCTTGCCGCCCGCGTTGCGGAACACCTGCGCGTCGCCGAGGTCGATGCCGAGCGCCTCCTCGATCGGGATTCGCTCGTCCATACAGGCGACGACGAGGAGGTTCTCGTCGGTCGGGATCCCCTTGCGGCGGCGCCGCGCCCAGTCGTCTCGCTCGTCGACCGCGGCGTCGAGTCGCTCGTGGTGCGTGTCGTGGTCGGCCTCAGCGTCGTGGTCGTGGGATGCCATCGGCGGATCGGAGGGGCGCGAGAAAGGGGGCGGTTGCGGAAACCCCGATCCGCACCGTCGCCCCGGATCGGCGGCGATATCGTCCGACGTCTGGGACGCGAATCGGACGCCGAACGGAGCGAGGGCGATCGACGGAAGCGAGCGGGCGGTGTCCGATCGGGGCGCCGCCTTTCGAAATCCTTTTGTCTCGAATCGGCGTTGGTTCGAGTGCGAGCCGCCTTAGCTCAGACTGGGAGAGCACTCGACTGAAGATCGAGCTGTCCCCCGTTCAAATCGGGGAGGCGGCATATTCTGAACCCGCGAGCGACGGCGAGCGGGTGAAGAAACGACGCCGACCCGATTTGGGCACGGAAGTCGCGCGCAGCGCAGCGAACACGTCTTCCGGNGAAGAAACGACGCCGACCCGATTTGGGCACGGAAGTCGCGCGCAGCGCAGCGAACACGTCTTCCGGAGTTCAAATCGGGGAGGCGGCATGGCTTTTCGGCACGATCCGCATTCGTTAGCCTTGATTGAAGATCGAGCTGTCCCCCGTCCCCGCGAGCGTAGCGAGCGGGGAACAGTGAGACGACCGGAGGGAGTCCCACGCGTTTCAAATCGGGGAGGCGGCATATTCTGAACCCGCGAGCGTCGGCTGAAGGACCCGGTCACCCGTTCGGCCCCAGCGGCGACGCGCACTCGCGACAGTAAACGAATTCGGCCGCGTTTTCGGCGCCGCACTGCGGACAGGTCGACGGACCCGCACCGTCGGTCTCCGGGTCCGCCGGGTCACGGTCGTAGACGGGGTCCTCGGTGTACCGCTCGATCTCGCCCTCGCGCCGCCTGCGGCTGCGCTCGCGACCCTCTCGGAAGATCGCAACGAGGGCCCGAGCCCCGACCCCCAGCGCGACGAGCAGCAGCGCGCCGGTCGCGACGAGGTAGACCGTGCCAACGTCGACCATGGGGTGCCTACGGGCCGGAGACGTAGATAGTGTAGGGTGTCAACACGGGTCGCGGACAGTCCTCGGCCCCGGGCGGCCGACCGCGGCTCACTCGTCGCCGACGAAGACGGTCGCGAGCCGGTCGCCGCAGTGCGGGCAGTTCAGCGTCTGCCACGTGTCCGCGTCGAGGTCGCCGAACGGCTCCGAGCGCCGGGCGTCCGCGACGGCGACGCTCGCGCCGCACGTCTCGCAGTCGTGGGTGTCGGCGGCGTCAGTCATTCCCCGAGCGAGTACAGCGCGGTCGCCGCGAGGATGCCCGCGGTCTGCCCGGCGCCGACGAGCGCGATTCCCGCGACGGTGCCGGTCGCAGAGCCCGCGAGCGCGGCGACGGCGGCGCCCGCGACCGAACACGCGGCCGCGACGTACTGAACGATCGAGCGCGGGACCGCCGGGTCACGCAGGCCCGTGTAGACGAACGCGGGCGCGGGCAGCAGCATCCAGCCGTAGAACGCGACGGCGAGGAGCGCGTCGGCCGGGACCGCGCCCGCGAGCGCCGGGACGGTCCCGTCGCGCGCGAGGAACCCGGCGACGCCGGCGAGCGTGACCGGCGTGCCCGCGAGGATGACCAGCTTCCACGCGCGCAGGACGCCCGTCGCCATGTCGCGCCACGAGGCGGCGACGAAGGCGACGAGCAGGGCGCTCATGACGACGTGGGCGACGAACAGCGCGTGCGAAGAGACGACGCCGAGGACCGCCCCGGCGGCGACTCCCCAAGCCGCCGGGACCAACAGCGCGGGACCGTTCTCGCGGAGCGGTAAGCCGGGGCCGCCCGCTCGGTGCGCGTGAGACACACGCGCCGCTTTCGCGGCCGGAACCATAAACGTCGGCGTCGGACTGGGCGCCGGAGAACTCGACGGATCGGACACTCGCGCGCAGCGAACCCGTCGAACGGTCAACTGGCTGCCGTAGAACTGGGTATTTCGAAGACAATCGTTCAGAGAGCGTCGTGGTAACTGTACACTCGCAATTCTTATCCCCGGTCGGGGCCTCCCTATGAACGCAATGGCGACCGGAAAGGTTGATTTCTTCAACGACACTGGCGGCTACGGATTTATTGAGACTGACGACGCGGACGACGACGTGTTCTTCCACATGGAAGACGTCGGCGGCCCGGACCTCGAAGAGGGCCAGGAGCTCGAGTTCGACATCGAGTCCTCCGAGAAGGGCCCCCGCGCGACCAACGTCGTTCGGCAGTAAGCCGATCCGAAAGGTGGGTCGGTCCGGCTGACGCCGAACGCGACTCTGACACACGGTACTAACCATTTTCGTCCGCGTCGCGGGCTCACGCTCGCCGCGGCCGTATTTTATTCCCGACGAGCGCGTCGCTCGTCGCGTGCGCCGCGGTGCGTAGAAGAATCGACGAGCGCGTCGCGGCCGCGCTCAGATGTGTTGGCCGAAGAGCCCGCGGCCCTTCGTCACCTCGACGTCGCCCTCGACTTTCGTCTGGCACGCGAGGCGGACGTCGTGGCTCGGGTGGTGCGGCGGGAGCCAGAGGCGGGCGCGCTCCTTCTTGCCCGGTTCGCTGACCTCGCCCTCGACCTGGACCGCACAGGAGCCGCACGACCCGGCGCCGCGGCAGTTGAGCTGTTCCATCTTGCCGTTGTAGACGGAGAGACCGGCCTCTTTGAGCACGTCGCGGAGGTTGGCGCCCTTCTCGCACTCGATTTCCTCGCCCTTGTAGGATACAGTAGGCATGTGAGTACACGGTACGCGAGCGATCCACAAAGAGTCTGTGTCCGCGCGACGCGGCGAGCGAAACCGAGGTCGGCGGCCCGGCCGCCCCGCGAAACGGTCGTGTGCCGAGCGTCGGACGCCGACGGGGCGTTTTTTACCCTCGGCACCGCAGGGTGGCACAATGGGACTCAGGTGTCTGCTCGGACACGACTTCGGCGAACCCGAACTCCAGCGGGAGCGCGAGGAGGAGGGCGACGAGGTCGTCACGACAGTCAAGGAGGTGAAGACCTGCGCTCGCTGCGGCGAGACGCAGATCGTCAGCGAAAACACCGAGGTGACGACGATGGAGCAACTCGCCGACGAGGCCGCCGCGAACGCGGCCGGCGGGAGCGACGCGGACGCGGCCGCGACGCCGGAAGTCGGCAGCGGGCCGGGCCCCACCGAGAGGACGCCGGGCTCGGCGTCGGGGGGCGTCGACGCGGACGACGCCGCGAGCGGCACGGGAGGGGTGACCCTCGACGAGGAGCCCGAAGCCGGGAGCGACGACGCGGTGATCCTCGACGACGACGCGGGCGACGAGGCGCCCGAAACGGCCGCCGGAGCGTCCCCGGAAGGGAGCGACGCGCCGGGGAGCGCGACGGAGCGCCCCGACACCGCGGGCGGGTCGGACGCGGCTGGCGGAGCGGCCCCGGCGGACGAGGACGCGGAGCTGTTGGACGCGGGCGAGGACTCGGCGTCGGCCTCGTCTGCCTCCGCCGCGTCGTCCCCCACGGACGACGCGCCGGAATCCGCGTCGGGCGAGACCGACGCGGAGAGCGACGACGGCGTGATCCTCGACGAGGACGGGGAGGACGCCGACGACAGGGAGCGCGGCGCGTGGCCGTCGGTCGACGAGGCGGACGCCGACGCCGACGGGTCGACCGCATGGCCCGACCACGGCGGCGAGGACGAGGGGTTCAGCGCGGAGGTCGGCGAGGGCGGCGACGCGGGCGTCGAGTTCGGCGGCGGGCTCACCCCGGAGGCCGCGGAGGAGCGGGGAGAAGAGGGGGAAGAGACGGAGTACGTCGAGGCCCCCGACGACGCGGAGAGCGTCGCGTTCGACGCCGGCGACGAGGGGGAGACGGGCATCACGCGCGGCGAGAGCCCCGAGCTTGAGACGGTGGGAGACGACGGGCCGACGGAGTACTACTGCCCCGAGTGCGGGATGGTCCGAGCCGCGGACGGGAGTTCGATGCGCGCCGGCGACATCTGTCCGGAGTGCAAGCGCGGGTACGTCGACGAGCGGCCCCAGTAGACGGAGCGGAAACGGCGCGTATCGACGGCCGAGCCCGCGCGGAGCGACCGTGACGAAACTGGTTTACGCCGGCCTGTCGAACGGTCGCGGCATGAAGGAGTACAAGATGCGCCGCGGCGAGCATCTGGACGACCGCATGCCGGACCTGAAGGGCTCTGTCGAGGAGTACTTCGGCGAGGTCACCGACACCGAGGAGTGGGAGGGCCACGAACTGTACGTCGTCGAGGACCCCGACAACCCGGTGTTCGACCGGATCGTCGCGGGCGCCGCCGAGTACGGGAGCAAGAAGGACAAGCTGGCGGTCCACTTCGAGGAGCGCCCCGCCGAGGACGTCATCGCCGAGGGGAACGCCGACGCCGCCGCGGACGCCGTCGACGCGAAAAACGAGTTCCTCTTGGAGGCGACCGGCCGCGACGCGAAGTCCCGCCGCGACTCGCTGAAGCGCGAAGTCGAGGACGACGCGCCCGACTACTGAGCGGACGCCGCCGTTTTTTCGCCGAGAGCCGTGCTCGGAGCCGGTAGCTTCTCGCTCGGCGGAAGGCCGAAGAGCGACGCCTCCCGCCCGTGAGAGTGTCAGGATCGATCGGTTAAATATTTATTCAGATTCGAGTTAAAACTCCGCCAAACTTAACTCGGTCGGGGGCGAAAGGCGTGTATGAGCATCGAGACAGTTGTGCTGGCGGTCGGGAGCGAAGACGAGAAACGGACCGAGCGGCTCGCGGAGGAGATCATCGCGCTCGCCGAGCCGGCGGACGCCGAGGTCGTGTTGACACACGTGTTCGGCGAGGAGGAGTTCGACGAGACCCGCGCGAAGTTGGGCTTCGACCCGGACGGCGAGAACTCGACGCCCGACGAGGTCGCGGAGCGACACCGGACCACCCGGGATCTCTCGAAGGCGCTGTCGGCGGCCGGCGTGCGGCACTCCGTCCGCGGCGCGGTCGGCGACCTCGCGGACGAGGTCGTCGAGACCGCCGAGGGACTCGAGGCCGACCGCGTCGTCGTCGGCGGCCGGCGGCGCTCGCCGACCGGAAAGGCCGTCTTCGGCAGCGCGGCGCAGGAGGTCATGCTCTCGTCGCCGTGTCCGGTGACGTTCGTCCGCGAGACCGCCTCGTAACGCGATTTCGCTGAAGCGGCTCGGTTCTTTACACTCGCTCGACCGCCCGAAGCGTCCCGCTTAAGTGAGACGGGTTCGCGCTTACACCCGATGTACTACGTGGGCGTCGATCTCGGGGCGACGAACGTCCGAGCGGTCGTCGGCGACGAGACCGCGGCGGTCCTCGGCTCCGCGTCGCGAGGCACCCCGCGGGGACCGAACGGCATCGCCGTCACGGAGGCCGTCTTGGAGGTGGTCCGGGGGGCTTGTACCGACGCGGGAATCTCACCGAGCGAGGCGGTCGCGGCCGGGATCGGCTCGATCGGCCCCCTCGACCTCGCGGAAGGGGTCGTCCAGGGGCCCGCGAACCTCCCGGACACCGTCGAGCGCATCCCGCTCGTCGGGCCGGTCGGTCGGCTACTCGACACCGACGAGGTGTACCTTCACAACGACACCATCGCGGGCGTCATCGGCGAGCGGTTCCACTCCGAGCGCAACCCCGACGACATGGTGTACCTCACCATCTCCTCGGGGATCGGCGCCGGGGTGGCCGTCGACGGCAACGTGCTCTCGGGGTGGGACGGTAACGCCGGCGAGGTCGGCCACATGACCGTCGACCCGCACGGGTTCATGACCTGCGGCTGCGGGCTCGACGGGCACTGGGAGGGGTACTGCTCGGGGAACAACATCCCGAAGTACGCCCGCGAGCTGTACGAGGAGGACCCGATCGAGACGAGCCTCCCGATCGAGGACCCCGACTTCTCCGCGGTCGACGTGTTCGAGGCGGCCGGCGAGGACACTTTCGCCGACCACGTGATCGACCAGGTCGCCCACTGGAACGCCATGGGGATCGCCAACGTCATCCACGCGTACGCGCCGCTCGTCGTGAGCGTCGGCGGCGCGGTCGCGCTCAACAACCCCGACCGCGTCCTCGATCCCATCCGCGAGAAGCTCCCGGAGATGGTGTTCATCAACGTCCCCGAGGTGCGGCTCACCGACCTCGGCGACGACGTCGTGGTGAAAGGCGCCCTCGCGAGCGCGCTGACGGACGGCACCGGCGACCGCTCGCGCGTCGAGCAGGCGCCCTGACGGCGGCATGCGGAACGGGAGCGGGTCGGTCTCTACTGCTCGAACTCGTCGAGTTCCGGCTCCACGTCCTCGCCGACCTCGTCGCGCGTGTCGAGGAACGCGTCGCGGTACCGCCAGATCTTCCGGAGGAGAACGTACCCGAACGCGCCCTGAAAGACCACGACGAATCCGAACAGCGCGACGACCTGCGGGAGGCCAAGCAGCTGCGAGGCGACGCCCGTCACCGGACCGACGAGCGTGTTGTACAGCGCGTGGATCGCCGCCGCGAGGACGAGCCCCTTGACGATGATGGGGCCGCGATTTCCGGGGTTGAACTTGGCGAGCCCGAGGTAGTATCCCGCGAACGCCGAGTAGACGACGTGGCCGGGGCCCGCGAGCGCCCGGAGCGCGGCGATGCCGTCGCCGGCGCCGAGCGCCGCGATCCCGACCGTCAGCTCCGCCATGTCGACGTTCTGCGCGATGTACACGAAGTTCTCGATGACGACGAAACCGAGGCCCGCGATGGCGCCGTAGACGGCGCCGTCGATGACGGCGTCGAAGCGGTCGTCGGTGTACGCGTACAGCCGCACCGCGAGCAGCTTCACCGACTCCTCTATCGGCCCGACGACGACGAAGAAGAAGAGGACGAGCCCGAGGAAGCCGAACGGCCGGAAGTACGGCTGGAGCACGCTGTTCAGGATCGCCGCGAACGTCGCGGTGAGGATGGAGAGGAGGAACGTCGCCACGAGCAGCGACAGCGGCTCGGCGGTCGTCACGTCCGAGACGTACACGTACGCGGCGAGGCCGAGCGCGGGGATCACAGAGAGGCCGAGGAGGATCGCGATGGCCGGGTCGAAGAGGAGCCCCAGCCCGAACGAGCCGAGGATCGCGAGGAGGCCGACGAAGGCGACGAAGACGACGAGCGCCTTCGCCGAGCGGGTGATGAGCCAGTGTAACGCGACCGACAGCCCGTCGAGGGAGGTCCGTTCCTCCCAGGTCGCGACGTCGTACAGGTCGCGGCCGTCGTCGGCCCGGGACGCGATCGGGTCCTCGTCGGATGGCATGGCTCCCGTTTGCCTCCGGGGTGACTTAATTAGTGGGCGGCGTCCGAGGGGCGGTCGGCGGCAAGCGGACAGGAGCGGCGCGGCCGACAGCGTTGAAACGGCGGCGCCCGAAGGCGGGGTATGCACTTCGATCCACGGGTCCAGCGCGCCCTCCGAGAGGCCGGGCTGGACGCGGACGCCGTCGCCGACGCCTCGGACCGCGTCGCCGAGCTCGTCGCCCGCGACGCCGACCGACTCCGCGCGTTCTTCGACGCGGACGGGCCCTACTACTCCGACATGGAGATGGCGCACAGCGCGTCGGAGACGCAGGAACACGCGACCGCCGACGTCGACCTGTTCACCCACGGGAGCGACCTCCGCGGCTACCTCTCGCTCGACGGGTGGGGCGTCCCGGTCGAGGGCGGACGGATCCTCCGCGAGGACGGCGGCGGCGACCCGGTCGTCGTCGAACTCTCGCTCGGCGACACGGTGAACGACCGGGTGCGGTTCGCGCGCGAGCGCGGGGACCTCTGAGGATGGCCCGAGCCCGCGTCCGCGGCATCTACGCGACGGCGCTCACCGCGCGCCTGCTCGACGCCGGCCACGAGGTCGTCGACGCCTCGCCGCCGATCCGCCGACGCTTCGACGTCGAGTTCGAAAACGACCCGCCGGACGTCCGGATCGAGACGAGCGGCGACCGGCAGGGCGTCGGCGCGCACGGCGACCCCGACGCGCTCGACGCGGTCCGCGGGCTCCTGACCGACGCGGGCCGCGACGCGCTCGCGTGGGCGGACCCGACGCCGCCCGGCGCCGTCCTCGACGGCGAGGTGACGGAGACCCTCGGCGGCGGCGCCGTCGTCGACCTCCGCGTCGGCGACGGGCAAGCCGGCGGCGCCGGCGACGAAGCCGGGGGCGCGCCCGCGGGGGCCGCCGAGGGATACCTCCCGTACGGCGACGTCGACGCCCGAGTGGAGACGGGGGACCCGGTCCGCGTCCAGGTGCGCGAGTCCGCGGCGCCGTGGACGGACCAGCGCCCCGAACTCGCCGGGAAACTCCGGGTCGGCGGCGACCTCGTCGCGCTCGAACCGGGGTCGGGAACGCGGGTCGACGTGCGAGACGACGAGGCCGCCCGCGAGCTGTCGGGGATGCTCGACCTGCTCGACCTCGACCCGCCGGACGGGTGGCGCGCGGTGTGGCAGCCCCCCGCGGTCGACGCCGACACGGAGGCGCTGACCGCGGGCCTCGACGCGGCGGTCGACGCCGCCGAGGAGCTGCGCGCGGCGGTCGAGTCCGGCGAAGGGAGCGAGTCGGTCGGCGGCGAGGCCAACAGTGACGGCGGCGGCCTCGGCGTCCGCGGCGACCGGAGCCGGCTCCGCGACGCGCCGGTCGCCGCGCCGAGCGCGGGCGTCTGGGTCTGGTTCGGCCGCGAGAGCCGGTCAGGGCTCGACGACGCGCGCCGGACCGCGACCGTGACGATGCCGGGCCACCACCGCGTGAAGGCGGGGTCGGCGGACGCTTCGGCCGGGGTCGACCTCGCGGAGGCGCTCTGCGAGCCCGCCGCCGCCGCCGAGTTCCCGTTCGCGACCGTGACCGACGCGTTCGGCCCGCGCGAGGGCGACGCCCTCCGGATCGACCACGGGAAACCGGATGGCCGACTGATCACCCTCGGCGAGGGGATGGTGACGGGGGTCGACCCGGACGGGACCGTCGCCGTCGAGCGTGAGATGACCGGCGGCGGGACCTACGACGGGCTCGGCGTCGAGCGCGTGGCCGGCGACGTGGCCGAGACGAGCCTGAAGGAGGGGCGCTGGTGGTACCCGACGACGTACCGCGGCCGGGACGGGACCGTCCGCGGGACGTATGTCAACGTCTGTACCCCGGTGGAGATCTTCCCGGACGCCGCCCGATACGTCGACCTCCACGTCGACGTGGTGAAACGCCCCGACGGAACGGTCGAGCGCGTCGACGACGACGAGCTCGACGAGGCGGTCGCGGCCGGAACGGTCCCCGAGCCGCTGGCGGAGAAGGCGCGGAGCGTCGCGTCGGCGCTGGAAAACGCGCTGTGAGGCGCCCAACGCCCCGAATATCTCTTCCGGACGAACGTATCGACTCGGTCGTTTCGAAATTCAATCACTTCGATTCGTTACAATAACATTATTATTCATCGTATAGACGGTGGGGACGGAATGAGTGAAAAACGATCTCAGCAATCGTTAGACGGATCGACGCGGCGGGGGTTCCTCGGGAGCGTGGGGGCGCTGGTCGCCGCGGCCGCCTACTCGCGGGACGTGTCGGCCGACGACGCCGCGCGGGTGGCCAACGACGCGGACGATCCGGTTCAGACGGTGGAGTCGCCCGACGGGTCGATCGCGGTCACGGTCGACGTCGCCGACGGGGTGCCGACCTACGAGGTCGCGCGCGAGGGCGAGACCTACGTCGACTCGTCGACGCTCGGGTTCGACTTCCGGAACCAGTCGGCGTTCGGTGCGAGCGCCGGTAGCGAGGACGGGGCAGTGGCAGTCACGGGCGCCGAGCGCGAGGCGGCGACGGAAGAGTGGGAGCCGGTGTGGGGCGCCTACGACGCGGTGTCGGCCGAGTACAACGCTCTCAGCGTCGGCCTCGCGGACGCGGGATCGGACGGGGGCGCCGCCGAGGACGCCCGGACCGCCACTCTCCAGATCCGCGTCTTCGACGACGGGGTCGGTCTCCGAGTGATCCTCGGCGAGGGCTTCGCGAGCAACTCGGAGAAGGCAGTTGTCGACTCGGAGAACACCGGCGTCGACTTCGCGGACGACTACACCGCGTGGTGGATCGCGAACGCGGTGACGAACCCGCGGTTCGAACAGGAGTACGCGGAGACGCCGCTCTCGGAGATCCCGGGCGGGAGCGATGACCGACGGCCCGACGAGACGCCGATGCGGACCGGGGCGCACACGCCGCTCACCGTCGACGCCGGCGACGCGTACCTCAGCGTCCACGAGGCGAACCTCGACGACTACGCGGCCGCGACGCTCGCACCCCGGAGCGACGACGGGGGGACGGCGTTCGCGACCGAGCTCACGCCGCTGCCCGACGGGTCGCGGGCCTCGCTGGAGCTGCCGGCGGCGACGCCGTGGCGGACGATCCAGGTCGTCGACCGGCCGGGCGAGCTGATCGAGTCGCAGCTGGTCCCGCTGCTCTCCGACCCGCTCGACGAGTCGGCGCTCCCGACCGCCGGCGGCGCGCCCGACACCGACTGGATCGAGCCCCGGAAGTACGTCGGTATCTGGTGGACGATGATCGCGGGGTCGGCGAACTGGGAGTACCGCTCCGACGACGAGATCGAGGGAGCGGGGAACAACCCCGCCGCGTACATCCACGGCGCGCGCACCGAGCGCATGAAGCGGTACATGCGCTTCGCGAGCGAGAACGGCATCGACAGCGTCCTCGTCGAGGGGTGGAACCAGGGGTGGGACACCTATCCGGGCGACGGCTCCGGGCTGAAGTTCGGGGTGGACGACACCTACCCCGACTTCGACGTTCGGGAGGTGACCGAGTTCGGCGCGTCGCTTCCGGAGCCCGTCGAGATGACGGCCCACAACGAGACCGCCGGTAACATCCCGAACTACGAGGAGGCGGTCCTCGACGGGGACGCCTTCGCGGGCTACGACGACGTCGGCATCAACACGATCAAGAACGGCTACGTCGCGGATCGGGGGCTCGGCATCGACGGGGACGGGACGGCGGCGACCCACAACCACCACAACCAGCTCGCGGTGAACCACCACCGGCGGGTGATCCGCGAGGCGGCCGCGAACCGCCAGCAGCTGGAGATCCACGAGGGGATCAAGCCGACCGGCGAGATCCGCACCTACCCGAACGTGGCGAACCGCGAGGTGGTGAAGGCCCAAGAGTACGACGGGTTCGGTCAGCTGGGGTCGAACGTCGGCCGCGACCACCACGTCACGCTGCCGTTCACGCGGAACCTCGCCGGCCCGGTGAGCTACCAGCCCGGCATCTTCGACATCACCTTCAACGACGAGCGCGGCGACCAGATCCAGACGACGCGGGCGAAACAGCTCGCGATGTACCCGACGTACCTCAGCGGCCTCCAGATGGCCGCCGACCGGATCGAGGGGTACGTCGACGAGACGTTCGCGGTCGGCGAGGCGCTCCAGGCCGCCGCCGGCGAGCTCGACGGGCTCGTCACCAGCGACAAGTGGCGGGACGCGTTCGGGACCAACTACGTCGCGGTCGATCCCAACCGCGCGCCGAGCGGGTCGTCGGTCTCCTTCACGGTCGAAGACGTGCCGAGCGCCGGGGCGTACGACCTCCACCTGCGCTACGCGAGCGACGCCGAGGAGAACGCGGGCCGCGTGCGCGACGCCGGCACGCCGCGGGCGACGCTGCGCGTCAACGACGACCGCGAGACCATCGAGCCCGACTTCACCGAGTACTGGGACGACTGGCAGGTGTTCACGACCGAGGTCGACCTCGACGCGGGCGACAACGAGGTCGCGATCGAACTCGACTACGAGCAGGGGGACGACGGCTTCAGCGGCGACGTGGGCGGATTCAACCTCAACACCGTCGCCGTCACCGAGTCCGGCGAGCCGTCGCCGGCCCCGGCCGAGTACGAGGGGTACGTCCCCGACAGCGAGAACTTCGACGCCGAGCCCGAGTTCGGCTTCATCGAGTCGGTCCCGGCGGCCGGCTGGGACGAGACGCGCGTCGTCGGCGCCGCGATCGGCGACTACCTCGCGATCGCCCGCCGGCACGGCGACGAGTGGTACCTCGGCGCCATGACGGACGGCGACGGCCGCGCGGTCGACGTGCCGCTCGACTTCCTCGCGCCCGGGAACTCGGGGAACGCACCCGGCAACTCCGGCGACGCGCCGGGGCGCGGCAAAGGGAAGGGTAACGGCCGCGGCAACGGCAACGGAAACGGTCGCGGAAACGGCCGCGGCAAGGGCCGAAACGGTCCGAAGTACGTCGCGGAGATCTTCGCTGACGCGGTCGGCACCGGCGTCGACCGCGACCCGACCGAGGTCCGCATCGACGAGGCGGTCGTCACGCCCGACACGACGCTGCTCGCGTCGCTCGCCGCGAGCGGCGGGACCGCGGTCAAACTGCGCCCGGCGCCGGGCCGAGAGATCAACCGGCTCCCCGAGTACGGGCGCCCGGAGCAGGAGGTGACGGCGGTCGATGTCGCCGAGGAAGCGGATATCGGAGAACCGTTCATCACCGCGACCGGCTCCAACGACGCCGCCTTCGTCGGCGGCAGGACGGTCGAGATCCTCGTCGACGGCGAGGTCGAAGCGCTCAATAACGTCCGACTACCGCCGAACGCGACGGACGAGACGGTGGAGCTCGGCTTCAGTGTCTCGCGGATTGACACCTTCGACATCGTCGTCCGCGAGGCCGACAGCGGGACGGAGCTCGGCTCCGGGACCGTCACGGTCGCTCCCGGCGACCTCGTGGCGGAGCTCACCGACCCGCAGGGCGACGACGCCGGGCCCGGCGAGTACATCTACCCGGGGAGCGGTGACTTCCAACCGGGCGCGTTCGACCTCCGCTCGTTCCGCGTGCTGGAGAGCGAAGAGGAGTACCGGTTCGCCTTCGAGGTGGAGAACCTGTACGACACGTTCGGGAGCGGCGTGTTCTCGCCGCACTTCTTCGTCGTTTACCTCCGCGACCCGTCGGCTGACAGCGGGCGAACGACGGAAATTGGTGACCTGAGCGTCGTCACGGAGTTCGACGACCCGTGGCAGTACCGGCTCTCCGCCAGCGGCTTCGCCGGGGCGCTCGTCGACGCCGACGGGACTCGAATAGAGAGCCCCGAGCAGTTCGCCGACTTCAGCTCGAACGTCGCCGTCGTCTCCGTTCCGAAGACGGCGCTCGGCGGCGCCGACATCTCCGATTGGGAGGTCCTCCCGGTGGTCGGTTCGGAAGACTTCGGCGCGTTCCGCGACGTCCAAGTCGAGGCCGGCGGGTTCGTCTTCGGCGGTGCGAAGGCGGACGCGGCCGGAAACGCGCCGCGCGTGATCGACATGATCACGCCGGAGGGAACGTCGCAGTCTGACGCGCTCGCCTACGACGCCGATACGCTCGCGTCGCTGCCGTTCACGCCGCTGTAGAGTAGAGGAGAAGAGAGACGCGGCGGAGCCCTCCGCCGCGCCGCATTCAGAAGTGGTTCGCGGACTCGGTCTCGTGTTTCAGTTCGCCGCCGCGGCCGCCCTCGACGGTGGAGGCGCCGTTGTCGCCGGAGGAGGCGGTCCGCACGGTGACGTTGTCGACCTCCTCGAAGTCCATGATGAGGTCGCGGCGGATGTTGTCGGCGGTGATGTTCGAGATGCCGCAGCCGGAGCAGGTGCCGCCGAGCTCGACGACGACCTCGCCGGTCTCGGGGTCCGCCTCGCGCACGACGCTCGTGCCGCCGTGCATCTGGATGATCGGCATCTGCCCGACCATCCACTGCTCTACCCGGTCCGCGAGGCTTTCGTCGCTCTCGTCGCTCATTGCCTCCAGTACAACGCCGACGGTATGGAAAGTTGCGGTTTAGGAGCGATCGAACAAATCGAAAGGAACTGTGTCATCGTCGATGAGACGGAACAGCGCCGCGAGGACCGCTCATCTGGGGCCGGCGTCGAGCGACTACCGGTCGGGCTCGTCGCTCGGGTCGGCCGCGTCGCCCGACTGGCTGGGGAGGCGCGTGGGGTCGGCCGCGTCGTCGCCGTTCATCGAGTCGTCGCGCTCGAGCAGGTACAGCAGCGGGCCGAGCGCGGTCAACACGAGGACGCCGGGGAGGGGCGCGTCGGGGACGAGGACCAGCGTGACGAGGCTCGCGCCGCCGGTGAGAACGACGAGGGCGGCCCACGCCGGCGGCGAGCCGAGGTCGACGCCGACGCGGACCGCGTCGCGGTAGACGGCCGCGGCGATCAGCGCGACGGCGAGGCCCCCGCCGCCGGCGACGAGCGCCGTGGTGACGGACATACGATCGGTTGGGGCGAGACGGGAAAAAGGGTGTCGCGAGCGAACGCGAGCGGAAATTGGAGGGAAGGCGAGAGCGCGGACGCGAGGGCGACTACGGCGCCTCGCCGGTCTCGATGCTGAAGGAGTCGCGGGGGTAGGCGACGCAGGTGAGCGTGTAGCCGTCGTCGATCTCGGCCTCCTCGAGCATCTGCTGGTTGTCGTGCTCGACGAAGTCTTCGCTCGGGCCGTCCGCGATCCGGCCGGCACACGAGACGCACTGGCCCTGCCGACAGGCGTACGGGAGGTCCCACCCCTCGTCTTCGCCCTGTTCGAGGATGGGCTCGTCGTTGGAGAGCTCGACCGTCTCGCCCTGCTTGACGAACTCGACCTCGAAGTACTCCACCTCGTCTTCGGGGATGGCACCGGGGCCGGAGCCGCCGGCATCGCCCTCTTCGAGCTCGCCCTCCTCGCCGTCGCCGCCGGCCGGGATAGCGCCGCCGCCGCCACCGCCGCCGCCGACCGCGCGGTTACCCGGCTCCGGGAATTCCGTCTCGGGGACCGCGGACGCGCGGCGTTCGAGGACTTCGTCCGAGATGTCGGTCGTGGGCTCCCACCCCGTCCCCCGCACCGAGGTGACGAGGACCATGAGCAGCGTCGCGACCGCCGCGAGCACGATCGCGGGCGGGTTCACGATCGCCGCGAGCACGATCGCCAGTGGGTTGAGCATACGAGGGGATATGAAGAGGTGGATTAAGACCGTTTTGATCGGTCCAACGGGACGAGACCGGCGTCGAGCGGCAGCGCTGCGGAGAGATCGCCCGCAGCCACGCCGCGGAGCGGTCCATTTATCGGCCGAGCGGTCGACTGGACGCCCATGGAAGTGAAATCCCGGCACCACCTCCGGAGCGACGAGATCACGGCGATCCAAGAGGCGGTCGCCGACCACCTCGGGGTCGACATCGACGGAGACACCTTCGAGTTCGTCGAGTTCGTCGACGCCGGCTACGAGCTCGTCCTGGTCGACGGCGACCCGGCCGTCTTCTACGTCGACGACGACGAGCCGTTCCTCACCGTCCGGGGCGCGAACGACTTCGACCCGGAGACGGGCGTCGTCACGGTCGACGCGGGCGCGATTTCCTTCGTCTCCGACGGCGCCGACGTGATGCGCCCGGGGATCGTCGAGGCCGACGAGGCGATCCGCGCTGGCGACCTCGTCGTGATCGCCGAGGAGACCCACGGGAAGGTGCTGGCGGTGGGCCGCGCGCTGGTCGACGGCGACGAGATGGCCGGCGACAGCGGGAAGGTCGTCGAGTCGATCCACCACGTCGGCGACGACCTCTACGAGTTCTCGGTGTGAGCTCGGGCGGCGGCAGCGACACTATTTATAAATAGACGAGGCGGTGGCGCGTGCCTGCGAGGCCGCTTCGCGGCCGAGCAGCACCGCGCGAGGGAGTCAGTCGCCTGAGCGAAGCGACGGCGACTGACGAGGCTGGGGAGGCGTGAGGTGCCGTGCGGTGCGGGGTGGGACTCGAAGGGGCAGTCACCGGCAGCTCCGCCGCCGGTTGCCCGTGGCGCGTAGCGCCACGCTGCCGGGAGGCGGCCGTAGGCGACGTAGCACCACAGGGAGCGAACGAACTGAGCGACCGAGGAGCACAGCGAGCGTACGGCCGCCTCCCGGCTGGGGCTTCGGCGGTGTTCACCGCTGATCCGCACACGCTGTTTTATCAGTAATCGACAGCACACCCACCGACGACGACCCAAGCGAACACGCGATCCCTCCGCGCCTTTTAATCGCCTCGCCCGCGACCCCAGAGGTAATGACCGGGATCCGGGTGCTCAGCTACAACGTCCGCTACGCCAACCGCGGCGACCACCACGACGCCTGGCACGACCGCCGCGACGCCGTCGCGCGACTCGTCCGGTTCCATCGCCCCGACGTCGCCGCGTTCCAGGAGCCGCTCCCCAAGCAGCGCGAGGATCTCCGCGAGCGGCTCTTGGCGTACGAGTTCGTCGGACGCGGCCGCGAGGCCGGCGGTGAGGGCGAGGGATGCCCGATCGCGGTCCGGAGCGAGCGCTGGGAGATCGCCGACAGCGACACGTTCTGGCTCTCGGAGATCCCCGACGAGCCCTCGACCGGCTGGGACGCCTCCCACCCGCGGATCGCGACGTGGGCGCGGGTCCAAGCCGTCGACGGCGACGCGGAGCTACTCGTCGTCAACACGCACTTCGACCACGTGAGCGCACACGCGCGACGCGAGTCCGCCCGCCTGCTCCGCGAGCGGGTGCCGGAGATAGCGGCGGCGGACGAGGACGATGCCGGCGAGACGCCCCCGGTCGTGCTCGTCGGCGACCTCAACTGTACCCCGGGGTCGGAGCCGCACCGGATCCTCGTCGGGGACGAGTCCGTCGCGAGAGACGGCGCTACGACGGGCGACGCCCTCGCGCTCCGCGACGCCGCGGCCGACGCCGACCTCAGACACGGCCCGGAGACGAGCCTCACCGACTTCTCGCGGCTGATCGACGGCCGCCGGATCGACCACGCGATCGTCTCGCCCGCGGTGTCGGTCGACGCGTTCGCGACGCTCACGGACCGCGACGACCGCGGGCGGTACCCCTCCGACCACCTGCCGATCCTCGCGCGGCTGTCGGTGTAGGGAGCGGCCGCTACTCCGCGTCGGTGTTGTCGGCCTCCGCGTCGGCGTCGTCGGCCTCCGTACCGGCGTCGTCGGCCTCCGTACCGGCGTCGTCTTCGGCGTCCTCCGCGTCGGCGTACTTCTCCAAGATCGTCTCGTAGCCGCGTTTGGCGGTCTCGTACGTCTCGCGGAGGTCGGCCACCGGGGTCTCGCTCGCGTCGACCCGGAGGTCGTTGTAGTATGGGTCGTCCGCGTCCTCCTCGGTGTTGCGCACGAGCAGCGCCGCGGACTGGACCTCGAGGTCCTCGCGCTTGTCGCCGCCCGCGGCGTGGCCCGCCGCGAGAGCGTCGATCAGCCGCTCGGCGAGCGGCGCGTCGCCGTGCGCGTCGGACTCGTAGGCGGCCGCGGTGTCCTCGATCACGTCCTCGCCCGTCAGGAGGTTGCCCGCGACGGTGTAGTTCTGCCCCTCGCGGTGGCCGTACCAGCCGTTACACTCGTCGCCGGAGAACGCGAACGTCCCGTCGGCGTCGACGCCGTGGAGCTGGCGCTGGGCGCTCCCCTCGTCGGCGTTCAACAGGGCCTCCAAGGCGTCGTCGACCGCGAGCCCGTCGCCGAGGTACTCGATCCCCTTTCGCCCGAGCTCGACGTTGACGAGCGACTGGGTCGCAACCGCGCCGTCCGACGACGCGAAGGGGCACAGCGTGCCGACGCCCGGCAGCCGCGTCGTCACCGCCACGCCGAACCGGATCTGGTCGCCGCCGTCCTCGTCGGTGTACCGCTCGCGAACGCAGATGCTGAACGTCACACGTCCACTGGGTCGGCGTCCCGCAAAAGAGTGGGTTCCGGGGGCGAGCTTTCCGGTTCTCGGGCGCGGAGCGGCGCGGTGAAACGGACGGCGAGCGCGCGAGCGATTCGCGGGGACCCACGCCCGCCGTGGATCTCACGAACCCCGGATAAAACCGGCCGACGGACCGTCACCGATCGGGGCGGATCCGGGGACTGCGACGGCACCGAACGGATCGAGTGGGATGTGAACTGGCGACATACTTATCCGTGGCAATCCCTCCCACATATATAGCCTCGGATACGGGCGAGGCGTCCACCGGCACCGACGCGCACCCCGACGACGCGCCGCTCGCGGGTCGACGAGCTGCCGATACGCGCACGGAGAGCGACAGCTCCGGGCGTCGCGACCCGCGCCGGCGACGCCGCCCGCGATCCGAGCGAACGTGATACGATGGCAGACCGACACACGCTCGAACGGCTCAGCGAGGAGTACCGGACGGCGGTCCCCGACGACCTCAGAGCCGCGCGCTCGTTCGACTGGTACCTGGACGCGCTGTACGACGACCCCGAAATCGCGCGGAACGCGCACCAGCGCGTCGCGGACATGTTCGACCACTACGGGACGCGCTACGACGAGGAACGCGGCGTCGTCGAGTACGCGCTCGCCGCCGAGGACCCGCTCCACGACGGCGAGAACGTCTTCTACGGCCGCGAGGTACACGAGGCGATCCACGAGTTCGTCAACAAGGTGAAGTCCGGGGCCCGCGGACTGGGTCCCGAAAAGCGGATCAAGCTCCTGCTCGGTCCGGTCGGCTCCGGCAAGTCGCACTTCGACTGGCTGGTCCGCCGCTACTTCGAGGCGTACACCCGCGAGGACGCCGGCCGCATGTACACCTTCCGGTGGATCGACCTCTGTTCGGTGATCGACGATCAGGACCCGGACGACGACGCGGTCCGCTCGCCGATGAGCCAGGACCCGCTCGTCCTCCTCCCGAAGCCCCAGCGTGGGGCGGTGATCGACGACCTCAACGAGCGGCTCGACGCCCCCTACACGCTCAGGAACGACCAGCACCCGGACCCGGCCTCGGAGTTCTACCTGAACGAGCTGCTCGCGCACTACGACGACGACTTGGAGCGCGTCCTCGACGAACACGTCGAGGTCGTCCGGCTCGTCGCCGACGAGAACCGCCGGGAGTGCATCGAGACGTTCGAGCCGAAGGACAAGAAGAACCAGGACGAGACCGAGCTCACCGGCGACGTCAACTACGCGAAGCTCGCCGTCTACGGCGAGTCCGACCCGCGGGCGTTCGACTACGCCGGCGCGTTCTGCAACGCGAACCGTGGCCTCTTCTCCGGCGAGGAGCTCTTGAAGCTCCAGCGGGAGTTCCTCTACGACTTCCTCCACGCCTCCCAGGAGTCGACGATCAAGCCGAAGAACAACCCGCGGATCGACATCGACCAGGTGATCGTCGGCCGGACGAACATGCCGGAGTACCGCGAGAAGACCGGCGACGAGAAGATGGAGGCGTTCAACGACCGCACCAAGCGGATCGACTACCCGTACGTGTTGGAGTACGAGAGCGAGGCGAAGATCTACGAGAAGATGCTCGACAACGCCGACGTACCCAACGTCCACGTCGAGCCCCACGCCTTGGAGATGGCCGGGCTCTTCGGCGTCTTGACCCGGCTGGAGGAGCCGACCGACGAGACGGTGACGCTCGTGGAGAAGGCGAAGGCGTACAACGGGGAGTTAGAAGACGAGGAGATCGACCGGCGAAAGCTCCGCGAGGACGCCGCCGAGTCCGCCGACGTCGGCGAGGGGATGGACGGGATCTCCGCGCGGTTCGTCGGCGACGAGATCGCGGAGGCGATCATGGACGCCACCCACCGCGAGCGGGGGTACCTCTCGCCGCTCTCCGTCTTCGACCACTTCGAGGCGAACCTCGGCGGCCACGGCTCGATCGCGGCCGAGGACCTCGACCGCTACGAGCGCCTGCTCGACCGCGTCCGCGAGGAGTACCGCGAGCGCGCCATCGAGGACGTGCGCCACGCGCTGGCGTACGACGTCGACGAGCTCCGTCGCCAGGGCGAGAAGTACATGGACCACGTGATGGCGTACATCGACGACGACACCGTCGACGACGAGCTGACCGGGCGGGAGACGGAGCCGGACGAGACGTTCCTCCGCGCCGTCGAAGAGCAGCTCGACGTGCCCTCCGATCGGAAAGACGACTTCCGACAGGAGGTGTCGAACTGGGTGTCGCGGCGCGCCCGCGAGGGGCGCGGCTTCGACCCGCAGGAGAACGACCGGCTCCGGCGCGCCCTCGAACGGAAGCTGTGGGAAGACAAGAAGCACAACATCAACTTCTCGGCGCTGGTGTCCGCGACCGACCTCGACGACGAGGACCGGAGCGCGTGGGTCTCGGCCTTGGTCGACCGTGGCTACTCCGAGGAGGGTGCCGCCGAGGTGCTGGAGTACGCGGGCGCGGCGGTCGCGCGCTCGGAGATCGAGGACGGTGGCTGAGATGAGCAACCGCACCCGATCGGACGGCGAGGGGTTCGTCGACGCGGCCGACGAGGCGCTCCGGGGGGCGTACGACCCGCCGATGAGCCTCGCCGCCTACGTCGACCGCGTGTTGGAGAACCCGACCGCGGCCGCCTCCGGCGCGGGGTACGTCCTCGCGGCCGTCGAGTCGTTCGGGACCCGCGAGGTCCGCGAGCGCGGCGAGACGCTCGACCGGTACCGCTTCTTCGATGACCCGGCAAACGACGGCGAACACGCCGTCCTCGGCAACACCCGCGCGCTCAACGGGTTCGTCGACGACCTGCGCGCGGCCGCGACCGGGCGGGGCGGCGACGAGACGATAGTCTGGGTCGACGGGCCGACCGCGACCGGGAAATCGGAGTTCAAGCGGTGTCTCGTCAACGGGCTCCGCGCGTTCTCGAAGACGGACGCCGGCCGGCGGTACACCGTCGAGTGGAACGTCGCGGGCGCCGACGGCGTCGGCGGCGGCGCGGGCGCCGCGTCGCTCTCGTACGGCGACGGCGGCGACGCCGGGGAGTGGTACCGCAGCCCGGTCCAGTCGCACCCGCTGTCGGTGTTCCCCGAGGCGGTCCGGGAGTCGATCGCCGACGCGGCCGACGACGACGCCTACCCGATCGCCGCCGACGTGGAGCTCGACCCGTTCAGCCGCGAGGCGTACGACCGCCTGGAGTCGGCCTACCGCGAGCGGGGACGCCGCGACCTCTTCTCGGCGATCACCGACCGCGACCACCTCCGCGTGACGAGCTACGTCGTCGACGTGGGTCGCGGGATCGGCGTCCTCCACGCCGAAGACGACGGGACCGCGAAGGAGCGGCTCGTCGGCTCGTGGATGGGCGGCATGCTGCGCGAGTTGGACTCGCGCGGCCGGAAGAACCCGCAGGCGTTCAGCTACGACGGCGTGCTCTCGCAGGGGAACGGCGTCGCCACGGTCGTCGAGGACGCGAGCCAGCACGCGGACCTGCTCCGGCGGCTGCTCAACGTCCCCGACGAGCGCCGGGTGAAGCTGGACAAGGGGATCGGGATGGACTTGGACACCCAGCTGATCGTCATCTCGAACCCCGACCTCGACGCGGAGCTGGACCGCCACGCCGAGCGCGGCGACGCCGACCCGCTGAAGGCGCTGAAGCGCCGGCTCTCGAAACACGAGTTCCGCTACCTCACGAACCGGCGGCTGGAGGCGCGGCTCCTGCGCAGAGAGATCGCCGGCGCGACGGCGGTGGAGGGGGCGGGCGACGCGGACGACGCGGCGGTCGGAGCGGACGCCGCCGCGGGGAGCGACGGCGCGACGGGGGCGCGCGACGACCCGGGCGCCGCGCCGCTGTCGATCGAGGTCCGGAAGTCGGACGGCGCGGCCGTCGAGCGCGAGATCGCGCCCCACGCGGTGGGGGCCGCGGCGCTGTACGCGGTCGTCACGCGCCTCGACGGCGAC
The DNA here is from genome assembly GCF_000337335.1 of Halorubrum distributum JCM 10118. Classification (GTDB taxonomy): domain Archaea; phylum Halobacteriota; class Halobacteria; order Halobacteriales; family Haloferacaceae; genus Halorubrum; species Halorubrum distributum. Next base: position 9,518 of record NZ_AOJN01000063.1, on the reverse strand, counting down.
GACCTCCCCGGCGACCTCGACCTGATCGAGACGGCGGAGCTGTACGAGACGGGCGAGGTCCGGCGCGGCGACGACGCGGTGACCGTCGACGACGTTGCCCTCGCCGCGGGGGACGGCCGGAACGGGATCCCGGTCACGTACGCCCGCGACGCGGTCGCCGACCTGCTCGCGACGACCGCCGACCGGAGCCACCCCGACCTCCCCGTCGAGCGCGTCGTCACCCCGACGGACGTGCTTGACGCGATGGCGGACGGGCTCGCCGGCGCCCCCGTCTTCTCGCGGGCCGAGGCCGCGGAGTTCGAGGGGCGCCGCGGGCCGGTCGCCGAGCGGATCCGCGAGCGGCAGCGTGAGGACGTGATCGGCGCGATCCTCGCCGAGGAGACCGTCCCGACGGAGACGGTCGCCGAGTACGTCGAGCACGTGTACGCGTGGGAGGAGGACGACCCGACCGGCAGCGAGCGAGCCGACGAGGCGCCGGACCCGCTCGCGATGAAGGTGTTCGAGACGGAGACGCTCGGGCGCTTCGACGAGGGCGACTACCGCGGGACCGACCCGGGCCGCGACGTCGAGCGCTTCCGGCGCGAGCGGGTGATCCGCGGGCTCACGCGGTACGCGTGGCGCAACCGCGGCGAGGAGTTCAGCGTCGACGAGGTCGACCTCGGGGAGGTGCCCGAGCTGAAGGCGGTGATCGACGCGAACGACCTCGCCGACGTGAAGCGGCGGTTCCCCGATCTCGACCCCGCGGCGTGGCCCGACCCGCCCGCCGACACCGAGACGGAGCGGGTGAAGGCCGAGACGATAGCCCGCCTGTGCGAGCGCGGGTACAGCCCCGCGTCCGCGGAGCTGACGAGCCGCGCGGTGATGGAGGACGTTCGCGACGAGTGGCCCGACGTCGACGGCGGCCGCGCCGACGAAGACGGGCCGAACGGCGGCGCCGACCGGAACGGAGGTGGTGATCCGTGGGACTGACGGAGGACCGCGGGCGCTTCCGCGAGGTCGGCGAGACGCGCCGAGAGGACCTCGCGGAGTTCATCAGCCACGGCGACCTCGGCGGCTCCGACGCCGACCGGATCCGGATCCCGATCAAGGTCGTCGACCTCCCCGCCTTCGAGTACGACCAGCGAGCGGCCGGCGGGGTGGGGCAGGGCGGCGACGGCCAGCCCCAGCCCGGCCAGCCGGTCGACCCCGAGCCGGGGGACGGCGACGAAGAGGGCGATCCCGGCGAGGAGGGCGGCGACCACGAGTACTACGAGATGGATCCCGAGGAGTTCGCCCGCGAGCTCGACGAGGCGCTCGGCCTCGACCTCGAACCGAAGGGGAAGCGGGTGGTAGCGGAGGTGGAGGGCGACTTCACCGACACCGCCCGCTCCGGCCCCCGAGGGACCCTCGACGTCGACGAGTTCTTCAAGCGCGGGCTGAAGCGCCACCTCGCGACCGACTTCGACGAGTCGTACGTCCGCGAGGGGCTGTTCGTCGCCGGCGCCGACGTGGACGACGTCTTCGCGTGGGCACGCGACCAGGGGATCCCGGTCTCGCGGGCGTGGATCGCCGACGCCGCGGCGACCGCAGAGGACGGGCACGGCGAGCCGGTGGCGGCGCTCGACCGCTGGGAGAGCTTCGACGCGCTCGACGCCGAGGTCGACCGCGAGCCCGTCACCCACCGGATCCGCCGGGAGGGGCTCGACAGCGTCCCGTTCCGCCGCGAGGACGAGCGGTTCCGCCACCCGGAGGTGATCGAGAAGCGCGAGCGCAACGTCGTCGTCGTCAACGTCCGCGACGCCTCCGGCTCGATGCGGGAGACGAAGCGGGAGCTCGTCGAGCGCGTGTTCACCCCGATGGACTGGTACCTGACCGGGAAGTACGACGCCGCCGAGTTCCGGTACGTCGTCCACGACGCGGAGGCGTGGGAGGTCGACCGCGAGGAGTTCTTCGGGATTCAGTCCGGGGGCGGCACCCGGATCTCCAGCGCGTACGACCTCGTCGAGGAGATCCTCGAGGAGTACCCGTACGGCGAGTGGAACCGGTACGTGTTCGCCGCGGGCGACTCCGAGAACGCCGGCAGCGACACCACCGAGCGCGTGATCCCGAAGATGGAGTCGATCGACGCCAACCTCCACGCGTACGTGGAGACCCAGCCCGGCGACGGCGCGGCGAACGCCCGCCACGCCGACGAGGTCGAGGCGGCGTTCGAGGGGGACGACGGCGTGGCCGTCGCGCGCGTCAGCGAGCCGGACGACGTGACGGACGCGATCTACGAGATCCTCAGCACGGAGGCCGAAGACGACGGACCCAGGACGGGCGACGGCCGCGCGACCGGCCGGACCGACGGGGGTGAGCGGCGATGAGGGACGACCGGGTCGAGGCGAAACGCGAGGCCGAGGCGCTCGACGAGCCGGCCCGCGAGGCCCGCGAACTGGCGGAGCGGCTCGGGCTGGCGCCGTACCCTGTGCGCTACTGGGTCGTCGACCACGACCAGATGAACGAGCTGATCGCCTACGGCGGCTTCCAGCGTCGGTACCCGCACTGGCGGTGGGGGATGAACTACGAGAGACAGAAAAAGAAGGACCGCCACGGGCTGGGGAAGGCGTTCGAGATCGTCAACAACGACGACCCCGCCCACGCCTTCCTCCAGGAGTCGAACTCGGCGGCCGACCAGAAGGCCGTCATCACCCACGTCGAGGCGCACGCCGACTTCTTCGCGAACAACGAGTGGTTCGGGCTGTACGCCGACCGCGGCGAGGACGGCCCGAACGCGGCGGCGCGGCTGGAGCGCAACGCCGACCGGATCGCGGCGATCGCCGAACGGACGGACGTCGACCGCGACGAGGTGGAGCGCCTGATCGACGCCGTGAGCGCCCTCGAAGACACGATCGACCAGCACAGCCCGGTCGACGCCGCCCGGTCGGTCGAGGAGCCGGGCGTCGCGGCCGACGTGAGCGACGGCGACGAGGACCCGCTGGGGGCGATCGAAGCCCGGATCGACGAGCTCAATCTCTCCGAGGAGGTGCGCCGCGACGTGTTCGACGACGAGTGGCTGGAGGCGCGCGGGGAGGGCGTCGAGCCGGAGGAGCCGCGCCCGGACGTGCTGGCGTTCCTGCGCGACCACGGGAAGCGGTACGACCCCGACAGCGGGAAGGCGGTCGACCGCGAGCCGTGGGAGACCACCGTCATCGACGCGGTCCGCGAGGAGGCGTACTACTTCGCGGGGCAGAAGCAGACGAAGGTGATGAACGAGGGGTGGGCGACGTATTGGGAGTCGGTGATGATGGGCGGCGAGGGGTTCGCCGGCCCGGACGAGTTCCTCACGTACGCCGACCACATGTCCCGGGTGCTCGGGTCACCCGGACTGAACCCGTACAAGCTCGGCTTCGAGCTGTGGACGCACGTGGAGCTCCGGGCGGCGCGCCGGGAGGTGCTCGACAAGCTGCTCCGCGTCGAGGGGGTGACGCCGGAGAACTTCCACGCCCGGATCGACCTCGACGAGGTCGCGGCCCTGCTCGACCCGCACCCGGCGATCGCGGGCGCCGGCCCGGCGACGCTCGACGAGCTCGCCGAAATGGCCGCCGACGGCGACCCCCGCGTGGACGCCGAGGCGGTCGACCGGGCGCTCTCCGCCGGAGACGAGGCCGACGCGGGCGCGGAGTCCGCCGGCGTCGACGTCGAGCGGTACCCGTGGAAGCTGCTCACGCGCGAGGGGCTCGCGGAGCGCCACTACGTCCTCTCGCGGCCGGAGCACCGGGGCGCGCTCCGCAACGTCTCCCGGGAGGCGCTCGAAGAGCAGGCGCGGTACCTGTTCGACGTCGACCGATACGACACCGTGGCGGCCGCGATCGACGACGTCGACCGCGCGGCCGGCTGGGAGCGCATGTTCGAGGTGCGCGAGAGCCACAACGACGTGACGTTCATCGACGCGTTCCTCACCGACGAGTTCGTCCGCGAGGGGAACTACTTCACCTACGAGTACAGCCGGGCCGCCGGGGAACACCGCGTCGCCAGCGTCGACGCCGACGACGTGCGCAAGAAGCTGCTCCTCCGGTTCACGAACTTCGGGAAGCCGACGATCGTCGTGCTGGACGGGAACTTCCGGAACCGGGGCGAGCTCCTCTTGGGCCACCGGTACAACGGCGTCGAACTCGACGCGGAGCGCGCGAAGGCGACCCTGAAGCGCGTCTTCGAGCTGTGGGGTCGCCCGGTGAACCTCGCGACGATCCGCGTCGAGTACGACGACGGGGAGGTCCGGCGCGCCAAGCGACGCGGCGAGGAGCCGGCGGGCACGGAGGTCGGCGTGCGGTACCAGTACGACGGCGGCGACGTGACCGAACACGACCTCGACGCCGAGACCGAGTCCCGGATCGCGGCCGACGACGTCGATTACGACACGAAGCCCGACGACTGGCTGGCGTGAGGCGCCCGGTGGCCCCTGGATCCGCCGTTCCGCCCTCCGGACCGACACTTATGGCCGGCGGGCGACAATGACGGACATGGACGCTCCGGAGACGGAGGCCGCCGAGCGCGGCGCCGACCGATCGCGCCCGCTCCCGGAGGGGACGCCGCTCGCGTTCGCGGACCGGGACCCGACCGCGATCGACGACGCGACCGAGCTGTACCTGCTGGACCGGCACTCGGACGCGGACGGCACCGTCAGGGTCCAAGTGTTAGGCTGGGAGCGCGACGGCGACCTAGTCCGCGTCGCCTACGCGCTCCCGACCGGCGAGCGCCTGCGCGACCGCTACCGTTGGCCGACTGCGGGCCGGTACGACGAGAGCGACTTCCTCGCGCTGGTCCGCGGGCTCGGCTACCCGCCGGGCGCCGCCAACCTCATCGCCGGGGAGTTCGCCCGCGCGCGCAGCGAGAACGGCCGCTGGCGGATCGTGACCGGGCGGCGGTCGGACGGGGAGCGGGAATCCGACGCTGCGAGCGGCGGGGAGCGGGCCGAACCCGCGACCGCGGCGGGCGAACGCGCCGCCGTGTCCGACGCGCCGTCCGGACTCCGGGAGCGCGTGCGGCGCCTCGACCCGATGGCGACGGGGAGCGCCGCGGTGGTCCTCCTCGTCCTCGCGGTCGTGATCCCGGCGACGCTGGCGACGCTGACGGGCGGGCTCACGGCCGCGTCGACCGCACTCGGCGGCGTGCTCGGAGCCGCCGCGCTGGCGACGCTGCGACTCTCGATCGCCGCGGTGTCGTGACAGGCGATCGGGAAACGGAGCGCGGCTACGCGAGCGCGGCGACCAGCTCCGACGCCGCCGCGATCTCGTCGTCGTTGATCCCGTGGCCCATCCCCTCGTAGATCCGCTCGTCGACGTCGGCACCGAGCGCCTCCAACACCGCGGTCGTCTCGTGGACGCGCTCCTCGGGAATATGGGGGTCGGTGTCGCTACAGCCGACGAACGCGGGCGTCCCGGCGAGCGGCTCCTCGGCGTCGCCGTCCAGTCCGCCCTCGGCGTCCTCCCCCGCCCCGCTCTCGATGTCGGCGGCCGCGAGGTAGTCGTCGACGGCGACCGTCTCGCCGATCAGCCCACCGCTGAAGACGGCGAGCCCGCCGTAGCGGGTCTGGCTGCGGGCGACGAACTCGCTCGCGAGGCAGGCGCCCTGCGAGAAGCCGCCGACGAGGACGCGATCGCGAGCGATCCCGGCGTCGACCGCGCGACCGACCGCCGATCCGACCGCCCGAAGCCCCGAGGTCCGACCGGGCTCGTTGTCCGCAATCGGCGCGAGGAAGGAGTTCGGGTACCATGTGTTTCCCGCGGCCGCGGGTGCGATGATCGCGACGTCGCGGTCGCCGGCCAGCTGCTCGCCCAAGTCGACGACGCTGCGGGCGGTGGCGCCGCGGCCGTGGACGAGCACGAGCGCCGCTCCGGCGTCGTCAAGCGGCGTCCCGGCCGTGACCAGCGGCTCGTCGCCGTGGGGGTCGTCGCCCGCGTGCGGCCCCGGAGAGCGGTCGGCCATCTCAGACCCCGACGCCGGCGTCGGCGTCGGGCAGGTCGTGTTTGTTCACGGGGAGCCCGAGCTCTTCGAGGGCCCCCTCCATGTGGCGGTCCTGCGCGAAGTCGGCACCGTCCTCCTCGCGGAGGCGCTGCGCGGTCGCGAGCACCTCGCCCTTCCGGCCGTCGGGAATCTCGTACTTGTCGGCCGACAGCTCGATGACGAGCCCGTTGTTGTCTTGGGTGTAAATCGAGTGGAAGATGCCCCGGTCGAACACGTTGTACCCCTTGCCGGCGTCTTCGAGCGCCGCCATGATCTCCTCGTACTCGTCGGGTTCGACGCTGAAACACAGGTGGTGGACGGCCCCCGTGTTGACGCGCTGGCCGCGCGCAGACGCCCGCTCGTCGCTCACGAACACCGTGAGGATTCGGCCGTCGCCGGTGTCGAAGAAGAGGTGCGTCTGCGAAGGGTCGTCGAGGTTCGGCTGCCGCAACACGAGTGGCATCCCGAGCAGGTCGCGGTAGAAGGCGAGCGTGTCCTCCTCGTTGCTGCCCCAGACCGTGATGTGATCGGTGCCGCTGGTGTGGAACGGTGCGTCCGGAAGCTCCGACGTGACCGGAGCCAGCTTCTCGTCACTCATACCGATCGAGAGGCGACCGAGCCGTATAAAATCGAGAGGGACGGGACGGTGACCGGCTGACATCGGTGTTATCTGGCGGAGTACCTCAGAGGGGCCGTCGTTCGACTCCGCTTGAGAGCGCCCGGCGGGTCGCCGTCGCCGGCTGATCCCGTCGTCGAGTCCCCGTGCGCGGAGCTGTGCCGGCAACTGCGGAGGGCCGCCGTCACTGCTGCCAGACGGGCGGTGCGACGCCGAGCGTCCGAACGACGACGGGGTACGCGACGGCGATGACCAGGACGATCACCAGCGACGCCGCGAGCCCGAGCCCGCCGAGGACGCGCTCGACGACCGCCAGCGCGGCGAACATGGCGACGAACATCACCGCCCAGTGGGGGGCGAGCTGTCGCACCTTCTCCGTTGTCGAACTCATGGTCTCGGTAGCGGTCCCGACGGGTAGTGACTGTCGGTAGACCGGAGCGGAACCGAACGAAAACGCCGGTCGGCGGTCAGTACCGCGACGGGATGAACGCCATCCCGGCGAGCATGATCGACGACAGGACCGAGAGGACGAGGACGCGCGAGAGACCGCTGCTGTACTGGTTGAATCGTTCGATCTCGGTGACCTGCGCCTCGTACGCCTCGATGTCCGACGACATCCGGAGCGTCGAGGCGTCGGGGAAGTGCGCGACGTAGTCCGTGTCACCGAGCGTCACCGTCGAGTGCTGCGCGACCTCGACCGTCTCCGTCTCCGTGGTCTCCCACACGAGGACCGCGCCGCCGGTCGTCACGTCGTCGACCGTGACCGTCTGCCCGTCGTACTCGAGCGTCTCACCCGTCGCGTGCGTCCGCTCTTCGGGCGCGGGGAAGTACTCGTCGACGGGCACCAGCGTCCGGTCGCCGTTCTCGTCGGTCACCGCGACGTACTCGCCGTCCTCCAGCGTGACCGTCTCGTTTTCCGCCGCGTCGTCGGCTTGGAGAATCGCCTGTCGGTCGAGCACTTCGACGAGCGTGAACTCGCTGGCGTCGTCGCCGGAAATCTCAACGCGCCACTGGCGGTCATCGACCGTCACCGTCGAGCCGTTCGCCCACGTCTCGGACGTCTCGGCGGTGTACTCGCGTTCGAGCGTTCCGGTAACGACGGTCGTTGCCGCACCGCCGTGACCGCCACCCTCCTCCGTCTCCGAGATGTCGGCCACCGTGAACGTCTCCCCGCCGGCTTCGATCGTATCACCCTGCGCAGCGTCAATTTCCGGGTTTTCGAGCGCTATCTCCGGACTCTCGGCCGTCGCAGTCAGCGCGCCCGCCACGCCCGCGACGGCGAGGAACAGCGCGACAAACACGGCCACAGCGCGTCGTTGCATAGTTCACGCATGGGTCACCCGGTGTTTAACGGTTACTAAGCGGGTCAGTTCGTGGGACCGACCGGCCGGTCCGTCTCGAAGAAGAAAGCCAAGGGCCGGATTTGAACCGGCGTTGGGCGGCTCTGCAGGCCGCTGCGTCTGACCAGACTCTGCCACCTTGGCGCGTGCGAACGTACCGCTGTCGAGCGTTTAAGCTTAGCGGTCGGCTGCGAGCGTGTGGGTCGCTGGATATGAAAAAAGCCCACGGACGCTGCGTCCGTGGGCTTGGTGGGATTGTTCCCGTATGAGTGGGTAGGCNGCGAGCGTGTGGGTCGCTGGATATGAAAAAAGCCCACGGACGCTGCGTCCGTGGGCTTGGTGGGATTGTTCCCGTATGAGTGGGTAGGCGGCGACTCGTGGTTCCCAGAGGATCGCTCACTCCAGTACTTCACGATACGCTGGTAGGCTTAACTTCCGTGTTCGGAATGGGTACGGGTGTTTCCCTACCGCTCTGGCCGCCTTCATGCCGACTCTCGGAGTCGAACCGAGACTCTCTCTCTGTGACCGGAGAGAGACGCCTGTGTCGGTATGGTTCGATACCAACCGTGTAAATCGTGCGATCCAGATACCGCCTGAACTCATGCGAGTCGTGGCGCGTCAGCGCCAATGAATGTGGCTCGGTCTGTTAGTGCTCGTGGGCTTAACACCTCGTTGCNTACCGCCTGAACTCATGCGAGTCGTGGCGCGTCAGCGCCAATGAATGTGGCTCGGTCTGTTAGTGCTCGTGGGCTTAACACCTCGTTGCCTTGGTGCGTACACCCCGAGTCTATCGAACTCGTCTTCTACGAGTGACCTCTGTGGTACCTCTTTTCCATGTGGGTTTCGAGCTTAGATGCGTTCAGCTCTTACCCCGTGTCGCGTGGCTACTCGGCATCTGCCCTCTCGGACAACCGATACACCAGTGGCNNCCCCCAATAGATAGCAGCCGACCTGTCTCACGACGGTCTAAACCCAGCTCACGACCTCCTTTAATAGGCGAACAACCTCACCCTTGCCCGCTTCTGCACGGGCAGGATGGAGGGAACCGACATCGAGGTAGCAAGCCACTCGGTCGATATGTGCTCTTGCGAGTGACGACTCTGTTATCCCTAAGGTAGCTTTTCTGTCATCTACGGGTCCCATTCCGGAACCTCGTAGGTTCGCTAGACCACGCTTTCGCGTCAGCGTTCCTCGTTGGGAAGAACACTGTCAGACCATCTTGTGCTCTTGCGCTCTTCGCCGGATTCCCGACCCGGCTGAGATGATCTTCGGGCGCGCTCGATATCTTTTCGAGCGCGTACCGCCCCAGTCAAACTGCCCGGCTACCGGTGTACTCCTCCCGGAGTGAGAGTCGCAGTCACCGACGGGTAGTATTTCAATGNAGCGCGTACCGCCCCAGTCAAACTGCCCGGCTACCGGTGTACTCCTCCCGGAGTGAGAGTCGCAGTCACCGACGGGTAGTATTTCAATGCTGTCTGGGTGGCGCGCTGGCGCGCGTACCTCTGTAACGACTCCTACCTATGCTGCACATCGGCGACCACGTCTCAGCGACAGCCTGCAGTAAAGCTCTATAGGGTCTTCGCTTCCCCTTGGGGGTC
>NZ_AOJN01000062.1 GCF_000337335.1 Halorubrum distributum JCM 10118 | reverse complement strand
GTTGGCGGGTGTCAATCTCGTTGAAGACGAGAGTTGACACACCATTGCATTGGTCTGTGTGGTGTCCGGCGCATCCAACGGCTTGGATGACACCGAACGACCACGGCTCACATCAGATCACCGCTTACGCCGGAGCGCAGGGGGCGTGATCCTCATCCTTCGCGGACCTGAACGTACCGGACGACGGGTCATAAACCCATCGGAACGGTACGGGTCCAGCGAAACCGGGCCGAGTTGAACGGCCCGAGTCCGCGATGCGTTCTTCGCATTTCTTCGAATGGCCGGGTTGTATTTAACCCCGTCGAACTACCGACGCCACGTCATGCGATTTCATGCCGAGAGCAGCGGCCCAACTGACCGGATCGAGTCGAGACGGAAGCAATCCTACCCGGGACAGTAGCTCTGTGGCGACAGGGTGATCAACTCCGAGACATTCCGGCCGGTCGACGGAGAAAACGAGAGATCGGAACCGGCGGCCCGAGCGTTACTCGTCGTCGAGGTACTCGATGCCCTGCTTCGAGACGTTGGCCTTGGTGATGTCGTCGAGGTCGTTGAGCCAGAAGTCGTCGTCCGCGTCGTCGACTTCGGGAGCGCCGTCTTTCCAGGCCCATCCCTCGTACTCGTGGACCTTCTGGGTCCCCTTCTCCCGGAGACGAAGCGTCGTTCGCTCCGCCTCTTCCTCGGAGGGTGCCGGGTCAAGGGTTCGAGCCGCTTTGAGCGCCGCCTGACGCGGCATGTTGCCCGAGAACTCGCTCGGTTCCGATCCGTCTTCCTCTCGCAGGGCAAAGTTTCGCTTACCGTCTTCACGTACCATGGTTTTGCCTCCGTGTGACACCAGCACACAGTGTGTATTAAATATATCGGGGAAATGAAAGCTGTGCGCCACAATTTTTATATATCACCTCGGCGGCTGGCGATTTGGGGCATCAAAGCGGGAGCGAAACGGTCTATCTGCGACGATCGGCGGAGCGTTCAGCGCGCGCGACACGCCGATTCGGGGTTCGGACGGCGATTTCGGCCGCGGCTCGCGGACGGATCGGTCCCGGCTCCCGAGGCCGTTCACCCCGCGGATCGGCTCTGTTGGTCGCGCCGCGCGCACGCACGATTCACCGGCGGGGGAGTACGCGTAAACAACACTTATGTGTCTGCTATGGCGAAGGGCGACAAGCACACCCGCGATGGTCCGCAAAAAGAAGCTCAGCCCCAGTGGCGCCAAGGACGACGACGGGGAGTACCACAACGTCCACGTGAACCTCCACGAGGACGAGCTCGCCGTCGCCGGCATGGAGATCGGCGACGAGGTGTTCGTCCGGGTCAGAGACGGGAAGATAATCATCCAGAAAGCGGACGCCAACCCGGAGCAGCTCGAACACGACTTCTGACGCGGACCGCGGGAGTTCGACGTATTTTCGCCGCCGAGCGGCCGCGATACGGGCCGCGGTCGGCGGATTGATTGTCGCTCGTGACGAGACCCAGACGATGGGCGCGTACGACCTGTTGAAGCCAGCACTGTTCCGGCTGCCGCCGGAGACCGCACACGGACTGATCCACCGACTGCTCGGCCGCGTTCAGGGGACGCCGATCGCCGACGCCCTCGCCGAGCGGTACGCGGTCGACGACGATCGGCTCGCGGTCGACGCGTTCGGGTCGGCGTTCCCGAACCCGGTGGGCGTCGCGGCCGGGTTCGACAAGAACGCGCACGTCCCGCGAGCGTTGGCGTCGCTCGGGTTCAGCCACGTCGAGGTCGGCGGCGTCACCGCCGAGCGACAGCCCGGGAACCCGCGCCCGCGACTGTTCCGGCTGCGCGAGGACGAGGCCCTCGTCAACCGGATGGGATTCAACAACGAGGGCGCCGACCGGGTGGGCGAGCGCCTCGACCGCGACCCCCTCCCCGAGGTGCCGGTGGGGATCAACATCGGGAAGTCGAAGTCGACGCCGCTGGAGGACGCCCCGGACGACTACCTGTACACGTACGAGCGCGTCGCGGACGCGGGCGACTACTTCGTGGTCAACGTCTCCAGCCCGAACACCCCGGGCCTCCGCGAGCTACAGAACCGCGAGGCCCTGGAGGGGATCCTCGGGACGCTCGCCGACGCGGGGGCGGACCCGCTGCTCGTGAAGCTCTCGCCGGACCTCCCGGAGCCGGCGGTCGACGACGCGCTCGGCGTCGTCGACGACGCGCGCGTCGACGGCGTCATCGCGACCAACACGACGACCTCCCGGCCGGACTCGCTGCGGAGCCACAACCGGGCCGAGCGCGGCGGGCTCTCGGGGAAGCCGATCGAGTCGCTCGCGACGGAGCGTGTGCGGTACGTCGCGGAGCGCACCGACGTCCCGGTGATCGGTGTCGGGGGAATATCCGACGCCGCGGGCGCCTACGAGAAGATACGGGCGGGCGCCTCGCTGGTCCAGCTGTACACGGGCCTCGTCTACGAGGGGCCGGGACTCGCGCGCGACATCAACGAAGGACTCGTCGAACTGCTCGAGCGCGACGGGTTCGACTCGGTCGAGGACGCCGTCGGCGCGGACCTGTGACCGAGGGAGAAGCCGAAGGGAGGAGGGAATCTACGCGTCGTTGCGGACGATGACGACGACGTCGTCCGCCTGAAGCAGTTCGCCCTCGCCCCGGTACTGCCGCTCTTCCTCGACCGCGAACTCGTCGCCGACGAGCGTGACGCCCGCGACGTGAAGCTCGTCGCCGTCGATATCGTACTCCTCCTGCGCGAGGGCGGCCTCGATGTCGCCGACTTGGTCGCCGTACTTCGGGCCGACGGTGGCGTAGTCGAGGTCGATGCCAGTGATCACCGTCTCGACGGGCGCGTCGCCGTCGGGGTGGACCGCGAGGTCGTCGACGTGCATTACGCCGGTGATGTCGTCCTCGAAGCCGCGCACGTCGGCGTACACCTCCACCGCGTCAAGCGCGGCGGTGAGGGGGAGCTGGTTCTCGCTCTTGTACTTCCGGAGGGCGCCGACGACGGCGGTCGCGGCGGTCCCGGCGTCGCGGTCGGCCTCGATCCCCAGCGGCTCGGGCCAGTCGGCGAGGTGGATCGAGTCGCCCGCGCCGTCGGCGAGGCCGGTCTCCTCGGTGTCGGCGGAGTCGGCAGCGCCGGCGCCCGCGTCGGGCACGGCGTCGGCGTACATGTCGTGCCACAGCTCCTCGGTGACGTGCGCGAGGAGGGGCGCGAACAGCTTCAGGAACCGTCGGTGCGCGGTCCGGAGGGTGTACGCCGCGGCGTCGTCCTCGCGCTGTTTCGCGATCTCGAGGTAGTCGTCGCAGAACGTGTTCCAGAAGAAGCTCCGGAGCTCGTCGCGGGCCTTCGAGAACGCGCGCTCTTCGAGCAGGTCGGTGAGCCGCTCGACCTCGGCGTCGAGCTCGGCGAGCAGCCAGCGGTCGAGCTCGCGGAGCCCGTCGTCGGGCTCGGCCGGGAACGGCTCCGGCGCGAGCGACTCGACGAGCTTCGAGGCGTTCCACAGCTTCCGGATCAGCTTCTCGCCCGCGCGGAGGTCCTTCTCCTTGAACGGGAAGTCGTCGCCGACGGCGGTGCCGGCCGCCCAGTAGCGCGTGGCGTCGACCGGGAACTCCTCCAAGACGGCCTCGGGCTCGACGACGTTGCCGACCGACTTCGACATCTTCTCGCGGTTCTCGTCGAGGACGTGCCCGTTGATCATCGTCTCCTCGAACGGGACCTCGCCGGTGTGCTCGTAACACTTGACGAGCGTGTGGAACAGCCAGAAGCTGATGATGTCGTGGCCCTGCGGGCGGAGGTCGAACTGATACAGCTCCGGATGCTCCATCGTGAACTCCTCGGCCTCCTCGTCCCAGTCCCAGCCGGCGTTGATGAGCGGCGTGAGGCTGGAGGTGGCCCACGTGTCGAGCACGTCGTCCTCGGGCTCGAACGCCTCGTGCCCGCACGCGGGACAGGCGTCGACCGGCGGGTCGTCGGAGAGCGGGTCGACGGGCAGGTCGGCCTTCTCGGCGATGACCTCCTCGCCGCAGTCCTCGCAGTACCACACCGGGAACGGGATGCCCGAGGAGCGCTGCCGGGAGATGAGCCAGTCCCACTGGAGCCCCTCGACCCAGTGCTCGTACCGGGTGAACATCTTCTCGGGCGACCACTCCATCTCCCGGCCGACCTCGAGGTACTCGTCCGTCTTGTCGAGCATCTCGATGTACCACTGCTCGGTGACGAGGAACTCGACGCTCGTCCCGCAGCGCTCGTGGACGTTGACGGTGTGGGTGATGTCGCGGCGGTCGAGCAGCGCGCCAGCCTCGTCGAGGTCCTCAACGATGGCCTCGCCGGCCTCGTCGGCGTGGAGCCCCTCGTACCCCTCGGCGACGTCGGTCATGTGGCCGGACTCGTCGATGGCGACCCGCAGGTCCAGGTCGTGGACCTGGTACCACTCGATGTCGTTCTGGTCGCCGAACGTACAGCACATCACGACCCCGGAGCCCGTCTCCATGTCGACGCGCTCGTCGGCGATGATCGGCACCTCGTGGCCGAACAGCGGGACCTCGGCGGACTCGCCGACGAGGTCCTGGTTCTCGTCGTCGTCCGGGTGGACGAAGACGGCGACGCAGGCCGGGAGGAGTTCCGGGCGCGTCGTCGAGATGACGAACTCCTCGGGGTCGTCGCCATCGCCGTCACCGCCGCTTCCGGCGACGGAGAAGGCGATGTCGTTGAAGTGGCTGGCCTGCTCGTCGTCCTCGGTCTCGACCTGCGAGATGGCGGTCTCGCACTCGGGACACCAGATCGCGGGGGCCTTCTCGCGGTACTCGCGGCCCTGGTCGTACAGATCGACGAAGGAGAGCTGGGAGACGCGCTGGACGCGCGGCTCGATGGTCTGGTACGTGTGGTCCCAGTCGACCGACACCCCGAGCGACTGGACGTTCTCGGTGAACTGCTCTTCGTACTGCGCGCAGACCTCCCGGCACTTCGCCTGGAACTCGCGGCGCTCGAACTCCTGGTGGCGGATGTCGAGCTCGTCCTCCGTCAGCCGCTCGGAGGCGATCCCGTTGTCGTCGTAGCCGAACGGGAAGAACGTCGTGCCGCCGTTCATGCGCTCGAAGCGCGCGACGAAGTCCTGGAGGGTGAACCCGTACAGGTGGCCCATGTGGAGGCTCCCCGATACCGTCGGCGGGGGCGTGTCGATGGAGAAGACGGTGTTCGGATCGACCGGGTCGTCGGCGGAGTAGGCGTACGTCTCCTCGTCGACCCAGCGCCGCTGCCAGCGCGGCTCGACGGCGTCGGGGTCGTACTCACCACTGGGCATTTCGGTCACACGTTCCGCCGGTTCCCCCTTAACGGACTCGGTTGTGTGGGGCGATACGACGGTGGTATCCCTCAGACTGTGTCGTCGAGGTCGTGTTCGGTCGCCATCTTCGACGCCTCGGACGCGAACCGCTCGACCTCGTCGGCCGGGCTCTCGCCGAGCGCGCTCTCGTCGACCACGCGGCCGGCGGTGATCCCGTCGCCCGTGACGAGCCGCTGTTCGGCCAGCTCCTTCGTGTGCATCCGCTCGCCGTCCTCCGTGGCGTAGGTGAGCCGCACGAGCCCCTTCGAGTCGAACTGCCGGTCGACGAGCCAGACGGTGGGCATGCGCGAGGATGGGTGCCTGCGACGCTTAAAAAGGACGGTCGCGCTGTGGGAAGTGGGTGGCGAGGGGCGATTCCGGAGCGCGGTTGCGGTGGCGCGTGCCGACGAGCAGCCGTTAGGCTGCGAGTCGCACGCGCGAGGGACGCGGCGACCGGAGCGAAGCGGAGGGAGCCGCGAGGCTGGGGAGGTGTGAGGTGCGGTCGCGGGGCGGGACTCGAAGGGGCGGCCGGGAGAAGTTCGGAGGCGACGCAAGCACCACAGCGAAGGAGCGGAGCGACTGAGCGAGGCGCGCAGCGAGCGTCCGGACTTCTCCCGGCCGGGGCTTTGGAGGAAGTCATCGCCGATCGCCTTTCAGAGCCCCACACCTCTCGTCGCCACCGCTTTGTATCGGCTCATCTAACCGAGAGCCATGTACGTCGAGTTCGACCGCGACACCTGCGTCGGGATGTACCAGTGCGTCGCCGAGTGGGACGCCTTCGAGAAGAACCTGAACGACGGGAAGGCCGATTTAAAAGGGAGCGAGGAAGCGGACGAGGACTTGTTCGTCGTGGAAGTGCCCGACGGCGAAGAGCTCGACGCGAAGTTCGCGGCGCGCTCGTGCCCGGTCGACGCCATCGAAGTGTACGACGACGACGGCGAACAGGTTGTGTGACGGGTTCTGGACGGTGGGGTAGCTGTTTATAAATTGGTGCTGCTGGATCGGTCCAGAGAACCGCCTCCAAAGCCCCGACCGCGAGGACTCGCGCGACTCGCTGCGGTCCTCTGTCGGTCGCTGGCGCTCCCTCCTTGCGGTCCTTGCGTCGCCGGGCTTCGCCCTCGCGGTCGCCCCTTTGAGTCCCGCCCCGCACAGCAACCGCACCTCTCACCTCCCCAGCCTCGTCGGTGGTCCTCCGCTGCGCTCCGGACCACCGACTCCCTCGCACGCGCTGCGTCGCGGCCGCCGGGGGCGGCCGCTCGCAGGCGCGCGCCGGGGTAAATGGTTGAGGGGACGCGTCTGCGAGCGACCGACTCTATTTATAAGTGATCGGCCACGTCCTCGGCGAAATAGGTGATGATGAGATCCGCGCCCGCGCGCTTGAGCGCGGTGAGCGACTCCAGCGCGGTCGCCTCCAGGTCGAGCCACCCCTTCTCCGCGGCGGCGTGGAGCATCGCGTACTCGCCGGAGACGTTGTACGCCGCGATGGGGCGGTCGAACTCCCGCCGGAGGTCGCCGACGATGTCGAGGTACGGCAGCCCGGGCTTCACCATCAGCACGTCGGCGCCCTGCTCGGCGTCGAGCCGCGCCTCCCGGAGCGCCTCGCGGCGGTTCGCGGGGTCCATCTGGTAGTGCCGGCGGTCGCCGAACTCGGGCGCGCCGTCGGCGGCGTCACGGAACGGGCCGTAGAAGGCCGATTCGTACTTCGCTGCGTAGCTCAGGATGGCGACCTCCTCGTGGCCCGCGTCGTCGAGCGCCTCGCGGATCGCTCCCACCTGCCCGTCGGTCATCGCCGAGGGGGCGACCACGTCCGCGCCCGCGTCCGCCTGCGAGACGGCGGTCCGAGCCAGCAGGTCGAGCGTCTCGTCGTTCTTGACGGTGAGTGTCGGGTCCGACTCGGCGGTCTCCTCGATGACGCCGCAGTGGCCGTGGTCGGTGTACTCGCAGAGGCAGACGTCGCCGATCACGGTGACGTCGGTCTCGGCGGAGATCCGGCGGATAGCGCGCTGGACGACGCCGTCGTCGGCGTACGCCCGGCTCCCGGACGCGTCCTTCGACTCGGGGACGCCGAAGAGGATGACGGCCTCGACGCCCGTCTCGCGGATCTCGGCGACGCGGTCGACGGCCTGATCGACCGGGACGCGCTCGTGGCCGGGCATCGTCTCGATAGGCACGCGCTCGTCGGTCGTCGCGTCGACGAAGACGGGCGCGACCAGGTCCGACGCCGAGAGGTCGGTCTCGGCGACGAGCGGGCGAACGCCGTCGGTCCGGAGGCGGCGGGGCCGGTCCGTGAGGTCCATGGAGGGAGTTGGCCCCGGGCGGCCTTTTACCGTTCGTCTCGCACCGACTGGGTCGCTCGGCGGAGGGAGGGGTCGGCCGAGGCGGCTACTCCGAGGACTCGATGTCGATCCGGTCGCGGAGCTCCGCGAGCTCGTCCGACTCCGCGAGCTCCTCGACGCGCTGTTTGAAGTGGGACTCGCAGAGCCCGACGACCACGCCGCCCTGCTCCGCCTCGTACGTGGCCTCCCGGTCGCAGTAGTGACACCGCATGCGTCGTACTCCGTTCGGCGCCGGCTTAATCCTGTTCGTCGGGCTCCGCGCCGGGGGAGGCCCCGACCGCGAACGCCTCGACCGAGACCGGTTCGGGCAGCCGCTCGCGGACGGGCGCAAACGCCGATTCGGTCAGCCCGGCGACCCCGAGCGTCCGCTCGTGGGCGTCCGTCCCGCCGGTTCTGAGCAGGTCGCTCTCGGCGGCGAGGCGGTCGATCCGCGCGTCGTCGACGGCGCGGCCGTACGGATAGAAGCGTTCGATCGCGTCGATGGCCGGCGCCTCCGCGGCGACCCCGAGGGCCTCGTCGACGCGGTCGTAGCGGAACGGGTGCGCGAGCCCGACGAGCGCGCAGGCGTCCGCGAGCAGGTCGAGCCCCTCGTCGAGCGGCGTCACGTCGCGCGCGACGTAACACGGGCCGTCGTTCCCGATCAGCTCGTCGAAGGCCCCGGCGTAGTCGTAGGGCGCGTCCGACGCGTCGATCGCCCGCGCGATGTGGGGGCGCCCGAGCCCGGCGCGCGGTTCCACGTCGAGGTCGACGCCGAGCCGCTCTTCGACGCGGTCGAGGATGGCGGCGCCGCGCTCGCGGCGGTCGCGCTGGAGGCGATCGACCTCCGCGTCGAGCGCGTCGGTGTGCTCGACGCCGTAGCCGAGGAGGTCGAGGCGCTCGAAGCCGGCGTCGACGCGGAGCTCGATCCCGCGGACGACCCGGACGCCGTCGCGCTCGACGACCGGCGCGTCGAGCCCCGGGTGGATCCGGTCGTGGTCCGTGACGGCCACCCAGTCGACGCCGGCCTCGCGGGCGGCCGCGGGCACCTCGCTGAGCGTCAAGGTCCCGTCGGAGACGGTCGTGTGTGCGTGGAGGTCGGCGACGATAGGGTCGGCGGGACGTGCGGAGTCGACGGAGTCACCGGAGGCGGCGGAATCGTCGGAATCGGCGGGCATAGGGGCGAATAGCTGCGCCCGACACTAAGCCGCGGCGGTTCCGAGAACCACCGGTGGTGTCCCGATATAAGGCGATATAAGGTATCTCCTCCGACTAAGGTCGTACATGGACAATCATTAAGAACCATCGGCGGTTTTCATCTGTTGATGCGCTTGAACGGCGTCGACGACCGACTCGAACGGCACCAGTACCCGACCACCTCTGAGGAGATCATCGCGGCTCACGGCAACGCGACCGTAGAGCTCGCGAACGGGTCCGAGCGGCTCGGCGACGTCTTGGAGCGGTTCGGCGACCAGACGTTCGAGAATCCGGAGGACGTGTTCACCACGCTCCGGGCCGGCGTCTGCCACCGGGGCGTCGGTCGCCGGTTCTACTCGGACCGCGACCCGACCACCGACGCGGAGGAGGGACCCTCGCCGGTCTCGTTCTGACGCGCCGAACCGCACGGAGTCCATACCCTTTCTTTCGAAACCCGACCGCGGAGAGCCGCAGATCCGCCCAAACCGGGAGCGGCTACGTCACCGCAGAGCGACGCGGCTACGACACGCCGTCGACGACCCCGGAGAGGTCGAGCGGGACCGACCCCTTCCGATACCCCTCGATCGAGCCGTCGGGCTCGGCGCGGTAGACGACCGCGGGCTTGTGACGGACCGCGGGTTCGGCCTCGCGCACGGCCTTCCACTCGTCGGCGGGGAACGACGAGCAGTCGACGAACAGCGTGACGCCGCCCGCGTGGGCCGCGAGCTGGCCGCTCGTCTTCGTCTCGGCGGTGTCGCGGACGGCCGCGACGGGGTCGTTCGCGGAGCGGCCGGCGGTCGGCTGCGGGCGCGTCACCTCGACGAGGTGGCCGGCGCCCGTCTCCGGGTCCGTCGCGCGGAAGTCGAGCGAGTGGCCCGTCGTCACCTCGATCTCCGGGGTGACCCCGTACCCCGCGTCCGTGAGGATCCGGGCCGCGGTGAACTCGGCGATGGCCGCGCTCATGCGGACGAGGTCCCGCGAGGCGGAGGTGCCGAGCTTCCCGGCCATCACCTCTCGGTGGTCGTCCAGCGTCCCGGGCCGGAGCGTCTCCTCGACGAACCCAGTGCCGGCCTCCCGGGTCGCGTCCGGGAACCCGGCCGCGTGGTCGCGGAAGAACGCCCGACTCGTCTCCGCGCCGTCCTTCGAGCAGAAGACGGGCAGGAAGTACCACGAGACGTGCGGGTAGTCGGCCAGCCACGGCTCGTCGTCGTGGAGCCCGGCGAGCAGCTCGCGCTGCGCCCACCGCGAGACCGGGTACGGCGCCTCGTCGAACCCGTACTTGTCCGTCCGCCAGAGCTCGCTCGGCGTCTCCGTGTTGCCCAGCCAGTACCCGGCCGGCCCGCCGTCGGCGCCCGGCGGGGGGTCCGCGTCGTCGTCGGTCCAGCAGAACAGCGCGAACGACCCGTCGTCCATGTCGAACCGGCGCGCCTCGTACGCCGGCGGCGGCGCGAACCACGGGTCGCCGGCGATCGCTCCGAGGTTCTCGTCGAGGGGGCGACCGATCTGGGACCGGACGCGGTCCGCGGTCCACCGGTCGGGCGAGCGCCTGAAGCGGAGCGGTTGTGCCACGGGCGTTCGGTATCACGCCGCGGGATTAATCGATTCCGGTGGACCGACCCGATCGTTCACGGTTTATGATACCTTTGCCGACAGGTATATAACAGGAAACGGCCAAGTGTAGTCGTACCATGTCAATGGGTGCCTATGATGAGGCCGAACACGAGCGTCGCGAGAAGAAGACCAGCGAAGTCGACGCCGACTTCGACGCGGAGCGCCCCGAGTACTCCGGATCGCTGACCTACGACTCGGGCGACTCCACGGAGGCACTCCTCGACAAGTTCGAAGAGCTTCAGGGCAAGTGACGCGGCCGCGGCGACGCCGCGCCTTTTAATTCCATCCTCGACGCCGGTAGCGACGGGTAACGGTCGCGACAGCGATGAACGACGGTCCGAACGGAACCGAGAGCTCAGGTGAGTAGGATCGCCGCCGAACAGACGACCGCGACCGCGATGACGTGGCCGACCACCGCGCCGAGCAGCACTGGTTCAGTGAGGAGAAACGGCACCAGTGCGAGCTGAACCGCGGAGAATCCGATGTTCTCGGCGTCGAGCCGCCGGACGGTCGCCCGCTCCTCCGGCGAGAGGTCGACGTGGACCGCGCGCCACAACGCGACGACGGCGCTCCACCAGGAGGTACCGATGCGGTACGTCAGGTCCCAGAGCACGAGCAGCGTGAGGTAGACGACGGGGAGCGGCGGCTCCGGCCCGAACAGCCGGTCGATGAGCGTCGTCCCCACGGCCCCGTCCCACGCGAAGAGGTACGTCACCAGCGCGATGAACGCCAGCACGCCCAACACGATCTCGATGCTCGACCCGAACAGCAGCCGCTTGTGTTCCGGCGGGGTCCCGAGCAGCCGGTTCTTCTCGCCCAGGCGGTGCATCTCGACGCTCCCGACGGCGGCGACGACGACGGCGACCGTGCCCGCGGCGACGGCGTTCCACGTCCCGTAGTACCAGCCGAGCCCCACCACGCCGACCTCGAAGATGAGGAACTGGAGCGCGACCGCCAGCGTCCGCGAGATCCCGAGCCCCGGGATCCCGCCGACGAGGCTCTCGTACACCCACGTCTCGCCGTACTCGCGGCTCACGGCGAAACCCCGGGGAGCGCGCTCAGTCGCGACCCCTCGTCGTCCCCCGACTCGGCCAGCGCCCGCGCGACCGCGAGCTCGAAGGGCGTGCGCTCGACGGGCACGAACTCCCGGACCCGGTCGTCCTCGACGATCACGGTGTTGCGGAGCCCCTCGACCAGCGACCGGGCGAGGTAGGGGTTCACGTCGGTGACGAGCCGGAGCCACCGGGCCGACAGCTCGGGGCTCAACACCGGCACCCTGACGATCCGGAGGCCGCCGCCGAGCTGTCGCCTGGTCCGCCGGAGGATCTCGGCGTAGGTCAACACCTCGGGGCCGCCGATCTCGAAGGTCTCGCCCGCGGTCTCGGGGACGTCGAGGACGCCTGCGAGGTACGCGACCACGTCGGCTATCGCGATCGGCTGACACAGCGTGTCCACCCACTTCGGGGTGACCATCACCGGAAGCCGTCGCGCGAGTCCGGCGATCACCTCGAAGCTCGCGCTGCCCGCGCCGATGATGATCGCGGCCCGGAGCGTTGTGAGCGCCGGGTCGCCCTCGCCGAGGATCCGCTCGACCTCGCGGCGGGACCGGAGGTGTTCGGAGAGCTCCTCGCGGTCCTCGCCGAGCCCGCCGAGGTAGACGATCCGGTCGATCCCCGCGTCGGACGCGGCCGCGGCGAAGTTGGTCGCGCAGTTCCTGTCGCGCTCCTCGTACCCCGGGCCGCCGTCCATCGAGTGGACGAGGTAGTACGCGGCGTCGACCGTCTCGCCGTCGAGTTCGAAGGCGGGCGGGAGCGACTCCGGTTCCAAGAGGTCCCCCTCGACGACCGAGACTCCCTCGGGCGCCGCGTAGCCGTCGGCATCCCGGACGAGCGCGACCACGTCGTGGCCGCGCGCGCGCAGCGTCGGGATGAGTCGGCTCCCGACGAACCCGGTCGCGCCGGTGACGAGCACTCGCATACCGTCCCCTCGGGCGGCGCGACCATAAGCCCCGGCCCGCGCGGCCGACCTCTCCGGGTTCCGAGAACGCCGCGAGCGCCGAGGTCGTCGCGAGCGCCGGGGGCGCGGACCGATCGCTAGAAGTGCCCCCGGGTTCCTCCTTCGGTATGCGCGCTGGCGAGTTCGAACCGGTTCGCGGCGTCGAGGACCTGTACGTCCACGACACCGGCATGTTCGACACCGACGAGTACGGCGCCGTCTACGTGTACGACGCCGAGCGACCGATCGTGATCGACACCGGGACGGGGGCGAACCGGGAGGCCCTCTTCGAGAGCGTCGAGGAGATCGGGATCGGCCGCGAGGAGCTCGCGTGGATCCTCCCGACCCACGCCCACCTCGACCACGCCGGGGGCGCCGGCTACCTCGCGGAGCGCTATCCGAACGCCGAGGTCCGGGTGCCTGAAAAGGGGGTCCGCCACCTCGTCGATCCCGAGGCGCTCGTCGCGGGCACCAAGTCGGCGGTCGAGGAGCAGTGGAAGCACTACGCGGAGCCGAAGCCGGTCCCCGACGACCGGATCGAAGGCGTCGCCGAGGGCGACCGGATCGACCTCGGCGACCGCGAGCTCGTCGTTCACGAGGCGCCCGGCCACGCGCCCCACCACGCGGTGTACCACGACCCGGAGGCGGACGTCGTGTTCGCCGCCGACGCCGCCGGCATCTACGTCCCCGAGATCGACGCGGTGACGCCGACGACGCCGCCGCCGCAGTTCGACTTCGAGCAGTGCCTCGACGACATCCGGCTGATCGAGGACCTCGACCCGGACACGCTCTGTTTCGCCCACTTCGGACCGCGCGACTGCGACGGGGACCTGCTCGGCGAGGCGAAGCGGGCGTACGTCGAGTGGGTCGAGCGGGTCCGCGAGAAGCGCGCCGACCTCGACGACGACGAGGCGGTCGTCGACCACTTCGAGGCGGCGAGCCGGGACATCGACTACTGGAACCGTGAGCGCGCGAAGGCGAACACGAGCCTGAACGCCCGCGGCGTGTTGACATACCTCGACCGCGTTGACGACGAGGAGTGACTCGCTGGCGAGACGGGGCGGAGCAGTCGAGCGGCCGGCGGAACGCGACGCGGACCCGCCGAGAGAAACGCCCTAAACCCCGCCGCACGTAGGGGCGAGCAGATGGGCATCTTCGACACGATCCGGGCCGTGCTCGGGACGAGCGCCGAGACCGACGCGACCCGCGAGGCGGATCCCGAGGACCTCTTCGGGATGTCGACCGCGTACATGACGATGGAGGCGGACCTCCGCTACGACCACTGCGGCGAGGCCGCCCTGTGTTTCTCCGGGATGGACAGCACGCGCTTCGACGAGGCGGTCGAGACCGTCGAGGCCATCCTGGAGGCCGGCGAGATCGACACCGGCACCGGGTTCCACCGGTACGAGGACGACCACGGCTACCAGTGGTTCGTGCTGGAGGACGACGACCCCGAGGACCTAGTGACGAGCGTCCACTTCGCGGCCGACCAGTTCATGGAGGAGGGGTTCGGGTCGCGGCTGCTCGCGGCCGTGTTCGGCTTCGAGAACGACGACGGGCCGGTGTACTGGGTCTACTCGTTCCGCCGGGGCGCCTATTACCCGTTCGCGCCGCGAGGGACGAACGACCGGAACCAGCGGGTCGAGTTCAAGCTCCAGTCGGTCCTCGACGGCGAACTGGGCCTGGAGGACGACGAGTCGTACTGGTACCCGCTGTGGCCCGACGCGCCCGGGAACCACCCGTGGGAGTGAGCGCGGGTGACGAGATGAACGACGGCTCTGACTCGGATGTTTCCGGGCGAAACACGCCGAAGAAGCGCCTGCTCCGTGGAATTGCCATCCAGACAGCGGCCATCGCCGCGGCGGTCCACCTGCTGTGGGCGTGGCCGCGCCTCGGATCCCCGCCGGACGCGCGCCCCTACTTCTTCGTCGCCGGGAGCGCGCTCGCGGCCGCGGTCGCCGTCGCGACGCTGCGGGGCGGCGAGTACCGGCGGCTGTACGCGCTCGGCGCGGGGACCCTCGGGGCGTTCCTCGGCGGATTCCTCGCGTGGCACGGGGGCGACGCGGCCGCCGCGCTCGCGGCGGAGCCGCTGGCGGTCGCGGCGGTGATCGTCGAGGTCGTCGGGGTCGGCGCCTTCCTCGGGCTGTACCGGCTCGCGCCGCCGACGAGCGTCGCCGTCGCGCGGCGGCGCGAGGGCGAACCGGACGAGAAGGGACGGAACGAAGCCGAGGAGGGAGCGCCGTGACGGACGCGTACCGGACGGTGGCCGAGCGCGCGACCGCGCGGTTCGAGGTCCAGGGCTCCGAGTTCCTCGGCCACGTCGCCCCCGTCGACACGGTCGAGGCGGCGGAGTCGTTCGTCGAGGAAGTTCGGGGCGAGTACGCCGACGCGACCCACAACGTGCCCGCGTACCGGGTTCCCGCGGGCGAGCCCTCCGAGCGGGCGCCGGGCTCGGAGCCGATGCTCAGGGAGTACTCCTCGGACGACGGCGAGCCGACCGGCTCGGCGGGCAAGCCCGCGCTGAACGTCCTCCAGCAGCGCGAGGTCCGGAACGTCGTCGCGGTGGTGACGCGGTACTACGGCGGGACGAACCTCGGGGTCGGGGGACTCGCGCGCGCCTACTCGCGCGCGGTGAAAGACGGCGTCGACGCGGCCGGGGTGCTGGAGGAGCGGCCGCACCGGAGCCTCGTCGTCGAGACCGAGTACGACGACTCGGGGACGGTCCGGGGCGTGATCGAGTCGACGGGCGTCGAGTTCGACGCCGACTACGGCGAGCGCGTCCGGTTCGACCTCCGGGTGCCGGTCGCCGAGGTCGAGGAGCTCCGGGAGCGCCTCAACGACGCGACGAGCGGGCGGGTGGAGATCGGTCGCTGACGCGCCGCCGGTGGGGTACTACGAGAACTTCCGGACGGTCATGTCGAGGGTGTCGAGGTCGAGGATCGGCGCGTAGCCGGCGTCGGGGTCGATGTTGACGGACTTCTGGAAGTCGGTCTGGGCCTGCCAGCAGCCGGAGTTGACCGCGAGCACGTTGTGGTACTTCCCCCAGCCGAGCTTGTGGACGTGGCCGGTGTGGAACACGTCGGGCACGTCCTCCATCACGAGGTAGTCGCGCTCCTCCGGCGCGACGCGGGTGTGGCCGCCGAACTGGGGCGCGACGTGGCGCTTCTTCAACAGCTGGTACATCGCCTTGTGGGGCTCGTCGTAGCTCGCCTTCTCCTCGGGGAGCTCGGCGATCACCTCGTCGAGCGAGACGCCGTGGTACATCAGCACCTCGACCCCCTCGACGGAGACCGTGGCCGGATTCGAGACGATCCGAGCGTCGTGGACGTCCAAAATCTCCCGGATCTCGTCGTCGAACCCGGGCTGCGGCTCGGCCAGGCGGACCGCGTCGTGGTTGCCCGGGATCATCACGACCTCGGTGTCCGCGGGCACCTCCTTGAGGTGTTCCGCGAACGCCTCGTACTGCTCGTAGATGTCGACGATGTCGAGCTCCTCGTCCTGATCGGGGTAGACGCCGACGCCCTCGACCATGTCGCCCGCGAGCAGCAGGTACTCCACGGGGTCGGCCTCGGGCGTGTGGAGCCAGTCGGTGAAGGAGTGCCACGCGTCGGCCATGAACTCGTCGCTGCCGACGTGGACGTCCGAGATCAGCGCGGCCTGAACGTGGCGGTCGGCCCCCCCGGGGTGATGGGTGCGGGGGACGTCCGGGAAGTGGAGCGAGTCCGCGAAGAGGATGCCGGCGTCGTCCGCGAGCGTCCCCTCGACGGCGACGCACTCGTCCAGCAGGATCTCGTCGACGACGTCGGCGAGGCCCTTGTCCTTCATCACGAGGGCGGGGAAGGTTCCGGTGGTGTCCTCCAACTCGATCAGCCAGTGGCCGGACTTCGTGGAGCGCACGTCGTTGACGAGGCCGATCATCGCGGCGTCGCTCCCGCCCGGCATGTCCGCGATCGCCTCGGCGGGCCGGTGGTTGACGCGCCCGCGGAGGATCTTCGAGAGGCGCTCGTAGCGGTCGCGGAACGTCGTGACGAAGTCGGCGTACTCGCCGGTCCCGGTGCTGCGCCCGGTCATGTCGTTGCCGACCTCTATGTCGCGCAGGTCGGGGTTCCGAGGGGAGTCCGCGTCCCGGGAACTGTCGGCGTCGACGGAGGAGCGGTCGTGATTTCGAGCGGAGTCGGGGCCGGCAGACGAGGGGCCGGAGTCGCCGACCGCCGACTCGGGACCCGATTCGATCTCGCCCGAATCCGGACCTGAAGACCCCTCTGTTTCGACTGGAGATTGTCCGGGTTCGTCCGGAGAGGCGGCCGATCTGTCGGTGTCGCCGATCGCCTCGCGGACGTGATCGGCGGTGATCCGGAGGGCGTCGTCGGGGGCGCGATCGACGGCGGCCGCGACGGCGGCGGTCGGATCGGGCGCGCCCGCGAGCAGGGTGACCGCCTCGCGCTCGGCGTTGTAGCCGCGCTCGGCGAGGGCTTTGGCGATCCGGGCGTTCGACTCCAGCGGCACGATACCCGAAAGGGGGGTCGCGGGCAAAACCGTTCCGGAGGCGTCGGCCGGGGCCGGCGGGCAGCGTCGCGAGCGAGGCCGGAGCCCGCGCGACCCGGAAGCTTATGAACGGAACTCCCCAAAGGCGACCTAATGGACGAAGGGGATCGGCCGACGGACACCGACGGGTCGGCCGGTCGAGACGAGCGGGCCGAAGACCAGTCTGAGGCGACTTCCGAAAGGTCGGACGACGAGATTCTCGGTGGGTCGGACGACGAGGTTCTCGACGGGTCGGACGACGAGGTTCTCGACGGGTCGGACGACGAGGTTCTCGACGGGTCGGACGACGAGCTTCCAGACGAACCCGACCGCGTGGCCTCGGGTGGACCGGGCGACGAAGCCGATACCGACCGCGAAGTCGACCTCGGGGACGAGCCCGAATCACCCGGGGAAGCAGACGAGTCCGCTGAGTCCGGCGAATTCGATGCTGGGAGCGACGCGGAGACCACACCTGAATCGGTAGGGGATCCCGGGTTCGAGACGGCGGAGACGACGGCGGGGACGACGGCGGACGAGTCGCTGATATACCGGTTCCGTCACGACCGGGAGGGCGCGCTGATGTGGATCCGGGAGATGCTCGCGAGCGTCGCCGTCGTCCTCCTCGTCGGCCTCCTGCTGTTCGGCGTCAGCGGCGTGTGGCCGCCGATGGTCGCCGTCGAGTCGGGAAGCATGGAGCCGAACATGCAGGTCGGCGACCTCGTGTTTGTCACCGAGCCCGGCCGGCTCGCGCCGGACGCGGCCGAGAACGGCGTCGGCGTCGTCACCCACGAGGTGGGCCAGGAGGTCGACTACCGGACGTTCGGATCCTACGGCTCGGTGATGATATACACGCCCCCGGGGCGGACCGGGTCGCCGATCATCCACCGGGCCATGTTCCACGTTACCGAGGGCGAGAACTGGTACGACCGCGCCGACCCCGAGCACCACAACGCCGTCGACTGCGGGTCGCTCGCCAACTGTCCGGCGCCCCACGACGGGTACATCACCCTCGGCGACAACAACGGCGCCTACGACCAGGCCAGCGGCCTCTCGCCGCCCGTCAGGGCCGAGTGGGTGAACGGGGTCGCGCGGCTCCGAGTCCCGTATCTCGGGTACATCCGACTGATCGCGACGGGACAGGTGGAGCTGAACGAGGCGATAGCGGGTGCGGTGGGGAACGGTCTCCCGGCGACGACGGAGAGCGGCCTTTCTGGGGAATCGCCCATCGGTTCGTCCCCGCCGGCGGCGTAATGAGCGCCTCGACGGCGCGCCTCCGTTGTCGAACTGGGCTTAGTTGTCGAACCGCGCCTGAACGAACGGCTGCGCGTTCTCGATGTCGCCGAGCCGGGAGTCGGAGAGGAGCACCGCCTCGGTCTCCTCGACGGGGACGGAGAGGCCCATCTCCTTCGTCCGGCCGTAGCGGCCCTTCGAGACGACGACCGCGTTGACGATCCCGAGCATGTCGAGCTCGCTGATGAGGTCGGTGACGCGCCGCTGGGTCAGGACGTCGGCGTCGATCTCCTCGCAGAGCCGCTTGTAGATGTTGAACACCTCGCCGGTGTTGATGTTGTGGACGCCGTTCTTTTCGAGGAGTATCACGGCGAACAGGACGATCTTGCTCTGGGTGGGGAGGGTGCGGACGACCTCGACGACGCGATCGAGCTCGATCTTGTCTTGCGCCTGCCGGACGTGTTTCTCAGCGACGATCTCGGCCTGCGAGCGCTCGGCGAGCTCGCCGGCGGTGCGGAGGAGGTCGAGCGCACGTCGCGCGTCGCCGTGTTCCTGCGCGGCGAACGCGGCGCACAGCGGGATCACGTCGTCGGTGAGCGCGTCGGGCTTGAACGCGGTGTCGGCGCGGTGCTGGAGGATGTCGCGGAGCTGATTGGCGTCGTACGGCGGGAAGACTATCTCCTCCTCGCCGAGGCTCGACTTGACGCGGGGGTCGAGGAAGTCGGTGAACTTCAGGTCGTTCGAGATGCCCATGATCGAGATGCGCGAGCGGTCGAGCTCGGAGTTCATCCGGGAGAGGTTATAGAGGGTGTCGTCGCCGCTCTTCTCGACGAGCTTGTCGATCTCGTCGAGCATGATCACGACCACGCGCTCGTGGTAGTCGACCGCCTCGAAGAACGTCGAGTAGACGCGGTCGGTGGGCCACCCCGTCATCGGGACCTCCTCCATCTCGTCGGCGTCGTCCTCCAGCGTCTCGATGCGGTCGTCGAGCTCGGCGACCGAGTCGAACTCGGTGTCGGCCAGGGCGGCCGCCGCGTCGCGACCGGCCGTGTCCTCGGCGTCCGTCGCGTCCTCCCGGAGGGCTTCGAGCCGCTCCAGCCGGTCGGCGATCACCGCCTGGTTCTCCTCGATGAACGTGTTCGCGAGCTGGGCGAGGACGCGGTACTGGGTGTCGGTCACCTCGCAGTTGATGTACTCGACCTCGCAGGGGACGTCGTACTTCTGGGAGGTGGACTCCAACTCCTGAGAGACGAACTTCGCCGAGGCGGTCTTTCCGGTCCCCGTCTTCCCGTAGATCAGGATGTTCGATGGGGTCTCGCCGCGGAGCGCGGAGACGAGGATGGTCGCCATCCGGTTGATCTGGTCGTTGCGGTGCGGGAGCTCGTGCGGGGTGTACGAGGGGCGGAGGACCTCCTTGTTCTCGAAGATCGGCTCGCCCGAGAGGAGGTCGTCGAACAGTCCCTGGTTGTCCTCGTCGTCGTCGAGGACGACGCCGTCGAAGTCGACGTCGGGCGATGACCGGTCGCGACCGCCGTTGTCGATCCCCGCCGTTTCGGGTCGAGCGTCGGTCGAGAGGGAAAGCGTGTCGGCGTCCGATTCGATCGATTCGACGTCCGGCGTATCGTGACTCGTTCCGTCTTCGACGTCGAGGGCGGTATCGGGGTCGGATTCAACTTCGGCGGACGTGTCGGCCCCCGTTTCGGGTAGAGCGTCGGGGTCGGCTTCAGTCGAACCGTCGCCCCCCGTTTCGGTTGGAGCATCGGGATCGAAATCCTCGATGTCAGGGTCTTCGGCTTCGGGATCTTCGGCTTCGGGGACCTCGGCTTCGGGAACTCCGTCCTCGGACTCGTCGGTTTCGGAGCCCTTGACAGCGAAGCCGTCGGCGTCGGGAGTCGAAGAGCGACTGGGCGACGAGTCCTCGGAGTCGCTACTGTGGTCCGATTCGTCGCCGTCGTCCGGGTCGATGCCGCCGTCGGCCCGCGGTGTGTGTTCGCCTTCGTCCATGTGAACCCCTCTGTTTCAGGTGGAGACGGTCGGTCATATCGCTTGAGACGTCGTCTCCCGCCCGAAATACGCATTCGCGGTCGGATTCGAGACCGACCACGTCCAGTTGATACAGTCGAACCAGATGAAGAGACGGTACAAAAGTGTTCCTCTCTGGAGTTGAAACGGCCCCCTCACACGAGATGTCGCGGCGATCGAGAGGCGGTTCGGACCGATCGACGGGACAGTCGAACCGGTCAAGTAGTCGAGAGAATGGGAACGACGAGCGTGGATATCTCGAGTCTCTTTGACAAGGCTACGCCGGTGTGGCGGGTTTCAGACACTAATACGACCTATCCGTCAGAGTCTTGATCGGGCGTGACTACCCGTCCTCGGACTGGCAGTTCCGTTCAGCGGTTCCGTCGCGTGGGCTTCGCCCCTCGTTTCTCGGCTCCGTCGAGTCGACTCGATCGGGGAGACCCCCACACCCCTTTGTTTCGGGTGGAACGAGGAAACAGGGTGGTGGGGGTGGGAGGCGGGATTTTGGTACCGGTGGTTTTATTACCACAAGGTTTGAACAGTACCCTCGACAATCCCTGTTAGAATATATTAGAGTTATTGTGGTTGTTTTATTTAGATCTGAACGCAGAATTATCTGAGAGGATCCGGATCGACCTCACACACCTGACCCACCCCCCGACAGCTTACGCGGTTCCACCCGAAACGAAGGGGTGGGGGGCTCCCGAACAACGACCGGTATCCCGTCGACTCGTCCTGCCAGTCGGCTCCCGACCGCCGGATCGTCCCGTCTGACTCCACCGGACCGCCAAATATCACGGTCGACGCCGATAGTTTTACCATCTGGTAAGCAAACCGTACACACAGCAATGAGAGGATTCCGAATTCCGGACGAGGTGGTTGGATGACCGATACCGACGACACGGGCTCCGCGGGCTCCCCGGGTAGCGGGCGGATCCTGGACGGCGTCACTGTCCTCGACCTCTCGACGTTCGTCACCGGCGGCTTCTGCTCGGCGATGCTCGCGAACCAGGGCGCGGAGGTAGTCAAGATCGAACAGCCCGGTTACGGAGACGCCGTCCGCCACTCCGGGCCGCCGTTCATCAAGGGCGAGTCGCCGTACTACTGGACGCTGAGCTACGGGAAGAAGAGCCTCGAACTCGACCTGAAGAACGACGACGCCAAGGAGGCGCTGTATGAACTCGTCGAGGAGGCGGACATCTTCATCCAGAACTTCCGCCCGGGAACCGCGGAGCGGCTCGACGTCGACTACGACACGCTGTCCGAGCACAACGACGACCTGATATACCTCGCGATCTCGGCGTTCGGCCAGACCGGTCCGTGGCGCGAGCGGTCCGGGTACGACCTCCTCATTCAGGGGATGAGCGGGATCATGAGCGTCACCGGCGAGGCGGACCGCCAGCCCGTGAAGGTCGGCCTGCCGATGACGGACCTGATCACGGCGATGTGGGCCGCCTTCGGCGCGACGACGGCCCTCTACCGCAGGGAGCGGACCGGCGAGGGCGAGTACATCGACCTCGGGATGCTGGAGGCCACCCTCCCGTGGCTCACCAAGCAGGCCGGCATGGTGTTCGCGGGCGAGGAGACGAAGCGCATGGGGACGAAAGACCCCGTCCTCGCCCCGTACCAGACGTTCGAGACGAAGGACGGGTTCATCAACATCTGTATCCTCAACGAGAAGCTCTGGGGCGAGCTCTGCGAGGCCCTCGACCGACCGGACCTCCCCGCAGACGAGCGCTTCGAGATGAACGCCGACCGCGTGGAACACCTCGACGAACTCGAGGCCGAGATCGAGGCCACGCTCGCCGACAAGACGACCGACGAGTGGATCGAGGTCATCGCCGAGGACGCCGGCGTCCCCGCGGGCCCGGTGTACAGCGTCGAGGAGGCGCTCAACAGTGAGCAGATCGACGCCCGCGGCACCATCACCGAGATCGACCACCCCGAACTCGGCGAGGTGCCCGTGATCGAACACCCGCTCAAGTTTCGCAACGCCGAGAGCGGCTTCGAACTCCCGCCGCCGCTGCTCGGCGAACACAACCGCGAGGTGTTCCGCGAGCACGGCTACTCGGAGGCCGAGATCGACCGCCTCGCGGAGCTGGGGGTGTTCGGCGACGCGGACGACGCCGACGAGGGCGACGCCGACGAGAGCGACGCCGACGAGAGCGACGCCGACGAGGCGGGCGACGCCGACGAGGCGGACGATACCGACGCGAATGGAGACTGAGGTCCGCGTCAGCGGCGTCGGCATGACCCCGTTCGAGGGCGACTCCCAGCGCCCGCTCGCCGACCTGGCCGCCGCGGCTGCCGAGAAGACCCTCGCGGACGCCGGGGTCGACCCCGCCGACGTCGACGCGCTCCACTTCGGCAACGCCCTCGCCGAGGCGCTCGACGAGAGCGCGGGCCTCGCGAACGCACTGGCGGCCGCCCTCGGCCTCGACGGCGCGTCCGCGGACCGCGTCGAGAACACGAGTGCGACCGGCGCGAGCGCCTTCCACCGAGGCGTCGACCGCGTTGAAAGCGGGACCGCCGACATCGCGCTCGTCGTCGGCGCCGAGAAGATGTCCGCGGGCGACACCCGGAGCGTCACCGAGGCGATCAGCCGGCTCGTCCACCCCCGCGAGTACGCGCAGGGGGTCACGCTCCCCTCCTTCGGCGGTCTCGCCGCCGGTGCCTACCTCGACCGCCACGACGCGCCCCGCGAGGCGCTCGCCGCGGTCGCGGCGAAGAACCACCGGAACGCGGTCCACAACCCCGTCGCGCAGTTCCGCAAGCCGATCGACGTCGAGGACGCGCTCGATTCCCCGGTCGTCGCCGCGCCGCTTCGACTGTACGACTGCTGTCCGATGTCGGACGGCGCCGCGGCGGTCGTGCTGACCCGCGCAACCGACGAGGACGACGCCGGACACCCAGCGGGCCCGCGCGTCGCAGGCACCGCGAGCGCGACGGGAACCCACGCCGTCGCCGAGCGCCCGGACCCGCTCTCCATCGACTCAGTCCGGACCGCGGGCGAGCGCGTCTTCGACCGGGCCGGAATCGCCCCCGACGACGTCGACGTCGCCTGTATCCACGACGCGTTCACGGTCCTCGAACTGATCGAACTCGAAGAGCTGGGCTTCTACGACCCCGGGAACGCCTGGGTGGCGACGCTCGACGGCGACACCGCGCTCGACGGCGACCTCCCGGTCAACCCCGGGGGCGGGCTCAAGGCCCGCGGCCACCCGCTCGGCGCGACCGGCCTCTCGCAGATCGTCGAGCTCGTGTGGCAGCTCCGGGGCGACCTCCCAGAGAGCCGCCGCGTCGACGGCGCGGAGACGGCGTTCGCGATCAACGTCGCCGGGTTCGGGAACAACAGCGTCTGTACGGTGTTGCGTGCGTGACGGGCTCAAACAGCGGAGTCCCGGAAAACGGCGCCGCCGCGGACCGCGACCTCCCCGCGGACCGCGCCTTCGCCTGCGCTGACTGCGGGCGACGCTGGTACTACGACCGCCGCCGCTGCCCGGACTGCGACCGGTCGGCGGCGGACGCCGCGTCGGTTCGACTCGAAACGGGGGCGGTCGTCGCGACGACGACGGTCGAGACCACGCCGCCGGACGTCCGCGCGCCGAACCACCTCGCGCTGGTACGGTTCGACGAGGTCCGACTGATCGCGCAGGCCGCCGCCGCCGACCTGTCTCCCGGCGATCGCGTTCGATTCGACGGCTCCCACCGGCTTCGCGACGGGCCCGACCGGACGGATCCGCGGCTCGTCGCCGCCGAGGAGTCGTAGCGATCGCAGAAACGCGGTCGGGGGTTCGGTTCGGTCGACGTCGGTGATCCCGGCCTACTCCGTCCGCTCCAGCGACTCGAAGATGAACTCGTCCATCGCCTTCCGGGCCTCTTCGGGCGCGTCCTCGTGACCCAGCGAGATCCGGCGCCCGCGCGCGGCGTGGATCACGTCGGTCACCAGCTGGCCCATCCGCTCGGCGTCGACGTCGCGGAAGACGCCCTCCTCGATCCCCTCCTCGACGACCTCGACGATGCTGCCGCGGAGGCGGTCGTAGTGTTCGTTGAACACCTCGCGGTGCTCGCCGTCGTTCTGCGCCTGCGTGTACAGCTCGTGGTACACCTTCATCCGGTCCCAGTGGCTGAACTCCTCGAACTCGGGGCCGAACAGGCACTGGTCGACGCGGGCTCGAAGCTCGGTCCGCGGGTCCGCGTCGCCCTCGACGACCACGCTCCCCTCGTACTGGTCGATGATGTGTTCGAGGAACGAGGACATGAGGTCGTACTTCCCGTCGAAGTGGTAGTGGATCACCTGCCGCGTGAGGTCCATCTCCTCGCCGATGTCGCGCATCCGGAGGTCCTTGTAGCCGTGCTTGCTCAGCGCGCGGAAGGTCGCCTCCATTATCACCTCCTTGGTGTCCTTGGAGGAGACCGTCTCCTCGCCGGACTCGCCGGACCCGTCGGAGGAGGTCTCCGTTGGAGGGTTCCCTTCGGAATCACCCGTTCCAGCGTCGGCGCCGTCGGTCGGGGACTCGACGGATTCGCTCGCCGATCCGTCCCGTGATTCGCTCATACGGGTACTCTACGTGTGAGGTACATAATACGGTTGCCTCTCCGAGCCTACGGTCGCCGCCGTCGACCTTTACCGCCCGGTAAAGTTTTAACCTCTTGGTCAAACCCTATTATCGAACATGACACAGACGATCGTGCGAAACGGGACCGTGGTCTCGCTCGACCCGGACGTTGGGGAGTTCGAGGCGGCCGACGTCCTGATCGAGGACGGGGAGATAATCGAGGTCGGTACCGGACTGTCGGCGTCGAACGCGGAGGAGATCGACGCTACCGGGAAGATCGTCGTCCCGGGGTTCGTCGACTCGCA
Organism: Halorubrum distributum JCM 10118; assembly: GCF_000337335.1. GTDB lineage: Archaea > Halobacteriota > Halobacteria > Halobacteriales > Haloferacaceae > Halorubrum > Halorubrum distributum. Next base: position 62,524 of record NZ_AOJN01000062.1, on the reverse strand, counting down.
CATTCACCTCGCGCAGACGCAGATGCGCGGCATCGCCGGCGACTGGTCGCTCATGGGCGAGTACTTCGACCACATGCTCGGCAACATCACCGGGATCTATCAGCCCGAGGACATGTACCTCGGCGGCCTCTACGGCGCCTTCGAGAAGCTCAACACCGGGACGACGACGGCCCTCGACTGGTCGTACCCGAACACGCTCGAGCACGGCGAACGCGCGGTCGACGCGCTGCAGGACACCGGCCTGCGCGCGGTGTACACGTACGGCCCGCCGGGCGACGACGCGGCGAAGTGGTGGTACGAGAGCGACGTCGGCCTCCCCGAGGAGAAGATCCGTAGCCTCCACGAGGAGAAGATCCGCGACGACGACCTGCTCAGCCTCGCTCTCGGGCTCCGCGGCCCGGACTTCTGTACCCCCGAGACCGCCCGCGCGGACCTCGAACTGGCCCGGGACCTCGGCGCGCTCTCGACGATCCACATGGGCGCCGCGCTGTGGCCGTCCTCCGAGTACGGCGACGATTACCAGGGCTTCGGCGCCATCGAGGACATGCTCGGCCCCGACGTCAACGTCGCCCACGGGAACCACTTCACCCAGGAGGACATCGACCACGCCGTCGAGCAGGGCGTCTCCTTCTCGTCGACCCCCGAGGTCGAGATGCAGATGGGCCACGGCATCCCCGTCACCGGGAAGGTGCTCGAGGCGGGCGGCCGCCCGGCGTGGGGCGTCGACGTCTGCTCGAACGTCAGCGGCGACATGGGCAGCCAGATGCGGATCGGCTTGCAGCTCCAGCGCATGTTCGACAACCAGGCGGTCTTGGAGGGCGACGAGGAGGTCACCGAGGTGAGCATCTCCGCGCGCGACACCCTGGAGATGGCCACCATCGAGGGCGCGAAGGCGCTCGGCCTCGACGACGAGATCGGGACGATCACGCCCGGCAAGCGCGCCGACCTCGTCTTGTTCGACGCGGACGACTTCATGACCGCGCCCTGCCACGACCCGGTCCAGACGGTCGTGTTCCAGACCGACCCCTCGCACATCGACACCGTCCTCGTCGACGGCGAGGTCGTCAAGCGCGACGGCGACTTGACGAACCCGAAGGTCGACGAGGAGTTCGACCGCTTCGTCGCCTCCGGCGAGCGCCTGCTCGACGAGGCCGGGATCGACCTGTAACGCCGCGGACCGACAACACCCACATTTCACATGCGAATCGGACAATACCGTACGACGGACGAACAGACACCGTGGCCCGGCGTCGCGACCGACGACGGCGTCGTCGACCTCGCCGAGGCCGGCGCCGCCGCCGGGATCCACGTTCCCGACCGAACCAGCGACCTCCTCGCCGACTGGGAGTGGCGCCGCAAGGTCGACCTCGCGGTCGAACACGCCGCCGAGACCGGCGTCGGCGTCCGCGACTCGGCGGACCTCGACCGCGCCGCCCCCGTCGACGACCCGCAGAAGGTCGTCTGCGTCGGGCTGAACTACCGCGACCACGCCGAGGAGGGCGACAACGAGATCCCGGACGAGCCGGTCCTCTTCTCGAAGTTCCCGACCTCGGTCGTCGGCCCCGACGACGCGGTCCGCTGGGACCCCGACTACACCGAGAAGGTCGACTACGAGGCCGAACTCGTCGCCGTGATCGGCGAGCGCGCCCGCCGTGTCGAGCCCGACGAGGCGATGGACCACGTGGCCGGCTTCACGGTCGGCAACGACGTCTCCGCGCGCGACCTCCAGCACGGCGACGGCCAGTGGGTCCGCGGGAAGAGCCTCGACACGTTCGCCCCGACCGGGCCTGAGCTCGTCACGACCGACGAGGTGGGCGACCCCCACGACCTCGAGATCTTCGCCGAGATCAACGGCGAGCGGCTTCAGGAGTCCTCGACCGAGAACCTGATATTCGGCGTCGACGAGCTGATCTCCTTCTGTAGCCAGGCGTTCACGCTCGAACCCGGCGATCTGATTTTTACTGGTACGCCGCCCGGCGTCGGCGTCTACCGCGATCCCCCGGTGCTGCTCGGCGACGGCGATTCGGTTACCATCGGCGTCGAGGGCGTCGGCGAACTCACGAACCAGTTCGAGACGGAGTAGGATCCTCGCCTCCTCGGGATTTATAAAAGATTACCGACGTGGCGGCTTCGTCGAAATCGCATTCTTCGGACTCGCTCGTACATCGCTAACCAACCTACAAGTGTCCTCGCGCTGTTACATCGCCAATGGAGGATCTGTACCTCTACACTGGCTCATTCGCCGTTATCGGAACCTCAATCGGAGGGCCAGCGGTAGCGTCGCTCGTCGCCGGCGATCGCAGCATCCCGATACTGCTCATGGCGATCGGTGGGGCTGGAATGCTCGCCGTTGCCGGCTACGAATCGCTTCAAACCGACCCAGAGGAGTTTACTGCCCCTCCTCTCGTCCTTCTGGCGTTGGTCGGTGCCGCCTGTCTGACTCTTCTCGGAACGGTACTCCCTGCGGTGGGCGGTTTTTAAGTGGGCTCGACTGATCAAAATCGGAACGGCTTCTCTGCCGAGAATCTCAACGAAACCCGTACAGTGAACTTCTCTACAGCTCCGGCCGTTCAGTTATAAATAGCTGATTACAGATCGGCGGTGAGTACCTCCAAAGCCCCAGTCGCGAGGGCGACGTACGATCGCTGCGCGCTTCACTCGGTCGCTCACTGCGTTCGCTCCCTCGTTCCAGTGCTTGCGTCGCCTACGTCGCCCTCGCGACTGCCTCTTTGAGTCCCACCCCGTACCGCACAGCACCGCAGCCTCACACCTCCCCAGCCTCGCGGTTCGCTCAGGGCTCCCTGCAGTCGCCCCTCGCTCACCGCGTCCCTCGCGGGCTGGCTCGCGGCCTCCGCTTCGCTCCGGCCGCTCGCAGGCGCGCCACCGTACTCTCATTTTATAAGCGCTCCTCGCTGTCGCTCACGGCTATCTAAATCCAGAATCGGCAACGTCGATCTGCGATACTCACTCTCGCTCTCGTTCGTCGCTATGTTCGTATCCACCGGAACGACTCACAATACGCCACTTTTTGAGGGAAATACGCCTGAAACATCGAATTCTAACCGTGGCAAGCCGTCCTAATCGACCCAGTTCATCGGCAGAGTTTTTACACTGTTTCCTAATAGGAATTGTATGCCTAATGAGAAAGAGTCGATCTCGATCGAACTGCGATATCCGTTTCCGGAGGATCGGGTGTTTCGATACCAAGCAATGGAGGACGTTCTTGCGGTTCTCGTAGATCAGCCATACGCGACGTACTCGATGAGCGAACTCGCGAGTCTCACGGGGGCGAACCAGGGGACGATCTCGAAGGCAGTGAAGCTGCTTTCGGAGCTTGACGTCGTCGAAACGGCACAGGACGGTCGGACCCGGCAGGTCCGGATCAACCGTGAGCGGCTCACGAAACCGGACCCGATTCTCTCGATCCCGCAAAGCGAGTTCCACCACCCGGTCCGGGCCTTCCTCCGACGAGCCCGTGAGGAACTGGACGATTTAGTCGGTGTCGTCCTATTCGGCAGCGTCGCTCGGGGGAAAGCGGATCGGACCAGCGACATCGACCTACTGGTGATCGTTGACGAAGATCGGACCGCTGCTCGTCGGACCGTCCAGTCGATCGTCAGCGACCTCGAAGACCGACGGTTCGAGGGGAACCGGTACACCTACCAGCCGCTCGTCGAATCGACGGACAGCGTCCGACGAATCGGCGACCAGCTTCGTCCCCAGTTCGATGATGCCATCACGTTGGTCGATTCCGACCTCTTCTCAGAGCTCCGGACCGAGGTGTACGCCGATGAATGACGATATCCGAGATCGATTGGCGGAGGCCGAGCGGAGCTTCGAGGGCAGCCCCGGAACGATCGAGGAGGGTTTGGACGTTGACGACGCGGAGCTGGTCCAACTTCGCCGTGCCTGCCGGCTGTTGGAGGTCGGATCGAACCTCCTCGACCGAGGATACTACACGGTCGTGATCGAGTCGGCGTTCGTCGCCATCGAGCGCACGATCCAGTTCCGGTTGATCCACGACGGAGCGATGTCACCCTCGGAGGTCATCAGTAGCCACCGGCGGCTCTACCAACGGGGCGCCGAGATCGGTCTCTACGACGATGCCTTCGGGGATGACCTCGCTGAGCTGTGGAACCGGAACCGAACGGAGACCTACTACAGGCTCGGCATCGCAACGAAGGAACAGGCGAAGGCGATGTACTCCTTGGCCGACGACATCCACCGCCACCTTATCGATGTAACCCGAGTGTCACACGAGTGTCTCTGTCGGAGGTAAAGCTCCCCCAAACCGCGGTCCCCGTCGCTCGCCTCGTTCGCGACTCTCCCTCGCACACCGTCGTCTCACGGTCGCTGTCAGCCACGCACGGAATCGCAGTACGTCTCTCGGAGGCTGCGGCAGAGCCACCGGCAACGCCACCGCGACCCCGCGGACCGATTTGAATATCCTACTCCGCCAGCCCGAACACGTCCCGCGGGTTCTCGTACACGACGGTCCGGATGTCATCGACGTCGATGCCGTAGCGGTACAGCTCGAATATCGCGCGCTTCACCGCGTAGGGGTCCGTGCGCAGCACGTTCGCGGTGTCGGTGTCGATCATGATCCGCTCGGGGCCGTACTCGTCGATGGCGTTCGCCACGTCGGCGGCGTCGACGCCCACGAGCCACGAGTGGCCGATGGTGTAGCTCAGATAGCAGTCCGTCTCCGCCATCAGGTACGCGGTGTTGTTCGCGTCCGCGTGCGAGGCGACGACGCGCTCCTCGTCGAGGCCCGCGTCGCTCGCGGCCTCCACATCGCGTTTCACCGCCTCCAGCGCCGGGTTCTCGCCGTCCAGGACGGGCTCGGTGCCGAGCCCGGCGTTCTTCTCGTAGCCGGGGGTGACGCCGAGGTCGTCGCGGTACTCCCGTTTCGCGTCGGGCGTGGTGTTCGGCGTGTGGAGCAGGACCGGGAGGCCGTGGTCGTCTGCGAGCTCCATCTGCGCCTGAACGACCGCCTGCTGTGCGTCGACGTCCCAGCGCTCGACGTGCTGAGTCGGCGTCACGCCCGTCTCGCCGACGGCGACCACCTCGTCGAGCGCGCAGTAGTCGTCCATCGCGGCCAGCAGCTCGTCGGGGTCCTCGATCCGGACGCCGGAGTGGACGCCGAGGCTCAGCTTCGCCTCGAAGAAGTGGTTGCGCTCGATCGCTCGGCGACGGTTGACCGCGTCGTCCCACAGGAAGCGGATGTCGCCCGCCTCGACGGGCTTGTAGGGTGTCCAGTGGTACCCCGACGACACCATCACCATCGACCGGCAGCCGGAGAGGGCGTACCGCTCGCGGTCCTCCCACGAGAGCGTGTGCGCGTGGTTGTGCGGGTCGATCCACGGCAGGTTCAGCAGCTCGGTCGGGAGGTCGGCGGCCGACTCGTTCAGGTGGTCGGCGTCAGTTGGGCGAACGGTGGCGTGAGGTGCGGGCATGGATTCCCCATCGCCCCCCGGACACTTAGCGTTTTACAGGTTGGTAAAACTTTATTGCCCCGCCGACCGACGCCCGAATATGACACTGTTAATCGGGACAGACTCCGGGCTGTACCGAGCCGACGACGTCCCCTTCGAGCGCGACGAGCTCGACCACGTCCTCGACTGCGGGGTCGTCACCGCCGTGAAGTCGTGGGACCACACCGAGGGCGTCTTCGTCGCCTCCTCGACGGGCGCGTACCGCTCGGTCGACGGCGGGGAGACGTGGACCGACCTCGAAGTACCCGTCGGCGACCGCTTCTGGCACGCCGGGCAGAGCGAGGTCTGGTCGATCCTCGCGACCGCGGACGGCGCGCTGTACGCCGGCACCAACGACCCGTACATCTTCCGGTCGGTCGACGGCGGGGAGACGTGGACCGAACAGAAGGGGTTCCGCGAGCTCCCCTCGCGGGGCCACTGGGAGTCGCCGATCGATCCCCACTACGCACGCCTCCGCGCGCTGGAGACGGTCCCCGGCCGCCCCGACCACCTGATCGCGGGCGTCGAGGCCGGCGGGATCCACGTCAGCCGCGACGGCGGCCGCACGTGGTCCGACCACCGGGACGCCATCGTCGACGACGTTCACCAGATCCTCCCCGTTTCGGAGGACGTGTGGCTGGTCGCGACCGGGTACCTCGACCACGACCTGGAGAACCTCGGCCTCGGCCACGCGGTGGGCGAGGGCGGCCTGTGGCGGACGACGGACGCCGGCGAGTCGTTCGAGCGGATCGACACCGGGAACGACTTCTCGTACATCCGCCGCGTGTTCGTCCACGACGGGCGGGTTATCTTCTGCGGCGGCGAGGAGGCGCCCCCGGCGTGGGTGAACGACGACCACGGAGTCGCCCTCTTCGAGTCCACCAACTTCGGCCGCGACTTCGAGCGCGTCGACTTCCCCGGCGAGCCCCACGAGGTCATCGAGACGTGGGCGGTCTACGACGGCGACGCCCTCTGCGGCTCCGGCCTCTTCGACGTGCCCGACGAGCGCGACGACGTGGAGGGCCGGATCATGCGCCGCCTCCCCGGCGAGGAGGACGAGGGTCCGACCTACGAGACGGTGGGGCGCGTCGACGCGAACGTCAGCCGGATCGAGGTGGTCTGAATGGCCGCCGACACTGATTCTCCCGACGGGTCGGACGCGGACCGGGGTCGCGACGCGCCGTCGCTGCTCGGCCGCTCGCTGTACGGCGGCGTCCTCGCGTACATGGCCGTCGACGGGTTCAAGAACAACGACAAGCGCGTCGCCGTCGCCGAGGAGAAGGGCGTCCCGATGCCCGACGTCCTCGTTCCGTTCGTCACCGGAATGCTGCTGGTCGCGAACCTCGGGATCGTCCTCTGGCGGCTCCCGCGGGCGGCCGCGGGCGCGGTCGTCGTCTTCTTCCTCGGGACGACGCCCGCCATCCACGACTTCTGGACGATGGAGGGGAAGGAGCGCCACGGCAACAAGATCAACTTCGTGAAGAACCTCGCGCTGCTCGGCGGGGCCCTCGTCTTCCTCGACGCCGCGAGCGGGGGCGACGGAGAGGGCGACGCCGCGAGCGAGAGCGACGAACCGTAGTTCTGTCTCCCGATTTCGCGTTCGTCCGGCGCCGACGCTCCGGATCGGCGATGTCTGACGCAGTTCTTAAGTGACCGCGGCGTGGATGCTACCGTAATCCCCCGAACGGGCGTCGAGCGTCGGATCGAACGGCGTCGCGGAAACGAACGCGGTGTTCGGGAAAACCACACGGACTGGAGGTCAGGATGGGACTGCTCACGAATCTCAGAGACAGCATATCGCGGGTCACGGACGGCCTGTTCGCGGCCGACGAGCCCAAGCGGATCGGGATCTACGGACCGCCGAACGCCGGTAAAACGACCCTCGCAAACCGGATCGCACGCGACTGGACGGGTGACGCCGTCGGCCCAGAGAGCCACATCCCCCACGAGACTCGCCGGGCCCGCCGGAAGGAGAACGTGGAGATCGAACGCAACGGGCGGACGGTCACCATCGACATCGTCGACACCCCCGGGGTGACGACGAAGGTCGACTACAAGGAGTTCCTCGACCACGACATGGAGAAGGACGACGCCGTCCGCCGGTCGCGCGAGGCGACCGAGGGCGTCGCGGAGGCGATGCACTGGCTCCGCGAGGACGTCGACGGCGTCATCTACGTGCTCGACTCCACGACGGACCCGTTCACGCAGGTGAACACGATGCTGATCGGGATCATCGAGTCGCAGGACCTGCCCGCGCTCATCCTCGCGAACAAGACGGACCTGCCGGGGTCGGACGTCCAGCAGATCGCGAACGCCTTCCCGCAACACGAGACGATTCCGCTGTCCGCGCTGGAGGGCGACAACATGGACGAAGTGTACACCAAGATAGCGGAGTACTTCGGCTGATGCCCGGCCCGAAAGCCAACGTCGACGCGGCGGACGACCCCGACGACGGCGACGACGGCGTCCGGATCGACATGATAAGCGGCGCGCGGATGGAGGGACTCACGAGCATGGAGAAGATCCGGCTCATCCTCGACGGCGTCCGCGAGGGCAACATCGTCATCCTCGAAGAGGGGCTCTCCCCGGACGAGGAGTCGAAGCTCATCGAGGTGACGATGACCGAGATCAGTCCCGACGACTTCACCGGCATCGAGATCGAGACGTACCCCAAGGCCGAGGCGGGCGACCAGAGCTTCCTCGACAAGCTGATGGGCCGCGAGTCCACCCAGAAGCTCACGGTGATCGGCCCGGCGAACCGCATCGAGACCCTCCACAAAGACGAGAACCTCATCAGCACGCTCGTCTCCCGCAAGTAGATGCCCCATCAGTGTACCACCTGCGGGCGGACGTTCCCCGACGGCTCCAAGGAGATGCTGTCGGGCTGTCCCGACTGCGGCGGGAACAAGTTCCAGTTCAAGCCCGCCGGCGCGACGGAGGACCCGAGTGCCGACGAGGCCGATCAGGCGTCCGGCTCCCCCGCCGGACCGTCCGGCTCCGCCGTCGACCCGTCCGACAGGACGCCGCCGGCCCCAGCCGACGAGCCGGCGCCCGACGAGAGCGCGGCCGACCGTCGTCCGAGCGAGTCCGCGGACGAGACGCCGAACGAAGCCGCTGCGAGCGCCGACTCCGCGAGCGAAGCCGACGGCACGGAACAGATCGCGGACCGGAGCGACGAGGACACCGCGCAGGCGAGCGCGCGCTCCGAGGTGGTGTCGCCGGACGAGCTCGACCGCGCGAGCCGCGACGTCGAGCCCGCCGACGCGCCGCCGGCCGAAGAGGAGCCGCAGCCCGGCATCGACGCGCTCCGCGACGAGCTCAACGACCAGTTCGAGAGCATCCGCATCGTCAGCCCCGGGCAGTACGAGCTCAACCTGATGGAGCTGTACGACAGACAGGAGTACATCATCTCTCTCCAGGAGGACGGCCGCTACGTCATCGAGATGCCCGACGCGTGGGGCATTCAGGACGAGTAGCGCCTCTATCCGTCTTCCCTGCGCGCGTCCCTCCGTCCCCTGCGCGCGTCCCTCCGTCCTCTGCGCGCGTCCCTCACACACCCCGACCTCCGATTCCGAAATGCGCTGATCGTTCGTTTCGTTTTCACCCGCTCGCGGCCGCCGATTCGTGCGGTTCTGCGATTCGGGCGACCCTTGTCGAAGAAGATACTGTTATCCGGCTTCCTCCGCTACGGAGTCGCATGTTTACCGATCGCTTCCGCCGACCGGGCCGGGACTCCGGCCTCGGTCCGGACCGCGCCGTCGCCCTCGAACCGCCTCGACCGTCTCTCGGAGACCGACCCGCACGGACGCGGAACGGAGTAGCCGCATGCGCGTAATCGCCAAGTTCGGCGGCACGAGCCTCGGGAGCGGCGACCGGATCGAACGCGCCGCCGACTCGGTGGCGAGCGCCGTCGCGGCCGGCCACGAGATCGCGGTCGTCGCGAGCGCGATGGGGTCGACCACGGACGACCTCCTCGACGACATCACCTTCGAGACGGACGACGCCGACCGCGCGGAGATCGTCTCGATGGGCGAGCGCACCAGCGTCCGCATGCTGAAGGCCGCGCTCTCCGTCCGCGACGTCGACGCCGTCTTCCTCGAACCCGGACACCCGGACTGGCCGGTGATCACGGACGAGCGCGGCGAGGTCGACGTCGCGGAGACCAAGCGTCGGGCCGAGGAGATCGCCGCCGACATGGACGGCGTCGTCCCGATCATCACTGGGTTCCTCGCCGAGGACCACGACGGCAACGTCACCACGCTCGGCCGCGGCGGGTCGGACACGACCGCGGTCATGCTCGGCAACTACATGGACGCCGACGAGGTCGTCATCGTCACCGACGTCGAGGGCGTGATGACGGGCGACCCGCGGGTCGTCGAGGGCGCGCGCAACGTCGGCCAGATCACCGTCGACGAGCTTCGCAACCTCTCTTTCCGCGGCGCCGAGGTGGTCGCGCCCTCCGCGCTCTCGTACAAGGACGAGGGGCTCGACGTTCGGGTCGTCCACTACCAGCACGGCGACCTGCTCCGGGGCGGCACCCGGATCGAGGGCGAGTTCGAGAGCCTGATCGACATGCGCGAGGAGCCGCTCGCGTGCCTCACCATCGCGGGCCGGGCGATCCGCAACCGACCGGGGATCCTCTCGGAGCTGGCGAACGCGCTCCGCGCCGAGGAGATCAACATCGACGCGGTCGCCTCGGGGATGGACTCTGTCACCTTCTACGTCGACGTCGACGTCGCCGAGACCGCCGAGGCGCTGCTCCACGAGGCGGTCGTCACCGACGAGGCGCTCTCCTCGGTCACCGTCGCCGACCCCATCGCCGTGATCCGCGTCACGGGCGGCGAGCTTCCCAACCAGTCCGGCGTCATCCAGGAGATCATCGCGCCCATCGCCGAGGCCGGCATCAACATCATCGACCTGATCACGAGCGCGACCTCCGTCGCGGTGTTCGTCGACTGGGACGACCGCGAGGAGGCGCTCGAAATCGTCCAAGACCGCTTCGACTGAGCGACCCGCCCGCGGGAGACGGTTCGGTCCGGCGAAACGTCGCCCCTGACCACAGCGACCGCGTTCAACACGCCACGGGAGACACCACGGGGGTTGACACGCGATCGACCGCTCGGCCGACGCGTAACGCGACTCCGTGAGCTATTTCGCATTTTAGCGTGATACGCCGAGTATGACCGAGGAGACCCTGTACGAACGTCTCGGTGGCCACGAGGGGATTCGGAGCGTGGTGGACGACTTCTACGACAGGCTTCTCGACGACGACGTGCTGGGACCGTTCTTCGCCGACGCGGACATGGAGACGCTCCGACGGACGCAAACCGACTTCCTCTGCGAAAAAGCGGGTGGCCCGGAGACTTACGACGCCGCGCCAGTCCGCGAAGCGCACCTTCACGTCCCCTTCACGCCCGATCACATCCAGAGAGCGCTCGAGCTGTTAGACGAGAGCCTCGCGGAGTTCGACGTCCCCGAACGGGACGCGGAGGCAGTCGTACAGGCGGTCGCCGAATACGAACAGGAGCTGCTGGCACGCCCGGACAGCACCGATCGCTGACGGGTGACGGATCCGGCCCGATCGGCCGACACGGGCGCCGTGTCCCGAGGCACCGCCCCCGCGCGTCGGCACCGGCGGGTTTCGACCGGGCCTCGGATTCGGCGGTCACCGTCTCCGACCTTCACCCGCCCTCCTCCGGATCGAACCGGTACCGCGCCGTCGACGCGCCGTCGATCCGCGGTCCCGAGCCGACCGCCGCGAACCCGACGGCCTCGGCCGCGTCGACCGCGGTTCCGTCGGTCGGGAGGACGGCCTCGACCGTCATTCCCTCCCGGGTCGCGAACCGCACCGGCTCCTCGAACAGCCGCCGGACTGCCTCGGGGTCGCCCTCGACGTTCGTCACGTGGACGACGCCGTCGCGCACGTCGAACGCGACGAACGCCGCGACCGCGTCGACCGGGGTGTCGTCGTCGGCGCTCCGACCCGCCGGGTCCGCCCCGTCGCTCGCGGCGTCGCGCCCGGTCGCCTCGTCCGTCACCCCGACGCGTACCGACCGGTCGTGGATCATGTTTCGGACGACGCCTTCGGGCCGGCCCGTCATCGACCCCAGGGCCGCGGCGTCGGCCTCGACCGCGTCACGAACTCGCATACCTCCGTACTCTCGTCTGGCGACATAAAATCGCCGCACGCTTGCCGCGGACCGGATGATTTTAACGACCGGCGGACGCACGAACGCGCATGAAGAAATCGACTCAGATCGTGGTTGGTACGGTCGGCGTCTCGGCCGTCCTCTCGGTGCTAATCATCCTCTCGTACGTCTTCGCCTGATGTTCTCGCCCCGGTCGCTCGACGACGACCTCGCGGCGGTCCGCGACCGGTACGCGCCGGGGTCGCCCGTCCTCGACGTCGACTCCGACTTCGAGACGCTCCCGCCGGCCGCCGCGGAGGACCTCGGCCTCTTCGTCGACGGGCTCGGCCCCGCGTCGTACCCCGCCGACTGGCTTCCCGAAGCGGTACCCGACCTGCTCCGGAAGCACGCCGGCCCGGCGTTCACCGTCGGGCTCCCCGGGGACGGGACGGTCGTCCGGACGGCGCAGACCGACCCGCCGACCGTCCTCGTCAAGCGGCGCGCTGAGGGGACCCCGGAGGACTTCCTCGCGTTCCTCATCGCCGAGCGGCTGGTCCAGATCGGGTGCGAGCCGGCGCCGGGCGCAGTCGGCGGCGACGCCTCGTCGAACGGCGACGCCTCGTCGAACGGTGACGCCGCGAACGGCGGCGATTCGTCCGGTCTTCCCGAGTCGTTCCTCCCGTTCTTCGGCGAGCGCTATCGCGACCTCGACGCCGCGATCCGCCGTCCCGACCCCGAGACGGGCGAATCCACGACCGGGTTCGGCCCGACCGACGTCTTCCAGGTCGCGAACGCGCTGTTCGACGCGTGGGTCGGCCTCCACGCCCGCGACGAGTTCGCCTCGTGGGAGGGCGAACACCCCCGGCTGTTCGACGCGTGGGTCGACGCCGGCGAGCGGCTCTCCGGCCGGCTCGGCGGCCTCTCCGGCGAGGTCGCCCGCGGCGAGACCGAGTTCCCGAGCGCGACGGAGTACGCCTGCTCGGCGGTGAAACACGACCTCGACCTCCCGGCGCCGTACGGCGCGCTCGACACGACCGCGTACCGAGAGCGCGGGGCCGACTACGCGGTGGCGTGGGCGGAGAAGACGTTCGCGGCGCTCGTCGACGAGGAGTGAGGAGTCGCGCGTCCCGCGGCGAAGCGGCCGCTCAGACGTCGACGACGACGTTGCCCTCGCCGTCGAGGTCGATGACGCCGTCGAACAGCTCGCGGAACCGGTCGAGCGTCGCGACCTCGTGGACCTCCTCCGAGAGGTGGAAGATGCCGACCGCGTCGTGCTCGTCGAGGAGTTCGAGGATCTCGGCGGCGGCCTCGTACACCGCGTCGTCGTCGGCGTAGTAGGCCATCTCGGTGAGCGAGTCGACCGAGACGCGCCGCTTCCCCTCGTTCTCGGTGAGGAACCGCTCCACGCGGTCGACGACGCCGTCGAGGTCGTCCGGCGCGGAGACGTAGTAGACGTCGTCGGCGGTGCGCCGCGAGTACCCGCGCTCGACGGAGAGCGTGTCGAGGATGGTCGCCTTCGTCTCATCGACGTCGTAGTACTCCAGCTTCTGTTCGACCTCGCGGGCGGTGGTCCGCGTCGAGACGACGAGGAACGCGTCGGTGTCGGTCTTTAAGAAGTCCGTGTCGATCCGGTCCGTCTCGCCGATGCTCGGGTGGACGAGGAGGAGTCCGGTCCCGCCCGGTATCGTCTCCGGCCCGTTCTCGACGGCGAGGGAGTAGTCCATGGGATCGGAACTCGCCCGACGGACTTAACGGTGCGGGCCGGAGCCGTCCGAGACCGTCGGACGCGGCCGGGTCGCTCCCGTCGCGCTCGGTCGGCGTCGTGTCCGTGCGCCACCGACCCCACCGTTTCGTTTGGAGGTACAGACACTTATTCGGCGATCGCTCCCCGAACCGCTCACGGGCGCTCGCGGACCGACGGCGGTCGCCGCTCGCGGCGGTCGGTTTTTTTGCCCCGCCCGCCGTCGGTGCGTTCGATGCCCGGGCACGACTCCGCGCGCGACATCTATCGGCAGGCGCTCCCGGTTATCTCCGTCAGCCTGATCGCCGGGCTGTTCGCGGGGACGATACTCGCCTCCGACACCATGCGCGCGAACATCGCGGAGGTTCCCGGACTCCTCCTCCTCCTGCCGGCGTTCCTCGCCACCCGGGGCGGGGTGTACGGCTCGCTCGGCGCCCGGCTCTCGACCGGGCTCCATCAGGGGCTCATCGAGCCGCGGTTCCGGCTGGACCGCCGGCTCACGAACGCGGTCGTCGCCTCCTTCCTCAACGGGATGACCGTCTCCGTGTTCATCGCGGTCGTCACCTATCTCACGCTCGTCCTGTTCGGCGACGGCGGGAGCCTCTTCCAGCTGGTCGGCGTGATGGTCGTCGCCGGGTTCCTCTCGGCGGTGCTGATGATCACCGTGCTCATCTCGGTCATCTTCGTCGGCTACCGCCGCGGGCTCGACCCCGACAACGTCATCGGGCCGGTCGTCACGACCCTCGGCGACGTGTTCGGCGTGTTCTTCCTCCTCGTCGGGGTCGCCGCCGTGGGGGCCGTCTCGTGACCGAGCCCCGGTCGACGGCGGTCGACGAGTGGTCGGTCCGGCGGATCGTTCGGACGATGATCCCGCTGCTCGCCGCGCTGTCGGTGCTTCAGCTCGTCTCCGGGACCGTCTTGGAGACCTACGAGGCGGTGCTCCTGCGGTACCCGGCGCTGCTCGTCCTGGTGCCGGTCCAGATCGGGACGGCCGGCAACCTCGCGTCGATCACCTGCTCGCGGCTCACGACCCAGCTGTATCTTGGGACCTACGAGCTCAGTCCCTCGAACCCCGCGCTCCGGGCGAACGCGGGCGCGGTGTTCGCGCTCGCGGCGACCGTCTTCGGCGCCGTCGGCGTCGCGGCGTGGGCGATCGGACTCGCGCTCGGCGGGTCGCTCGCGCTCGGCCGGGTGCTGCTGATCTCGCTGGTCTCCGGGCTGTGTCTCGCCGTCCTCGTCGTCGTCGCCAGCGTCGCCGCCGTCGAGGCGTCCTACCGGATCGGGCTCAACCCCGACGACACGACGATCCCCGTGGTGACGAACCTCTGTGACATCGCCGGCGTGCTGATCCTCTTCGCGGTCGTCTCGGTCGTCCTCTGACTCGGACCGCGCGGGCCCGGATCAGAACACGCTGTCGGCGGTCGCGGCGCCGACGACGCTGAACACCGCGCCGAGCGAGACGGCCTTCGCGGACGTCGCCACCACCGCGCCGTCGCCGATGCCCCCCTCGACGAGGAACGTGTGCGGGGCGTCGAAAAGCAACGCCAGCAGGAGGACGGAGCCGAACGCGACCGTCATCAGCGAGACGAAGCGGGTCGGGATCCCGACCAGCTCCGGCTCCTCGTCGACGTCGCGGCCGGTGTCCGCCCGGTACAGGGCGGCGTACCCGATCAGCCCGACGAGCGCGGCCGTCACGCCGGCCTGAATCCAGTTCATCCCCGCGGCGAGCACCCACACCTCCTCGGTGACGACGAACGGGCCCGCGAGCAGGAACCCCCCGACCGACTGCTGGGCGATGTCGGCCACCCGGAAGTGCGGGCGGCGGAGCGCTCGCGGTCGCTTCATACCCACGAGCGGGAGCGGAGCCGGTAAAACACCGCCGTTTTTCACCGCTCTCCTCCTTCGGCCGGTATGAGCGTCCGCGAGGAGTTCGACGAGTGGGCGGCGAGCGGGAAGGACCGCGGGATGGAGGACCGCCACTGGCACACCGCGAAACACGTCCTGGCGCGGATGCCGGTCGAGGCGGGCGACGCCGTCCTCGATCTCGGCACCGGCTCCGGCTACGCGCTCCGCGCGCTCCGCGAGCGGGGGATCGGGCGCGGGTACGGGCTCGACGGCGCCCCGGAGATGGCGACCAACGCCCGCGGGTACACCGACGACGACGCGGTCGGGTTCTTGGTCGGCGACTTCGACGAACTCCCCTTCGCCGACGACTCGCTCGACCACGTCTTCTCGATGGAGGCGTTCTACTACGCGGCCGACCCCGTCCACACGCTCGAAGAGGTCCGCCGCGTGCTGAAGCCGGGCGGCACCTTCTACTGCGCGGTGAACTACTTCGCGGAGAGCGAGACGACCCACGCGTGGCAGGAGAACATCTCGGTCGAGATGACGCTGTGGTCGCGCGAGGAGTACCGCGCGGCGTTCCGCGAGGCCGGCCTGTACGTCGCCGAGCAGGACGCGATTCCCGACCGCGAGACCGAGATTCCCGACGCCTCCGAGTTCCCCGTCGACGGCTACGAGACGCGCGAGGCGATGGTCGACCGCTACCGGACGTGGGGGACGCTGCTGACGGTCGGCGTCGCTCCCTGATCTGGGCTTATAAATAGACGTCGGCGGCGCGGTGAATGCTTCCAGAGACTGCGTAATCCGTTTATAAATGGCTGATCGCAGATCGGCGGCGATCACCTCCAAAGCCCCAGCCGATTACTTATAAATCGCTGATCGCGGGTCGGCAGAGGCGACCTCCAAAGCCCCAGCCGCGAGGGCGGCGCACGCTCGCTGCGGTCCTCGGTCGCTCGCGCTGCTCGCTCCCTGTGGTCCTTGCTTCGCCTGCGCTGCCCTCGCGACTGCCCCTTTGAGTCCCGCCCCGCACAGCACCGCACAGCGCCTCACGCCTCCCCAGCCTCGTCAGTCGCCTCCGCTTCGCTCCGGCGACTGACTCCCTCGCGCGTGCTCCTCGCGGCCTCCGCTTCGCTCCGGCCGCTCGCAGGCACGCGCCACCGCGGATCGATTTATAAATAAGCGTCGTCGGCGGCGGTCGCGTCCGCGCTCGCTCACTCTCGCACCGCCCTGTTCCGACGGTTTAAATCGGGTCGGGGCCCAGACTCCGGTAATGGAACCGAGTTCGCTCTCCGGGCTCCCCGCGGGCGTCGGCGAGGCGCTCGAAGCGGAGGGCGTCGCGGAGCTGTACCCGCCCCAGCAGGCGGCCGTCGAGGCGGGCGTCGTCGACGGCGAGAGCCTCGTCGCGGCCGTGCCGACCGCGTCCGGCAAGACCCTTATCGCCGAGCTGGCGATGCTCTCCTCGATCGAGCGCGGCGGGAAGGCGTTATATATCGTCCCGCTGCGCGCGCTCGCCAGCGAGAAGAAGGCCGAGTTCGAGCGCTGGGAGGAGTTCGGCGTCACGGTCGGCGTCTCCACGGGCAACTACGACTCCGACGGCGAGTGGCTCGCGAGCCGGGACATCATCGTCGCCACCTCGGAGAAAGTCGACTCGCTCATCCGCAACGGCGCGCCGTGGATCGACGACCTCACCTGCGTCGTCAGCGACGAGGTCCACCTCGTCGACGACTCCCACCGCGGGCCAACCCTCGAAGTGACCCTCGCGAAGCTCCGCAAGGTGAACCCCGGCCTCCAGACGGTCGCGCTCTCCGCGACCGTCGGCAACGCGGACGTCATCGCCGACTGGCTCGACGCCGAGCTCGTCGAGTCCGACTGGCGCCCCATCGAGCTGCGGACGGGCGTCCACTTCGGCAACGCGATCAACTTCGACGACGGGAGCCAGCGCGAGGTCCCCGTCGAGCGCGGCGAGGACCAGACCGCGAAGCTCGTCGCGGACGCCTTAGACACGGAGGAGGACGGCCAGGGCGGCTCCTCGCTCGTCTTCGTCAACTCCCGGCGCAACGCCGAGTCGTCGGCCCGGAAGCTGGGCGAGGTCACGGCGCCCCGGCTCACCGGCGACGAGCGCGACCGCCTCCGCGAGCTCGCCGAGGAGATCCGCGGCGTCTCCGACACCGACACCTCCGAGGACCTCGCGGACGCGGTCGAGCAGGGGTCGGCGTTCCACCACGCCGGCCTCGCGAGCGAGCACCGAAGCCTGATCGAGGACGCGTTCCGCGACCGGCTGATCAAGTGCGTCTCCGCGACGCCGACGCTCGCGGCCGGCGTCAACACCCCCGCCCGTCGGGTGATCGTCCGCGACTGGCGCCGCTACGACGGGGAGTTCGGCGGGATGCAACCCCTCGACGTCCTCGAGATCCACCAGATGTGCGGCCGCGCGGGTCGGCCCGGCCTCGATCCCTACGGCGAGGCGGTGCTGCTCGCGAACAGCGCCGACACCCGCGAGGAGCTGTTCGACCGGTACGTCTGGGCCGAGGCCGAGCCGGTCCGCTCGAAGCTGGCGGCCGAGCCCGCCCTCCGGACACACGTCCTCGCGACGGTCGCGTCCGGCTTCGCCGCCACCCGAGACGGGCTGCTCTCCTTCCTCGATAACACCCTCTACGCGACCCAGACCGACGACGAGGGGCGCCTCGCCGCGGTGACCGACACCGTCCTCGACTACCTCGAAGTCAACGGCTTCGTCGACCGCGACCGCGACGGCGGGAGCGAGGGCCTCGCCGCGACCGGCATCGGCCACACCGTCTCTCGGCTCTACCTCGACCCGATGAGCGCGGCCGAGATACTCGACGGCCTCCGGACCGTGGCGGGCGGCGCGGACGACGAGGGCGCCGAGAGCGGCGAGTTCGTTCCGGCGGACGGCGCCGACGCGGGCGCCGACCCCGACGCGGACGAGCCGGGATTCACGACGTACACCAGGGAGGGCGACGAGGGGAGCGACTCCGGCGTCGAGGCGGCGGAGTCGGAAGGCGATTCCCCCGCGGTCACCCCGCTCGGTCTCTATCACCTCGTCAGCCGGACCCCGGACACCTACGAGCTGTACCTCAAGTCCGGCGACCGCGAGGAGTACACCGAGGTCTGCTACGAGCGCGAGGCGGAGTTCCTCGGCGACGTGCCCTCCGAGTACGAGGACGTGCGCTTCGAGGACTGGCTCGCCGCACTGAAGACGGCGCGCCTGCTGGAAGACTGGGCGAACGAGGTGGACGAAGACCGGATCGCGGAGCGGTATGGCGTCGGCCCGGGCGACATCCGCGGGAAGGTCGACACCGCGGAGTGGCTCCTCCGGGCGGCCGAGACCCTCGCGCGCGACGTGGAGGGGATCGACGGCGACGTGGTCGTCCAGGTGCGGGAGGCCCGCAAGCGGCTGGAGTACGGCGTCCGCGAGGAGCTGCTCGACCTCGCCGGCGTCCGGAACGTCGGGCGCAAGCGCGCCCGCCGCCTCTACGAGGCCGGCATCGAGAGCCGTGCCGACCTCCGTGAAGCGGACAAGGCGGTCGTGCTGGGCGCGCTCCGCGGCCGCGAGCGCACCGCGGAGCGGGTTCTGGAGAACGCCGGCCGCGAGGACCCCTCGCTCGACGGCGTCGACCCGGACCGATCGGCGAGCGCGGCGGCCACCGCGGGCGCGGACGCCGACGGCGACGGCGACGGACAGGCGAGCCTGGGTGATTTCGGGTGACTGATCCCGCTGTCGACGCCGACGGTGAACCGGCGCCAGACGTCGACGATGAGCCGGCGCCCGAGCCCGCGGTCCGCCTCGTCCGCGGCACCTTCGCGATCGACGACCTCGACGCGTTCCTCGCCGACCTCGACGGGGTCGCCGAAGAAACCGGCGCGGTCGTCCAGGCGTTCGACGCCGACCTCGTCGTCTCCGCGACCCAGCTCCGCGAGGCGGCGCGGCTCGCCGCGCGGTCGATCGCCCGCGGCGAGGCGGTCGCGCGCGACCCCGGCGTCGAGGTCCTGCTGTACGCGGCCGGTCGCAGGCAGATCGACCGCGCCCTCGAACTCGGCGTCTCCGAGGGTGAGCGGCGCGCCGTCGTCCTCGTCGCGGACTTCGGCGGCGTCTCCGGCGCCGACCGACCCACGGCGGACCTCGACGGAGCGGTCGAGGCAGTCCGGGAACTCGCCGTCAGCTCGACCGAGACCCCAGACGGCGACGCGCTCGACGCCGCGTTCGACGAGGGCCGCGTCCGAGAGTTCTACGCCGTCACCGACCGCGAGCTCGCCGCCACGAACGGCGACCTCGCCGACGTCGTCCGCGAGCGCGTCGCGCTGCTGGACGTCGAGAAGTAAGCGGGGGTAGGACCGCTGACCGGGACCCCTTCGTTTCAAGTGGAAACCCCGAGACGGGGACGTCTCTCCGTTCCAGTCGAAGCGAGACGCGAGAGAAGTAGTCCATCCTGGATTCGAACCAGGGTCGTTGCCCCCAGAAGGCAACAGGATTGGCCACTACCCCAATGGACTGCGCACTCTCCGATAGCCCGCACGTCTTTGTAAGCGTTGCGCGTTGCGGCCGCCGTGCCATCGGTTGACGCTCCCGCGTCCGACGGTCTCCCCGTCGCGGGGTCGCCGGTCGCCTCGCTCCGCTGCCGGATCGCGTTCGTGGACATATCGACGCGTTTTACACGACCTAATCCGCACGAAGCTGTATGTACGTCGGACGATTCGTCGTCGTCGCGCCCGGGATCGGCGGCTACCGAGTCTCCTCGCGCTCGTTCCCGAACCGTCGCGTCAGCCGCCGAGACGGGACCCTCACCGTCGGTCCGACCCCGGACGCGCCCGAGACCGACAACCCGTACGTCTCGTACAACTGCGCGCGGGGGGTCGAGAGCCCGACCGGCGAGCCCCTCGCGGCCCTCGGCAACGGATCGCACGTCGACCCGATCGCAGAGAAACTGGAGCGCGGCTACCCGGCCCGCGACGCGCTCGCGTCGACGCTGCTCGCGCTCGACTTCGAGAAGGACGACTACGACACGCCCCGCGTCGCCGGGGTCGTCGGCGCGGACGCGGCGGTGATCGGCACCGTCCGACGCGACGCGCTGCTCGTCGAGGCCGTCGACGAGCCGACAGTCGTCGCGACCTACGAGACGGACTCCCCCGAGCCGTACGACCTGACCGCGACGGACGCCGGCGGCGCCGCGACCGAACTCCTCGAGGCCGACCTCGAACACCCGGTCTGCGCCGCGGGCGCGACCGTCGACGCCGACGGGGTCTCGCTCGCGTTCGACAACGGCGGCGACTGAGCGGGCGCGGTCTCACGGGGGACCACCGGAAGCGGCCGCCCGCCTTTCCGGCTCCCGACGCCTTTTGCCTCCCCCGTCCGACTGACGCGCATGGAGCGCGTCACCGCCGCCGACTACCACGACCTCGCGGTCCCGGCCGACCCCCGGATCTCGCCGGACGGCGACCGCGTCGCCTTCGTGCGCCGACAGCCGAACGACGACGACAGCTACGAGACGACGGTGTACCTCGTCGACGCCGCGGGCGACGGCGACCCGCGCCGGCTCACCCTCCCCGAGGGCTCGGACGCCGAACCGCGCTGGAGCCCCTCCGGCGACCGGATCGCCTTCACCTCCACCCGCGGCGCGGACGACGACCGCCAGCAGCTGTGGGTCCTCCCGCTCGACGGCGGCGAGGCCCGCCGCGTCACCGACGTCGTCGGCGGCGTCTCCTCGATCGCGTGGTCGCCCGACGGCGAGCGGATCGCGTTCGTCCAGTCGGTGACCGCGGACGACCGCGAGGCCGACCGCGACCTCGCGGTACCGGACGAGTACGAGCCCGAGGAGCACCCCGACCCGCGCGTCATCGACCGGACCGTCTACCGGGCCGCCGAGCGCTACTTCGACGGCCGCCGTCCCGGCGTGTACGTCGTCGACGCGGACGCGACGGTCGGGGGCGTCACGGACCCCGACCCGGCCGAGTCCGGGGCGGTCACGCGGGTCACCGACCGCGACGCCGACTTCGCCGCCCCGTCGTGGGGCGACGCCGACACGCTGTACTACACCGAGGCGGTCGGCGACGACCCCGACGACTCCGTGGAGATCGCGATCCGCGCTCACGACCTCGCGTCCGGCGAGGCGGAGCGCGTCCACACCACGACCGGCTGGGGCGCCGACCTCGCCGCGACGGCCGACGGCCGCGTCGCCTTCACGCACGCGGAGCCGGACCGGGTGTCGATGCAGCCGACGGACCTCCGCGTCCTCGACGCGGAATCGGGCGCCGTCACCGACCTCACCGGCGACCTCGACCGCGGCCTCGGCCGGGGGACGACCCCGCAGTGGGGCCCGGACGACGAGACGATCTACTTCGCGACGCCCGACGAGGGGAAGACGGCGCTGTGGCACGTCCCCGCCGACGGGAGCGCCGAGCCCGAGCGCCTGCTCCGACCGGGAACCGTCTCGGCCGCGACCGTCGGCGGCGAGGCCGGCGGGGACCCCGAGTCGGTCACCGTCGCCTATGCCGCCAGCGAGTGGGACCACCCGGGCGACGCGTTCGCGTACGACGCCGCGGCCGACGAGACGACCCGCCTGACCGAGCTGAACGCCGACTACCTCGCCGAGCGGGCCGTCGGCGAGCCCGAGGAGCTCCGCTTCGAGTCGGACGACGGCGTCGAGATCCAGGGGTGGCTGCTGACGCCGCCGGAATCCGCTACCGATACCGACGAACCGTACCCGCTCGCGGTCGAGATCCACGGCGGGCCGCACGCGATGTGGTCGACCGCGGGGACGATGTGGCACGAGTTCCAGACCCTCGCGGCCCGCGGCTACGCCGTCTTCTGGTCGAACCCGCGCGGCTCGACCGGCTACGGCGAGGAGTTCATGCAAGCCATCGAACGCGACTGGGGCGCGGTCACCCTCCGCGACGTGATGGCGGGCGTCGAGACGGTCGCCGACCGCCCGGAGATCGACGACTCGAACGCGTTCGTCACCGGCGGCTCCTTCGGCGGCTTCATGACCGCGTGGGCGGTCGGCCAGACGGACTACTTCCGCGCGGCCGTCTCGCAGCGCGGCGTCTACGACCTCACCGGCTTCTACGGCTCGACGGACGCCGCCTACAAGCTCGTCGAGGGCGACTTCGACGCGGTGCCGTCCGAGGAGCCCGAGTGGCTCTGGGAGCAGTCGCCGACCGGCCACGCCGACGCGGTCGACACGCCGACCCTCCTGATCCACTCCGAGGACGACACGCGGACGCCGATCTGTACGGCGGAGCTGTACCACCGGATCCTCCGGAAGAACGGCGTCGACACCCGGTTCGTCAGGTATCCCCGCGAGGGGCACGAGCTCTCGCGGTCCGGCGAGCCCGCGCATATCGTCGACCGCATCGAGCGCATCGCTCGCTGGTTCGACGGCTACTCCGAGTACCACGACGCCGAGCGCGCGCTCGACCGCCCCGAGGACGACGGGCTGACCGCGGGCGAGGAGTCGGACGAGGCGGAGGAGTAGGCCCTCGCCCCGCGAACCGGGCTCAGGTCTCGTCGGGGTCGAACGAGTCGATGGCGTCGTGGACGTCCGTGACCCACTCGTCGAGGGCGTCGTGAAGTCGTCGCTTGGCCTCCGGAACCGGGATCGCGGTGTACTGGTAGACGTAGCCGCCGGAGTCGAGGAGCCGCCGCCGGCGCTCGACGAGCCCCTTCTCGCGGAGCGTCGACAGCGACCGATTCACGTTCGACCGGTCGCGATCGAGCGCGTCGGCGAGCTCCGAGACGGTGCTGCCCGGGTACTCGAGCAGTTCGAGGTACGCCCGGCTCTCGTGATCGCGCACGCCGAAGACGCAGGAGAGGACGTGTTCGAAGGAAGGGGAGGCGTCGCCGACGAGGTCCTCGATCTCGGGGTCGCTCATGGGAACCGGTTCGCGCGCGGCGAGGTTAAATGTCGGTCTCCGCCGCTCGGCCGGGGGCCGGCGTTAGCCTCACTCCTCCGCCGCGTACCCCATCTGGTCGATACAGCCTCGCATTCCCGACTCGTCCGCGTGTCGATGGAGATTCGTCGGCGTGTCGCAGTGGTACGTCTCCCCGTCGTAGCGGAGGGCGACCTCGTGGCTGGCGCCGGCGACCTCGACGTCGACGAGGATCCGCCGGCCGTCGTTGAGCGCGTCGATGAGTTCGTCAACGGACAGCTCGCCCGCCTCGACTCGGAGTACCTCGCTCATGCGTTTGATTCGACGGTGGGCGAGTTAAAAGCGACCGATGTGTCTCGGCGTTCGCGGCGGCCGCGCCGTCGGCGCGGGCGATGCGCCGGCGCGGTCGGCGGGACCGCTCCCGTCCTCACGTCGTCGTCGAGTCCGGCCCGCCCTCCTCGGCCGGCGGTTCGATGCCCTCGGCCGCCGCGACGTCGTCGGTCCGTTTCTCGGTCTCGACGTGCCAGCGGTCGATCTCGGACTCGTACTCGTCGAGGACATCCGACACCTCGTCTTTCAGCTCGTCGTCGTTGACGTTCACCTCGAAGACGAACGTCTCGCCGTCCTCGGCGCGGGCGACCTCCTGGATGTTGGCGCTGACGAGCTCGTTGTCGAAGTAGTACGGCGCCATCTGGGTCATCACGTTGCGGTAGACGGCGTCCTCCACCTTCCGGAGCGCCTTCCGGCTGGCCGAGTCGGCCGCGCGGGCGACGTGGCCGATCGACTCCCCCCAGCTCTCGCGGGCGCTCTCGGTGTCGTTCTCCTCGACCTTCTCGTAGGACTCCGTGAGCTTCTCGCCGGCCGTCTGGAGGTCGTCGCCGGGCGACTGCCCCGCGCGCTCGCCTTCCCCCTCGTCGACGGAGGCCTGCGCCGCGGTCTTCTCCGAGACGTCCTCGTCGATGCGCTCGTGGGTCTTGGGACGCCACTCGTCGAACTCGTAGTAGGCGTCGCCGTCGACGCCGACCTCCCGGAGCGCGAGGGCGACCCGCTCGCCGTGTTCGACGACGTCCCCCCAGTCGCCGCGCACCTTGAAGCCGGAGATGCTCTCTTCCATCGCTTGTCCCCGTTACGACACGAACGCGTATAAGTTTCCCCGACTGCGCGCGAGCGAGCGTCGGTCGAGCGAACGGGGCCGGGACGTCCGTGAGCCTGCGTGCGCTACTCGCCGTAGGAGAGCCGGCGGCCGAGCTCGTCCACCCGGTCCTTGAGGTCGCTGAGGAACCCGCCCGGCGAGATCTGCCGGAACGACGACTCGTCGACCTCGATTCGCTCGCCGGCGAACGGGTCGCGCTCGGCGCGCTCCTCCGAGTCCTGGTCTCCGCTCACGGCGCCCACGACGGTCGACATCGAGCACCGTCCGCACGCCTCCACCTCGACCGCGCCGTCGCCCCCGTCGGACCGGTCTCGCTCGTCTGTCATGGTTTCTCACCCCACGCTACGCCGTCTATCTTCTTAAAAGCGTGCCTCGGCCCCGATCGCGACCGTTCCGGGCGATCGGTCTCGCCCGCTGCGGGCTTCTGCCCCGGTGCCCCGCTCCGACCCCGGCACACCGCTCCCGACGCGCTTTTTAGCGCTCCGTGGAATTCGTTGGCATGGGATATCGCGTCGTCGACGTCGACTCGGTCGACCCGGAGCCGGACCGACCGTGTGAGTGCCGGAAGCTCTCCGAGCCGGGCGGCCTCGACGCCGCGGCGATCAACCGATTCAGGGCCGAGCCGGGCGAGCAGCTCCCGCTCGCGTACCACTACCACGAGACGCAACAGGAGGCGTTCTACGTGCTCGACGGGACGCTCTCGGTGGAGACGCCCGAGGAGACCTACGAGGTGCCCGCGGACGACCTGTTCGTCGTCGACCCCGAGAGCCCGCAGCGCGCGTACAACCCGGCCGACGCCGACGGCCCCGTCACCGTGCTCGCGATCGGCGCGCCGCCGGCCGACGGCGACGCGGTCGCCTACGACCCGAACGATGAGTGAGCGCGCCGCGCCGGAGGGCGGCGACGCGACCGGCGGCGACGGGACCACCTCGGCGGGAGGCGACGACCGCCGCGAGCCGGAGGAGCTGCCGGCCGAGATCCGCGAGGCCGTCCCCGACTACGACGACGAGTACCTCGACCGGGTCTCCGACCGGCTGATGTACAGCTACGACCTCGACCGCGACGTCGTCGTCGACGGCGAGCGCTTCGATCTGACCGCGGAGATGCGGGTGCGCAACCAGAAGCAGTTCCTCCACCCGGCGCTGAGCTACGCGGACCACGACATGATGGAGTTCCTGTTCGCTCGGCGCGTCTCGACCCCGTCGGTCGCCGAGCTCGAACGCCTCGTGGCGTTCGCCCACGCGGTGGCCGACGACCGCGTCGAGGGCGACGAGGAACACTACGGGACGGACGTCACCGTCGCGCTCGTCGCGGACCGGATCCCCGACGACGTCGCCGACTTCGTCGACGGGTTCCGCGACAGGACGCTCCTGAAGTTCGGCTACTACGGCCACTACGAGGTGAACCTGATCGTCGTCGCGCCCGACGACGAGGACCTCGTCGCGAGCGAGGTCGCGGACGTCGCCGGCGCGTTCCGCCTGTGGGAGGCGGTCGCGGAGCCGGACGAGGGGCTCTTCTCGCGGCTCGCGAAGCGGTTCTGGCGGTGACGGTCGGGGCGCACTGAAGAATGATCGGAGGGAACGCGGGGGCGGGGACGACCGTCGGCGTCAGTCGTCGCTCGGTTCCGCCGCGGGACGGTCGCCGCCGCGGACGCTCGTGATGTTGCTGTAGCCGATGCGCACGAGCGACAGCGCGAGGTAGACGAGGACGGCCGCGAGCAGGATGCGGACGACCATCGAGATCTGGCCGCCGATGCCGGTGACGCCGCCCTGGATCAGATTGACGAAGAGCCACTGGTACCCAGCCAGGAACGCCAGGGCGATCACGGTGATCGCGACCATGATCGCCATCGGCACGCCCGTGCTGACGAGCTGTTTCGTCTCGTCCCAGTTGGCGAGCCAGACCGTTCCGGTGAGCAGCGCGAGCGCGGCGAGCAGCTGATTCGCGCTCCCGAACAGCGCCCACAGGGTCGCCCACTCGCCGGAGATGACCAGCGCGTACGCGATGAGCCCCTGAATGACCGGGTTCGTGTACCGACCGCGGGCGAACGAACCGACGCCGCCGGCGAAGCCGCTCTCGCTCTGGGTCCCTTTCGTCCCGACGATCTCCTCCATCATGTAGCGGCCGAGCCGCGCGGCCGTGTCCGTGGAGGTGAGCAGGAAGCTCACGAGCACCAGCGCCATGAAGGGAGCGCCGTACGCGGTGGGGATGTTCAGGCTCGTGAGGATGATCCCGCCGCCGGTCGCGAAGTTCGGCAGCGCGCCGCCGATGCCGCCGGCCGCGGCGTCGGACGCGAACCCGGCGATGGCGAGCGCGGACAGCGCCGTCGCGGCGAGTAACCCCTCACCGAGCATGCCGCCGTAACCGATGAGCCGCGCGTCGCTCTCCTTGTTCAGCTGCTTGGCCGTCGTCCCCGAGGAGACGAGCGAGTGGAAGCCGCTGATCGTCCCGCAGGCGATCGTCACGAACAGCATGGGGAACAGCGGGTACGGCGCACGGCTGTCGACCCCCATGAACCCCTGGAACGGCTGGATGCTGCTGTCGACGACGAGCGGCTGCGAGGACGTTCCGAGCACCGTGCCGACGATGATCGCCACCAGCGCGCCGCCGACGCCCGCGTACAGCAGGAACGACGACAGGTAGTCGCGCGGTTGGAGCAGCGTCCAGACCGGGAGGGCGCTGGCGATCACCGCGTATATCAGGATGACGGGCACCCACGCGGCCGTGTTGCCGCCGAGCGCGCCCGCGCCGGGGACCCACGACCCCGTGCTCCCCTCGAAGAGGACGAACGTGCCCGCGGCGTGAGAGGCGTCGCCCGCCAGCTCGAAGAACGCGAACGGGTACTGGATGCCGACCCAGACGCCGGCGAACACGCCGGCGACGAACACGACGGTCCCGGGAATGAACGGTCCGTCGAGCTGGTAGAGGTACACGCCGAACACGACCGCGAGCCCGATGTACACGAAGCTCGCTGTCGCCGCCGACGGGAACGCGTTCAACACGATCCCGACGACCAGCGCGAACACGGCGACGACGAGGATGATCGTGAGGAACGCGAACCACAGCAGCAGGTTCTTGCCCCGTTCCCCGACGTACTGCCCGACGATGTAGCCGATCGAGCGCCCCTCGTGGCGGATCGAGCTCGACAGCGAGATGAAGTCGTGGACCGCGCCCATCAGCGGGTTCCCGATCGCGACCCACAGCAGCGCGGGGACCCATCCCCAGATCGCTCCCGCCGTGATCGGGCCGACGATCGGTGCGCCGCCCGCGATGCTTGAGAAGTGGTGCCCCAGTAGTACCGGCTTCTTCGACGGTACGTACTCCTGTCCGTCTTCGTACTTGTGTGCCGGCGTCTCCCGCTCGTCGTCGAGTTCGACGAACTGCGAAAGATACCGCGAGTACCCCATGTACCCCACGGTGAACGTGCCCAGCACGGCAACGACGATCCAAATTACACTTGTCATAGGTTCCCTCCCTCGTGGTATCGGTTCACTATGTTCAACTTAAACGTTACTTTCGTTCATGATGGATAACGTCAATATCTTCCGGTCACGTCGGGGCCGTCGCCGAAACCCGGTTCTTTTCTCTGACTCTCCGGTAAAATTCGCACTATCGGCGTTCCGATCGACCTCGCGCGCGCGCCCCGGGTCTCCCGGTTCGGTCCGGTGGAACCGCTCCGCCGCGGGAGAGTGAGGCCGACCCGCCGCCCGCGTTCCGCGCGTCACAGAGGAACGAGGAGGAAGCCCACGGCTTCAGCCGTGGGAGGAATCCGACTCCCCGCAACATACCACGAGCGATAGCAACTTGACTCCCCACTACCAGCCGCAGAACTTATGAATAAATAGATTAACATGTGAAATACAGATGGAGGATGTGATTCGCACCGTCAAAGTCAAACTTGACGTGCCCGAGGGGCGGTGCGACGACCTCCATCAGACGAAAGAGCAGTTCCTCCACTGTGCGAACACGACCGCAGCATGGGCGTGGCGACACCCGGACGAGCACTGCGTCACCTCAAAACAACAAGCCGAAACCGCGCTTTACGACCGACTTCGCAATGAAACGGAGCTGACTGCGAACCTCGTTCAGAAGGGGATTCGACGCGCTATCGAGGCCACAAAAAGCGGTGTTGCCCGACTCAAAAAGGGCGAAACCACTAGTCAGCCGCAGTTCGACGCGTGGAGCGTCGTCTACGACAAGCGTTCCGCGACGTTCCACCGCGACCACGTCTCCCTTTCCACGGTGAACGGGCGTGTCGAGTGTGAGTACGTGATTCCTGACGATCCTGAGGAGACACCGATCGGCGAGCACCTGCTGAACGAGGAGTACGAGTTCCGGATGTCCACGCTCCAGTACGACCGCTCGACTGAGGCGTTCTATCTCCACGCGCGAATGCGCCGCACCACAGACGACCACGAGCAGTCCGCGGCTGCTTCTTCTGACGCCGAGCACAGAACAGTCCTTGGCGTCGACCTGAACGTGGACGGCTCGCTCGCCGTGACTTCTACGGGCGCGTTCATCGGGAACGCCGACGAGATGAACCATCGACGCCGCGAGTTCGAAAAGACCCGCGGGTCGATGCAACAGACGGGTACGCGGTCGGCGCACCTGTCGATCCAGTCGATGGACGACCGAGAACACCGCTGGATACAGGACGAACTCCACCGCGCCTCGAACCAGATTCTCGACGAAGCTCGCAACCACGGGTGTACGCACATCGCGTTCGAGGATCTGACAGACATCCGCGACCGGATGGCTGGTGCGAAGCGATTCCACGCGTGGGCGTTCCGACGCTTATACGAGTACGTCGAGTACAAAGCAGAGATGCTCGAGATTGAAGTCGAGCAGGTGAGTCCCGCATATACGTCTCAGCGGTGTTCGAAGTGCGGCTTCACACACGAGAGAAATCGGGGGTCGAAACACCAGTTCGCGTGTCAGAAGTGCGACTACGAGCTGAACGCGGACTACAACGCGAGCAAGAACATCGCTCGGAAACTGTTGAAACGACTCCATTCGGGGCAGAAGTCTTCGGATGGAGGCGCACCCTGTCAGTGTGCGCTGACGTCAGGGACGCTGAACCTGAACGGCGGATTCACCGCCAGCGTCGATTCGACGACAGAAGGGGAGTCCACTGACAAGCCCACGACTTCAGTCGTGGGTCACTGACGGCTCCACGTCGAGGGAGGCGGCGACGTCGGCGAGCACGTCTCCGCGGACCTCGGTGGTGCGCGACTCGATCTCGGCGACGAGCGGCGGCTCGAACCCCTCGCGGACCTGCGCGAGTCGCTCGCGCTCGGTCTCGACCTTCTCGCGGAGGTAGCGCGCGCCGCGTCCCTCCTCGTCCTCGTCGGGCGACGGCGTGAGCTTGTTCGCCACCAGCCCGCGGACCCGCAGGTCGCGCTCGGTGAACCCCTCGATCGCCCGGGCCGTCTCGTTGACCGAGAGCTGGTCGGGGTTGAACACGAGGAAGAAGGCGGCCTCGTTCCGCATCGTCTCGCCGGCGTACTCGAAGAACTCCTTGCGCCGCTGGAGCCGCTCGATCACGGGGTCGCCCTCCAGCAGGCGCCGAGGCTCCATATCCCCGACCGCGGCCTTCTCGAACAGGTCGATCGACTGCTTGCGCTTGTACAGCAGCCGGTCGATCCAGTCCCCGAGGAACTCCGGGAGCCCGAGCAGCCGGAGCGTCGACCCCGTGGGCGCGGTGTCGAAGACGACGCGGTCGTACGGCTCGCTCTCCGTGCGCATCACGTCGACGAACGCGTCGAACAGCGCCGACTCGTACGCGCCGGGCGTCCCGTGGGACATCTCCAGCTGGCGGTTGATCTCCGAGACCATCGCGGCCGACACCTGCTCCGAGAGCGCCTCGCGGATCTCGTCCAGATGCCGCTGCATCTCGTCTTCGGGGTCGAGCTCCAATGCGTCCAGCCCCTCGACGCCGGCGACCGACTCCGGCTCGTCGCCGAACTGCTGGTCGAACACGTCCGACACGGAGTGGGCCGGGTCGGTGGAGACGACGAGCGTTCGCACCCCGTCGCGGGCGCAGCGGTGGGCGTACGCGCACGAGACGGTGGTCTTTCCGACCCCGCCCTTGCCGCCGAAGAAGACGAACTGCTCCATCAGTCGCGGAGTGTGCGCCGGTCCGTCATCAGAAGTGGTACTGCTGACCCTTCCGCTCGATCAGCGTCTCGCGGTCCCACAGCCGCCGCTCCCACGCCTCGAACTCGTCTTCGAGGTACGGGAGCAGCTCGGCGGTGTAGTACGACACCGGCGACGGGATCCCGAACGCGTCCGGGAAACACGCGAGCATGAACTCGTCTTCGGTGTCCTCGGCCTCCTTCTCGATCTTCTCGTAGGCCGGATGCGTGATCATCCCGTGGTACAGGCCCCGGAGCCACTCCTCCAGCGTGGCCCGAAACGTTTCGATCCGGTCGGCTACTGTCATCATTTCTCATGACACTCCTCCCGCGTTAAAACCTGTCGCGGCCGGGGCGGCGCAGTCACGGCCCGCGGAACGGAGTCGCCCGCGGAGCGCGGGTCGTCAGGCGGTGTTCCCGTCCGTGAGCTCGCTCGACGCCTCGTCGGATTCGGCGTCGTCGTCGTCCAAATCCGGTCGGTCCTCGTTGCCAGGGCTCGGCGTGTGGATGTCGTCGCCGAGCGCTCCCCAGACGAGATACAGCATCGCGGCGACCATCAGCACGGTCACCGCGACGCTGACGAGCGACACGGCGGAGGCGGACAGAACCATACCGCGAGTTCGACGACCCCCGCCTATCAACGTATCGGCTCGGATCGCCCCGTGGCGGCCCCCGGCGCCCGGTCGCTCCCCCGCGCCGCCCGGGGGTTCAAGAGCGTCGTGGCCGATCCGACCGTATGGACGACCGCATCCCGGTGACCGTGCTCTCGGGGGGACTCGGCGCGGGCAAGACGACGCTCCTCAACCACCTGCTCCGGAACGCCGGCGACCGCGACGTCGCGGTCCTCGTCAACGACATGGGCGACGTGAACGTCGACGCGGACCTGATCGCGGAGGAGTCCGAGGTCGACGTCGAGGGCGTCACCGAGCTGTCGAACGGCTGTATCTGCTGTGAGCTGCAGGACGACCTCGAAAGCGCCGTGGTGCGGCTCGCGAACGAGCGCTCCTTCGACGCTCTGGTCGTCGAGTCCTCTGGTATCTCGGAACCCGCGCCGGTCGCGCGGCTGTTCACGACCGAGTCTCGCGCGGCGGCCCGCTACCGCGTCGACGCGCTGGTGACCGTGATCGACACGCGGCAGTTCCTCGACGCGTTCGCGGGCGACGAGACGCCGGAGCGGCGCGTCGATCCGGACGCGGGCGCAGCGACCGATGACGGCCGCGGGAACGGCGGCGCGGGCGACGGCCGCGGGAACGGCGGCGCGGGCGACGGCGACGCCGACCGCCCGCTCTCGGACCTCCTCGTCGAGCAGGTCGAGGTGTCGAACCTCGTGGTGTGTAACAAGGCGGACCTCTGTACCGACGCGGAGGTCGACGAGGCGGTCGGCCTCGTGGGGGCGCTCCAGCCCGACGCGGAGACGGTCGTCACGGAGTTCTCGGCGGTCGACCCGGACCGGATCCTCGACGTCGGGCTGTTCGACGAGGGCGAGGTCGGTGACCTCCCCGGCTGGAAGCGCGCGCTCGCGGACGACCACGACCACAGCGGCGATTCGGAGGGGAGTCACGTCCACCGCCACCCCGACGAGGTGTACGGCGTCACCTCCTTCACCTACCGCCGCCGGCGACCCTTTCACCCGGAGCGGATCGCCGCGCTCCTGCGGGACCTCCCGGCCGACGTGGTCCGCTCGAAGGGGACGTTGTGGGTGGCCGGCACCGACCAGCGCCAGCAGGTCGGGCAGGCCGGGCGGTCGGTCCGCGTCGAGGCGCTCGGCCCGTGGATCGCGAGCCTCCCGTCGGTCGAGCGCGACATGCTGCGCTCGAACCGCCCGGACTTGGAGTGGGATGACGACCACGGCGACCGCCGGACCGAGTTCGTCGTCATCGGCACCGGGGTCGACGAGGCCGCGCTCGTCGACCGGCTCGACGACGCGCTCCTGACGGACGAGGAGCTCGCGGCGCTCGGCGACCCGGGCGTCGGCGACGACCCCGCCGACGCCGATCCCGCGCCGTTCCCGACCGATCAGGGCGAGGCGACGGTGCTCCGCGAGCCCTGATCGATCGGGAGGGCGAGGCGACGGTGCTCCGCGAGCCCTGATCGATCGGGAGGGCGAGGCGACGGTGCTCCGCGAGCCCTGACCCGTTTATAAACCGAGACGTTCGCGCTCAGCAGGCGCAGCCGTGGCCGCTCGCGCGCTCGAAGCGCATCGCGTCGCCGCAGTCCGGACACGCCGGCACCCCCTCGTCGTCGCGGTCGAGCCCCGCCTCGTCGACGGCGACGTCGCGGACCCGCACGCCGCAGTCGTCGCACCAGTACGACCCCTCGGAGCCGTCGTCGCCGGCGGTCTCCGGCGCGCTCCGGGTCGGTCCCCGCAACGCGCGCGACAGCCTGTCGAAAACGCTCATACGCCCGCGTACGTCGTCCCGCTCCATTACGCTCCCGCCGCTGTGCGATTGTGACACATTACCGTGGATCGGCGGCGTGGCGGGACCGAACGCTCGGCGTCAGAGCAGCGGGAGCGTGAGCGCGACCAGCCCGACGCCCAGCCCGACCGCCGCGTAGAACAGCCGCTCGACGCGCGGTCCCGGCGGGAGGGGACCGGCGTCGATAGCGGGCGCGCTCCGGACCAACTGCCGGTACGCGAGCGCCGTCGCACCGGCGAACGCCGCCCCCGACAGCGCCAGCGCGGCCCGCAGCGCGAACCCGTACGCGAGCCCGTATATCGGACCGAAGGAAAACGCGACCATGAACGCGAGCCCGACGGTGACGAGGAAGGGGACGGGGTCGATCCGGTCTCCGTGCTTGTTGTGAACGCGCATCTCGATCGGCGAGAGCCGCTACGGTCCGCGCGGACAAAACGTCGCGGGTGTCGTGGCGAAGAGCTAAGTGACGCTCCGCCCGGCGTAGGCGTATGAGCGACGATCAGCGGGGAGCGGGAGAGGGACCCGAGGGAATTCGCGAGGGCGTCGAGGGGTCGGAGGGTGACCCGCGGGTGGTGTTGCTCCTGAACGCCGTCCTCTCTGGGCTGTTCGCGTGGACCGCGTTCTGGGGGCTCCAGCTGCTCGACGTCGCCGAGGTCACCGCGACGAACGTCGCCTCCCTCGCGCTCGTCATCTTCGCGCTGACGTACGTCGTCGTGCTGCGGTGACCGCGGCGGCGTTCCCTCCGCCCTCACGCGTCGCCCGCCTCCGCGTTCGGACGCGCTCCCTCGAACCGGCGATTTTCGCCATCTTTTAAGCCGAACGCGGCCCGTCTCCCGACAATGACGATCGAAGACCGCGACGACGCCTACCTCATCACGCACGCGCTGGCGACGGACACCCTCTCGCGGCTGCGCGACGTCGAGACGGAGCAGGTGGCGTTCCGGAAGGGGCTCGTGAAGCTCGGCCGCATCTGCGGCTACGAGATCATCGACGGCGCGATGGAGACGGAGTACGTCCCCGTCGAGACCCCCCTCGCGGAGACCACCGGCGAGCGGGTGAAGGGGCTCGACGACGTGGTGATAATCAACGTCCTCCGCGCCGCGACGCCGTTCGTCGAAGGGCTGTTGAAGGCGTTCCCGCGCGCGAAACAGGGCGTCATCTCTGCCGGCCGCGACGAGGAGGCCGGGATGACCGCGGACGGCGAGTTCCCGATCACCATCGACTACGTGAAGCTCCCCGAGATCCGGCCGGAGGACACCGTCATCGTCGCCGACCCGATGCTCGCGACGGGGTCGACGATGGTCGCCGTCCTCGACCACGTCCTCGACGAGGCCGCCGACTTCGAGGACCTGTTCGTGCTCTCGGCGGTCTCCGCGCCCGCCGGCCTCGTCCGCGTGAGCGAGGCGGTCCCCGAGGCGGACCTGCTGACGGTCGCCATCGACGATCACCTCGACGACGACGGGTTCATCGTCCCCGGCCTCGGCGACGCCGGCGACCGCGCGTTCCGGACCGTCTGAGCGGTCGTGTCGCCGCCGAGACGCCTCGGTTCCGTCGACGTACTTTTAAGAGCCGGCGCCGCGACCGATACGACATGAGCGACGCGCCGACGACCGAGCCCTGCGACGCCTGCGGCGAGCCCACGACGGACGCGCTCTCGCGCACCGTCCGGCTGAGCGTCGACCGGGCGAACATCGACACCCAGCGGCTCTGCCCCGACTGCTTCGCCGACTGGATCCAGCGCTACCAGGACCGCCTCGGCTCCGGCGGGGACGAGGGCGACGACACCTCCGAGATCATCGTCGACTGAGACCGGACAGCTTCGTTCCGGCCAGCGACGACCGAACACCTTCGTTCCGGCCGGCAACGTCCGTTCCGACCGCCCGTCTTAAGCCGCGGCGGAACGGACCTCGTCGTAATGGATCTCGCCATCGACGCCCCGGCCCCGGCGGCGCCCGACTGCGCCGCCGACGGGACGTGGCTCGCGTGTATCGAGTGCGACGAGACGTTCGCCCCCTTCGAGGCCGTCCGGTACACCTGCGACGAGTGCGACGGCCTGCTCGAAGTCCGGTACGACGACCCGCCGACGTTCGACGAGTTCGGCGCGGGCGCGCCCTCCGACGGGCCCGAGCGCGGCGTCTGGCGCTACCGCGAGGCGCTCCCCTTCGACCTCGGCGTCACGCTCCCCGAGGGCGACACGCCGCTCCACCGCGTCCCGCGCATCGAGGAGTCGGTGGGCGTCGACGCGCTCCGGATCAAACACGAGGGGATGAACCCCACCGGCTCGTTCAAGGACCGCGGGATGACCGTCGGCGTCCGCGTGGCGAAGGAGCTGGGCGTCGGCGCGCTCGCGTGCGCCTCGACGGGCAACACCTCGGCCGCGCTCGCGGCGTACGGCGGCCGCGGCGGGATGCAGACGCTCGTCCTCCTGCCGGCGGGGAAGGTCGCCGCGGGGAAGATCGCGCAGGCCAGCCTCCACGGCGCGCGAATCCTGGAGGTCGACGGCAACTTCGACGCCTGCCTCGACATCGTCCAGGAGCTGGCCGCCCGCGGCGAGGCGTACCTGCTCAACTCGCTGAACCCGTTCCGGCTGGAGGGCCAGAAGACGATCGGCTTCGAGATCCTCGAGGAGTTCTACGCCGACTACGGCGTCTTCCCCGACCGCATCGTCCTCCCCGTCGGCAACGCGGGGAACACCTCCGCGCTGTACAAGGGCTTCCGCGAGCTCGTCCAGTCGGGCGCGCTCGACGTCGACGAGGTCCCCAAGCTCACCGGCGTTCAGGCCGAGGGCGCGGCGCCGATGGTCGAGGCGATCGAGGAAGGGAACGACGAGGTCCGTCGCTGGGAGGAGGTCGAGACGCGCGCGACCGCGATCCGCATCGGCAACCCGGTCAACGCGCCGAAAGCGATCCCCGGGATCCGCAACACCGGCGGCACCGCGGTCGCCGTGAGCGACGCGGAGATCACCGCCGCGCAGCGCCACCTCGCCAGCGAGGGCGTCGGCGTCGAGCCCGCCTCCGCGGCGAGCCTCGCGGGCCTCAAGAAGCTCCGGCGTTCGGGCGTCGTCGACGACGACGAGCGGGTCGTCTGCCTGACGACCGGCCATCTCTTAAAAGATCCCGACGCGGCCTACGAGGCCGGCGGCGACCCGGAGCCGGTCCCGAACGACGTCGACTCGATCCTCGACCTCTTACACGACTGATCGGGTCGGCCGCGCGCGCTACTCCCAGTTGTACAGCGCGTCCCGGAACACCTCTTCGACGTCCTCCGCCGTCACGGGCCGCGGGTTACACCGGAGCAGCCGCTGCTGGCTCTCCACGGTGCTCTCGGCGAGTACGCCGATGTCGTCGTCGGTGATTCCGGCCAGTTCGTTGAGTCCGCTCGGGAGCACGTTGAGGTCGCGCTGGAGCCGCACGAACTCCTCTCGGGCCTCGTCGGCGGCCTCCCGGGTGCTCATCCCCGAGGTGTCGGCGCCGAGCATCTCCGCCACCTTCGCGAACCGCGGCGGGTCGCTGGCGACGTTGTAGCCGAGGGTGCTCGCGGGCGTGAGCGCCGCGATGGTCTCCCCGTGATAGGTGTGGTAGTTGTTGCCGACGGGGTACGCCATCGCGTGCGCGAGGCTCGCGCCGGCGGTGAGCCCGGCGATCGCGCCGAACAGCGCGCCCTTCAGCATCGCGCCGCGCGCCTCGACGTCGTCGCCGTTGTTGACGACGCGGCGCACGTTCGAGGAGAGCAGGTCGATCGCCTTCTCGCTGAACATCTCCGTGAAGCCGGTGCGGCCGGCGTACACGGGGCGGTCGGCCGGGTCCTCCGGCCGGAGCAGGTCGTCGTAGCGGTGGGTGGTGTACCCCTCGATCGCGTGGCCGAGCGCGTCCATCGCGGTCTTCGCCGTGAGGTCCGGCGGCAGCGTCGTGGTGAGCGTCGGGTCGAGCACCGCGGCGTCGGCGCGGACGTGCGGGCTGGAGATCCCCTCCTTGATGTCCTTCTCGGGCACCGAGAGGATCGCGACGGGGGAGATCTCGGAGCCCGTCCCCGCCGTCGTCGGCAACAGGATCAGCGGCGGGCCCGACTCGGTGAGGTCCTCGCCCGCGCCCGTCGGCGCGGCCACGTAGTCGAGCACGTCGCCGCCGTTCGCGATGACGGCCCGGGTCGCCTTCGCGGTGTCCATACAGCTCCCGCCGCCCAACCCGAGGTAGAAGTCGTACCCGTCCTCGCCCATCTCTTCGCGGACGAACGCGATACACTCCCCGACCGCCTCGATGCTGGGCTCGCGCTCGACCCCGTCGTACACGTCGACGTCGAGGCCGTCGGCCGCCAGCTCGTCCGCGACGCGGTCGACGTGGCCCAGCGAGACGAGGTCCGAGTCGGTGACGATCAGCCCGCGCTCGTCGCCGTCGAGCCCGAGCTGACCGAGCTGGTAGCCGAGCTCGTCGGCCGCGCCAGCCCCCACGCGGACCGCCGGCATCTGGACCTCCCAGACCGTCTCCGGCGAGAGCTCGTGCGGGTCGGCGGAGACGGAGCGCTCGTAGCTCACACTCCCCACCCCGGCTGGATCGCCTCGAACTGCTCGGGGTCGTGGCCGAACACGATCTCGGCGTCGTGACGCCGCTCCAGCTCGCGGATCCGGTTCAGGCTCTCTGCCCACTCCGTCTTCCCCCAGACGAGGGGCCCGCCGAGCGGCGTGCCCGCCTCGTAGTTCTCGTCCATGTACACCTGATCGCCGGTGAACACCAGCGTCCCCTCGTCGTCGAGGTGGATCACCGAGCCGGTGAGCCCGGGCGTGTGGCCGGGGAAGCGGACGAACTCCAGGTCGGCGAAGCGCTCCTCGCGGTCGCGGTGGAGGACCCGCCAGTTCAGGTCGTGGTCGAAGTCGTCGAGGACGTACGCGCTGCTCCCCTCGTCGGTCTTCGCGCTGTAGTAGGCGAACTTCAGCTCCTCCTCGTGGACGTACACTGGCGTGTCGGTGCCCGCGAAGAACTCCAGGCCACCGGCGTGGTCGAGGTGGAGGTGGCTCTGGAACACCGCGTCGATGTCGTCGAGCGAGTAGCCCGCGTCCTCCAAGTCGTCGTCGAGGCGGTGCTCGCTCGCGTCGTGCGGATAGAACGCCTGAACGAGCCCCTCCGGCCAGTGGCCGTCGGCGGCGTCGTGGTGCGATCCGGTGTCCCAGAGGATCGTCGCCTCCGGGTGATCGATGACGAGGTTCCACACTGGGATCTCCCCGTACTCGGTGTCGGGGTTGGGTTCGTCGTGGCTCCCGATAGTGTTCGCCTCCATCATGTAGTTCATATCGCAGTACAACCCGCCGCGGTCGATGACGTGGACCTCAGCTTCCACCATACAGTTCAGCGTTCTTAATGATAGTTCATAAACATACCTCTTTGACGGGTCGCCGACCTCTGGCCCCGCCGCTCGCCCGGGGTCGACGCGTCGCGCGCGGGCCGCGCCGCCGATATTCAGGCGCGATACGCCGACGGTTTGTATTATATAGTAGCGTATTGAACAACAAACAAGTTGATAGAGGTCTCGCTGACGGCGCCGCTCGCCGCGCTCGCCGCGACCGTGGCCGCCGGCGCCACCGCGGCCGCGTTCGAGTACCGCGACGAGCCGGGCGGGCTCGCCGCGGCCGCGTTCATGGGCGCGATCTTCTGGTGGTCCGCCGGGCTGTTCGGCGAGGCGGTCGCGGCGACCGAGGCCGGCAAGGTGTTCTGGCTCAACGTCCAGTACCCCGCGACCGCCGTCGTCCCGGTCGCGGCGGTCGCGTTCGTCGCGTCGTACCTCGGCTACGACGCGTGGATCTCGCGGCGTCGGCTGCTCGTCCTGGCTGCCCCGCTCGCCGCGCTGACGCTGCTGAGCTGGACGAACGACTACCACGGGCTGGTCCGGGCCGGCACCGACGTCGTCGCGTTCGGCTCCGGAACGGTGCTGGTCCGGGAGCTCGGCCCGGCGTGGTGGGCCGGCTGGCTCTACTCGCAGCTCCTGCTCGTCGCGACGTTCGCGACGCTCGCGTACGGCGTATACGACTCGGCGCCCGCGTTCCGCACCTCCGCGGGGCTGCTGCTCGTCGGCTCCGGGGCGCCGTGGGCCGCGCAGTTCGTCGTCCTCGGGGGCGGGCCCGCGTTCCGGCCCGAACTCCTGTTCGTGCTCACGGGCGTCGCCTTCACGGCCGCGCTCCGGCGCGGGCCGACGCTCGGCGTGACGCCCGTCGCCCGGCAGGTGACCCTGAAGGCGATCCCGGACCCCATCGTCGTCGTCGACCGGAGCGGTCGGATCGCGGACACGAACCCGGCGGCGCGCGCGTGGCTCGGCGACGACGTCGCGGTCGGCGCGACGGTCGCCGACGCGCTGTCGAGCGCCCCAGAGGTCCGCGCCGCGTACCGGCGCGGGGAGGCCCCAGACGAGCCGCTGCGCGTCGAGGTCGACGGGGAGACCCGCTTCGTCTCGCTTTCGGCCGTCCCGCTCCCGACGCTCGGTAGCCGCTCGCAGGGCACGGTGCTGCTGCTGCGGGACGTGACCGACTCGGAGCGCAACCGGCGGGATCTGGAGGTGGCGAACGACCGGCTCCAGACGCTGACGCACGCGCTGGCGCACGACATCAAGAACCCGCTGGCGGTCGCGGACGGGTTCACGGACCTCGCGACCGGGGGCGACGAGGCGGCGATCGAGCGCGTCGAGGGGGCTCACGACCGGATATTCGAGATCGTCGACGAGACGCTCGCGGCCGTCGACCACCCGGACCCCGACACCGACGCCGAGTCGTTCCGGTTCGCGACGCTGGCCGAGGACGCGTGGCGGACCGCGGAGACGGCGGCCGCGACGCTGACGGTCGCGGGCGACGAGTCGTACGTCGCGGACAGGGCGGCGGTGCGCAGCGTCCTTGAGAACCTCTTCCGGAACGCGGCAGTTCACGCCGGTCCCGACCCGGCCGTGACCGCCGTCGCGCTCGACGGGGGCTTCGCGGTCGTCGACGACGGCCCCGGGATCCCGCCGGCGGAGCGCGACCGGGCCTTCGACCGCGGCTACACGACCGCCGACGACGGCACGGGGATCGGCCTCGCGTCCGTCGCGACGCTCGCCGCGTCGCACGGGTGGACTGTCGCCGCCGGGCGGGGTCGCGGGGAGACGGACGCGGTCCCCGACGCGGGGGCGATGGCCGTCGGCGACGGCGCGGCGTTCGTCGTCGGCTTCGGCGACCGACCGGTCGCTGAGGTCGCGGCGCCCGTCGTCGCCGACCCGGACGCGCTCGCAACGCCCTCGGAGCCGCTCGCGACGGAAAAATAGCCGACCGGGCGCGCTACTCGTCGGCGCGCCCGTCTGCGCCGTCCAGCGTGATCTCGGTGATCTCGACGACCCGGTCGTCCGCGAGCAGCTCCTCGACCGCCGCGTCCGGGACGGCCGAGTCGAGGTTGTAGACGGTGAGCGCCTCCCCGCCCTGCGTCTCGCGGCCGTTGAACATCCCGGCGATGTTCACGTCGTGGTCGCCGAGGACGGTGCCGATGAGGCCGATGACGCCGGGCTCGTCGGTGTTGCGCGCGACGAGCATGTGGCCGTACGGGACCGCGTCGACACGGAACCCGTCGATCCGGACGATGCGGGCGTCCTCGCCCGCGAACAGCGTCCCCTCGACCGCGATCTCGTCGTCGCCGTTGCGGACGGTGACGCGGACGAGGCTCTGGAAGTCGTCTGTCTGTCGCGTCTTCGACTCCGTCACCTCGATGCCGCGCTCCTCCGCGAGCCGCGGCGCGTTCACCGCGTTCACCTGCCACTCCAGCGGCTCGAAGACGCCCTTCAGCGCGCTCGCGGTGACGAGGTCGACCTCCTCCGCGGCGATGTCGCCCTCGTAGGTGGCCTCCACCTCGGTGATACGGCCGTCGAGCAGCTGTGCGGCCACCTTTCCGGCGGTCTCGGCCACGTCGATGTACGGCTCGATCCGCGGGAACGCGCTCTCGTCGACGGAGGGCGCGTTGAGCGCGGTCAGGACGGGCTCGTCGTCGAACGCCGCGAGGACGGCCTCCGCGGTGTCGACCGCGACGTTCTCCTGGGCCGCCTCCGTCGAGGCGCCGAGGTGGGGGGTCACGACGATCTCCTCGACGTCGAGCAGCGGCGAGTCCTGCGGGAGCGGCTCCTCCGCGAAGGAGTCGAGCGCGGCGCCCGCGAGGACGCCGTCGTCGACCGCCTCGGCGAGCGCGCCCTCGTCGACGATGCCGCCGCGGGCGCAGTTGATGAGGTAGCCGCCCTCCAGCTGTGCCAGCTCGGCCTCGCCGATCATCCCCTCCGTCTCGGGGAGGAGCGGGGTGTGGATCGTCGCGAAGTCGCCGGCCGCGAGCGCGTCGTGGAGGTCCTCGACGAGCTCGGCGCCCATCCGGTCGGCGCGCTCCTCGGAGATGTACGGGTCGTAGACGACGAGGTCCATCCCGAGCGAGTCGAGGCGCTTGGCGACCTCCTGGCCGACGCGGCCGAGCCCGACGATGGTGAGCGTCTTGTTGTTCACCTCGGTGCCGAGGAACTCGCCTTTCGCCCACTCGCCGCCGACGAGGCGGCCGTGGGCCTGCGGGATCGAGCGCGCGACGGCGAACGTCATCGCGACGGTGTGCTCGGCGGCGGCGCGGACGTTCCCCTCGGGCGCGTTCGCGACGATGACGCCGTGGTCGGTGGCGGCCTCGATGTCGATGTTGTCGACGCCGATGCCGGCGCGGCCGACGATGACCAGCTCGGTCGCGGCCTCGAAGACGGCCTCGTTCACGTCGGTCCCGGACCGCACGATCAGCGCGTTCGCGTCGGCGACGGCGTCGAGCAACGCCTCCCCCTCGCTCTCGTAGTCGGTGACGACCTCGTGGCCGGCGTCTCTGAGTCGGTCCAACCCCGCGTCCGCGATGGGGTCGGTCACGAGTACCTTCATGTCGAAACGCACCCGCGGCGCGGGGTTAACGCTTTCCGAATCGCGCCGTTTTGCCGCCCGAACGGATCCGCGCTCGTGTGTATCGACCCCTCCGTTTCCGGTGGAGAATGCGCGTTCGTGGGTATCTGCGGCGTCGGTACTCCCTTTTATACCCGGCCGCATGTGGCGGTATGGACCTCACGATCGCGTTCGTCGGCGTCGGCGCCATCCTCGCGCTGACCGCGGTGAGCGCCTTCTTCTCCAGTTCGGAACTCGCGGTGTTCTCCGTGCCGACCCACCGGATCGACTCGCTCGTCGCGACCGACGTCCCCGGCGCCCGGGCGCTGTCGGCGCTGCGCGACGACTCGCACCGCTTCCTCGTCACGGCCCTCGTGAGCAACAACGTCGCCAACATCGCCGCGGCGTCGGTCGCGACCGCGGTGTTCGTCCGGTTCGGCTTCTCCGGCGGCGAGGCGGCCACGGGGTCGACGCTCGTCACCTCGCTCTTCGTCATCGTCTTCGGCGAGATCGCGCCGAAGTCGTACGCGGTCGCCAACGCCGAGAAGCACGCGCTCCGCGTCTCGCGGATCGTCGTCGCGATCCAGCGCGTCCTCCGCCCCGTCCTGTACGTGTTCGAGGCACTCTCCGGGGTCGTCAACCGCTTCACGGGGGGCGAGTCCGCGATCGAGTCGTACCTCACCCGCGAGGAGATCGCGACGCTCGTTCGGTCGGGCGAGGCCGCGGGCGCGCTCGACCCCGACGAGGGCGCGATGATCCGCGGCGTCCTCGATCTGGAGACCACGACCGTCGACGCGGTGATGGTCCCCCGGACCGACGTGGTCGCGCTCCCGCGGACGGCGACGCCGGCGGACGCGCTCTCGCGGGCCGCGAGCGAGGGCGTCACCCGGATGCCGGTGTACGGCGAGAACCGCGACGACGTGATCGGCGTCCTCGACGTCCGCGACGCGATCCGCGCCGAGGAGACGGGCGCCGACCTCGCGAGCGTCCTCAGCGAGCCGACGTTCGTCCCCGAGACGAAGCCGCTCGACGAGCTGTTCGCGGAGATGCGCGCGAGCGAGGCGCGGATGGTGATCGTCGTCGACGAACACGGCGCGGTCGTCGGGATCGCGACGCTGGAGGACCTCTTCGAGGAGGTGGTCGGCGAGCTGGTCGGGCGGTGGGAGACGGACGCCGTCGACGTGGTCGCGCCCGACGCCGCCGTGGTCCGCGGGTGGACGACGGTGGCCCACCTCAACGAGACGCTCGGGCTCGCGCTGCCCGCGGACGCGGGCGCCGAGACCGTCGCGGGCCTGATAACCCGACAGCTCGGCCGGCTGCCGTCCGAGGGCGACCGCGTCGCGGTCGGCGACGTCACGCTCGCCGTCACCGGTGCGACCGCGACGCGGGTCACTCGGGTCCGCGTGGAACACGCCGACGAGAACGGGTTCGCGTCGGGGGCGGTCGACGGCGACGGGTCGGTCGATTCCGCGTGACCGCCGTCGTCGCGCCCGTCGCGCCCGCCGAGCCCGCCGCGCGCGGCGGCCGGCCACACGTAACACAACATACATGTACTTCCGACGGGTCTCGTGAGGTACGTTCTCGACCATGGTGAGCCGCTGGGCGTGTGACCGGTGCGGGTTCGTCGCGTGGACGCGGGACCGGTCGGAGATGGCCGAGGTGACGGGCTCGCACCTGCTCGCGCACCACTCCGACGCCCTCTCGAAGTCGGACTTCCGCGTGAGTTGGGACTGTCCGTACTGCGCCACGGCCAAGACCGCCTACGACACTGACGGGGCCGTCGCCGAGTTCAAGACGCACCTCCACGAGCACGTGGCCGACCGGATCGCCGGCGGGGCTCACGTGGCGGACCTGGTGGGCTGGGACGGCGTCGTCCGCGTCGACGGGCCGGCCGCCGGCGACGAGGCCGACCCGCTCCGGGCGCATTTCCACGGCGCCGCGGGGCTGGCGGTGGCCGTGACTCCCACCCCGGAGCGGCTGGTGCGCGCGCTCGACGGGGCCCTCGACGCGTGGCCCCGGCGGACGGTTATCGTCTCGACCGGCGAGTACGACTTCGAGGCGACGCCCGACGTCGACTTCGAGGGACGCAACGCCGAGATCGTCGAGCTCGACCCGCGCCTCTCCCCGGACGAGGTCGGCGAGACGGTCTCGCGGATCCTCGACGCCAACCACGAGCCCGGCGAGCGCATCTCGCTGGAAGTGAGCGTCTTCCACCAGATCGTCGCCTCCTTCGACGTCGAACGGGCGGTGGCGTTCGTCCGCATGCTCGCCGCGCGCCTCGACGACGCGGGCGGCGCGTTACAGCTGTACGTCGACGCCGACGCGGACCCCAACGTCGCCACCGTCCTGAACTTCCTCGACGAGACGATCGACCTGCGGGTCGCGGTCGACGACGGTCGATTCGTCCGCCGGCCGTAACTCCCGGCTTCGCGCCGCCGCGGCGGCCGGTGCGGGCTCCGCCGGCGCGTCCGCGTCTGCGGACGCCCGGTCCCCCGCCGTCTCGTCGTTCGGTCACTCGCCGTAGCTCTCGGTGTAGTCCGCGGGCCAGCGGACGTAGACGTACTCCACGTGGCGGTCAGCGGCCGCCTCGACGACGGCCCGCTTGAACCGCCGCAACACCGCCCTGGCGCGCTCGCGGGCGCTCTCCGAGGCGGTCTCGTCGCTCGCGAGCGCGCGCAGCCGCCGCTCGACGTCGACGCCGAGCGGGGACTCGGTCGCGCCCTCTGAGGGGGCCTCCTCGGTCGCGGCCGCCGAGACGATCCGCGGCAGGTAGGCCGCGGCGAGGTCCGCCACCAGCCGGTCGCGGTGGTCGAGCGTGTCGATCAGCCACTCGACGGCCGCCGACCGGTCGGCCGCGTCCGGGTCGGCCGCTTCGAGGAGCTCGCAGTACAGCCACGCCGCGTACCGCCTCGTCTCGGCATCGACGGCCTCTCGCGGCCGGTCGGGCGCTCCTCCGCTCTTCCCGGTCCGGCAGGACGCGGTCCGCTCCGCGGCGACCGCCCGGAACACCGCGAGCAGGCCGTCGGTCTCGAACGGTCGCTCGGCGAGGAGGCGGTCGCGAACGTCGCCAGCGGGGACCGCCTCCGCCTCGGCGGTCACCGCGGCGACGGA
This sequence comes from Halorubrum distributum JCM 10118, assembly GCF_000337335.1. Taxonomy (GTDB): domain Archaea; phylum Halobacteriota; class Halobacteria; order Halobacteriales; family Haloferacaceae; genus Halorubrum; species Halorubrum distributum. Next base: position 17,750 of record NZ_AOJN01000062.1, on the reverse strand, counting down.
CCTCGCGGCCGCCCGGCTGACGGTCTCCGAGGGGTCGCGCAGCGACCCGATCAACACCCCGGTCGCGTCCCGCCGGTCGAGCGCATCAAGTCGGTCGACGACGGCGAGCCGGAGCCGCTCGCTGCCGCGACGCGCCGCGAGCGCGAGCAGTTCGACCGCGTCGTCGCTGTCCATCGCGACGAGCGCGTCGACCGCGGCGCCGCGCACGAGGTCGTTCGGTGCGTTCACCAGCGGTCGGATCGCCTCGACCGCCTCGCCGCCGACTCGCGCGTACCCCCTGACGGCCCGAGCGCGGACCCGAGCGTCGTCGTCGTCGAACGCCTCGCGGAGCCGGGGCGCGGCCCCCTCGCCGCCGACGGCCGACAGCCCGGTCGCGCCGAGCATCCGATACGCGGCCCGGTCGTGTTCCAGCCAGCGCGAGAACGTCTCGGCGACGCCGGGTCCCGCCGCCCGAGACCCGCTGCCCGCGCCGTTCGCCCCGCCTGCGCCGCCGCCCCGCCGCTCTGTGATCCGGCGCGCCAGCCGATCGACGTGGTCGTCGCCGTGGAAGTACAGCGACTCGATCGCCGCCGCGCGGACGGCCTCGTCGGGGTCGTCGAGCGCGGTCGAGAACAGCGCCTCGACGATCCGGCTCGCGTCGGCGCTCATCGAACTGGAGGGGTTGCCGAGCGCTTCGGCCGCCTCGCGTCGCGTCGACGCGTCGAACCGGCGGCCGAGCCGCGCCACCGCCGGGGAGCGACCCCCGTCCGTGCGCCCGCGGTCGGGAGGGCCGTCGCCGTCGCGCCCGGCACTGCCGTCGCGCCCGGCACGGCCGCTCTCCGTCGACCCCGCGCTTCCCACCGTTCGCGGCCCGTCGTCCATCTGTGAACCCCTCACCGATCCGGTACGTTAAACGTACGGCCGCGGCTATCAGCGGTGAGAATCTCACCGGAGGCGCGTGTCGGATCGCCTCACCCGAGGTCGAACTCCCGGACGACGTCGTACTCGGGTCCCGACTCGGTCAGCGTCGATTTCACCAGTCGGATCTCGCCGACCGAGAACGACCCGGCCTGGGGCCGTTCGGCGTCGAGCGCGTCGCGGACCGCCTCGGCCCCGGCCGCGGTCTCCACTCTGGCCAGCGTGACGTGCGGCGTGAACTCGTGGTCGGCGGGGTCGACGCCGAGCGCGGTCGTCTCCGCTTCGAGGGCCTCGTGGAGCGCGGTGAGCGCCTCGGCCCCGCTGTCGACGCCGGTCCAGACGACCGAGACGTACTCGCGGTTCGGGAAGACGCCGAGGCCGGCGACGGCGCATTTAAATGGGGCGACGCCGGCGCGGTCGACGGCGCATTTAAATGGGGCGACGCCGGCGCGGTCGACGGCGCGCTCGCCGGCCGCGATCACGTCGTCGACCGTCGGTTCGGTTCCGTCGTCGCGTCCGCCGACATCGCCGAGGAACTTCAGCGTCACGTGCGCCTGTTCGGGGTCGACCGGGTTGACGCCGGGCGCGTCCGCGAAGGGGGCCTGCGCGTCCGCGACGGCCGGCGCGAGGGAGTCCGGGAGGTCGACGGCGAAAAACGCGCGCATGACGAGGATAAGATTGGGAGTGGTGATTTATAAATAATCGATGGCGGATCGAGGGTGAATGCCTCCGGCCCAGCCGCTCACTTATAAATAGCTGACTGTGGATCGATCGCGAACACCGCCAAAGCCCCAGCCGGGAGGCGGGCGCACGCTCGCTGCGGTCCTCGGTCGGTCGCTCACTTCGTTCGCTCCCTTCCTGCGGTCCTTACGTCGCCTGCGCCCGCCTCCCGGCTGCCCCTTTGAGTCCCGCCCGGCACAGCGACCGCGCCTCACACCTCCCCAGCCTCGTCGCTCGCTTCGCTCGCGACTCCCTCGCGCGTGCGACTCGCGGCCTCCGCTTCGCTCCGGCCGCTCGCCGGCACGCGCCACCGCGGACCTATTTATAAACGCTCGCGGAGCGTGTCGGCGGTCGCGTCCCCGACGCCGTCGACGTCGGTGAGGTCGTCGCGGGAGGCGTCCCGGACGTTCTCGACCGAGCCGAACCGCCGGAGCAGTCGTCGTCGGGTCTCGGGACCGACGCCGGGCACGTCGTCGAGGACCGTCTTCACCTCGTCGCGGACGGTCTGGTGGTAGGAGACGGCGAAGCGGTGCGCCTCGTCACGCACGCGCTGGAGCAGGTGGAGCTCGGGGGCGTCGTCGTCCCACCGCCGGGTGCCGGTCGGGGTGACGACCAGCTCCTCGGCCTTCGCGAGGGCGACGACGGGCACGTCCCAGCCCGTCTCCGCGAGCGCGTCGCGGGCGGCGCCCAGCTGTCCGTCGCCGCCGTCGATCAGGAGGAGGCCGGGGTCGGGGCGGTCGTCCCGCCCCTCGACCGCGCGCTCGGCGCGCCACCGGATCAGCTCGCGCATGTTCGCGTAGTCGTCGTTGCGCTCGGTGAGCTTCTTCCGGCGGTAGTCGGCCGTCTCGGCCGACCCGTCGACGAAGCACACGTCGGAGCCGACGACGGCGGTCCCCTGCGCGTGGCTCACGTCGAACCCCTCGATCCGCTCGGGGCGGTCGATCCCGAGGCGCTCGCCGAGCGCGCCCACGGGGTCGTCGCGCCCGCCGCGCTTCCGGGCGTTCTTCAGCGCCAGCTCGACGAGCTTCGCCTCGCGGCCGGCGCCCGGGACCCGGACCGCGACCCCCTCGCCCTCCAGCCAGTCGACCACGTCCGAGTCCGCGGGGCGCTCCGCGAGGAGGACCGCGTCCGGGAACTCTCGCTCGGCGTAGTACTGCGCGAGGAACGCCGCGAGGACGGCCGCGGGGGTGTTGGCGTCGGCGGACGAGGAGCCGCCGTCCACGTCCTCCACCGCCGCGGCGTCGAGTCGGTGCCGGCTCCGGTCGACGAGCTGGCCGCGCTCGCTGTGGAGCCGGGCCACGCGGGCCGTGTCGCCCTCGACCGCGGCCGCCAGCACGTCGACGGTGCGGTCGTCGGTCCGGTCGCTGACAGCCTCGCCGCCCTCGCCGTGGAACGCCTCGACGGCCTCGAGGCGGTCGCGGAGGTTCGCAGCGCGCTCGAACTCGTTCGCCTCCGCCGCGGCCTCCATCCGGCGGCGCAGGGGGTCCGCGAGGACGCCGGTCTCTCCCTCGAAGAAGCGCCGTGCGGCGGCGACGTCTTCGGCGTATTCTTCGGGGGAGATCTCGCCGGTGCACGGCGCCGAGCAGATCCCCATCTCGTAGTCGAGGCAGGGGCGGTCGCGCCCCTCGTACTTGTGGTCCGAGCAGCCGCGGAGGCCGTACACATCCCGCACCGCCTTCACCACGGTCTCGACGCGGCCAACGTCGGTGAACGGGCCGTACGCGACCGCGCCCGCCTCGGGGTCGCGGGTCACTTCGATTCTGGGTACCTCGTGGTCCGAGAAGGCGACCAGGGGGTACGACTTGTCGTCTTTCAGCCGGACGTTGTACCGCGGCCGCAACCGCTTGATGAGGTTCGCCTCCAGCAGCAGCGCCTGCGTCTCCGTGTCGGTGACCGCGAACTCGATCCGGTCGGCGCGCTCGACCATCCCGCGGATGCGCCCCGAGCGTGGGTCCGCGTACGACCGCACCCGGTCGCGGAGGTCGAGCGCCTTCCCGACGTACAGCGTCGTCTCGCCCGCCCGGAACTGGTAGACCCCCGGCTCCGTCGGGAGGTCTCGGGCCCGCTCGCGCACCGCGTCGGCGTCCATCGGTCTCGGATCGCCGTAGCCGCCCGACGCCATTGAACGCTGCGGGCCCGGCGCTCTCGACTCGCCGCCGCGGGCCGTCCCCGCTGCGGGCCGTCCCCGCCGCCGCCCGGCCCCTCTGATTATCAAACTCGAATACCGGGACGTGCGGTTTATGATGACGGTTGGGAGACGGTGACGTAGACATGACGGGACTTCGCGAGCGTCTGCGGCGGCTACTCGGACGGGGGACCGACTCTCGGTCTGTCCCCGACGGGGGCGTCGTCGTCGAGAACGGACCCGACTCCGCCGGATCGGCCGGCGGGACACCGACTGACGCCGCCGACCAGACCGGCGACCACACGTTCACCGACGCCGACGGCGTGAACCGCGCGGCGACGCTCGCGGGCGCCGGCTTCCAGCAGGTGTTCAACGCCACCAGCGTCCCGACGTTCATCCTCGACTGCGAGGGGAACGTCGCGGAGTGGAACGAGGCGATCGCGTCGCTCACCGGCGTCGAGCGCGAGGAGGCGGTCGGTCACGACCACGTCTCGGAGCTCTTTTACCCCGACGGCCGCCGAGCCGACACGCTCGCCGACAAGGTGCTCGACGTGCCGGACACCGCCGACGAGGTCCACGGCGTCGAGCGTCGCGAGGCCGGCCGCAACCGCTACCGCGACACCAGCACGATGGTCGACCGCCACGGCGACGAGCGGCACATCGAGTTCACCGCGACAGCGATGTACGACGAGGAGACCGGAGAGCTCGTCGGCGTGACCGAGGTCGTCGTCGACCGGACGGAGAACGTGAACCAGCGTGACGCCACGGGCGAGCTGGTCGCCGAGGTCCGGGAGACCGCGGAGGCGATCGGCGAGGGGAACCTCGACGCCCGCGCGAGCCGCCGCGACTCCTTCGAGCACCTCAGCGCCGACCTGGTCCGCGTCATCGACGTCGTCAATCAGATGGCCGAGAACCTCGACCAGCTCTCCTCGGGGGTCCACGAGAAGGCGCGCGACCTCGACGAGACCGTCGAGGAGGCGAGCGCCGCGGCCGCCGACATCGCCGAGAACGTCGACGAGCAGAACGAGCTCCTCGAAGAGAGCGTCTCCGAGATGCAGTCCTTCTCCGCGGGGATGGAGGAGGTCGCCGCGACGGCCGACGAGGTCGACTCCGCCGCGGTCGCGGCGGCCGACGCCGCCGACGAGGGGCTCGACGCGAGCGAGGACGCCCGCGAGGCGACCGAGGACGTCGTCGAGATCGGCGACGAGCTCGTCGAGAGCGTCGGCGCGCTCTCCGAGCGCATGGACGACATCGAGGAGGTCATCGAGGTCATCTCCGACGTGGCCGAGCAGACGAACCTGCTCGCCCTCAACGCCAACATCGAGGCCGCCCGCGCCGGCGAGGGCGGCGACGGCTTCGCGGTCGTCGCCGAGGAGGTAAAGAAGCTCGCCGACGAGACCCGCGGCTACACCGAGGAGATCACTGAGAGCCTCGACAAGCTGCAGGCACAGTCCGCGGAGACCACGACCGCCGTCGAGCGCTCCCACGACCGCATCGAGGACGCGGGCACCGAGATCGAGACGGTCCTCGACTCGCTGGAGGAGATCGCCGACGCCGTCGACGAGGCGGCCGCGGGCGTCGCCGAGGTCGCGCGCACCACCGACGACCAGGCCGCGACCGTCGAGGAGCTCACCTCGTCGCTGGAGGCGGTGCGCGAGCGCTCCGACCGCACCGAGGACGCGACCGAGCGCATCGTCGACGCCACCGACGACCAGGAGGCGGCCGTCGACGAACTGATCGCCCGGGTCGAGCAGCTCGACGCGCGGTAACGCTCCGACGCTCCGCGCTTGCCGCGCTCCGACGCCCCCGATCCCGTCGGTTTTCCTCGCCTTCCTTTCTCGCGCTTCGTTCTCCCCCTGCCGAACGTTTAACCCCGCTCAACCCCCAGAAATCGTATGTCCGTTACCCCGCCCGGACCGCTGGGCGACCCCCTGTTCGGCAACGGTCGCCAGTTCGCTGACGACCCGTTCGGCTTCCTGCGCGCCTGCGCCGACAGCTACGGCGACGTGGTGCGGCTCGACCTCGGCCCGAGAGAGACGTACCTGCTCACGAACCCCGCCGACGTCGAGCGCGTGCTCGTCGCCGACGCCGAGCGCTACCGGAAGCCCCAGTTCGGCGACGACGCGATGGACACGCTGCTCGGCGACGGCCTCCTCATGAGCGAGGGCGAGACGTGGCAGCGCCAGCGGAAGCTGGCGAACCCCGCGTTCCACAACCGCCGCATCGGCGCGCTCGCCGGCGTGATGGCCGACCACGCCGAGTCGCACGTCGCCGACTGGGAGGACGGCGACGTCGTCGATCTCCAGCTGGAGCTGGCGCGGCTCACCGTGAAGATCATCGTCACGGCGATGTTCGGCGCCGACATCGACGACGAGGAGGTGAAGACGGTCCAGGAGAACCTCGAACCGCTCGGCGCCCGGTTCGAGCCCGACCCCCGCCGGTACCTGATCCCGGACTGGCTGCCGACCCGCGAGAACCGCGAGTTCGACGCCGCCATCGACACGCTCGAATCGGTGATCGACGGCATCGTCGAGCGCCGCCGCGGCACGGAGCGCGACCCGAGCGTCGACCCCGCCGGCCCGGACGGGACCGGCGTCCGCGGCCCGCCCGGCGACCCCGACGCCGACCTCCCGATGGACCTGCTCTCCGTCCTGCTCCGCGCCCGCGACCGCGGCGAGCAGACCGACGAGAACCTCCGCGACGAGCTGGTGACGATGCTGCTCGCCGGCCACGACACCACCGCGCTCGCGCTCACCTACGCCTTCTACCTCCTCTCGAACCATCCCGAGGCCCGCGAGCGGGTCGAGGGCGAGGCCGAGGAAGCCGTGAGCGGCGGGTCCCTGACCGCGGGCGCCGTCCGCGACATGGACTACACCGAGCGCGTCCTCAACGAGTCGATGCGGCTCTACCCGCCCGTCTACACCCTGTTCCGCGAGCCGAAGCTCGACGTGAAACTGGGGGGCTACCGGATCCCCGAGGGGTCGGCGTTGATGGTCTCCCAGTGGGTGATCCACCGGTCCGAGCGCTGGTACGACGACCCCGAGGCGTTCGACCCCGACCGCTGGACGCCCGAGCGCCGGATCCAACGGCCCCGGTTCGCCTACTTCCCGTTCGGCGGCGGCCCGCGCCACTGTATCGGGAAGGCGTTCTCGCTGCTCGAGGCGAAGATCATCCTCGCGACCGTCTGCTCGCGGTTCGAACTCGACTACGAGGGGCCGAGCCTCGCCCTGCGCGGCTCGCTGACGATGCACCCGAACCACCCGGTGCCGATGCGGATCCGCGAGCGCTGAGGGATGACCGGCGCCGAGGCGGAGTCGTACTGCGCCCGCTGCGGCGAGCCCCTCTCGCGGGGCCTCGTCGCGAGCGAACAGCGCGCCTGCTGTCTCAACGCGACCCCCATCGCGGGCGTCTGCCCGACCCACGGGCCGGTGGGGCCGCATCACGCGGTCGAGGAGCCTAACGGGGTCGACGACGCGTAGTCGGTCGCGGCCGTCGCTCATTTATATACAGTACCCTTGTCCGGTCGGCGCGTGCCTCCGAGCGTCCGAAGGACGCGAGGAGCACGCGCGAGGGAGTCAGCCGGCCGGAGCGAAGCGGAGGCCGGCTGACGAGGCTGGGGAGGTGTGAGGCGCGGTTGCGGTGTGGGGTGGAGTGGGACTCAAAGGGGCAGCCGCGAGGACGAAGCACACCGACGTAAGCACTGGAAGGAGCGAGCAAAGCGAGCGACTGAAGCGCGCAGCGAGGTGCGCGAGTTCTCGCGGCTGGGGCTTTGAAGATGGTCGCGGCTGATCCGCTATCAGTTATTTATAACCGATCGGCTGGGGCTTTGGAGGTAGTCGCCGACACCCCGAAATCGATCACTTATAAATCGACGCTCGCCGCGACCTCCCGGAACTCCGGGTCCCACACGTCGAGCGCGTGGACCCGCCACCGGACCGGCTCGAACTCGGCGTCGACGAGGTCGGCGACGACCCCCGGCTCAGGATTCCCACCTCTCGCCAGTGTGATATGCGGCATGTACTCGTCGCCCTCGATGCCCTCGACCGCGCCGAACGCGTCACAGAGCCGCCGGTGAACCCGAACCAGCTCGTCGCTCTCGACGGCCAAGTACACCACCGGCCGCGACCCCGACCGCGGCGCGTCGAAGACGTCGACGCCGGTCACGGCGACCTCGAAGGGCTCGACCGCGGCGAGGGGGCGGCGAAGTCGCTCGCGCAGGCGGTCGACGGCCTCCTGTCGGGGGGGAGGGCCTCGCTCGCCGGTCTCTTCGTCTCCGTCTCGCACGTCTCCGACCCCGAACCGCTTACAGACGAGCGTGCGCCGCTCGCGCACCCTGTCGAACCCCGTTCGTTTCGGGTGGAGATCGGTCGCGAGCCGGTCCACCGCGGGCGGCAGCGGGACGTTGAGGCTGAACACGTCGCCGCCCGCCTCAGATCCGATCGGTGAGGTGCAAGGCGATCAGGACGACGAGCGCGACCCCGATCAGCGTCGGGATGGCGTCGAGCAGCCAGAAGGCGATATCGAGGACGGCCCCGACGATCTCCAGGAGAAGCCACACGACGACGAGCAGCAGCACGACCTTCAGGAGGTCGTCGGTGTCGATCTCGGCGCGGTTCATGCTCCGAGGAGCGCGCGGCAGCGGTAAAAATCCGGTGGCTGGCGGCGATCGATTCCGAGAGGCGCCCTACGCGATCTTCTCGTACTGCTCGGAGAGCTTCTCTGCGGCCTCGTCGAGCAGCTCCGACTCGTACTCGTCGAGGTCCCACTCGACGACCTCCTCGACGCCGTTCGAGCCCAGCTTCGCGGGCACGCCGAGCGCGGTGTCCTCGTACCCGTACTCGCCGTCGAGCACGACGGAGCAGGGGAGCACCTCGCCGGTGTCGTTGAGGATCGCCTCGACGGTGTGCGCGACGCCGGTCGCGGGCCCCCACTGCGTGGCGCCCTTCCGGCTGATCACGTCCATCGCGGACTCCTGGAGGTCCGCGAGGATCTCCTCCTTCTCGTCGGCGTCGAACGACGGGTCGCGGCCGTCGACGCGGACCTTCGAGAAGACGGGCGCCTGCGCGTCGCCGTGCTCGCCGAGGATCGTCGCCTCGACGTTCTTGACGGGCGCGTCGAAGCGCTCGGAGAGGACGTAGCGGAAGCGCGCGGAGTCGAGCCGGCCGCCGAAGCCGATCACCTTGTGGCGGTCGCGGTCGCCCGCCTCGTACAGGTGGCGGTTGAGCAGGTCCACCGGGTTCGACGTGGTGACCGTGACGAAGTCGTCGTTGTGCTCGGCGATAGAGGCGCCGATGTCCTCCATGATCGGCGCGTTGTCGCCGGCCAGATCGATGCGGGTCTGGCCCTCCTTGCGCGGGATGCCGGCCGTGATGACGACGACGTCCGAGCCGGCGGTGTCCGCGTACTCGCCCTGCCGGACGGTCGTGTTCGAGTCGTAGGCGACGCCGTGGTTCGCGTCGGCGGCCTGGCCGATCGTCGTCTCGCGCTGGTCCGGGATGTCGACGAAGACGAGCTCGTCGACCACGTCGCGTAACGCGAGGTTGTAGCCGGCCGCGGCTCCGACGGTCCCCGCCGCACCGATGACACTCACTTTTGTCATACCGTGTGAAGTCGCGGTCGGGCGGCGAGTAAACGTTTCGGAACCCCCACGAACGTCCGTGCCGATCCCGGCGCGTCGCTCCCGGCGAACCGTCGCGAAAACCCTAACTCCGGCGGCCGCACACACCCATCCAGTGCCGACGTTCCGCTACCCGTGTCCCGGCTGTCGGACGACGAACAGCCTTCACGACGCCGACTGCGAGTTCGAGGGCGTGAGCTGGCCGACCGTCGAGAAGGCGTACACGGACCTCCTGTCGGTGCTGTCCGCGGAGCCCGACGGGCTCTCGGAGGCGGCGCTGCGGGACGCGATTCCGGCGGACTGGGGCGGGCTCCACAAGGCCGCGCTCGGGACGCTCCGACGCGACCAGCGCGTCGTCGAGGACGGCGACCGCCTCCGCCTGCTCACCGCCGCGGAGTTCAAGGAGCGCGTCTCCGAGCCGACCCGCGAGCCGATGCGCACCGTCTACGAGCACGGCTCCGTCCCCGGCTGCCACGACAACGCCGTCTTCGCGATGGTGGCGTGGTACGAGATGGTCGGGCTCTCGTGGCCCGAGACCCGGGAGAACGTGATCGAGTGGCTCCGCGAATCCGGCGCGTGGGACCGCGGCGGCTTCGAGGAGTCGACCCCCGAAGAGCTCGTCGACGCCAAGCGCCACGTGTACGAGGAGGGATACGGCTGGAAGGAGAAGGGACAGGCCGCGAAACGCGTCATCGAGCGGCACCTGTAGCGCCCGTTTAAGTCTCCGCGCGACGTCTCGCCACCGTGACGCATCCGGAGTCCGGGGCCGTGTCGACCGGGGACGATCCCGAGGCCGATGGAGGCCCCGACCGATCCCCGGCCGTCGCCAACCCGCGCCGCGCGCTCGCGGTCGTGATCGGCGTCGTGTTCATCGACCTGGTCGGCTTCGGGATCGTGATCCCGATCCTCCCCTTCTACGTCAGGTCCTTCGGCGTCAGCGACGCGTTCATCGGGCTGCTCGCGGCCTCGTACTCGCTCGCGCAGTTCCTCGCGGCGCCCACGCTCGGCCGGCTCTCCGACCGGATCGGGCGCCGGCCGGTCCTCCTCGCGTCGCTCGCGACCGCGGGGGTCGCGTGGGTGACGTTCGGCTACGCCGGGGCCGCGGGGGCGCGCTTCGGCCCCGTCGCCGCGCTCGCGGTGCTTTTCGCCTCCCGGACGCTCGCGGGCGCGATGGGCGGCAACATCGCCGCCGCGCAGGCGTACGTCGCCGACATCACGCCCCGCGACCGGCGGGCGGGCGCGCTCGGCCTCGTCGGCGCCTCGTTCGCGCTCGGGTTCGTCTTCGGCCCGGCGATCGGCGGCCTCCTCGCCGCCGACGCCGTCGTCGCCCGCGCCGACGCCCTCCTCCCGGCGTTCGTCCCGGCCACCGCCTACTCCATCCCGAGCTTCGCGGCGGCGGGGATGAGCCTCCTCGCGGTCCTCGTCGGGTTCGCCTTCCTCGAAGAGCCGACCCGGACGCGTCCGGCGGGCGACGCGGAGGGGTCCCGCGGCCGCCGGACGACCGCGATCGGCCAGTTCCGCGACGCCCTCGCCTCCGCGTCGCTCCGGCCGCTGACGGTCGCGTACTTCGTCGTCGCCGTCGCGTTCGCGGGCGTTCAGGTGATGTTCATCCCGTACGTCGCGGACGCGTTCGGCTACGACGCGACGGCCGCGGCGTTCCTCCTCACCTACGTCGGCGTCCTCGGCGCGATCAATCAGGGCGTCCTCGTCGGGCGGCTCTCGCGGGTCGTCCCCTCGCGGACGCTCGTCGCCGTCGGATCGGTCGTCCTCGGCGTCGCGCTCGCGGCGATCCCCGCGACCGGCCTCGTCGACCGGGTCGCGGGCGGCGTCGCCCTCGGCGGCCCGGGGTGGCTCACGCTCCCGCTGGTCGCGCTGCTCGCCGCGCTCGCGGCGCTCTCGCTCGGCAACGCCCTCGTCAACGTCTCGCTGGCGACGCTCGTCTCCGCCTCGGCCGACGACGCCGACCAGGGGGCCGCGTTCGGCGTGACCCAGGGCGCGTCCAGCCTCGGCCGGACCGTCGGGCCGCCGCTGATGGCGGTGCTGTACACGGTCGCCGTCGCGTCGCCGTTCCTGATCGGCGCGCTGCTGCTCGCGCCCGTGGCGATCGCGTTCGCCCGGTCCGCCGACTGAGCGCGGGCGGACGCCGCCGCCCGCGACAGTTTTACCTCGCGGCTCGCCCTCGGGACCGACACATGTTCGACGCCGTCCCCGCGTGGCCGGTCGCCGGTTCGTTCGCGGGCGGCGCGGGCGCGGTCCTGCTCGCGTGGGCGATCCGCGAACGCCGCGGTCGCCCCGGGGTCGACTGGTTCCTCGCGGTGTTCGCCGCGCAGGCGACGTGGTGTTTCGCCTACGGGACCGGGCTGCTCGTGGCCGACCCGGCCCTCCGTGCCCTGCTCGAAACGGCGACGTGGCTCGGCATCATCTGGACCGGCGTGACCTTCCTCGGCTTCGCCTTGGAGTACACCGGCCGGAGCGACGTCGTTCGGAGTCGCCTGTTCGCGACGATCGTCGGGTTCGGCCTCCTCTCGACGACTCTGCTGGTCACGAACTCCCTCCACGGCGCCTTCTGGACCGACTTCGGACCCGACCCGGCCTTCGGCGTCGAGACCGTCTCTTACGCGCTCGGGCCGTGGGCGTACCTCACCGTCGCCGCGGAGACCGTCCTCGTGGCCAGCGCGGTGTTCCTCCTCGTCGACACCCTCCTGAGCTACGGGCCCCTCTACCGCCGGGAGAGCGCCGCGGTCGCGCTGAGCCCCATTCCGCCGGGGTTCGCCCTGGTCGCGTGGGCGCTGTCGCTCGGTCCGGTCCCGCAGCTCCAGCTCGCGCCGATCATGTTCGTCCCGCACGTCCTGCTCGACGCGTACGCGTTCGACCGCGCGGAGATGTTCGAACGGAACCCGACGACCAGCCGCGCCGCCGAGCGCACCGCCATCGACGACCTGCGGGACCCCATCGTCGCGCTCGGGCTGGACCACCGCGTCGTCCGGCTCAACCCCGCGGCCGAGGCGGTGTTGGGCGTCGGCGCAGAGACCGCTCGCGACCGGCCGCTCGCCGACTTCCTCGACCTGCCGGTCGGAGTCGACGAGGCGGAGACGGGGGCGTCGGACGGCGACGCCGACCCCGACGACGGCGCCTCCCGCGAGACGGTCCGGATCGACGCGGCCGACGCCGCCGGCCGCCGCACGTACGCGGTGTCCGTCTCCCGGCTGACCGACCCCAACGAAACGCACGTGGGGTACACGGTCGTCCTCTCCGACGTCACCGAGCGCGAGCGCCGCCGCCAGCAGCTGGAGGTGCTCAACCGAATCCTGCGCCACAACCTCCGCAACGACGCCGGCGTCGTCCACGGCTACGGCGAGATCCTTCGCGACCGCCTCGAGGACCCGGAGCTGGTCCGGATGGCCGACGCCGTCGAGCGCCGGGCGGGCGCGCTGGCCGCGCTCGGCGAGAAGGCCGGCACCGTCGAGCGGCTGCTCGCCGAGAGCGATCCAGCGGAGACGGACGTCCGCGACCTCCTGAAATCGGTCGTCGCGGACGCCCGAGACGGCGCGACGACGGTCGAACTCGTCGTCGAGGGGGGTGCGGACGGTGACTCCGACTGGACCACGCGCGTCAGGCCCGACGCGCTCCGCGCGGTCGTCGAGAACACCGTGGAGAACGCCGTCGACCACCACGACGGCGAGGGCGTCGAGCGCGAGGACGGCGGGGCGTGGGTACGGGTCGCGCTCCGCAGGGAGGGCGGCAACGCTGAGCGGGAGGCTGACGGCGACGCCCGCTTCGTCCTCACCGTCGAGGACGACGGCCCCGGCATCCCGGACCACGAGGTCGACGCCGTCGAGTCCGGACGCGAGACCGCCCTCGAACACGGCTCGGGGCTGGGGCTCTGGGTCGTCGCGTGGGGCGCCGCCGCCGTCGGCGCCGACGTGGAGTACGCGGACCGGGAACCGCGAGGGACGCGGGTGACGGTGTCGGTTCCGGTGGTCGCGGCGGAGTAAACTGAGAGAAGTTAGATTACTTACAATTTCAAAAATGCCGAATCTGCGTTCTTCAGTCGCTCTGAATCCGCGGGGCTAACATGAATGTCACATTTCCAAGTCCCTCTGCGAAGCCGTAGTGGAGCTTGACCGGGAACTCCTCGCCGAGCTCGACGGTGACCTCGGCGTCGGAGGGGATCGCCTTGTTCATGTCCTTCAGGTAGTCGAGGCTGAACAGCGAGTCGGCGGGGCCGGCGGTGAGCGCGATGAGGTCCTCGCGGTCGAGCTTGAGGTTCACGTCGTCGGTGTCGCCCTCGGCCTCGATGAAGAACGCCTCGTCGGTCTCGTCGACGCGGAGGCGGATGTGGTCGGAGACCATGTCGGCGGCCTTGATCCCGCGGTCGAGCTGCGCGCCCTCGACGACGATCTCGGAGGCGAGATCGAGGTCCGGGATGTCCGGCTCCTGGCGGATCGAGTCGGGGTCGATGAGCGCGAGGGTATACGAGAGGCCGTCGATCTCGATGTGGAGCTTGCGGGTCTCCTCGTCGAGTTCGAGGTGGATCAGGTCGCCGGAGTTGGCCATGCCGGCGATGTCCTCCAGCCGGGCGAGGTTGACGCCGATGACGCCGCCGTCGGCGTCGTAGGACTCGAACGCGGCCGCCTCCAGCGTGAGGTCGACCATGCCGACGTTGGCGGGGTCGACGGCGCGGATGGAGAGCTCCTCCTCGTTCAGGCGGATCTTACACTCGTCGACCAACACGCTCACCGAATCGAGCGCGTCCTGAAACGTCGACGCGCCCACGATGGCCTTGAACATATACGTTCAGCTTGGGCGGTATCACCTAAAAAGGCACCCGATCGGAGCGGCGACCGACCGCTCACAGCGACCGGACGAGGCGGGCGACGACGACCGCGAGCGTGACGACGGTCCGCCACAGTCGGAGCCGTTCGAGCCGGTATTCGCGGGCCTCGGATTCGTCCGACTCGTCGCTCTCGCCGTCCGGTTCGCGGTCGCGTTCGCAGGCCGCGTCGCCGTCGGACCGGTCGGGCGGCGGGCGGGTGGCGCGGTCCGGTTCTTCCCGCGGGTCCCGGCCGGGCGCCGCCGGCTCGCGGGACGGGTCGGAGGGGTCGCGGTCGGAGGGGTCGCGGTCGGAGTGATCGCGGCTCGGCGGCTCGCCCCGAGCGGTTTCGCCGCGCTCGGTCGGCTTCGGTTCCGCGTCGGTGCCGTCGGGGGCCGGCAGTGGCTCGTCGATCATGTTGGCTCTCGGCCGGGGGTGGCCGTACGCGACGATACGGGGTTAATTTATAAATAAACGAGCCGAACGCAAGGCGAAACTGAAACTCGTCGACGCCGCGAGGAGGGGTCGCGTTCGCCGCGCGGTCGCTCCCGGCTCAGCATATTACAAGGTGGAGCCTCCGACCTCAAGAAGCGAGCGAAGCGAGCGAGTAGGTCGGAGAGGAAACCGACCAAGCACTACACCAGCTACGTTCGATCGTCGGTCGACTCCTCACAGAACCGTTACTAATATAAAAACAAGAGAATACATCTGAAGCACGGATGGAGGTCCGCCGCACTGTCCCTGTCAAGCTCAATGTGGCCGACAGTGACGCCGATCTCCTCCATGAAACTATCTCCGAGTTCCTGTGGGCTGCCAACTACGTCGTCGACCACGCTTGGCAAGGTGAATATAAAACGACGAGCAAAGCCCAACTCCAACGTGAAACCTACGACGACGTGCGGGCAGAGACACGTTTACAAGCGAATCTCGTTCAGAACGCTCGCAACAAGGCCGCCGACGCCGTCCAAAGCGTCGTCGCCCGCTGGAAACAAGGCGACTACGCAGGGAAACCGTCCTTTTCCGCCCCCACACTCGTCTATGATAAGCGCTGTGCGACGTTCAACGACGACCACGTGACGCTTTCAACCGTTGAAGGTCGCATCACGGCCGAGTACGTCCTTCCCGACGAGAGCCGCGAGACGCCCCACTCGAAGTATCTGTTCAACGACGACTACGACGTAACGGGCGCAGAGCTCCACTACCGTGACGGCGAGTTCTACCTTCACGTCCGCACAAAGGCGGACGTGGAGTTCGAGACTGCCGACGACGGCAACGACGAGCACAGCACAGTCCTCGGCGTTGACCTCGGCATCGAAAACGTCGCCGTCACTTCAACGGGTACGTTCTGGAACGGGTCGGAGTTGAACCATTGGCGCCGCGAGTTCGAGAAGCGACGCGGATCGCTCCACCAGCGCGGGACGCGAGCCGCTCACGAAACCATCCAGTCGGTCGGACGCACGGAGACGGGACGCTACGACCACTTTTTACACACCGTCTCGAAGGAACTCGTCGCAGAAGCAGTCGAACACGACTGCGACGTGATCGCGTTCGAGAACCTGACGGGAATTCGTGAGCGGATGCCGAACGCCAAGAAGTTCCACGCGTGGGCGTTCCGACGCCTGTTCGAGTACGTCGAGTACAAAGCCGAGATAGTCGGCGTCTCGGTTGAACAGGTGAGTCCTGCCTACACCTCCCAGCGATGTTCCAAGTGCGGGACGACACTCCGAGAGAACCGCGAGACGCAAGCACGGTTCTGTTGCCAGAAATGCGGTTACGAAGTGAATGCCGACTACAACGCGGCGAAGAATATCGGTGTGAAGCATCTCCGCTCGGCGCAAACGTCGTCGGGCGGAGGCGCACCCGTAAACGTGCGCTTGAATCGCGGGACGTTGAACGTGAACGGTGATTACGAGCCTGCCAGCGATGGCCAGAACGGGAGTCCACGCGAAAGTCCCGCCCTCAACGAAGCGAACGGTGAAGCCGTGAGCGAGTAGGGCGGGGTAGTTTACATCAGCGGTTCGACGAGGTCGCGTCCCTCGGCGAGTAGTTCGGTGACCGCCTCGTCGCTGTCGGCCTCCGCGTACACCCGCAGCTTCGGCTCGGTGCCCGAGGGCCGGACGAGCAGCCACGAGCCGTTCTCCAAGAGCAGTTTAAACCCGTCGAGGGTGACGACTTTCGCGACGGGAGAGCCGCGGACGGACTCCGGAATGTGGTCCTCGAGCTCGTCGAGGACCCCCGCCTTCCGGTCGTCGGGGCAGTCGAGCGACACCTTCCCGGCCGCGATGTGTCCGTGTTCGTCCAGCAGGCGGTCGACGCGCGCGTCGAACGGTTCGGCGCCGTGCGTCGCGGCCGCGAGCAGCGCCATCAGGACGCCGTCCTTCTCGCGGACGTGGCCGCGGAGGGTGAACCCGCCCGACTCCTCGCCGCCGAACAGCGCGTCGTGCTCGCCCATCGCCTCGGCGACCCACTTGAAGCCGACCGGGGTCTCGTACACCGCTTCGCCGTGCGCCTCGGCGATGCGGTCGACGAGGAACGTCGTCGAGACCGTCCGGACCGCGGGGCCGGAGTCGGTCTCCAAGAGGCGGTCGTAGCAGGCCGCGTAGAAGAGGTTCGCGTCGAGGACGCCGCGCTCGGGCGTGACGACCGCGATCCGGTCGGCGTCGCCGTCGTTGGCGATTCCTAGGTCCACGTCGCTTTCGGGGTCGGTGACGCGCTCGGCCAGTCCTTCGAGGTGTTCCGCCGAGGGCTCCGGGGAGTCGCCGCCGAATGTCACATCGCGCTCGCAGCGCAGGCGGACGACCTCGGCGCCGGCGGATTCGAGGAGCGCGTCGGTGACGCCGCGTCCGCTCCCGTGCATCGCGTCGTACGCGACCGTGAGCCCGGAGAGGTCGACCGCACCGCCGTCGCCCCCGGTCCCGCTCCCGGCGACGCGCCCGACGACCTCGCGGGCCGCGTCGGCGTGGTCGCTCACGAGGTCGACGCGTTCGACCTCGCCGCGCTCCGCCTCGGGCAGGAGGTCCGGCTCCGCGAGGCGGTCGACGACGTCCTCGGTCACGTCGGGAAGCGCGGGCGCGCCGTCGTGGGGAATGAACTTCACGCCGTTGTACTCGGGCGGGTTGTGGGAGGCCGTGACCATACACGCGCCGGCGAGCCCGCGGTTGACGATGGCGTACGCGATGACGGGCGTCGGCGCGTCGCGCTCGGGGAGCAGCACGTCGAAGCCGTTGCCGGCGAGCACCTCGGCGAGGCTCTCGGCGAACCCCTCCGAGGTCTCGCGGGCGTCGTACCCCACGGCGACCGGCTCGTCGCGGCCCGCCGCGTCGAGGTGGTCCGCGACCGCCTGCCCCACGATCCGCACGCGCTCGTCGGTGAAAGTGTCGAGCGTCGCCCGCCAGCCGTCCGTGCCGAAGGAGATCTGATCCATGTCGGCCACGTCGGCGGCGGGGACAATAATGCCCGGTGTCGGTCGCGAGGCTTGCGCAGGCAAGCCGCCACCTGCTATTTATAAATGAACCGCGGCGGCGCGTGCCTGCGAGCGGCCGCCATCGGCGGCCGCGAGACAGCACCGCGCGAGGGAG
>NZ_AOJN01000061.1 GCF_000337335.1 Halorubrum distributum JCM 10118 | reverse complement strand
CGTAAGCACCGCAGCGAGGGAGCGGTAGCGACCGAGTGAGGAGCGCAACGAGCGTGCGTCGTCCTCACGGCTGGGGCTTTGGAGATATTCACCGCCGATCTCTGGTCTCCCACTTATAAACAATCGACCGGGATTTAAAAACACGAAACGTCCCCCAGAGCCGCTGACGAACCGGCGCCGATCAGAACTTCGTCTCCGGACCGCTTCGATCGCCTCCGTTTTTATTATTCGCTACCGAACCCGGCGTATGACCCGAATCGTCGCCGTCTCCGGCAGTCGGAGCGCGGACAGCACCACGCGGGCCGCGCTCCGCGTCGCGCTTGACGCCGCGGCCGACGCCGGCGCGGAGACCGACCTGATCGACTTGGCCACCGTCGACCTCCCCCTCTACCACCCGGACGAGGGCGCGCAGGGCGACAGCGAGGCGCTGAAGCGCCGCATCCGCGAGGCCGACGGCGTCCTCGCCGGCACGCCCGTCTACCGCGGCTCCTACTCGTCGACGTTCAAGAACTTCCACGACTTCTGCGGCTCCGACGAGTACGCGAACACGGCCGTGGGGCTGCTTGCGACCGCGGGCGGCGGCTCCTACGGCGGCACGCTCGAACACCTCCGCTCGACGTTCCGGAACGTCCACGCGTGGACCGTCCCGCACGAGGTCGGGATTCAGGGCGCCTCCTCGAAGGTCGAGACGGGCGCGACCGATCCGGGGGCCGGCCCCCGAATCACCGACGAGGACCTCCGGCGCCGCACCGAGCGACTCGGGCGAGTCGTCGTCGAACACGCCGAGCGGGTGCGGGAGTGAGGACGGTGCTGGTCGCCGAGTACCGGCCGCGGTCGGCAGGGATTTCCCCCGCGAGGCCGACCCTCCGCCGATGAGTCGCATCCGCCCGGACGAACTGGACGAGCGCCTCGGCACCGACGACGAGCCGTTCCTGCTGGACATCCGCCCCGAGGGGGACTTCGAGGCCGGCGCGATCGACGGGAGCCGGAACGTGCCGGTGTACGACGAGCTCCGCGGCGGCGACGACGACGCGCTCCGCCGGCGGCTCGACGAGGTCCCCGACGGCCGCGAGGTCGTCACGGTCTGTAAGATGGGGATCGTCGCCAAGCGCGCGACCCGGGTGCTCGACGAGGCGGGCTACGAGGCGTCGACGCTCGCCGGCGGGATGAGCGGCTGGAACGGGTACGAGCGGGGATCGGTCGGCTACAAGATTCGGTCGCTGTGGTGGCGGTTGCGCGGGTGACGGCGCGCGGTCGCAGTGGCTGGAAGCCGAAACCCGCCGGGCTTTTGCCCGGCTCCCGTCTACGACCCCCATGACCGAACCGGGTGACGACGACCGTGTCAGCTAACCGGAAGGGTGACCGCCGCGAGCGCGAGCTGGTGAACGCCTTGGACGAGGCGGGGTTCGCCGTGATGCGCGCGCCGGCCAGCGGCTCCGCCACGGAGCGGGAGCTCCCCGACGTGCTCGCGGGCGACGGCGAGACGTTCTACGCCATCGAGGCGAAGTCGAGCGCGGGCGACCCCATCTACCTCACCGGCGAGGAGGTGGAGGCGCTCCTGTTCTTCGCGCGGAACTTCGGCGCGAAGGCGCGGATCGCGGTGCGGTTCGACCGCGAGGACTGGTTCTTCTTCCACCCGGGCGACCTCTACACCACCGACGCCGGTTCCTACCGCGTGAAGAAGGAGACGGCGCTCGCTGACGGCACCGACTTCCCCGAGTTCGTCGGCGAGACGGAGAAGGTGACGCTCGCGGAGGTGGGCGAGGGCAAGGCCGGCGACGACGCGGACGCGGTCGACCCCGAGACCGAGGAGCGGCGGACGATCTTGGAGGCCGTCCGCGACGGGCACATGCCGGTCGAGGACGCGATGGACGTGCTGTAGCGAGGTCCGAACCCTCTCTGCCGTCCGCGGACCCCCTCGCTTATCCCTCGCGGCGCCGAACCCTGCCACGAATGAGCGAGGACTTCGGCCTGCTCGAACCCGCGGACCAGCCCGGCGACGAGTGGGAGCAGCTCGACGTCTCCGACACCGAGGCCGACCGGATCGCCCGGCGGCAGGACCGCGAGTTCGACGAGTTCCGCAAGCGGATCAAGGACACCGAGCAGTTCAAGCTCCAAGAATCGGTGTTCGACGACGCCACGCTCGCGGCCGTCTACAAGCTGGTCCAGGACGGCTACGTCGACGCGTTCGGCGGGCCGGTGTCCACCGGCAAGGAGGCGAGCGTCTTCGAGGCGCTCGGCGGGCAGGCCGGCGAGCGGCCGGAGCCGGGGTCAGAAGCGGCGGGCGGCGGGCCCGAGGGGGTCACGCCCGAGCGCGAGGTCGCGGTGAAGGTGTACCGGATCAACTCCTCGAACTTCCGCCAGATGCGCGACTACCTCGAGGGCGACCCGCGGTTCGAGGGAATCGCGAGCGACAAGAAGGCGGTCGTGCTGGCGTGGACCCGGAAGGAGTTCGCGAACCTGAAGCGCGCGCGGAAGGCCGGCGTCCGGGTGCCGGAGCCCATCGCCGTCCAGCGCAACGTTCTCGTGATGGAGCTGGTCGGCCACGCCGAGGAGCGCGCCCGGCGGCTGAGCGAGGTCGACGTGGAGAACCCCGAGACCGCCTACGAGGTCGTCCGCGAGTACATGCGCCGGCTGTACGGCGCCGGGCTGATCCACGGCGACCTCTCGGAGTACAACATGATCATCCACGAGGGCGAGCTGGTGATCATCGACCTCGGGCAGGCGGTGACGGTTCACCACCCCAACGCCGGGGAGTTCTTGGCGCGCGACTGCGAGAACGTGGCGGCCTTCTTCACGCGACAGGGGATCGACGTCGACCCCGACGGCCTCCGCGCGTACGTGACGGAGCCGGACCCCGACCCGAGCGGGGAGCCGGACGGAGAGCCGGGCGAGGAGAGCGGGCCGGACGGGGAGCGGGAGTCGGGCGGGGAGGCCGACGAGGCGGCCGGGTCCGACACGGAGTGACTCCGGCGCCGGTGGGCCAGATCCCCGGCGAGAACCGTCATACCGGCACACACCGTCCGCGGCGGAACACGCTTAAAAGGCTCCGCCGGGTATCCCGTGGTATGCAACACGTGACGGTTCCGCAGGACCGTATCGGCGTCGTCATCGGCGCCGGCGGCGAGACGATGCGAGAGATCGAAGAGCGGGCGAACGTGCGGCTCGACATCGACTCGGAGTCGGGGAGCGTCTCTATCGAGGAGCGCGACGACCCCGTGGCGGCGATGGTCGCGCCTGACATCATCAAGGCGATTGGCCGCGGCTTCAAGCCGGAGACCGCGCTGTCGATCCTCGACCACGACCTCCGGACGCTCGACCTGATCGACCTCTCCGAGCACACCCGCAACGACAACGACCTCCAGCGCAAGAAGGGTCGGATCATCGGCGAGAACGGCCGCACGCGAGAGCTCATCGAGGAGCTGTCGGGCGCCAACGTCGTCGTCTACGGCTCGACCGTGGGCGCGGTGGGCCAGCCCGAGGAGCTTGAGGTCGTTCGCCGGGCCGTCGGGATGCTGCTCGACGGCGCCCCGCACGGCGCGGTGTACTCCTACTTGGAGCGCATGTCGAACGAGCTCGACGACGACGTGAGCTTCAACGCACCGCAATAAGTGGAGTTCTGTGCTGGCGTCGCCGCCGTCGTTCGTTTATAAATCGTTGTTACCAGCGATGTGGTAAACGCCTCCAAAGCCCCAGCCGTGAGGCGGGCGCACGCTCGCTGCGTTCCTCGGTCGCTCACTTCGTTCGCTCCCTGCGGTACTTGCGTCGTCATCAGAACGCAGAGCGTTCTGATTGGCTCACGAGAGCTTTGCTCTCGTGAACGCCTGCGCCCGCCTCACGGCTGCCCCTTTGAGTCCCGCCCCGCACGGCAGCCTCACGCCTCCCCAGCCTCGTCGCTGGCACCCTCCGCTTCGCTCCGGGAGCCAGCGACTCCCTCGCGCGGTGCTGCTCGGCCGCAAAGCGGCCTCGCAGGCACGCGCCACCGCGGCTGTTTATAAACAATGTACGCCCAGCAGTTGATCTGGAGTTCTATATAAAGGGCCGTGTGAACGCACCGCATACCGGCCGATACTCCCCCACCGTGTTGCGGTTCCGCACGATACGAGCGAAGGGTTTATATAGAATCACAATCAATCAATGGCTGTAATGTCACAGCGTCAGCGGATGGGCAATCAGCCCATGATCGTACTTTCTGAAGAGTCGCAGCGTACCTCCGGAAAGGACGCGCAGAACATGAACATCACGGCCGGCAAGGCGGTCGCGGAGTCCGTCCGCACCACGCTCGGCCCGAAAGGGATGGACAAGATGCTCGTCGACTCCGGCGGGTCCGTCGTCGTCACGAACGACGGCGTCACCATCCTGAAGGAGATGGACATCGACCACCCGGCGGCCAACATGATCGTCGAGGTCTCCGAGACGCAGGAGGAGGAGGTCGGCGACGGCACCACCTCCGCGGTCGTGGTCGCCGGTGAGCTCCTCGACCAGGCCGAGGAGCTCCTCGACCAGGACATCCACGCGACGACCCTCGCGCAGGGGTACCGACAGGCCGCCGAGAAGGCCAAGGAGATCCTCGACGAGGAGGCCATCGACGTCTCCGCGGACGACCGCGACACGCTCGTCGAGATCGCCGAGACGGCGATGACGGGCAAGGGCGCGGAGAACTCCAAGGACCTCCTCGCCGAGCTCGTCGTCGACGCCGTCCTCGCGGTTCAGGACGACGACGGCATCGACACGGAGAACGTCTCCGTCGAGAAGGTCGTCGGCAGCTCCATCGACGAGTCCGAGCTCGTCGAGGGCGTCATCGTCGACAAGGAGCGCGTCGACGAGAACATGCCCTTCGCGGTCGAGGACGCCGACGTGGCGCTGTTCGACGGCGCCATCGAAGTGAAGGAGACGGAGATCGACGCCGAGGTCAACGTCACCGACCCCGACCAGCTCCAGCAGTTCCTCGACCAGGAGGAGGAGCAGCTCCGCGAGATGGTCGACCACCTCACCGACATCGGCGCCGACGTCGTCTTCGTCGGTGACGGCATCGACGACATGGCGCAGCACTACCTCGCGCAGGAGGGCATCCTCGCCGTCCGCCGCGCGAAGTCCGACGACCTCAAGCGCCTCGCCCGCGCGACCGGCGGCCGCGTCGTCTCCAACCTCGACGACATCGAGACGGACGACCTCGGCTTCGCCGGCTCCGTCGCCCAGAAGGACATCGGCGGCGACGAGCGCATCTTCGTCGAGGACGTCGAAGAGGCGAAGTCCGTCACCCTCATCCTCCGCGGCGGCACCGAACACGTCGTCGACGAGGTCGAGCGCGCCATCGACGACTCGCTCGGCGTCGTCCGCACGACGCTGCTCGACGGGCAGGTCCTGCCCGGCGGCGGCGCCCCCGAGGCCGAGCTGGCCCTCCAGCTCCGCGACTTCGCCGACTCCGTCGGCGGCCGCGAGCAGCTCGCCGTCGAGGCATTCGCCGACGCGCTGGAAGTCGTCCCGCGCACCCTCGCCGAGAACGCGGGTCTCGACCCCATCGACTCGCTGGTCGACCTCCGCTCCCGCCACGACGGCGGCGAGTTCGGCGCCGGTCTCGACGCCTACACGGGCGACGTGATCGACATGGAGGCCGAGGGCGTCGTGGAGCCGCTCCGCGTCAAGACCCAGGCCATCGAGTCCGCCACCGAGGCGGCCGTCATGATCCTCCGCATCGACGACGTCATCGCGGCCGGCGACCTCAAGGGCGGCGGCACCGACGACGGCGGCGACGACGGCGGCCCCGGCGGCGCGCCCGGCGGCATGGGCGGCGGCATGGGCGGCATGGGCGGTATGGGCGGCGCGATGTGAAGTTCGGTTAACGCCTTCACACCCCCACTCCGACCGCAGCCGCTTCGCCGAACCGTCCACAGACCGACCGTCGCGCGCCCCTTTGGGCCCCGACGACACGCGACTTTTATCGACGACCGACGCGACGACCGCGGAGCCACCGGCTCGTCGAGCGTCCGAGCTCCTCGGTACCGACCCGCATATTCGTCGCCGACAACACGAGGGTAACACCCGCGTAACCACCGGACGGCGGTGTCCGCGAGCGGTTAAGTGACTCCCGGCCCTCCACTCTACGACGAGGTTCTCACGTTCACCATGCCACAGCAGAAAGCCGACTACGCAGACGACGCCGAGATCGACGCGGAACTGGACGAGCTGCCCGACGACGAGACGGTCGAGGCGACGGTCGCCAACTTGGAGGAGCGCGGCTTCGACGTGGTCGTCGCCGACGACGCCGACGAGGCGCTGGAGGCCGTGAAATCCCAGATCCCCGCGGGGGTCTCGGTGATGAACGGGCACTCGACGACGCTCGAAGAGATCGGGTTCGACGAGTTCCTCAGCGGGGGCGACCACGAGTGGGAGAGTCTCCCGGACCAGATCTGGGGCATCGACGACGACGCGGAGCGACAGACCGCGCGGCGCGAGTCGCAGACGGCCGACTACTTCCTCGGCGGCATCAACGCGGTCGCGCAGACGGGCGAGCTCGTCGCCGCGGACCTCTCCGGCAGCCGGATCGGCGCGTACCCGTTCGCCGCGGGCAACGTCGTCATCGTCACGGGGATCAACAAGATCGTCCCGACGCTCTCGGACGCCTTCGACCGGCTGGAGTCGGTCGCGTACCCGCTGGAGAACGAGCGCGCGCAGGAGGCGTACGGCGTCGAGTCGTCGATCGCCAAGCAGCTCGTCTACCGCCGCGAGACCGAGGAGGGCCGCACGACGGTCGTCCTCGTGCGCGAGCAGCTCGGCTACTGAGCGGATCGGCTCACTTTGGCGCGCCACGAGACGACGCGTCACGCGCTGACGCGACACACGCTTTCTTCCCCCTTTCGACGACCGCGAGCGACGCCGCTCGCGGGTTCGGGCTCCCGAACCGCAACCCGTTTTCCGCTCCTCCGAGAACCGCCGCGTAGGTCCCACCATGACGCCCGATCCAACGCAGCTCTCGACGGACGCGTGTACCCTCCCCGACGGACGCACTCTCTCGTACGCGAGCGGGGGCGACCCGGACGGGGTCCCGGTCGTCGTCCACCACGGAACGCCCGGGTCGCGGCTGTTCGGTGCGCTGCTGTCGGGTCCCGCGGCCGAGGCCGGCGTTCGGCTCCTCGTTCCCGACCGTCCCGGCTACGGTCGTTCCTCGCCGCCAGCGGCCGAGTGGTCGTGGGAGGACTGGCCGGCCGACCTCGGCGGACTCCTCGACGCGGAGTCGGTCGAGCGAGCCGGCGTCCTCGGCTTCTCCGGCGGCGGCCCGTTCGCGCTCGCCGCCGCGAGCGACGACCGCGTCGCTCGGGTCGGGCTGGTGAGCAGCGTCGTCCCGCCGGCCGAGAACGCCCTCGCGACGCTCGCGTCGGTCCCGTTCGCGCTGCGCGCGATGTTCCGAATCTCCGACGCGGTCGCGTCGATTTCCGGGCCGAGCGCGGTCGTCTCGCAGTACACGGACCGCTCCGTCTCCGACCCGGTCGCCGAGGCCGTGGCGGCCGACTTCCACGAGGCCCTCGACCGCGGCGCGCGGGCGGTCGAACGCGAGAACCGGGCGTTCGCGAGCGCGTCGCTCGACGCCGATTCGGTCGGTGTCCCGGTCCGCGCGTGGCACGGCACGACCGACGAGAACACGCCGCTTTCCCCCGTCCGGTCGCTGATCGACGAACTCGACGGGACCTTCGAGACCGTTGAGGCCGACCACCTCGGCACGCTCCTCGACCGTCGGGCGGCGGCGCTGGAGTGGGTCGCCCGGAAGGAGTGACCGCGGGTTAAATTCTTTCAGCACAGCACCGCCGCTCGCGATATTGCTCGGGGCGGTACAGCGGGCCGGGAGGGATTCGAACCACGCCCGGACGTGCTCGCTCACTCTGTTCGCTGCGCGCGACCGGTCTCTTCGAATCCCCCCGGCCGGTTCCCTCACCGCCTCGCTATCGCTCGGCGGTTCGGTGTACGGGCCGGGAGGGATTCGAACCCCCGACCGTCCGGTTAAAAGCCGGACGCTCTCCCTAACTGAGCTACCGGCCCAGGCGACTCGGGATAGGGTCAGCCGAGGGATAAACGTTTAGAACCGCGGTAGGGGTCGGCGCCGCCACCCGAAACGGTTTCCCGGCCCCAGCCGTCGCCGCGAGCATGGAGTTCGACATGCGCGCGTTCGCGGCCGACCTCTGTCGGCACCGCTCGACCGCCGGCGAGGAGGCGGCCGCGGCCGCGTTCGTCGCGGAGCGGCTCGCCGATCTCGGCTTCGAGACGTACGCCTGGGGCGCCGACCCCGCCGTCCTCGCCGACCACCCCTCCTTCCCGGACGACCTCGACGCGGCGGCCGTCGAGGGACGGCGCAGCGTCGCAGGCGTCCTCGAACTGGGCGGTGCGAGCGGCGCGGGCGACGCTGACGACGCGGGTGACGCGGTCGGCGAGACCGGCGGCGATCCGGTCCCCACCCTCGTCCTGAACGGCCACCTCGACGTCGTCCCCGCCGAGCCGTCCGAGTGGTCGAGCGACCCCTTCGAGCCGGTCTGGCGCGACGACGCGGAGGGGGCCGCGTCCGCGAACGCGGACGGCGGCGGCGACGAGGGCGTCGAGACTCTCACCGCCCGCGGCGCGGCCGACATGAAGTGCGGGCTCGCGGCCTGCGTCGGCGCCGCGGTGGAGGTCCGCGAGGGGGTCGCGGACGGGTCGATCGACCTCCCGCCCGCGGGCCTCCGGCTCGTCGTCGAGGCCGTCGCGGGCGAGGAGGACGGCGGCTACGGCGCGGCGACCGCCGCGCTCGCGAACCCGTATCCCTTCGAGCGCGACGCGGCGATCGTCGCCGAGCCGACCGAGCTGCGCCCGGTCGTCGCGTGCGAGGGGTCGCTGATGGCCCGGCTGGAGATCGACGGGCGGAGCGCGCACGCGGCCACCCGGTGGCGCGGCGAGGACGTGCTCCCGCGGTTCGAGGCGATCCGTGAGGCGTTCATGGAGTTGGAGACGGAGCGTAGCGAGTCGGTCTCACACCCGCTGTACGGGGAGTTTCCGGTCCCGTGGCCGGTCGTCTGCGGCCGCGTCGAGGCCGGCTCGTGGGCGTCGACGGTGCCAGCGACGCTCGAAGCGGAGTTCCGGATCGGCGTGGCGCCCGGCGAGACCGTCGAGGAGGTGGAGGCGGCGTTCCGCGAGCGGCTGGAGCGAGTCGCCGCGGACGACCCCTGGCTGCGCGACCATCCGCCCCGGTTCGAGCGGTTCTCGGTCCAGTTCGAGCCCGCGGAGATCGCCGTCGACGAGCCGGTCGTCGAGGCGGTCCGCGCCGGCCTCGTCGCGACCGGACTCCCGGACGTCGAGCCGCGAGGAGCGACGTACGGCGCCGATTCGCGACACCTCGTCGCGGCCGGGATCCCGGCGGTGCTGTTCGGCCCGGGCACCATCGACGAGGCGCACTACCCGGACGAGACGATCGCGTGGGAGGAGGTCGTCCGAGCGCGGGCGGCGATCGCCGCGGCCGCGGAGCGGTTCGCGAACGACTACGCGGCGTAGTCGATCGGCGGCGCTCAGTCTCCCCGGTCGTCAGCGAGGTACTCGTCGACCGCGTCGGCGACGATCTCGCCCGGCTCGACGTTCTCCATCGAGGCGCGGCGGCGCAGTTCCACGTACGTCTCGGCGGGGAGCCGGAGCTGAAGCCGGCCGAGCTCGACACCCGCCTCGCGGACCGCGGCCTCGATGTCCTCCCCGTCGTTGACGGCCGAGGCGATCGCGCGCACCTCTCGGACCGTGAGATCGCCGTCGATCGCCGCCCACGCGAGCAGGTAGCGGTCCCGTCCGCCGAGCCGCGCGACGTGTTTCGCGGCGCTCGGCGCGATCCGCCCGTTGGCGACCTGCCGACGGATCGCCTGCGGGAGGTCGTGGACCCGCGCCCACTTGCGGATGAACGCGACGGAGACGTCTTCTCCCGCCCGCTCGGCCGCCTCCTTGTACGAGCCGACGCCGCGGACGAGCGCCGCGCAGGCGGCGGCGCCGCGCAGCATCAGGACGTTGTCGCCGTCACCCACGTCGCCGGCCGCGAAGCGGCCCACCGTCTCCGCGGCCTCGGCGACGCTGTCGGGGTCGTTCGGGTCGAACCCCACCGCGTCCGCGGCCCGGTCGCCCGTCACTGCCGGGTCCGCCCGGACCACCGGCTCGCCGACGGGGGACCGCCGGTCAGCGCGTGACTCCTCGGTCATACACTTCCCTTCGGGGCCGCGGGTATAAACGCCGGGCACCGGGGCGGAATTCGCCCGAGCGACGGACGCCCGTCGCCGGCCGTCGACGCTCTCTCCCACCTCGCGGGCCGTCGGCGCCTCGCCCTACTTCGCGGTCCGGGGCGCGGCGTCGCCGTCGTCCCCCTCGCTCGCGCCTCTCGCGTACAGGACGTAGGAGTACGCGACGGTGACCGCGGCGGTCGCGAGCGCGGGGCCGACGAGGAAGTAGACCGCGTACTCGCCGGCGAAGAGGCCGGCGACCGCGATCAGCGCCGAGAGCTTGAACAGCCGGGCGCCGAGCGCGTGGGTCCGCTCCCAGACGGCGTCGTCGCTGAGCGTCCACGGCGTCCGGATCCCGACGAACCAGTTCGGCTCGACGTGCGGGAGCAGCGTCCCGACGTAGTAGAACAGCGCGGCTCCGCCGGCGACCGCGAGCGTCGTCACGTCGACCGCGTAGCCGAGGTTGAAGCCGAGCACGGCGAGGTGGAGCGCGACGAGGAACGCGGTGAACACGACGACGAACCGGTCGTAGTGGACCCGGAACGCCGCGACATTCTCCCCCAGGGGGTCGATCCGCGGGAGCAGCGCGAACAGCCCGAGCAGCCCGGCCGCGAGTCCGGGCACGAGCCACATCCCGAGGGTTCGGGAGAGCGTTTCGGTCGGCTCGCCGGCCGCGTTCCACCGCGTTACCATCTGTTCGGGGAGGTCCGGTGCGACGAGGAGGCTGGCGGCGGCGCCGACGGCGACGAGGAGGGCCGCGACGCCGAACCGGAGCCGCGTCGAGAGTCGAGGCGTGGTGGGCGGAGATTCGGAGGGCATGCGCGCGGAGCAACGGTCCGCAGCGGTAAAAGCGTCTACCCGTGGGAGTCGCCCCCGTGGGACGCGGCGCGACGCAACCCTTACGCGTCGTGACCGCCAATCCGCGGGTATGACCGACGAACGCGACGACGACGGCCACGAGTTCTCCTCGGGGCAGGGCGTCGACGCCGACTACGACGCGTTCACGCTGGACCCGCCGGAGCTCGGCGAGGACCCGAGCCGCGTCGACCCCGTCGACTCCCGCGTGTTGACCGAGGAGCTGGACCGCCGGAACATCGGCAGCGAGGACGTCGACGTCGAGCAGCTGATCGACGTCGGCCTCTCGTACATGGGTATCAACCGCTTCGAAGAGGCGACGGAGACGTTCGAGCGCGCCGCCAACTTCGCCGAGGAGGACTCGCTCGAGGCCCAGGAGGCGTGGGTGAACAAGGGGGCCGCCCACGCCCAGCTGGAGGAGTTCGACCAGGCGATCGGCGCGTATCAGGAGGCGCTGCGCATCGACGAGGAGTCCGAGCACGCCGCGACCGCGGAGACGAACCTCGCGTACGCGCTCTGGGAGTCCGGGCAGGGCGAGCAGGCGCTCGAACACGCCGAGCGCGCCGTCGAGACCGACCCGCGCTTCGCGGAGGCGTGGTACAACCGCGGGTTCCTGCTGGTCGAGCGCGGGCTCGCCGAGGACGCGGTCTCCTGTTTCGACAACGCGATCCGGCTCGGCTACCGCGACGCTGGCGTCTTAGAGGAGAAGGCGCGGGCGCTCGAAGAGGCGGGCGAGCACGAGCAGGCCGAGGAGGTCGCCGATCAGGCCGAGGAGCTCCGCCGCGAGACGGAAGAACAGATGATCGAAGAGCAGACCGGCCAGGCGCCAGGTCCCGGCGGACAGCCGCCGCAGGGCGGTCGCGGCGGACAGGGCGGCGCCGGCGGCCCCGGGGGCCAGCCCGGTGCCGGCGGGCGCGGCGGGCAGGGCGGCGGCCGCGGCGACCGTACCGGGCAGGACGGCGAGGCCGAGGGCCCGGAGCGAGAGCTTCAGGGCGAGGGGCCCGAGGGCTTCTGAATGCTGCTGCGCGAGCGCGAGACCGCCGAGGGACGGCTCGTCTCCGTCTGCGACCCCGACTGCCTCGGCGAGACGTACGACAACGGGAGCGCGACGCTCACCGTCAGCGAGGAGTTCTATGGCGGGGACGACGCCGTCGAGGCGACCGCCGAGGAGGTGATCGCGGGCCTTCAGCGCGCGCAGGTCGCGAACATCGTCGGCACCGAGGCGGTCGGCGTCGCGGTCGAGGCCGGGCTCGTCGACGAGGAGACGGTCCTAGAGTTCGACGGCACGCGGCACGCGCAGCTGCTCTGGCTGTAGCGGGCTCCGACTTCGCCGGATTCCGAACCGGCTAAGGGCGCGCGCGACGAGTCGAACCCGATGAGACGACTCACGCGGAGCGAGTTGGCGTCGCGGGTGGGGCCGCGGCCGCCCTCGGACGCCTTCTGGCGGCGCGCGATCGACCGGGGAGCGGCCGCGCTCGCCGTCGGCGCGGACGCGGTCGTCGGCGAAGGGGAGGAGGAAACCGACGGGCCGACGGAGCCGCTCGACACGGGCGACATCGTCGATGTCGGCGACCGCGCGTTCGTCGTCGTGGGCGCGGAGCGAACGGAGAGCGGCGGCCGGATCT
This sequence comes from Halorubrum distributum JCM 10118, assembly GCF_000337335.1. Taxonomy (GTDB): domain Archaea; phylum Halobacteriota; class Halobacteria; order Halobacteriales; family Haloferacaceae; genus Halorubrum; species Halorubrum distributum. The sequence continues at coordinate 55,763 of NZ_AOJN01000061.1, read as the reverse complement.
ACAGGATCGAACTCGTCGCCGACCGCGACGAGGGCTGAGCGGGGCGGGTCGGCGGGTTCGCGGGGACGCGCCCGCTCAGAGGTCCGCGACGTCCTCGATGGCGTCGGTGAGCTCCGTCACGCTCTCGACGGTGTGTTCGCCCATGTGACCGATCCGGAACGTCTCCTCGCCGAGGTCGCCGTAGCCGTTCGAGAAGGCCATGTCGTACTCCTCGTTCACTTCCTCGATGGTCGCGGCCACGTCGATCCCCCGCGTGTTCTCGACGCAGGCGACGGTCTGCGACTCGTACCCGTCCTCGGGGAACATCGCGAAGTGCTCGTCGGCCCAGTCGTGGACGTACTCCATCATCTCGCGGTGGCGCTCGTCGCGGGCGCGGTGGCCCTCGTCGAGCATGTGCTTCATCTGCTGGCGGTACGCCAGCATGATCGGGATAGCGGGCGTCGAGTGGGTCTGTCCCTTCCGGTCGTAGTAGTCGATGGTGCGGCGGAAGCCGCCGTACCACGAGGAGTCGCCCTTCTCGACCTCGCGGTCGTAGGCGTCGTCGCTGACGACGCAGACGGCGAGCCCGGGGGGCATCGCGAACGCCTTCTGGGTTGACGCGAAGATGGCGTCGATGCCGTGGGCGTCGATGTTGATGTAATCCCCGCCGAGACAGGAGACGGCGTCGACGGCGAAGTAGGTGTCCGGGTACTCTTTGAGAACGTCGCCGATCTCTTCGATCGGATTGCGGACGCCGGTCGAGGACTCGTTCATCACGCCCGCGACCATGTCGTAATTGACGTCGGCGGTCTCGATCGCCTCGCGGACGTCCTCCGGCTTGACCGCCTCGCCCCACTCGTACTCCAGACGGTGGACGGTCTTCCCGAGGCGCTCGGCGACGTTGGCGTAGCGCTCGCTGAACGCGCCACAGGTCGGGACGAGGAGGTGTTCGTCGACGAGGTTCAGCGTCGTCGCCTCCCAGAACTCAGTGCCGGAGCCGGTGAGGATGACGACCTCGTTGTCGGTGCCGAGGAACTCCTTCGTGTCCTCGACGATGGTGGTGTAGAGGTCGGTCATCCGGTCCATCCGGTGGCCGAACGTCGACTCCGTCATCGCCTCGATGACGTCGTCGCGGACCTCCGTCGGGCCGGGGATGTACAGCGTCTTGTCGTCGTAGTCGTCGCGGTATTCGCGTTTCTTCGTCACGGGATCCACCTGTTGGATCGTACCGGGACGCGTGAGGGTATGGACCTTGTGTTCCGTTCAAAAGGCGCGAGGTTGAACGCTCCGTGACCGGGTGGCTCCGGACCGCCGAACCCCGCGCTCCCTTCCGGAAACGGCGCTGTCGACGGGATCAACCGACTTTATACGAACGGAGAAGAGAGAGGGCGTATGATATACGCCCGAAGAGTTACAACCGCCCGAGGTGGCCCGCCGTGAGCGGCGACGAGGAGCTCGCGAAGGACCTGGGCCCGCTCGCGGCGCTCACCATCGGGATCGGGACGATGATCGGCGCGGGGATCTTCGTGCTGCCCGGTACCGCGGTCGCCCGCGCTGGCCCGCTCGCGGCGTTCACCTTCGTCCTCGGCGGCGTGATCGCCTTATTCACCGCGCTGTCGGCGTCCGAGCTGGGGACCGCGATGCCGAAGTCCGGCGGGGCGTACTTCTACGTCAACCGCGCGCTCGGCCCCATGTTCGGCTCCGTCGCGGGGTGGGCGAACTGGCTCGGGCTGGCGTTCGCGTCTGCCTTCTACATGTACGGCTTCGGCGAGTACGTCAACGCCCTCCTCGGCCTCGGGCCGGTCGGACTCGGCTTCGTGACGCTGGAGGCGGCGCAGGTGATCGGCCTCGCGGGCGCGCTGCTCTTCATCGCGGTCAACTACTTCGGCGCGAAGGAGACGGGCGGGCTCCAGATCGTCATCGTGATGTCGCTTCTGGGCATCCTCGCCGTCTTCACCGTCGTCGGGCTGCTGAACGCCGAGATGTCGTCGCTGCGGCCGCTCGCGCCGCCGGGCACGACGAGCCAGGTGCTGCCGGTGACGGGGATCATCTTCGTCTCCTATCTCGGGTTCGTCCAGATCACCTCGGTCGCCGAGGAGATCAAAGACCCCGGGCGGAACCTCCCGCTCGCGGTCCTCGGCTCGGTCGTCATCGTCACGGTCGTGTACGCGCTGTTCCTCCTCGTGCTGCTCGCGGCGGTCCCGAACGACCTCGTCGCGAACAACGAGACCGCGGTCGTCGACGCCGCCAGACTGCTGTTCGACAACTACGAGGTGTTCGGCTACTCGCTGGGCGCCGTCGGCGCTGGAATGTTACTGATCGGCGGGCTGCTCGCGACCGCCTCCTCCGCGAACGCCTCCATCCTCTCGTCGTCCCGGATCAACTTCGCGATGGGCCGCGAGAAGATCGTCACCCCGAAGCTCAACGAGATCCACGACCGGTTCGGTACGCCGTACAAGTCGATCGCGCTCACCGGCGCGCTCATCCTCGTCTTCCTCGTCGCCGGCGGCGTGGAGTCGCTGTCGACGATGGGCTCCGTCCTCCACCTCATCGTCTACGGGCTGCTCAACCTCGCGCTCATCGTGATGCGCGAGTCGGAGGTCGAGGGGTACGACCCCGACTTCGAGGTCCCCTTCTACCCGGCCGTTCCGATAATCGGAACGCTGTCGTCGTTCGCGCTGATCTACTACATCGACCGGACGATCATCCTGATCTCGTTCGGGCTCGTCGTCTTCGCCGCCCTCTGGTACCTGCTGTACGCCCGCGGGAAGGTCGAGACACGCGGCGTGCTCGGGACGTGGATCCTCGACCGCTCCGAGGACCTGCCCGAGCAGGCCGTTTCGGCGGCGACCGCCGTCCAGCCGAGCGGCGACGACTACCGCGTGATGGTGCCGCTCGCGAACCCCAAGACCGAGGAGCACCTGATCACGCTCGCCTCGGCCATCGCCAAGCAGCGGAACGGGACGGTCGTCGCGGTCAACATCGCGAACGTCCCCGACCAGACCTCGCTCGAGGCCGCGCGCGACCGCGGCGCCCACGAGGCGGCTCACGGCCTCCTCGACCAGGCCCGCGAGGACGCGGAGACGTTCGGCGTCGACGTGGAGACCCACGTCGTCCTCTCGCACCGCGTGTTCGAGGAGGTGTTCGACGCCGCGCGCACCTACGGCGCCGACATGACCGTGATGGGCTGGGGCGAGGACTCCCACGGGGCGCCCGGGCGCGCCGAGTCCGCCGTCGACGAGCTGGCGTACTCGCTCCCCTCGGACTTCCTCGTGTTCCGCGACCGCGGGTTCGACGCCTCGCGCATCCTCGTGCCGACCGCGGGCGGTCCGGCCTCGGACCTGTCCGGCGCCGTCGCGAAGATGCTCCAGGCGGAGTTCGGCGGCGAGGTGACCCTGCTCCACGTCGCCGAGGACGGCGAGGAGGCGGGCCGCGCGTTCCTCGCCGAGTGGGCCGACGCCCACGACCTCTCGGACGCCACGCTGCGGATCGAGACCGGCGACGTCGAGGACAGCATCGAGCGCGCCGCCCGCGACGCGACGATGCTCATCATCGGCGCGACCCAGAAGGGGCTCCTCTCGCGGCTGGTCCGCGGCTCGCTCGTGTTGGACGTGCTCAACGAGGTGGAGTGTTCCGTGCTGCTTGCCGAGCCGAAGAGCGACCGCGGCTTCCTCGACCGGCTGTTCGGCAGCGGCGCGCGGTCGAACGACGTGACCGACGCGACCCCGACGCCCGCCGAGACCGGCGTCGAGCCGGAGCCGTCGACGCCGGAGATCGACGAGGGCGGGTCCGGCGAGGAGCCGAAGTCGGACGCGGACGAGGAGTCGAAGTCCGACTGACGCGGCGGCTCATTTTTAAACGGCGGGAACATAGCGGTGCGGAAGCCGTCCGAACCGACCGGCGTCAGCCCCAGTGCCAGAAGTGGTTGTCGTCCTCGTCGACCGGGTCAGTGCGCTCCCGGAGGTCGGCGACGTCCTCGGCGGTCGGCTCGTGGTCGTCGGGGAGCCGCTCCATGCAGTCGAAACAGAGGAAGAACTCCGAGCCGTCGGTGAGTTCGAGCGTGAGTCCCTGCGTCGACTCGAACGCGAAGTTCCACAGGTCGCCGATCCCGCCGGCGATCCGCACTGACCGCTCGCAGACGTCGCACGCCTCGGAGGCCATATACGTGCCTTACTGGGTCCGCGGGGTAAGGCGTGTCGCCTCGATACGTTTACATCGTTGTTGGTTGGGAATACGCGACCGGTCGCTCCTCGGGGAGCGCCTCTTAAGCCCCAGCCGTTTGCTTATAAATGACTGGCCATAGATCGACGGACGACACCTCCAAAGCCCCAGCCGGCGAGGCGGGCGCACGCTCGCTGTGTTCCTCGGTCGCTCACTCCGTTCGCTCCCTGCGGTACTTGCGTCGCCTGCGCCCGCCTCGCCGGCTGCCCCTTTGAGTCCCGCCCGACCGCGACCGCACGGCGCCTCACGCCTCCCCAGCCTCGTCGCTGGCACCCTCCGCTTCGCTCCGGGAGCCAGCGACTCCCTCGCGCGTGCTCCTCGCGGCCGCCTTCGGCGGCCACTCGGAGGCACGCGCCACCGCATCTATTTATAAATAAACGTCGCTGTTCACCGCGATTCGACCTCGATCACGTGCGCGTCTTCGGGGTCGAACCCGACCGTGACAGCGCCGTCGAGGGGGTCCACGGCCCGGACGAGCAGTTCGCGGTCGCCCCAGTCGAGCGTGACGCGCGTCGTCTCCCCGAGGAACTCCGCGCTGGCGACGGTCGCCCGGAGGGCGTTCTCGCCCGCGGGGGCTGCGCTCTCGTCGGCCCCTCCGTCGTCCGCGCTCGCGACGCGGAGGTGTTCCGGACGGACGCAGAAGGCGATCCGGTCGCCGACCGACGCGGCTGTGCCGGGGTCGGCGTCGGTTCGCGCCCGGAGCGTCTCGTCGCCGCCGTCGACGTCGACCGCGAGCTCGCCGTCGGGCGCTGCGGGCGCGTCGACGACGCTCCCGGTGAACACGTTGTTGTCGCCGACGAACTCCGCGACGAACCGGGTCGCGGGCTCGCGGTAGACCGTTCTGGGGGGCGCCACCTGCTCGGGCGTCCCGCCGTTCATCACCGCCACGCGGTCGGAGACGGCCAGCGCCTCCTCCTGGTCGTGGGTGACGTATATCGTGGTGATCCCCAGCTCGGACTGGATCTCCTTCACCTGCGCGCGCAGTCGCTCGCGGAGCCGCGCGTCGAGCGCGCTCATCGGCTCGTCGAGGAGGAGCACGTCGGGGCCGGGGGCGAGCGCCCGGGCCATCGCGATCCGCTGTTGCTGCCCGCCCGAGAGGCTCTCGGGGTCGCGGTCGGCGGCGTCCGGGAGGTCGACGAGTTCGAGCAGCTCCGCGACGCGCTCGTCGCGCGTCGTCCCCTCGGGCGGGTCGGCGAAGTTGAGCCCGTACGCGACGTTCTCGCCGACGGTCATGTGCGGGAACAGCGCGTAGCTCTGGAAGACGACGCCCACGTCGCGGTCCTCTGGCGGGACGCCGGCCATCGACTTCCCGCCGAACCGGACCGTCCCGCTCGTCGGCTCCTCGAACCCCGCGATCAGCCGCAGCGTGGTCGTCTTCCCGCAGCCCGAGGGGCCGACGAGCGTGAAGAACTCCCCCTCGCGCACCCGGAGGCTCACGCCGTCGACGGCGGCCGTCTCGCCGTAGCGCTTCGTCACGCCGTCGAGTTCGACGGCGACCGCGGGGTCCGTCTCGTCGCCTGTCGGTTCCGCCGGCGGTTCAGAGCCCACGGTGCTCACCTCCCAGCCGCTCGATGACGACGAAGCTGAGCCCGGTGACGACCAGCAGGACGACGCCCATGGCGGTCGCCGGTCCGAGCCGCCGCCCGATGAACCGTTCGATCGCGACGGGCATCGTGTACGCGTCGGCGCCGGTCGCCAGCACGACCGTCGAGGTGAACTCGCCGATGGAGATGGCGAACGCGAACGCCGCGCCCGCGACGACCGCGGGCCAGACGAGGGGGAGCTCCACGTCCCGGATCACCCGCGCCCGCGAGGCGCCGAGCGCCCGCGCGGACTCGACGAGCGAGCGGTCCAGCCCGGCGAGCCCGGGCGAGACGGTGCGCACGACGAACGGGTAGCCCGAGACCGCGTGCGCGACCACGACCGCGACCGCGCCGCTCGCGGCGATCCGCCAGCCCGCGATCTCGACGCCGAAGACGAGCCCCCGGAGGAGCCCGAGCCCGACGATGATCCCCGACACCGCGAGCGGCGCCATCGCGGCCGCGTCGACCAGCGTCCGCCCGCGGTACCGCCGCGTGGTCAGCACCGCGACGACGACGCCCATCGGGAGCGCGAGCAGCGTCGCCCCCGTCGCGAAGAGGAGCGAGTTGCGGATCGCGGGCCACGGCCGCACCTGAAACGCCGCCCCCGTCTGCTGGCGCTCGACGAGGAACCGGTAGTGGTCGAGCGTGAGCGCGCCGTCACCGCCCGTGACGCTCGCGAGGATCATCGACGCGATCGGCGCGAGGAAGACGACCCCCGCGACGGCGACGTACGCGGCCAGCCCCGCCCGCGGCAGCAGTTCGCGGAGGGTCGGCGCGGGCGGGACCAGCGAGCGCCGGGGGAGGGGTCGCGCTCCGCGGGTGCTGGTCGAGTTGCGGGCCTCGTACCGGAGGTACGCGAGCAGGACCCCGAGCGAGATAACGAGCTCGACGATCGCCAGCGCGGCGGCCTCGGCGTAGCTCAGGTCGCGCACCAGCCGGTAGACGAACACCTCGACGGTCGCCAGCTGGAACCCGCCGAGCGCGAGCACGATGGGGAAGGTGCCGAAGGTGAACACGAAGGTGAGCGCCGCGCCCGTGAGCACGGCGGGGTACACCTGCGGCGCGACCACGTCGACGAACGCCCGGACCGGGCCGGCGCCGAGGCTCCGGGCGGTCTCGACCGCGCTCGCGTCCACCGACTCCCACGCCGCGGTCGTCACGCGCGCCACGAGCGGCGCGTTGTAGAACGCGTGGGCGATCACGACCGCTTCGAGCGTGAACAGCAGGTCGACCCGCGGGAGCCCGAACGCGGTCAGGGCGGCGTTTAACGTGCCGTTGTCGCCGAACGTCGCGACGAACCCGACCGCGACCATGATCGACGGGAGGACGAACGGGACGATGGTGAGCGAGCGCAGCGTCTTCCGGCCGGGGAACTCGAACCGCGCGAGCAGGTAGGCGGCCGGGAGTCCGAGGGCGACGCTCGCGATAGTCGAGAGGACCGCCTGGTACGCGGTGAAGCCGACGATCCCGAGCCGGCGGTCCGGCGAGAGCAGCGAGCGCGCGACCGCCGCCGGCGACTCGCCCGACAGCAGCCGCGCCAGCTCGCCGAAGTAGAACGGGTCGGTGAGAACGTCCGCGAAGACGCCGAGGGTGACGGCGCCGTCGACGACGACCGCCTCGACGAGGACCGTCGCGGTCGGGTAGTAGAAGGCGACGACGAGCGCGGCGCTGGTGATGACCGCGAGCGCGGTCAGCGCGTGCGACTCGACGCCCTCGCGGAGGCGGGCCAGCCGATCCCCGTGGTCGCCGCGGCCGCCGCGGTCGGCCGCGCGATCGCCGTCGACTCCCGTCACGCGCTCGGTCCCTCGTCGCGCACGCGGCTTAGTTCTCGGCGAACTGCCGCTCCCAGGCCTCGACCCACGCGTCGACCGATCCCTGGAGCTCGTCGTAGGTGAACGTCACCGGGTCGGCCGGCTCTTGGGCCAGCTCGGCGTAGTCGCTCGGGAGCTCGGCGCCGCCGGTCGCCGGGAACGCGACGTTGCGCTGGGCGATCTGTCCCTGAACGTCCGGCTCCAACATGAACGACATGAACTGCCGGGCGAGGTCGGGCTCGGCGGCGTCGGCGAAGACGGCCATCCCCTCCGGGTTCGCGTACGCCTGGTCGTTGAGGAAGCGGATCTGGTGTTTGTCGAGGTCCTGGCCCTCCATGTCCGCGAACACCTGATCGGTGGAGTAGGAGACGACGATCGGCGCCTCGCCCTCGCTCCAGGCCGCGTACGCGTCGTCCCAGCTCCCCAGTACGCGCACGTCGTTCTCCTGGAGGTCCGCCCAGTAGTCGAGGTAGTCGTAGTCGGGGTCGCCGTCCTCGCCCTCGATCGCCTCGCCGTCGCCGTCGCTCGCGACGCCGCCGTCGCCGAAGCGGCTGACCGTGTGGAGGAGGAACGCGCGCCCGGTCGAGGAGGCGCCGGGGTTCTGCGCGATGAGCGCGCCCGCGTGCTCGTCGTCGAGCAGCCCGTCGAACGTCTCGGGCGCCTCCATCGTCGTGCCGTCGTACACGAGGCTCACGTAGCCGGTGTCGTACGGGACCGCCCGGTCGAACGGGTCGAACCGGAGCCCCTCCTTGACCGCGTCGCGCCCCTCGATATCGCCCGCCTCGGCGAAGAGGTCCTCGTCCAGTTGCTCGTCGACGCGCACGAGGTCCTCCGTCGTCAGGCCGACGTAGAGGTCGGCGTCGATGCCCGCGCCCGAGGCGGCGCGCTCGACGTAGTAGTTCACCTCGTTGTCCGGGGTCGCCCACTCCAGCTCGGCGTCGTACCGGCTCTCGAACTCCTCTTTGAGCCACTCGCCGGGGCTCACCGAGGGCGCGTCGATGAAGCTCGTGTAGGTCGCCACCGTCAGCGTCGGGGTCTCGTCGTCGCCGCCGTCGCCCTCCCCGTCGCCGTCGTCGGTGTCGTTTCCGTCGCCCGTCCCGTCCCCGTCGCTCCCGGAGCCGTCGCCGCCGTCGTCCCCGTCGCCGGTCCGCTCGGCGCTACAGCCGGCGAGCGCGACGGCTCCCGCCGTCCCGGCCGCCGTCAGGAACCGCCGTCGGGTGCGTGGCCGGGCGCGTCGCCGCCGCGTCTCGCTCTCGTCGGTGGTCATCACCTGGTTGTTGTACTCGGTGGTTACATAAGGGATCCGTCCGCGTCCCGACGCCGTCGCCGAGCGACGTCCCCGAGCTGCTCCGCCCGATCTCCGCCCGATCTCCGCTTCGTGTCCGAACACTGGCCCGCCGACACCCATTTACTCCGGGACGACCACCCGGATCCATGGACGAGCACTCCGGAGCGCGGTCGACGCGGACGACCCGGCGGCGGCTGCTCGCCGGCGGCGCGGCGATCGGAACCGTCGGTCTCGCGGGCTGTCTCGGCGGGCGCGACGGGCCGGTGCCGGAACCCGAGGTGACGAGCGACCGGATCGAAGACTGGCGGCAGACCGACGGGTCCGAGAGCACGGTGTTCGAGCAGTCGTACGGCCCCGTCACGGTTCGGGCGCTCGAACGCACGCGGATCTTCGAGTACGCGCCCGTCGCGGACGCGCTCGCCGAGACGATCGACGCGTCGGGGTCGCCGGTCGTCTTCTTCGCGACGCGGATCGACCTCCGGCCCGCGGTCGACCAGCTCCCGGCCGGCGTCGGCCGCGACCGGGTGATGAGCGAGGTGGAGACGGCGGCGACCGACGCGTTCCGCGCGCAGCTCCGGACCGCCGGCATCGAGGACGTCGAGGTCGCCGAGGAGATGACCACCACCGTCCGGTCCGGCCACACCGCGACCGCGTGGCGGCTGACGGGCGAGTACCCGATCGACGGCGGGATCCCGCTCCCGACCGGGTCGACCGCCGAAATCGATCGGCCCCTCGAGATCGAGGCCCGGCTCGGCGTCTGGCACGACGGGACCGACGTCATCGTCGCCGGCGGCGCCTACCCGACCGAGCCGCTCCTCGAGATCTTCGACGCGGCGCTGCCCGACTCGGTCGACGCCGAGACCGCTGTGACGCAGCTCGCCGACGCCGAGACCGCCGAGGCGCTCGCGACCGACCCCGCGGCCTACGACGAGGACGTCTCGCAGCTGCTCATCTCGGTGGAGTGAGCGGATCGGGATTCCGGCTTTTCGGCTCCGTTGAAACGCTATTGCTTATAAATGAACGCGGTGGCGCGTGCCTGCGAGGCCGCCTCGCGGCCGAGCAGCACCGCGCGAGGGAGTCGGTCGCCGGAGCGGAGCGGAGGCGACCGACGAGGCTGGGGAGGNTCAAAGGGGCAGTCGCGAGGACGCCGTAGGCGACGTAAGCACCGCAGGGAGCGAGTGAAACGAGCGACTGAGGAGCGCAGCGACCGTACGGCGTCCTCGCGACTGGGGCTTTGGAGGTGTTCGCCGTCGTTCTCCGGTCAATCACGTATCGCCGAGCGACTGGGGCTTTGGAGGCATTCGCCGTCGATCCACAGCTGGCCATTTATAACCAATTGACTGAGGATTTGGAGACGATCAGTTCACTGGTTCGCCCTCTGTTTCATCTCGAATCGACCAGTTTAATCACCGGCCGCGACTCCCCTCCCGTATGAGCCAGTTCCCCGAGTTCGAGGTGATCCCCGCCGTCGACGTCCAGGACGGCGAGGTCGTCCAGTTGGTCGGCGGCGAGCGCGGGACGGGCAAGCGCTACGGCGACCCCGTCGCGGCCGCCGAGCGGTGGATCGAGGCGGGCGCCGGCACGCTCCACCTCGTCGACCTCGACGGCGCGTTCGAGGGCGAGCGCGTCAACGCGACGGCGATCGAGTCAGTCGTCGAGGCCGTCGGCGGCGACGACGAGGACGGCGTCGGCCTCCAACTGGGCGGCGGCATCCGGACCGCTGACGGCGCGCGCGACCTCTTGGACTTGGGACTCGACAGCGTCATCCTCGGCACCGCGGCGGTCGAGACGCCCGAGATCGTCGCCGAGATCGACGAGACGCACCCGGGGAGCGTCGTCGTCAGCCTCGACGCGAAGGACGGCGAGGTCGTCGTCTCGGGCTGGACCGAGGGGACCGGACTGGACCCGGCGGAGGCCGCGGCGCGCTACGAGGAGCTGGGCGCCGGCGCGATCCTCTTCACGAACGTCGACGTGGAGGGGCAGTTAGAGGGGATCGACCGCGAGGCGGTGGCGAGCGTGGTCGAGGCCGTGGATATTCCGGTCATCGCGTCCGGCGGGGTGGCGACGGTCGAGGACGTCGTTGATTTAAAAAAGGCCGGCGCGGCCGCCGTCGTCGTCGGCACCGCCCTGTACGAGGGCGAGTTCACGCTCCGAGAGGCGCAGAACACGGCTGACGAGGTTTAAATAGTAAGCGCCGGACGTGTCGTTGATTACTTATAAATAAATGACATCGGATCGTCGGCGAACACCTCCAAAGCCCCAGCCGGGAGGACTCGCGCGGCTTGCTGCGCTCCTCGGTCGCTCGTTTCACTCGCTCCCTGCGGTGCTTACTGCGCCGGGCTTCGTCCTCCCGGCTGCCCCTTTGAGTCCCACCCGACCGCGACCGCACCGCTGCCTCACACCTCCCCAGCCTCGTCGGTGGTCCTCCGCTTCGCTCCGGACCACCGACTCCCTCGCGCGTGCGACTCGCGGCCTCCGCTTCGCTCCGGCCGCTCGCAGACACGCGCCACCGCACCTCTTTTATAAATGCTTCTTCGACTCCCGCATCGCGTCCGCTCTTCTGTCACGGACCCAGACCCCCGCCCCACCCGCAACCGACTTACGAATCCCCCGCGACGGGCCGGTATGAGCGAGCACGACCGGACCGCGGCCGTCACCCGCGAGACGAGCGAGACGACGATCGAACTCACCCTCGCGCTCGACGGCGACGGCGACAGCGAGGTCTCGACGGGGATCGGCTTCTACGACCACATGCTCGAATCCTTCGCCAAGCACGGCCTTTTCGACCTCACGGTCCGCTGCGACGGCGACCTTGACATCGACGACCACCACACGGTCGAGGACGTGGCGATCTGCCTCGGGGAGGCGTTCGACGAGGCGCTCGGCGACAAGCGGGGAATTCGGCGGTACGCCGACCGCCGCGTGCCCCTCGACGAGGCGGTCGCGAGCGTCGTCGTCGACGTCGCGGGGCGCCCCTACTACGAGTTCGAGGGCGCCTTCTCCCAAGAGTCGGTCGGCGAGTTCACCAGCGTCATGGCCGACCACTTCGCGCTCTCTCTGGCCCACAACGCCGGGCTGACGCTCCACGCGACGGTCGAGAAGGGCGACAACGCCCACCACGAGGTCGAGGCGCTGTTCAAGGCGCTGGCGCGCGCGCTCGACGACGCCACCCGCCTCGACGAGCGCCGCAGCGACACGCCGAGCACGAAGGGCGAGCTCTGAGCGACCGCCGGCCGGCGAGCCGCCGACGCCGACCGCCCTTTTCACCGCTCTGTCCCCCGCGGCCGCCGATCGCTTATCCCCGCGCGAACCGTTAGCACGGACGTATGGAACTCGACTGCGAGGGCTGTGCCGGCTGCTGCGTCGACTGGCGCCCGCTCGACCCGGCCGCCGCGGGCTCGGACCGCACCGGCCCGCGTCCCCCGCTCGACGACGCCTACGACCTCGTCCCGCTCACCCGCGACGAGGTCGCCCGGTTCGTCGACGACGGCCTCGGCGACGCCCTGATCCCCCGGCTGTTCGAACCTGCCGAACGGGACGACAGCGTCCGGATCGACGGGGTCGAGCTCGCCGCCGTCGACGACCGGCCCGTTTTCGTCGTCGGCCTCCGGAAGCCCCCCAAGCCGGTCGCGCCGATCGGGACCGACGAGCCGCGCTGGCTCGACGCGTGCGCCTTCCTCGACCCGACGACGCTCCAGTGCCGGATCCACGACACCGACCGCTACCCGCGGACCTGTTCGACGTACCCGGGACAGAACCTCGACCTCGGCGCCGAGACGGAGTGCGAGCGCGTCGAGGCCGCGGGCGGCGGCGAGCGCCTCCTCGACGACGAGCCGCCCGAGGACCTCCCGGCGCCCGCGTTCGGTCCGCAGGCCCTCGGCGCGACGGTGTTCGCCTACCCGGATCCGGACGGCCTCGACGGCGCCGTCGTCCGCCTCCGCGACGGCGCCGGGACCGCCGACGACCGCGCGCGCTTCGCCGGCGCCGCCGTCGGCTCCCGCCCGGGGTCGCTGTCGGTGAACCGCGAGCGCATGACTGAGGCCCGAGAGCGCGCCCGCGAGGCCGACTCGTGGGTCGGCCGAGCGATCGGGGCGTGGACCGAGCGCGCCGGCGACGACGGCGAGCGCGTCGCCCTCGACCGCGAGGCCCGCGACCGACTCGTCCGCGAGACGGAGGACGACGCCGGCGCGCCCGGGACGCCGGGCTGGGACTGACGCGGCCGCGCGGTCGCCGGATCGGAGCCTCAGACGCGTCTCTCACGGGCCGTCAGCAGCGCGCATCGCCTCTCTCGCAGGTCGCCGGCGACTCGGTCTCCGTCTGCCTCGCGTGCGCGCACACGCGCGTGAGGCTTACCCGTGTCCGGCCCCTCCCGTACGGTATGAGCGAACGCCAACCGATCGACGCCGAGCCGGTCGAATACGACTGCGAGGACGTCTCCGTCCTCGTCGTCGGCGCCGGCGCAGCGGGCGCCCGCGCCGCGATCGAACTCGCCCAGCGGGGCGTCGACGACGTGCTCGTCCTCGGCAAGCGCGGCCACGGCGACGCGCACACGACGTGGGCCCGCGGCGGGATCAACGGCGCGCTCGGGACGCACGACCCCGAGGACTCGCCGGCGATCCACGCGGCCGACACCCTCAACGAGGGTCACTTCGTCAACGACCCGGCGAAGGTCGAGACCGTGACCGAACAGATGCCGGAGCGGCTCCGCGAACTCGACGAGTGGGGCATGGCGTACTCCCGCACCGAGGACGGCGAGATCGACCAGCGCTTCTTCGGCGCGCAGTCGTTCCGGCGGACGGCGTTCGCCGGCGACCACACCGGGGAGTCGATGCTGAACGCGCTCGTCGATCGCGCGCAGGAGCTGTCGGTCCCGTACCGCGAGAACGTGATGATCACGAAGCTCGTCTCGGACGGCGACGCGGTCCACGGCGCCGTCGGCTTCGACATGGACACGGGCGAGTTCGTCCTGTTCAACGCGGGGACGGTCGTCCTCGCCGCCGGCGGTCACGCGGCGATCTACAACCGGCACACCTCCAGAGACGACGAGAACAACGGCGACGGCGCGGCGCTGGCGTACGACGCCGGGGCGTCGCTGATGGACATGGAGTTCATACAGTTTCACCCCACGGGGATGGCCGTCGACGAGGACGACCCCGAGTGGGAGCCGTGGAGCGGCCGCCTCGTGACCGAGGCGGTCCGCGGCGAGGGCGGCCGCCTGTTCAACGCCGAGGGCGAGCGGTTTATGGAGCGCTACTCGCCGGATCAGATGGAGCTCGACGCCCGCGACGTTGTCGCCCGGGCCATCGCGCAAGAGGTCGCCGAGGGGCGCGGCACCGAGAACGGCGGCGTCTACCTCGACATCTCCCACCGCGACGCCGAGTTCATCGAGGAGCGGCTCCCCCGGATGTACGAGCGGTTCGACGACCTCGGGGTGGACATGGCCGAGGAACCCGTCGAGGTGGCGCCGACCTCCCACTACGGGATGGGCGGCGTCGCCGTCGACGATCACGGCGAGACCGACGTCGACGGCCTGTTCGCGATCGGTGAGACGATGGCCGGCGTCCACGGCGCCAACCGCCTCGGCGGGAACTCACTGGCCGAGACCGTCGCGTACGGCGTCGTCGCCGGCGAGCGGATCGCCGACCGCGCGGACGGCCCCGGGACGGTCCCGGACGACCTCCGCGAGTCGCTCGTCGAGCCGCACTTCCGCGAGCTGCGCGCGATGGCGAACAACGACGGCGAACACGACGTGGGCGCGGTGCTCGCCGACCTGCGCGAGCTGATGTGGGAGCACGCGGGCATCCTCCGCGACGAGGCGTCGCTCCGGGAGGGGCTCGACCGCCTCGCCGCCGTCCGCGACCGCGCGACCGATCTCGACGTCGGACCCGTCACGAGCGAGACGTTTGAGTTCGCGGTCGATCTCGGATTCATGACCGTCGCCGCCGAGGCGGTCCTCCGCGGCGCGCTCGAACGCGAGGAGTCCCGCGGCGCCCACTTCCGCACCGACTACCCCGACGTCGACGGCGACTGGCGGCGCAACGTCCACTTCGACGCCGCCGACGTGGGCGGCATGCGACTCCGCACCGAGCCGGTCGACGAGCCGAGCGAGGCCGTTCAGGCCGCCCTCGACGAAGGCCACGAGCTGGACTACCACCAGCTGGAGTAGCGGCGTCGACGCCGGCGGGGACTCGCTTTATCCGCTCACCTACCCAGCCCGCTCACCCGCCCCGCTTCCGATACCAGACGCGCTCGCCGACCGGCGACTCGCCGTCGTCGATCGGGAGCCGGCTCACGAACAGGTCCCGCACGGCGAGCGTGAGCGTCAGCTCGACCGGCTCTCCGCGGTCCGCGTCCTCCGCTGGCTCGTCTCCCTCTTCACCCTCCGGCGCGACCGGTCGGACCGTCACGACGTAGTGGCCGTCGCGCTCGCCGATCGACTCGACGACACCGACCGTCCACCGGTCGACGTGGTGCGACGGCTCCCGGGCGTGGACGCGGTCGTGGTTCACGACCGGGTCGCCTCCGCGTCACTCTCCTCGCCTGCGACCCGCCGCACCGCGAGCGCGCCCTCGCAGACGCACTCCCCCTCGCACTTCGGACACTCCGCCGCGGGGCGCTCGATCGGCTCGCGGTGGACCGTCTCGTAGCCGTGCGCGTCGAACAGCCGCTCCGGCGAGTCGTCGCCGCCGTGGTACCACGAGTCCGCGAGGAACAGGTCGACGCCGCGCGCCGCGCCCACCGCGTGGAGGCGTTCGAGCAGTCGGCTCCCGATCCCTCGGCCGGTCGCGCCGTCGCGGACGTACCCCATCTCCAAGTGGCCGTACAGCCCCGCGTCGGGGAGCAGGTCGGGGTCGTCGAAGAAGTACATCTCCTCGGCCACGTCGGTCGGGTCGTCGAACTCGCGGAGCGCCATGACGCCGAGGATCGCGTCGTCGCGGTCGCTCTCGCCCCGGGTCGCTTCCGCATCCGCGGCGCCGCCCTCGACCGCGACCAGCACGTGGTACGTCGGGTCGCCGATCCCGAGGTCGACGCCGTAGGAGCTCCCCTCGCTGAAGTGCGAGGTGATGAGCGCCTCCAGCGGCTCGGCGTCCGCCGGCCGGGGGTCGCGGATCGCGATATCGTCCATCTATCGGAGAGACGCCGCCGCCGACAAAGAACGGTGCGGTGTCGGCACCGCGCGTTCCGCTCGCCTCACGCGTCGGCACCCGGCCGCCAGACGCCCTGCCGCCGGTCGAGCCACGCGACGACGACCACGTGCGGCAGCGTCATCGCCGCGATGGCGACCAGCGACACGGCCAGCAGGTCGCCGGGCGCCGCGACGCCCGCGGGGACGCTCGCGCCGACCGCGGCCACGACGAGAAACCCGCCGAGCGTGAGCGGCGCGGCGTCGCGGCCGAAGCGGGCGAGCGCCCCGAAAGCGTCGCCGGCGGACGCCGCGCCCGCCGCCTCGGGGTCCACGAGGACGAGCCGCCCGACGTGCCGGAGCGCGTGCCACAGCGCGAAGTACACGCCGATCGCGAACACGGGCGCGGCGAGCAGGAACCACGCCCACAGCACCGCGAGCTCGCCGACGTCGCGCCGCCAGCCGCCCGGGTCACGCCGCGAGCCGTCCGCGTCGCGCCCGTCCCGGACCCGACGGTATCCCAGTCCGACCGACGCCAGCGTCGCCGTCGCCATCCCGACGCCGACCCCGATCCGGACCGCGGGCGCAAAGAGGGGGTCGACCGCGGTCGCGGCCGCACCGGGGTCGACGAGGAACAGCCCGACGATCCACTCGGCCACCAGCCGGTACTCCTCGGGGTGTGCGAGGAGGGGGACGCCCATCGGCAGGCCGCCGCGGACGACGAGCGCGAGCCACCGCTCCCCGGAGGTGGGCAGGTGGTCGACCCCGGCGATCGCGAGCGTCGCCACGTCGCCCTGCCCCCAGTGGAGCCAGGTGAGCGCGATGAACCCGACGAACGCCGCGACGGGCGCGGCGAAGAACGCGGCGACGACCGCGCCGCCGAGGACCGCGTAGACGACCGAGACGACCGCGATCGACCGCCGAAGCGACACGCCCGGCGCGCCCCGGAGGGGAACGAGGTGGTCGACCGCGCCGTGGGCCATCCCGACGGCGAGGGTGCCGAGCGCGAACGTCGCGACGCCGACTTCGACCGGAAACAGAGGGGTCACGGCGCCGATCGGCAGCAGCGCGGCCAGCGCCAGCGCCGGGCGGCGCGCGAACCACCGGTCGACGCGCTCGCTCGCGGCGGCCGTTCCGGCCCCGGCTCGCTCGCCCGGGGACGCCTCCCCGGCGTCGCGCTCGCGAGCCTCGGCCGGAGGGGCGTCGGCCGCGCCCGTCGACGCCGAGGACGCCTCAGTCATCGACCACGTCTGGGTCCGGGTCGGCCGGCGCCTCCGGGCTGGGGACGTCGCGCTCGGTTCCGCCGGACGGCGACGGCCCGGCGACCGATCTCCGGCGGTCGTTCCAGTCGAGCACCCACTCGAACAAGACGAGGCCGTTGATCGTCATCGCTCCCGCGGCGACGAAGAACAGCATCTCCTCTATCGGAAGTCCGAGGACCGCGATCCCGGTCGTCAGCTCCGGCGACAGGTACCAGGTCCCCATCCCGATCGCGATCCGGTCCGCGACCCAGAAGTACGCTGCCGGGACCAGCGTCGCCGTGACCCACAGCCGAGGCGTGCGCGCGAGGTACCCCCCGCCCACGCTCCACTGGAGCGCGAGGACCGGCCCGACCCACGCGATCAGCCCGCCGAGGTACAGGAACGAGGGGTCGAGCCGAACGAGCCCCAGCCCGACCGGCACCATCGCGAGGCCGACGGCGACCCCGGCGGCCCGCGGCGCGCGGTCGAAGTCTCCCTCCCGGAACGTCGGGTCGAAGCCGATCCGGTGGAGCGCGAACGCGACGACGACCGTCTGTACCGTGAAGAAGAGGTACTCCCCCAGCGGGATCGACAGCGCCCGCGCGACGACGGCACCGTCGGCGTATCCCCACGCCCCCCGTCGGATCATGTAGCTGATCCACGGCGTGGTGTAGGCGTACGCGATAGCGACGAGGATCGCGATCCCGGCGACCGCCCGGCGCTGGCGCTCCGGCTCGTACCGCGGGGCGACGTACCACAGCAGCGCCAGGACGGGGAGACTGAAGACGAGATGAAACTGGAGATACGTCAGCGTCGGCAGCATCGGACCACCCCAACGAGGACGCTCATGTCTACGTGTACTCTCTAGTTCTCTTTAACCCTTCAGCCGAACGTGGTCAGGTATCTCCGGCCCGAACCGGTTCGGGGGTCACGCTTCGGCGGCGAGCACGCCGTGCGACTCCAACACCTTTCCGAGCCGGTACATGGATGCGACGACCGAGTCGCAGACCGGGCGCACCGCGGACTTGGGGACGAAGCCGACGGCGAGTCCCGCGACCTCCAGCATCGGGAGGTCGTTCGCGCCGTCGCCGACCGCCACCGTCTCCGCCATCGGCACGCCGGCCTCGGCCGCGAGGTCGGCGAGCGCGTCGTCCTTCGTCCCCTCGATGAGCGGCCCCTCCGCCTCGCCGGTGAGCGCGCCGTCTGCGTCGGTCGGCAGCCGGTTGGCGACTATCGTGTCCACCGAGACGCCCTCGCGGGCGAGCGCCGCCTCGACGCCGCGCTCGAACCCCCCGGTGAGCACGGCGACGTGGTGCCCCTCGTCGCGTAAGCGCTCGATGAGGCGCGCGGCGCCGGGACGGATCCGGACGGCGTCGAACGCGTCCTCGACGTCGGCAGCCGAGAGGCCCTCCAGTAGCTCCGCGCGCTGGTAGAGGCTCTCGGCGTAGCTGAGCTCGTCGTTCATCGCCCGCTCGGTGATCTCGGCGACCTCGTCGGCGACGCCGGCCCGCTCGGCGAGTAAGACGGTCATCTCGGAGTCGGAGAGCGTTCCGTCGAAGTCGAACGCGATGAGGCTCATGGCACCCGTTCGTCCCGGCGGGGCCTTGAAGCGCGCGGTCGACGGGTCACTCGCCGTCCGCGTCGGCGAGGAACTCCACGTCGCCGGCGATCACCGCGCTCGCGATGACCCCGACGCCGACGAGGAGCGCGACCCCGAGGGTCGTCAGCGTCACCGAGACCGCGGACCCGCCGACCGCGACGCCGACGAACGCCCCGACGGTCCCGCCGACGCCGCCGGCGATCACCGCAAGCGTCTGTGCCTCGCGCATAGCTGTCGGTTCAGTAACACGGTTTATAAGCGTTCCTCCCGGGTTCTCTCGGGTGATAACGCTGAGAGGGTGGCCCGAGTCCGTCCGGATCCGCTTCAGCGCGGATAGCTCCGACCGAGGTCGACGCCGACGGACTCGTCGCCGTCGTCGTTCGCCTCGTCGTCGCCGTCGTCGTTCGCCTCGTCGTCAGCGCCGTCGGAACCGCTCTCCTCCTCGCCGCCCGGACTCACGCTCCCGGTCCGGTAGCCGGCCATGTCGAGGGTGACGTACTCGAAGCCGAGGTCGGTGAGGTGTTCGTGGACGGCGTCGGCGAAGGCGGGGTCGAGCGCGCGCTCCAGCTCGTCCGGCGCGATCTCGACGCGGGCGAGGCCGTCGTGGTCGCGGACGCGGAACCCCGAAAAGCCCCACTCGCGGAGCACCCGCTCGGCCTTCTCGACGCGGGTCAGCCGCTCCTCAGTCACCTCCAGCCCGGTCGGGATCCGCGAGGAGAGACACGCCATCGAGGGCTTGTCGGCCACGGAGAGGTCGTAGGCGTCGGCGATCGCGCGGACCTCCGCCTTCGAGATCCCGGCGTCGAGCAGCGGCGAGAACACGTCGAGCTCCTCGACCGCGCGCAGCCCGGGCCGATGCCCCTCGCCCGGATCGTCCGCGTTCGTCCCGTCGCAGACGGTGTCGATCCCGAGCCCTTTGGCCGTCTCGTACATCCGGCCGAGCCGCATCGTCCGGCAGTGGTAACACCGGTCGCCGTCGTTGGCGACGAAGTTCGGGTCGTCGAGCTCGGAGAACGTCACCGTCTCGTGGTCGATTCCGATCTCGTCGGCGACCTGCTTCGCGTCGTCGAGCTCGGCCGCGGGGAGCGTCTCGCTGCGGGCGGTACACGCCACGGCGTCGTCGCCGAGCGCGTCCCGCGCCAGCGCGGCCACCACCGCGGAGTCGACGCCGCCCGAGAACGCGACGAGGACCCCGTCGCGCTCGCCGAGCGCGTCGCGGGCGCTCGCAGCCTTCGCCGCCGTCTCGGGTGCGAGCGACCCGTCGTCGGCCGCTCGCGCGTTTCGGCTCATGGCCGGCGTTCGCGGCGGGCGTGAAAAAGCCCGTCGCACGCGGAACCGACGCCGTCGTCCCGCGCTTCCGAACCGGCGGACCCCGGGAGCGACCCGCACGCTTTACATCGTTGCCGCGATACCGGCGGGTAGATGGAGCTGGAGGCGATCCCCGGCGTCGGCGCCAAGACGGCCGCGGCCTTACGCGAGCTCGACGACCCGGCCGCGACCGTCGAGTCCGGCGACGTGGCCGCCATCGCCCGCGCGCCGGGCGTCAACGAGGCCCGCGCGGCCCGCATCGCCCGCGGGGCGATCCGCCGCCGCCACGGCGACGACGGGCGCGTGCTGGCCACCGATCGCGCCCGCGAGCTGTACCGGGAGGCGATCGACCTGCTGCGCGAGCGCACCGTCACCGACTACGCGGCGAAGCGGCTGGAGACGTTCTACCCGAGCGCGTCGGCCTCGCGGATCGAGGAGGCGCAGGCGTTCGCCGCCGAGGCGACCGACCGCGAGCCCGCCCCGGCGGTCCGCGAGGCGCTCGCCGACTGCGCGCCCCTCTCCGACCCGCCGACCGTCCGCGTCCGCGACCGCTGCCTCGCCACCGCCGACGCCGAGACGCTCGCTCGCGCCGAGGCCGAGGTGCCGGAGCTCTCCGTCGAGACCGTCGAGGACGCGCGCGACGTCTCCGAGCTCGGCCGGTCGTACGCCTCGGTCATCGTCTTGGACGAGTCGTTCGCCGGCCTCGACGTGGAGGGCGACGTGAGCGTGCGGCCTGACGCCCTCGAAAACCCCGCCGAAACCGTCCCCGAGCGCCTGCTCGCGTTCTTCGCCGAGAACCGCGAGCGGCTGGAGGCGGCCGCGGCGGTCCACGAGGCGGCCGCGGCGGCCGGCGACCCCGTCTCGGGAGGTGATCCCGACGGCGAAAGCGACGCCGGCACCGACCCCCCGGTCGAGACCGACCGCCTGCGCGACGCGCTCTCGCGGCTCGACGACGACGGCACCATCGCCGGCGACGCGGAGCTGGACCGGCTGACGGCCGCCGTCGACGACCTCGACGCCGCGGTGTCGACCGCCGCGTCCGTCGCCGACGACCGCCTGCGCGAGGCGATCCGCGAGCGCGACGTCACCATCGAGGGGACCGACTTCCTCTCCCTCGTCGAGCAGGGCGCCCGCGTCGACTCCCTCCTGGACCGCGAGCTGGCCGACGAGTACGACGCGGCGGTCGACGCCGCCCGCGAGCACCTCGCCGACGCGCTCCGCCTGGAGCCCGAGGAGGCGGAGCTGGCCGAGCGCGTCTTCGGCGGCGACCCATCCTTCCCGGTCGACCACGACGAGAGCGCCGTCTCGCGGCTCCGGACCGAGCTCTCCGCGGCCCGGGACCGCCGCGCGGCGAAGCTGAAAGCCAACCTCGCGAGCGACCTCGGCGACCTCCGCGAGCCGGTCGAGCAGTTGGTGCGCGACGCGTTGGAACTCGACGTGGAGCTCGCGATTTCGCGGTTCGCACGCGACTTCGACTGCGCGATGCCCGAGGTGGTCGACCCCGACTCGTCAGATCCGGGCTTCCGCATCGAGGGCGGCCGGTCCCCGCTGCTCGACGTCGACTTCGCGGCGGTCGAGCCCGTCGACTACGCCGTCTCCGGCGCGACGCTCCTGTCGGGGGTCAACTCCGGCGGGAAGACCTCCACGCTCGATCTGGTCGCCCTCGTCGTCGTCCTCGCGCAGATGGGGCTCCCCGTGCCCGCCGAGTCGGCCACGGTCGAGCGGTTCGAGGAGATCCACTACTACGCGAAGTCGCAGGGGACCCTCGACGCGGGCGCGTTCGAGGCGACGCTGCGCGACTTCGGCGACCTCGTCGACGGCGCCGACGGCCGGCTCGTCCTCGTCGACGAGCTCGAATCCATCACCGAGCCCGGCGCCTCCGCGAAGATCATCGCGGGCATCTTGGAGGCGCTCGACGACCAGGACGCCACCGCCGTCTTCGTCTCCCACCTCGCCCGCGAGATCCGCGACGCCGCCGACTTCGAAGTCGCGGTCGACGGCATCGAGGCCGCGGGGCTCGTCGACGGCGAACTCCGGGTGAACCGCTCGCCGAAGAAGGGGCACCTCGCGCGGTCGACGCCGGAGCTCATCGTCGAGAAGCTCGCGGACGACCGCGGCGGCGAGTTCTACGGCGACCTGTTGGAGAAGTTCTGAGCGGCGGTTCGTCGACGGCGCGTCTCAGAGCCAGACGAGCCGCCACTCGCCGTCGTCGGTCGCGACGAGCCACTCCAGCTCGAACTCGTCGCCGTCGTCGGCGGCGACCGTCACCGAGACGATAGCGTTCTCCGCTGCGACGGCCTCGACCGTCTCGCCGTCCGCCGCCCCGCCGAAGAAGTCGGAGACTGCGCGGACGCGCTCGGCGTCCACGTCCCGCGCAACGACCTCGGCCGCGACGAGCTCCTGCTCCCGCGCGCCGTCGAAGAGGCCCGGCACGTCCGCCGCGACCTCGCCCAAGGGGGAGGCGGGGTGCGCGAGCGCCTCGACGTCGGCGGCGAACGCCGCCGCACTCTCGGCCGCGCCCGCCCGCCGGTAGTACTCCCTGACGACCGTCACCGGCCCCTCCGGCTCGCCGGGCCACACGAGCCGCCACTCGCCGTCGTCGGTCGCGACGAGCCAGCGGAACTCGGCCTCCTCGCCCTCGCCGCCGATTACGGTCGCCGAGACGACCGCGTTCTCCGCCGCGATCGACTCGATCTCCTCGTCCGTCAGCGAGGCCGCGAGGAACCCCGAAATCGACCGGATCTCGTCGGCCGAGATGTCCTCGCCGACGACCGCGGCGTCCGAGAGCTCCTGCCTGATGACCGCGTCGAACGCCATCGGGACGTCCTCGGCGATGCGCGACAGGGGAGAGAAGGGGTGTGCGAGGGCCGTCACGTCCGCCGCGAACGCCTCCGCGTCTTCGCTCGCGCTCGCCCGCCGGTAGTACGCCTCGACCGCCGTCGCGGGACTGCCGGCGTCGCCGGCGGTGGAGGAGCGTCCGGCCGCGAGCGCGAGGACCGCTGCGCCGCCCGCAGAGAGGAACGACCGTCGTTCCATGAGCGTGTGGGAAGGAGTAACAAGTAAAAATTCTTTTCCCAATTTCGCCCCGAAACGGCCCGCAGATGCCGCTCAGTCGCCGTCGAGCTCCGCCGTGACTGTGATCTCCACGTCGAGCGGCGCCGGAAGTCGAGATACCTCGACGCAGGTCCGCGCCGGGTACGGTTCCGAGAGGAACGACCGGTACGCCTCGTTCACCGCGTCGTAGTCGTCCATGTCCGTGAGGTAGATGGTCGCCGACACGATCGCGTCCGGGGTCGTCCCGGCGGCCTCCAAGATCGCGGCGACGTTCTCGAGCGTCTGCGTCGTCTGTTCGGCGACCGACTCGGGGGCCTCGCCGGTGTCGGGGTCCACGCCCGTCTTCCCCGAGACGTGGACCGTGTCGCCGGAGACGATCCCCTGTGAGTACGGGCCGAGGGCCTCCGGCACGTCGTCCGTCGTGATCTCTCGCATGACCGGGGCGACGGCGCGCCGCGGTATCAAGATACGGGTCGCGGGGGTCGCCCCGGCCGCTCCGGCGCTCTTCGTTCCGCCGACATATTCATACTGGCTCGGTCGGAATCGAGCCGTATGCCAGCCGTGTCCCCGTTCGGCGTCCTCCTCTTCGCGGCGCAGGTCGGCGTCGGCGCTCAGGTGTCCCGCTTGCTTTCGACCACCGACCGCGCTCGTCGCGCCGCGGTCGGGCTCGCGGTCGCGGTGCTCGGACTGTTGGTCCTGTTCCGCTTCGGCGCGGTCGCGGCGCTCACGGCCGACCTGATCGCGCTCCTCGTCGTTGCGAGCGCGACCGGATCGTCCGGTCGTCGCCCGACTGCGGGGTGACCCTCGGCAGGTGACCTCTCGGCTTCGTTCGCTTCTTATAGTGATCGCGACGGTCGATAGCGGGAGTAGGTGTAGTACATCTTTAGTGGGCAGTTTATAAGTGGAATCTCGACGTTGCCGTCGGTTGTTTATAAGTAATCGATGCTACTGCGGTGAGGGCTTCCAAAGCCCCAGCCGTCGAGGGCGGTGTACGCTCGCTGCGCTCCTCATTCGCTCGCTGCGCTCCTCATTCGCTCGCTTCGCTCCCTCATTCCGGTGCTTACGTCGCCTACACCGCCCTCGACGGCTGCCCCTCTAAGTCCCTCCCCACACCGCACAGCACCGCAGCCTCACGCCTCCCCAGCCTCGCCGCTCACGCCCTCCGGGCGTTCGCGGCGTCCCTCGCGGGCTGGCTCGCGGCCGCCGGTGGCGGCCGCTCGCAGGCGCGCCACCGCACTTTCTTTTTATAAGCGCTCGTCGCCGTCGTCCACGGCTATTTAAATACGACATCGCGACCGACGATCTGCGATACCTCCTCTCGGTATCGCTCGACGACGGGAAATCTCAGTTTCGTCTCCGTTCGATCCGAGGCGCGGAACCCCACCGGAGCGCTCCCGCCTCAGTCGTCGTCGGCCACCGCGGGCTTCCGGCGGTCGTCGCGGGGCCCGTCGAGGTCGACCTTCGGGAGCATGTCTCGGAGGTAGCGCCCGGTGTGGGACGCCTCCTCGTGCGCGATCTCTTCGGGAGTGCCGTCCGCGACGAGTTCGCCGCCGCCGTCGCCGCCCTCGGGACCGAGGTCGATCACGTGGTCGGCGTTCTTCACGAGGTCGAGCTCGTGTTCGATGACGACGACGGTGTTGCCGGCGTCGACGAGGCGGTGGAGCACGTCGATCAGCTTGCGCTCGTCCTCCTTGTGGAGCCCCGTCGTCGGCTCGTCGAGGAGATAGAGCGTGTCGCCGGTCGCGCGCTTGCCCAGCTCCTCGGCGAGCTTCACGCGCTGCGCCTCGCCGCCGGAGAGGGTCGTCGAGGGCTGACCGAGCTCCATGTAGCCGAGCCCCACGTCCTTCAGGAGCTTCAGGCGGCGTTCGAGCCCGCGGTGGCTCTCGAAGAACTCGTGGGCCTCCGCGACGCTCATGTCGAGCACGTCGGCGATGGTCTTCCCCTTGTACTCCACGTCGAGCGTCTCGTCGTTGTAGCGCGAGCCGCCGCACTCCTCGCAGGGGACGTACACGTCCGAGAGGAAGTTCATCTCGATCTTGACGGTGCCCTGCCCGCCGCACTCCTCGCAGCGGCCGCCCTTCACGTTGAACGAGAACCGGCCCTTCTCGTAGCCGCGGCGCTTCGAGAGCTTCGTCTCCGCGAACAGCTCGCGGACGTGGTCGAACACGTCCGTGTACGTCGCGGGGTTCGAGCGCGGGGTCCGCCCGATCGGCGACTGGTCGATGAGCCGCACCGTCTCGACCTCGTCGAGCCCCTCGATCGCGTCGTGCTCGCCGGGGTCGACCGAGGTGTTGTCGTTCATCTCGCGGGCGAGTCCTTTATAAAGAATGTCGTTGACGAGCGTCGACTTCCCCGAGCCGGAGACGCCGGTGACGGTCGTCAGCGTGCCGAGCGGGACCGGCACGTCGAGGTCCTTCAGGTTGTGCTGGCGGGCGCCGCGCACCACGAGCTCGCCGTCGGGCTCGCGGCGCTCGTCGGGCACCGGAATCGACTTCCGGCCCGCGAGGTAGTCGGCGGTGACCGACTCGTCGGTCGCGACCACCTCGTCGAAGTCGCCCTGCGCGACCACCTCGCCGCCGCGCTTGCCCGGGCCGGGGCCCATGTCGATGATCTCGTCGGCGCGCCGCATCGTCTCCTCGTCGTGCTCGACGACGAGCAGGGTGTTTCCGAGGTCGCGCAAGCCTTCGAGCGTGTCGAGCAGCCGGTCGTTGTCGCGCTGGTGGAGGCCGATGGAGGGCTCGTCGAGGACGTAGAGGACGCCGACCAGCCCGGAGCCCACCTGCGTGGCGAGCCGGATGCGCTGGCTCTCGCCGCCGGAGAGGGTCGACGCCTCGCGGTCGAGCGTGAGGTACTCCAAGCCGACCTCCTCCATGAAGCCGAGCCGCGCGCGGATCTCCTTTAAGATCTCCTCGGCGATGGTCGTCTCGCGCTCGTTGAGCTCCGACTCCATCCCCTCGAAGTGCTCGCGCGCCTCGGCGATCGACAGCTCGTTCACGTCGGTGATCGACGTGCCGGCGACGAGGACGTGCCGCGACTGCTCTTTCAGGCGCGTCCCCTCGCACTCGGGGCAGGTCGTCACGGCCATGTACTCCTCGATGTGGTCGCGGGCGCGCTCGGAGTCGGTCTCCACGTGACGGCGCTCCAGGTTCGGGATCACGCCCTCGAAGCGCTCCGTCTTCTCGCGCGTGCCGTTCTTGGTGGTCCACTCGAAGTGGACCATCTCGTCGGTGCCGTAGAGGAACTGCCGCTGAATCCCCTCGTCGAGCTCCTCGAACGGGGTGTCGAGGTCAACGCCGAAGTGGTCGGCGACGTTGTCGAGCTGGCGGGAGTAGTAGGTGCGGTCGTAGCTCCACGGCTCGAACACGTGTTTGAGGGGTTTCGAGGGGTCCTCGACCACGAGGTCCTCGTCGACCTCCTTCGTCGAGCCGATCCCCTCGCACTCGGGGCAGGCGCCGTACGGGCTGTTGAAGGAGAACGAGCGCGTCTCGATCGCGGAGAACTGGACGTCGGAGTTGGGGTTGCCGAGCTCCTCGGAGAACTCCACGACGAGGCGGTCGTCGCCGTCCGCGTCGGCCGCGAGCGACCCCGTCGAGCGCGCGTTCGACGCGAAGGGCACGTCCTCGGGCGGGTCGGGGACGATCAGCTTGAGGGCGCCGTCGGCCTCTTCGAGGGCCGTCTCGACGGAGTCGGTGATCCGCGAGCGGGCGTCCGACGAGACGGTCACGCGGTCGACGATCACGTCGATCGTGTGGTCGTAGTTCTCGTCGAGGTCCGGGTCGTCGAGGGTCAGGTCGACCGGCTCGCCGTCGACCTCGACGCGGCTGTACCCGTCGCTCACGAGCTCTTCGAAGAGGTCCTCGAACGCGCCCTTCTGGTCGCGGACGACCGGCGCGGCGATCTTCGCGCGGGTGTCCTCGGGGAGCTCCAGGATCTGGTTCACCATGTCCTGAGCGGACTGCTCGCCGACCTCCTCGCCGGTGACGGGGTCGTACTGGGTGCCGATCCGGGCGTACAGCAGGCGGAGGTAGTCGTGGAGCTCCGTGACGGTCCCCACGGTCGACCGGGGGTTGTTCGCGGCGTTCTTCTGATCGATGGAGATCGCCGGGGAGAGCCCCTCGACCGACTCCACCTGCGGCTTGTCCATCTGCCCGAGGAAGTTGCGGGCGTACGCGGACAGCGACTCGATGTAGCGGCGCTGCCCCTCGGCGTAGACGGTGTCGAACGCGAGCGACGACTTCCCGGACCCGGAGAGCCCGGTGACGACCGTGAACTCCTCGCGCGGGATCCGGACGTCGAGGTCCTTGAGGTTGTGTTCCTCGGCGCCGCGGACCTCGATGTACTCCTTACTCATTTCACTCCTCCGTTGCGGGCGCGCGCGGGAATAGTCGTCGGTCGCGGGGGCCGCGAGGGGCCGTTCCCGCCGTCGGCCGCGTCGAGCGCGGGGCTCACTCCGCGTCGAGCGCGGGGCTCACTCCCCGACGAACTCCGCGGGCGGCGAGAGGTCGCGGCGCCCCCCGAAGGTGACGAGGAAGAGGACGCCAATCCCGACGCCGTACGCCAGCATCAGCGGAATCGTCGCGAGGAACATCGTGATCACGTCGGCGGGGGTGAACACGGCCGCGACGAGCAGGATCCCGATCGTCACCTCGCGCCAGCGTGCGCGGAACACGCGGTACGGGACGCCCGCGTTGTTCAGCAGCACCATCGCGATCGGGATGTCGGCGAGGAAGCCGATCCCGATCGTGGTGTAGATGACGAGCCAGAGGAAGTCGCTCACCTGGTAGGTGATCACCATGTCGGCGAGGCGGGCGTCGGTGACGAGCCAGCCGATGAGCCCCGGCGCGATGGTCGTGTAGCCGAGCGCGAAGCCGCCGATCATGCCGGCGCCGAGCGCGCCCGCCCACAGGTACACCTGGTAGAGCCGCCCGGCGACGAAGCCGCGCTCGCGCAGCGCGGGCCACGCGTAGTAGAGGGCCACCGGGAACGCGGCGAAGATCCCGAGCATCACCGAGAACTTCACCATGAAGATGAGCGCCTCGACCGGGTGGAGGGTGATGATGTTGATCCCGCCCTCGATCTCCGCGGGCACGCGCCGCTCGAGGTCGCCGCGGACGGTGCCGAGCCCGCCGAGGTACAGCCACGTGAACGCGGCCGCCATCACGGCGCCGAACACCGCGACGATCCGGAACGACCGCGTGCGCAGCGAGTCGAAGATGAACTTGAGGTCCGTGTAGTAGCCGCCGATGTCGTCCTCGGCCGCCTCCTCCTCGCCGTCCGTGAGCTCGGCGAGGAACGTCGAGCTCGCGCGCGAGGTCCGGTTCTGGACGGAGCCGACCAATCCGTCCCCGCCGGCGTCGCCGTCGCCGCCAGCGCTTCCGGCGTCGCTCGTGTCGCCGTCCGCGTCGCCCCCCTCGCCGTCGCTCCCCTCGTTCACCTCGTCGAAGCGGTCGAGGATCGCCTGCGCCTTCTCCGGGTCGTCGTCGTCGATCGCGGCCTGCGCCAGCGCGAGCGACTCCTCCTCCTCCATCTGGGCGAACGCGTCCGCGGGGGCCGCTCGGACGCCCGCGGCGTCGAGCTCGCCCACGTCGATGGCGGTCGGGTCGCCGTACTGGTAGCCCGCGCTCGCCGTGTCGAGGTCGGTGTACACCGCCCACAGCGTCGCGACCGCGGCGAACGCCAGCGCCCACAGCGCGGCGTAGATCCCGAGCGCGGTCGCGGGGTCGAGGCCGAGCCCCTCGCCCGGCGCGAGGAAGCGCCGGGTGCTCCCCGCGAGCCGCAGGAGGTCGTTGAACGCGGTCCGGCCGCCGTACTCGTAGAAGCCGTACACGACCGCGCCGCCGAGGACGGTCGCGCCCCCGACGACGTTCCAGTGGTTTCGGACCGCGCCGAGCACGTCGATCCGGTCTGAGCTCCGCTTCGCCGTGACGACGAGCTTCGCGAGGTAGAGGCTGAAGCCGTACAGCGCGACCAGCGGGAACGCCCACAGCAGCTGGGTGAACGGGTCCGGCGGGGAGAAGACGGCGCCAAACACGAAGATGGCGACGACCGCGTAGCGCCACTTGTCGCGGAACGTCTCGTACGGGACGATCTCGGCGTACGAGAGGCCGGTGATCACCATCGGCATCTGCCCGGCGAGCCCGAAGGAGAGCGAGAGGAAGACGATGAACTCGGTCCACATCACGATCCCGTAGGTCGGCTGGATGTCGGCCTCGAGGCCGAACTCCGCGAGGAAGCCGAACATCAGCGGGAAGAAGGCCAACACGCCGTAGGCGACGCCGGCGGAGAACAGGCCGGCGCCGAGCAGCCCGAGCAGCGCGAGCTTCCAGCGGGCGATCGGCGACTTCGGCCACATGCCGCGGGCGCGGAGCTCGTCGCGGGTGACGTAGATCAGCGGCGGGATCGCGACGATCGCGCCGACGATCAGCCCGATCTTCGCCTGGAGGAGGATCACCTCGAACGGGGTCGTCGCGATGATGTCCGCCTCCTCGGCGACGGCGGCGCTCATGTTCGACTCCGTCACCTCCCGGAGCCGGTCCCAGATGTACGTCCGGAGCGCCCAGAACGTCGCGAGGAAACCGATCAGGAAGACGACGAACACCTTCTGGAGGTCCTTCTGGATCGACCGAAGGAACGCCTTCGCCGTCTCTTGGCCCTCCGCGATCGACCGTTGGGTGTCCTCGTCGAGGGCGCTCGCCATACGGAGGGCGAAGGCCGTCGCCGTTATCAACCTTTTCGACCGCGGGCGCTCCCGCCGCCGACGCTCCCCGCCGATCCGGCCGACGACGCTCCCGGACACGCCGGCGAACGGGGCCGATCGACCCCGCGCGGCGCCGCTATCCGAAAAGGTTGATAACCGCCCGGTCGCGTAGGGCAACTGAATGGACGACTCGGACCGGTCGCGCGACGACGACTCGGCCGCCGCTGACGGGTCGACCGACGAGGCCGAACCCGGAAGCGACGGCGCCGTCGACGGGGGGTCCGAGGCCGACGAACCCGACGACTCGCCGGCGTCCGAGAGCGTCGAGTCCGAGGTGACCGCGGAAGTCGAGCCCGAGGTGGGGTCGGCCGAGAGCGACGCGGACGAGTCCGCCGACGAGCGGCCGGAGACGCTCTCGGACCCGGACGAGGTGGTCGAGGCCGAGGACGCCGGTCGGTCGGACGCCCTCGACGACGAGAGCGAGAGCGACCAGGGGTCGGTCGACGACGCCGCGGGCGCGGGCACCGAGGCCGCCGGCGACGGCGGCGCCCCGGCGACGACCGCCGACGCCGCGGACCCCGCGACCGCCGGCGTGCCGGCGACCGAGGACGACGAGCCCTTCGACGGGATCGAGGGCCCCGAGACGGACGAGGAGATGCCGCTGGCGGCCCACATCGAGGAGATGATGCGCCGGCTGGCGGTCGTCTTCCTCATCGGCGGCCTCGCCACCCTCGTCGTCGTCACCGAGTCGACGGAGCTGATCAACTACTTCTGGAGCTACCACATCCCGGCGCCGATGGAGAACCGCCCGCGGCTGTACGGCCCGCTCGAACTCCCGCTCACCCGGCTGAAGGTCGCCGGCCTCGCGGGCGTCGTGGTCGGGCTCCCGGCGTTCGTCTACGAGACGTACCGGTTCATGCGGCCGGGGCTGTACCAGACCGAGCGGCGCTACTACCTCGCCGCGGTGCCGACGAGCCTCGTCTTAGGTGGCATCGGGATCGCGTTCGCACACTTCCTCGTGTTGCCCGCGATCTTCTCGTACTTCACCACCTACACCGCCGACGCGGCGACGATCGCCTTCGGGCTCGCGGAGACGTTCAACCTGATCGTCATCATGCTCGCGTTCATGGCGATCGTGTTCCAGATCCCGCTTTTCATTATGCTCGCGATCATGATGAACCTCGTCACCCGGCAGTGGCTGGAGGCGAAGCGGCTGATCTTCTGGGGGTCGTTCCTCGGGATCGCGTTCCTCTTTAGCCCCGACCCGACCGGCATGGCGCCGATCATCGTGACGCTGACGATGATCGCCCTCTTCGAGGGGACGCTCGCCATCCTGCGCTGGACCGGGAACTAAACCGGCGTCGGGCTCCGGTGGCGTGTCTCGACCGCACGTCCCCGGAGGTTCGACACCAAACAGCTTTGGTAAGCGGTGGTTCGGTGTTATACACTCATGTGCGCGTGTCCCCGGACCGACGCCAGTGGCATAGCCGAGACGGAGCGCGACTCGCGGTCGAGAACCGCGTCGGCTCCTCCCTTCGGCGAACGATGACTCCAGAGACACGGGTCCTCGATTCGTCGACGGTCTTGCTCGTCGGGGCGAACGACTGGGTCGTCCGGCTCGCGGAGACGCTTGAGGGCCGGACTGACGCGACCGTGACGCGGGTCCGAACCAAGGCGGAGGCGCTCGACGCCGTCAGGGAACGATCCCCCGACTGCCTCGTCAGCGAGTACGCGCTGGAACGCGAGACCGGGATCGACCTCCTCAGAGCGGTCCGCGACGAGACCGCGACGCTCCCGGTCCTGTTGTGTACCGCGGCGGGGAGCGAGGCCGTCGCCAGCGAGGCGATCGGGGCAGGGGTCACCGATTACGTCGCGCTCACGGAGCCGGACGCACGGATGACAGACGAGCTCGTCGATCGAACGGAACGGGCCGTCCGGTCCGCAAGGCGCTCGGTCACGCAACGGGAGCGTGCCAGACAGTTCGACGCGGTGTTCGACGACTCCCGGACCGCGACGTGGGTGCTCGACCCGGACGGATCACTCACCCGCGCGAACGAAACGGCGCGGGAGATGATCGACGTCGACGTCGAGGCGACGCTCGGCGAGCCGTTCTGGACGCTCCCGTGGTGGTCGCGGAGCGACGCCCCGAACGCGGACGTCCGACAGATCGTGACGGACGCGCTGGGCGGCGAATTCGTCAATGCCGTCGTCACGCAGCCCCCGGGCGTCGACGACCAGCGCGTCGTCGACCTCTCCGCGCGCCCCGTCGAGAACGAGCGCGGAGCGCTCGTTTCGGTCGTCGTCGAAGGGGTCGATATCACCGAGCGCGTCGAGCTGGAGCGCGACCTCCGTCAGTCGGAGGAGCTCCACCGCGTCACGCTGAACAACATGACGGACACGGTCCTCATCACGGACGAAGACGGCGAGTACACCTACGTCTGTCCGAACGTCCACTTCATCTTCGGCTACACGGCCGACGAGATCCGCGAACAGGGGACGATCGACGACCTCCTGGGCGAGGACCTCTTCGATCGCGCCGAACTCGCGGCGGACGGCGTTCTCAAGAACATCGAAACCACCGCCACGGACAAGGCCGGCCGCGAGCACACGCTCTTGGTCAACGTCCGCGAAGTCTCGATTCAGGACGGGACGGTCCTCTTCAGCTGTCGGGACATCACGAAGCGCAAGCGGCGTGAGGAGGCGCTCACGACGCTCCACGAGACGGCTCGCGATTTCCTCTACGCGGAGACGCATCAAGAGGTCGCCCAGCGCGTCGTCGACGACACGCCGGGCGTGTTGAACCTGGACGCGAGCGCGGTGTACCTCTTCGACGCCGACACCAACGACCTCCGGCCCGCGGCGTATTCCCCCGCGATGAAGTCGCTCAACGGGCCGCTCCCGGTCGTTCACGCCGACGGGGAAGCGATCCCGAGCTACAGCTTCGTCGAGGACGAAGCGCTGTTTTTCGACGACGTCCACGGAGCCGACCGCCTCGAAAACCGGGCGACGGACCTTCGGAGCGCGACCTACATCCCACTCGGCGACCACGGCGTGTTCGTCGCCGGCTCGGACCGGGTGGGCGCCTTCGACGACGTGACGCGGGACCTCGCCGATCTGCTCGCCGCGACCGCCGAGGCGGCCCTCGACCGAATTTCCCGGGAGTCGCGACTCCGCGAACAGGACCGCACGCTCCAGCGCCAAAACAAACAGCTCACCGCCCTGAACCGAATCAACGAGACGATCCGCGAGATCGATCAGGCGGTCGTCCAAGCCGAAACGCGAGAGGAGATCGACCACGCGGTCTGTGAGCTGTTGACCGGGGCCGACCGCTTCAGGTTCGCCTGGATAGGCACGGTCGACCCGGCGACCGACACCGTCGAACCGCGGGCCTGGGCGGGCACCGGGCGGGGGTACCTGGACAGCCAGTCGTTCGCGGTCGGCGTGGAACACGCGGAACCGGCCGGCCGAACCGCGGCCACCGGCGACGTGACGCTGGTGACGAACGTCGCCGCCGAGCTCCGAGACGCCCAGTGGCGCAAGGACGCGCTGGCCCGCGACTACCTCTCCGTGCTGAGTATTCCGCTCGTGTATAACGACCTCTCGCACGGCGTCCTGACGGTGTACGCGCCGGCCCGGGACGCGTTCGACGACACGACGAAGGCCGTCCTCGCAGAGCTCGGCGAAACGGTCGCCTCCGCCCTCAGCGCGATCGAGCGGAAGAACGCGCTGCTCACGACGTCGATGACGCGCGTCGAGTTCGACGTCGACGATCCGGGGTTCGTCCTCTCGCGGCTCGCGCGGGACGCGGGCTGTACCCTCTCGTATCAGGGGGGCGTCCGACAGTCCACCGAGGGGAGCTACGTGTTCGTCACCGTCGAGGACACCGCCTTAGAGGCCGTTATCGAGGCCGCCTCGCAGCTCGTCGCGATCGACGACGTGCGGACGATCAGCGCCGGGGAGGACGGCGGGGTCTTGCGACTCAGGCTCACGCAGCCGTTCCTCGCCTTGGACCTGGCCGATCACGGCGCCGTGTTTCGCGAGGCGACGGCCGATCCGACCACGACGACGCTCGTGATCGACATCCCGGACAGCATCGAGGTCCGGACGATCACGCGGCTCGTCCGGGAGACTTTCTCCACCGTCGAACTCAGCGCCAAACGAACGCTCGACCAGACCGCCACGCACGACCCCTACTCGAAGTTCCTCGACAAGCTGACCGAGCGGCAACTCGAGGTGATCCAGACCGCGTACTACAGCGGGTACTTCGAGTCTCCACGCGAGAACACCGGCGAAGACGTCGCGGCGACGTTAGGGATCTCTCCGCCCGCCTTCTACGCGCACGCCCGGACCGTCCAGCGCAAACTGTTCGCGACGCTCTTCGAGGAGAACAACCTCCCGATCGCCGCGTCCGCGGAAACGGTTGAATAACGAACAACCTCTCTCTGAAATGGTTCTATAATAAACCTGTACACATACCCTTATACACTTATTATGTCTGCCCAGAGTGTCCCGCGCCGTCTGCTGGCACTCGTGAACTCACGATGAAAGACCTCGAACCCGAAACGGACGACGAAACCACGTACGAGTGCTTCGAGTGCGGAAACATCCTCATCAGCGAGCGCAAGCCCGGGCAGTGTCCGGACTGCGGCGGACCGATGCGAAACCGGCAGATGCCGCTCGAATGACGATGGCCTCCAAATCGGACAACGCCGGCGACGAGTCGGCCCAAGAGGCGGACGAACCGGTTGAGCCGACGTCCGCGGTCGAAACGGCCCGTCGCCAGCTGTCCCACGCCGCCGACCACCTCGACATCGACCCGAACGTCGTCGAACGCCTCAAACACCCGAAGAAGGTCCACGAGGTGACGATCCCCGTCGAGCGAGACGACGGGACCGTCGAGGTGTTCACGGGGTATCGCGCCCAACACGACAGCGTCAGAGGCCCGTACAAGGGCGGGCTCCGGTACCACCCGCACGTAACCAGAGACGAGTGCGTCGGGCTCGGTATGTGGATGACCTGGAAGTGCGCGGTCATGGACCTACCGTTCGGCGGCGCCAAAGGCGGCGTCGCCGTCGATCCGAAGGAACTGAGCACGGACGAGAAAGAGCGGCTCACTCGTCGGTTCGCACAGGAGCTCCGGGACGCCATCGGTCCCAACCGAGACATACCCGCCCCCGACATGGGAACCGACCCGCAGACCATGGCGTGGTTGATGGACGCGTACTCGATGCAGGAGGGCGAAACGATACCCGGTGTCGTCACCGGGAAACCGCCGGTCGTCGGCGGCAGTGAGGGTCGCGAGGAGGCCCCGGGTCGCAGCGTCGCGATCATCACGCAGTTGGTCTGTGAGTACTACGACCGTCCGCTCGCGGAGACGACGGTCGCGGTCCAGGGGTACGGGAGCGTCGGGGCGAACGCCGCGCGGCTGCTCGACGACTGGGGAGCGACCGTCGTCGCGATCAGCGACGTGAACGGGGCGATGTACGACCCGGCGGGGATCGACACGGCGTCCGTCCCGTCGCACGACGAGGAGCCGGAGGCCGTCACCACGTACGCGGACACCGTGATCACGAACGACGAGCTGCTCACGCTCGACGTCGACGTGCTCGTTCCGGCGGCGCTGGGGAACGTGATCACCGAAGCCAACGCCGACGCGATCGCCGCGGACCTCGTCATCGAGGGCGCGAACGGGCCGACGACCGCGGCGGCCGACTCGATCCTCGCGGCGCGGGACGTCGCGGTGATCCCGGACATCCTCGCCAACGCCGGCGGCGTCACGGTGAGCTACTTCGAGTGGCTCCAAGACATCAACCGTCGGTCCTGGTCGCTCGAACGCGTGAACGACGAGCTCGAAACGGAGATGCGGGCCGCCTGGCGGGCCGTCAGAACGGAGTTCGAAGCGCGCGACGTCACGTGGCGCGACGCGGCGTACATCGTGGCGCTCACGCGGATCGCCGAGGCCCACGAGTCCAGGGGACTCTGGCCGTAGCGGATCGGGCTCCTCCCAGCCCGCACGGCACCGCCGGCGGACGTTCCCCCGCGGTTTAGCGTCGCAGCGCGGCGCTCAAGAGGCCGACGCCGCGTCGCCGCGCCGCCGATACGCATTTGTCCGCTGCGGAGCGATCGGACCCGTATGGTCCTCGGTCTCGTCGTTCCGGCCGCCGTCTCGTTCGTGTTCGCCGCGATCGCGGCGTACGTGGGTGCCCTCCGCGCGCTGGAGGTCTACTTCGACCCGAACCAGGACAGCGTCTTCCTCATGGACGACCGCGACCCGCCGCGGCGGCAGTGACGCCGCGGCGGCCGCGTCGCGGCCGGTGACCCGTCCTCGCCCTCTCACTCCCCGCCGAGCAGTTCGACGAGCAGCGCGTTCTGCGCGTGCATCCGGTTCTCCGCCTGGTCCCAGACGAGGGCGCGGTCGGACTCCAACACGTCGTCCGTGATCTCCTCGCCGCGGTGTGCGGGCAGGCAGTGCATCACCTTCGCGTCGGTGCCGGCGAGCAGGTCTTGGTTCACCTGGAACCCGTCGAAGGCGGCCAGCTTCTCGCCGCGTACGTCCTCCTGTCCCATCGAGATCCACACGTCGGTGTACACCACGTCGGCGCCCTCGACGACCGCCTCGGGGTCCGTCGTCGGCGCCACGTCCAGCCCGAACTCCGCGGCCCGGTCGAAGACGGATTGGTTCATTCCGTACTCCGCGGGCGTGGCCACCTCCACGTCGATGCCGGCCATCGCGGCGCCGACGACGAACGACTGCCCGACGTTGTTGCCGTCGCCGACCCACGCGACGGTGGCGTCCTCGCCGACCGTCTCCCGGATCGTGAGCAGGTCCGCGAGCGTCTGGCAGGGGTGCGCCTCGTCGGTGAGCCCGTTGATCACGGGGCAGTCGGCGTACTCGGCGAGGACCTCGACGTCCTCGTGGTCGAAGAGGCGCGCCATCACGCCGTCGACGTACCGCCCGAGCACGCGCGCCGTGTCCCGCAGGGGTTCCCCGTGGCCCAGCTGGATGTCGTCGGGCCCGAGGAACATCGCGTGGCCGCCGAGTCGGGTCATCCCCGTCTCGAAGGAGACGCGGGTGCGCGTCGAGGGCTTCTCGAAGATCATCCCGAGCGTCGCGTCCGCCAGTCGGGGGTCCGTCTCGCCCGCCTTCATCGCGGCGGCGCGGTCGAGCAGGGCGTCCAGTTCGGCGGGCGTCACGTCGTCGATGTCGAGGAAGTCGTCGGTGGCGAGTGGCATCGTTGGGTTGAGTGTGGTGTCGTTCGAAAACGGTGTGCGTCGGGTTCGCGGACGGTCAGCGTCGCTTCCGGCAGACCTCGGTCAGCACGTCCACGGCGCGGTCGAGGTCAGGGAGCGGGAGCCGCTCGTCGGGCGCGTGGTCGAGGTCGGAGTTCCCGGGGCCGTAGGTGACCATCGGGCAGTCCCACGCGGCCGCGAAGAGGTTCATGTCGCTCGTGCCGGTCTTCCGGAGCAGGCGCACGTCGCCGCCGGCGCCCCGTATCGCGACGCGGAACGCCCGCGCGAGGTCGGTCCGCGGGCTCTCCATCACGGGCGGCATCGGCTCGCCCCAGTGGACCGACCCGGTCGACAGCTCCGCCTCCGCCAGCTCGTGGATCTCGTCGACCGGGCGCGAGGGCGGGATCCGGAGCTGGACGTCCATCGTCGCCTCCACGGCGAGCCCGTCGTCGCTCAGGCCGCCGTCGACCGAGATGGGCTTCGTCGTCACCTGGTCGAAGACGGCGGTCTCGGCGTCGTCCGGCGTGAACGCCGCCTCGACGCCGTGCCACCAGTCGATCGCGTGCTGGATCGCGTTCGGCTCCGGCCGCGAGGAGTGGCCCGACTCGCTCGTGTTGACGTACGTCCCCTCCAGCAGGCCGCGGTAGCCGAGGGTGATCCCCCGCCAGCCCGAGGGCTCGCCGTTGACAACCGCCTCGGGCGCGTCGCGGTCCTCGATGAGGGCGCGCGCGCCGCCGGAGTCGACCTCCTCGCGGACGACGCCCGCGAACGAGACCCCCGTCTTCACCGCCGCGACCGCCATCGCGACGAGCGGGCCCGTCGCGTCGACCGATCCGCGGCCCCACAACACGGGGTCGCCGGGCTCGCCGACGCGGACGTCCGAGGGCTCGGGCAGTTCGCCCTCCGGCGGCGCCGGCCGCACCTCGACGGGGATATCGCCGGGGACGGTGTCGACGTGGGAGGTGAGGAGGACGGCGTCGTCCGCCGGCGCGCGGACGTTCCCGACCTCGTCGATCCACGCCTCGCGGCCGTTCGCCTCGAAGAAGTCGACGAGGCGCTCCGCGGCCCGCTCCTCCTCGCCCGACGGCGAGGGGATGGAGACCATGTCGTACAGCAGCTTCCGGGCGGGCGTGTCGCAGGCCGCGGGGTAGCCGCCGCCGGCGACGACGTCGGTGCCGCCCTCGGAATCGGATTCGGCCTCCCGCTCCGTGCCGGCCGCCATCAGCCGATCACCTCGGCTATCGCGTCGACGACGGCGTCGGCGTGTTCGCGCTCGATCGTCAGCGGCGGTAGCAGCCGCAGCACGGTCCGCCCCGCGGGGAGCGCGAGGATCTGGTGGTCGATGGCGAGGTCGCGCAGGAGGCGGTTCGAGCCGCGGCGGACCTCGATCCCGACCATCAGCCCGTCGCCGCGCACGTCGCGGACGTCGTCGCCGAGACGGTCGCGGAGCTCGCCGCGGAGGTAGCTCCCTATCTCGTCGGCGTGTGCCGCCAGCTCCTCGCGCTCGATCACGTCGAGGGTGGCGCCCGCGGCCGCGGAGACGACCGGGCCGCCGGAGAACGTCGAGCCGTGGTCGCCGCTGTCCTCGGCGATCCAGTCGCGGCACAGCGTCGCGCCGATCGGGAGCCCGCTGCCGAGCCCCTTCGCGGTCGTGAGGATGTCCGGGACCACGTCGTGGCGGTCGGCCGCCCACATCGAGCCCGTCCGGCCGAGTCCGGTCTGGATCTCGTCGAGGATCAGCGCCGCGCCGCTCGTCGCGGTCGCGACGCGGACGGCCTGGAGGTACTCAGTCGAGACCGGGTTGATCCCGCCCTCGCCCTGGAGCGGCTCTAAGATCACCGCGGCGGTGTCCTCGTCGACCGCCTCGCGCATCGCGTCGGCGTCGCCGTACTCGACGAACTCGACGCCGCCGGCGAGGGGGCCGAACCCCTCCTTGTACTTCTCCTTCCACGTGGTCGCGAGCGTTCCCATGGTCCGGCCGTGGAACCCCTGCGTGGTGGCGACGATCTTCTGCCGCCCCGTCGCGTGCCGGGCGAACTTCAGCGCGGCCTCGTTCGCCTCGGTGCCGGAGTTACAGAGCCAGACGTTGTCGACGTCGACCGGGGCGACCTCGGCGAGCCGCTCGTACAGCGCCGTCCGCGCCGCGTGCGGGTACGACGCCTGGACGTACATGAGATCCTCCAGCTGACTCGTCGCGGCGTCGACGACCTCGGGGTGACAGTGCCCGACGGGCGTACAGGCGTAGCTGGCGCCGAAATCGAGGTACTCGGTGCCGTCGGTCGCGGTGAGGTACACGCCGTCGCCCGACGCCATCTCGATCGGCTTCTCGGAGAAGACGAAGCCGCTCACGCGTCGATCCCCTCCGTTTCGTCCGCGTCGCCGGTCTCGCCACCGGCGTCGTCGTCAGCCAGCGCGGACCGTTCGATCGTCGTCCCCTCGCCGCCGAGCGCGGCGACGACCGGGTCGCGGACGTTGGCGTCCGCGATCACGACGCGGCCGGACCCGCCTTCGAGCGCCTCCGTCGCGGCCATCACCTTCTTGCCCATGAACCCCTCGGCGGCGTCCTCGACGGCCGCCAGCTCGCCGGGCGTCGCGGCCGAATCGATGCGCGTCTCGGGGTCGTCCGGGTCGGCGTACACGCCGGACACGTCCGTCAGCAGGACGAGGTCGGCACCGAGCGCGCCCGCGACCGCCGCGGCCGCGCGGTCGGCGTCCGCGTTGACGGGAGTGACCTCGCCGTCGCCCTCGTCGCCCGCCATCGGCGGCGAGACGACCGGGGTGTAGCCGTCGTCGAGGAGCCCGGCGAGGAGGTCGGCGTTCACCGACTCGATCGTCCCGGAGTGGTCGCCGCGCCGGATCTTCTTCTTCCCGTCCTCGACGACGCGGACGGCCGACTTGCGGGGTCCCGCGAGGAGCCCGCCGTCGACGCCGCTCAGCCCGACCGCGTCGACGCCGGCCGACCGGAACTGTGCCGTCAGCTCGGTGTTGAGCTTGCCCGCCATCGCCATCGCGAACGCCTCCATCGTCTCCGCGTCGGTGAAGCGGCCGGTGACGCCGGAGGCGGACTCGACGTACTCCGGCTCGATGCCGAGCCGTTCGAGCGTCTCGTCGACGACCGTCGAGCCGCCGTGGACGACGACGACCGCGCGCCCGTTGGCCGCGAGGTGCGCGACGTCGCCGACCGCGCCGGCCGGGTCGACCGCCTTCGCCCCGCCGACCTTGACGACGACCGGGGGCTCTGCCCCCGACGCCGCCTCGCTCTCGCCCGTCATGGCGACCCCACCGGGTGGAGCCCGTCGAACTCGAGGCCGGCGGTCTCCGGCAGCCCCAAGGCGACGTTCGCCGCGTGGACGGCCTGCCCCGCCGAGCCCTTGGTCATGTTGTCGATCGCCGAGAAGACGACGACGCGCCGGTTCCCGGGGTCGAGCTCGAAGCCGACCTCGCCGTGGTTGGTGCCGGCGACCGACTTCGGCTCGGGGTAGCGGTAGACGCCGCCCCCGCCGGAGACGATCCGCATGAACGGCTCGTCGGCGTAGGCGTCGCGGTACGCGCCCCACAGGTCCCCCTTCGAGACCGGCTCGTCGGGGAAGACGTGGCAGGTCGCGCTCGCGCCGCGGACCATGTCGACCGCGTGGACGGTGAACGAGACGGAGAGGCCGAGGTACGCCTCGATCTCCGCCTCGTGGCGGTGGCCGGTGGGTGCGTACGGACGCACGACGCCCG
Source organism: Halorubrum distributum JCM 10118 (assembly GCF_000337335.1). Lineage (GTDB taxonomy): Archaea > Halobacteriota > Halobacteria > Halobacteriales > Haloferacaceae > Halorubrum > Halorubrum distributum. The sequence goes on along the minus strand of NZ_AOJN01000061.1, from coordinate 14,905 downwards.
AGCGCTCCGGGTGCGAGGAGGCCGCGCCGCCGCCGGCACCGCCCTCCGAGGAGCCGACCTTCACGTCGACGACGACCTCTCCGGCGTCCGGACCGAGCGCGCCCGCGTCGACCAGCGGCTTGAGGCCGAGGATCGTCGCGGTCGCGTTGCAGCCGCCGCCGGCGATCAGGTCCGCGCCGGGGAGGTTCTCGCGGTTCAGCTCCGGGAGCGCGTACTCGGCGCGTTCGAGGTACTCCGGCGACTCGTGGCCGTCGTACCACTCGTCGTAGGCGTCGGCCTCGGGGAGCCGGAAGTCGGCCGAGAGGTCGACGACCGTGTCCGCGGCCTCGAAGAACTCGTCTATCCGCTCCATCGAGACGCCGTGGGGCGTCGCCGCGAACAGCACGTCGACCGACTCCAGGTCGTCGGGGTCCGAGAAGCGCAGGTCCAGCCCGCGCAGGTTCGGGTGCGAGCGCCCGACGGTCATGTTGTCGGCCGACCGCGAGGTGGCCTGAACGACCTCGAAGCCCGGGTGGCCGGCGAGGATCCGCAGCAGCTCGCCGCCGGTGAAGCCGGTGCCGCCGACGACGCTCGCGGTGTAGGTGTCGGCGGTCATGCGTTCGCCTCCTCGGTTTCGTTTTCGTCGCCGCCGTCGGCCAGCGCCGCGGCCTTCGCCTCCAGCCAGTCGACGACCCGCGCCGGGACGTCGACGTCGGTGGCCGCGTCGAGCGCCTTGAACTCGACGGTGTGGTTCACCTCGTGGACGGTGTAGTCGTCCGCGGCGCCCTCGGCGGCGTCCGCGTCCGCGCCGACGCCCACCTCCATCAGGTCGACGCCGAGCATGCCGCCGCCGACGGCGTCCGAGGCCTTCTCGACCAGTTCGGTCGCCCGCTCGTCGAGGTCGAACGACTCCGTCTCGCCGCCCTTCGCGGCGTTCGTGAGCCAGTGGTCCGACGAGCGCGTCATCGCCGCGATCGGCTCGCCGTCGACCGCCAGGACGCGGACGTCGCGGCCGGGCTTGTCGACGAACTCCTGGACGTAGAACACCTTGTGCTCGTAGTGGCCGAGCGTCTCCTTGTGTTCCAGGATCGCCTCGGCGGCGTTTCGCGAGTCGATCTTCGCCATCAGGCGCCCCCACGAGCCGGTGACCGGCTTGAGGACGCACGGGTAGCCGAACGACTCGATCGCCTCCAGGGCGGCGTCCGTCGTGAACGCGACCTCCGTCGCCGGGGTGGGGATGTCCGCCTCGGCGAGCGCGAGCGAGTTCTTCGCCTTGTCGGCGCAGACGTCGCCCGTCTCCGGGGCGTTCACCACCGGGACGCCGTAGCTGTCGAGAAAGCGCGTCGCGTACAGCGACCGGCTCGTGGAGAGGCAGCGGTCGACGACGATGTCGAGGTCGTCGACCGCCGCCGTCGTGGACTCCAGCCCGAACCGCTCCTTGCGCACGTCGATCTTCTCGACCTCGTGGCCGCGCTCGCGGAGCTCGTTGAGCAGGAGCTTCTCGTCCTTCCGGATCCGCGAGTAGAGGATCCCTACGCGCACGTCGGCTCCCCTCCGTTCGCGTCGGCGCTCACGCGCATGTCGACCACTCGCGTGTCGCGGCCGTGGCGGTCGTCGCCATTACTCGCCCCAGTCCTCCTCGAGCTCGGGCGCCTCTTCCAGGACGACCGGGTCGAGCGAGATGACCTCCAGCTCGGTCCCGGTGACCGGACTGTCGATGATCTCGCCGACCTCGACGTCGGCCGGGATCTCGATTTCCTCGCCCGTGATCGGGTCCTCCGCGGTCAGCGTGTCGGTGTCGCTCGTCATCGTGGCAGAGACTCGTCCTCGAACGGGCATAAAGGCTTCGAACTTATTGGATAGTTTACATAAAATATATCGGTCGCTAATGGTGGCAGTTCGACGAAATAGCGCCGTATCGAGATCGAATGTCAGATCTCGGTAGTAAATATGTCCCCCTACGGGGACGGTCGTCGTCGTCGATCGGGTCGGCGCCGATCGGGGCGACGGCGGTTCGCCCGGCGCCGACCGAGCTGACGACCGCCGCGCGGTCGCGGCTCAGACATGGCGTTCGACCTCCGCGTCCAGCGCCTCGCTCGCGGCGGCGAGCGCGTCGCGCTCGGCCGCCAGCGCGGCGTCGTCCGCTTCGATTCCGTCCTCGGCGGCGGCGAGCTCGTCGGCGACCGCCTCGGGGGCCGGCCCGCCGGGGGAGTCGCGGCTCGCGACGCTCTCGGCCGGGTCGAGCGCCGACGCCACGTCCTCGCGGCTCACGTACGCGGAGAGGGGCTCGCCGGTGACCTTTCGAGCGGCCTCGTCAACTTTTGCGGCCGCCGCGTCCGGCGAGTCGCGGTCCTCGACCGCCTCCGCGGCCGCCGCGACGATCTCGTGGGCGGTCCGGAAGGGCATCCCGCCCATCGCGAGCAGGTCGGCGACGCCCGTCGCCGTCGAGAACCCCTCGCCCGCGGCGGCCGCGAGCGCGGCCTCGTCCCAGTCGGCGGTCGCGACCGCGCCCGCGGCGACTTCCGTCGCCTCCCGCACGTCCCCGGCGATCTCGAAGACGCTCGCGTGGGCGCGCTGGAGGTCGCGGTTGTAGGCGCGCGGCAGTCCCTTCAGCAGGCTCAGCGTACCGGTCGCCTCGCCGATCGCGTCGCCCGCGACGCCGCGGGTCAGCTCCAGCGTGTCGGGGTTCTTCTTCTGGGGCATGATCGAGGAGGTCGACGAGTAGGCGTCGGCGAGCTCGACGACGCCCTTGTTCGAGAAGACGATCAGGTCCTCCGCGAGCCCCGACAGCGTCGTCGCGAGTGTCGCGAGCGCGCTCGCCGACTCCGCGAGGAAGTCGCGCGCGGAGGCGGCGTCCATCGAGTTGCGGACCGTCCCGTCGAAGCCGAGCAGCTCGGCGGTGCGGTCGCGGTCGACGTCGAACGGCGTCCCCGCGAACGCGGCGGCGCCGAGCGGCGACCGGTTCGCACGGTCGTAGGCGTCGAGCAGGCGCTCCGTGTCGCGCGCGAGCCCGCCCTCGTACGACAGCAGGTAGTGCGCGACCGTCGTCGGCTGGGCCGGCTGGAGGTGGGTGTAGCCCGGCATCACCGTCTCCGCGTGTTCGTCCGCGACGTCGACGAGCGCCTCCCGGGCGGCGACGGTCGCCTCGACCGCGTCCAGTAGGTCCTCGCGCAGGCGGTACCGGACGCAGGTCGCCACCTCGTCGTTGCGCGAGCGGGCGGTGTGCATCCGGCCGCCGTCGGGCCCGATCCGGTCGATGACGGCCGTCTCTATCGCCTCGTGGACGTCTTCGCCGTCGGGGAGCGCGCCGTGGCCGGCGGCCTCGACGTCGGCGAGCGCCCCGAGGATCTCGCCCGCGACGGCGTCGTCGACGATCCCCTGCTCCGCGAGCATCACCGTGTGCGCGCGGTCGACCGCGAGGTCCGCCTCGAAGATGGCCGCGTCGGCCGCGAGGCTCGATAAGAACTCGCGGGCGGGGCCGCCGCTGAAGCGGTCGCGGCGGACGGCCGTGCCGGGGTCGTCGTCGGTCATTTACTCGTGGTCGGCGTCGGTCTCGGCCGTTTCACCGGAGCCGTCAGTGGCCAGTTCGGGCTTCGAGACGCTCGCCTTCACGTCGTTGGCGAGGCGCTCCTGGAGCCCGTGGTACTTCGCGACGCCCGTCGCGTCCGACTGGGCGATGCCGGCGACGTCCTCGGTGTTGAACGAGGCCATCTCCTCGGAGTAGACGGCGTACTCGGAGTCGCGCGCGACGACGCGGCAGTCGCCGCCGGACACCTTCACCGTCGCCGTGCCGGTCACCACGTCCTGCGTCTCGTCGACGAAGGCGTCGAGCGCGTCGACGACGGGCGCGAACACGAGCCCCTCGTACGCCTTCTCCGACCACTCCTGCTCGATCCCCTTCTTGAACGAGCGCTCGTTCTTCGTTAAGACGAGGTCTTCGAGCGCCTGGTGAGCGGTCAGCAGGACGGTCGCGGCCGGGTGCTCGTAGTTCTCGCGCACCTTCAGCCCGAGCATGCGGTCCTCCATCACGTCGGTGCGGCCGACGCCGTAGCCGCCGGCGTACTCGTTGAGGTGCTGGATCAGCGGGACGGGGTCCATTTCTTCGCCGTCGACGGCGACCGGGACGCCCTCCTCGAAGGCGATCTCGATGGTGGTCTCGCCCTCGGGCTCGGCGGTCCACTCGTAGATGTCCGCCGGCGGCTCGTAGTCCGGGTTCTCCAGCTTGCCGCCCTCGACCGCGCGCGACCAGATGTTCTCGTCGATGGACCAGACGCCGCCGTCGCCGGCCTCGACGGGCAGGTCCTTCTCGGCGGCGTAGTCGATCTCCCACTCGCGGGTGAGGCCGAGCTCGCGCACGGGGGCGATCACTTCGAGGTCGGAGCCGCGCCAGACGGCCTCGAACCGGAGCTGGTCGTTGCCCTTGCCCGTGCAGCCGTGGGCGATGGCGTCACAGCCCTGCTCCTCGGCGACGCCCAGAATGGCCTCCGCGATGACCGGACGCGCGAGGGCGGTGCCGAGCGGGTAGCCCTGGTAGTCGGCGTTCGCCTTCACCGCGTCGAAACAGAGGTCCGCGAACTCGTCTTTCGCGTCGACGACGTGGATGTCGAGCCCCAGCGCCTCGGCGGTCTCCTCCGCCTCGTCGAACTCCTCGGTCGGCTGGCCGACGTCGACGTTGACGCCGATGACCTCGTCGTAGCCGTACTCCTCTTTCAGTAGCGGTACGCAGACCGTGGTGTCGAGTCCCCCGCTGAACGCGAGTGCAACGCTCGTCATTACCAGTGTACACCCGGCCTACACCCTTAAATTCAGCGGTTTTAATATTGTAAGAAAAGGGCGGAGCGGCCGCTCGCGGAACGCGGAGTCGAGACTCTTCGGAACGGAACGGCGCGAACGCGACGAGGGATGAAAGTTATCGGCCCGAGGGGCCTCGTCGTCGCGCCGCGCCGGAAGCCGGTCGCGGCGGTCGGACGTCTCGTCGCGGTCGCAGGGCTCGTCGGCCTCGGACGAGGTCGCGGCGAGCCGCTGCGGTCATCACCTGTACGTACCCGATCTCCGCTATAAAACTGTTCCGCTATACGTGACCGGCAGCGGATCGGCGGCGAACGGATTCAAATTCCCTGTCGCTTGCTTATAAATAGCTGATAGCGGATCGGCGGCGAACACTTCCAAAGCCCCAGCCGTGAGGGCGCCGTACGCTCGCTGCGCGCTTCAGTCGCTCGCGTTGCTCGCTCCTTCCAGTGCTTGCGTCGCCTACGGCGCCCTCACGGCTGCCCCTTTGAGTCCCACCCGCCCCGCTCCGCACAGCGCCTCACACCTCCCCAGCCTCGCGGTTCGCTCGGGCTCCCTTCGGTCGCCCGTCGCTCACCGCGTCCCTCGCGCGCGCTGGCTCGCGGCCTGTCGGCCGCTCGCAGGCACGCGCCACCGCTCCGCTCTTTATAAGCAATCACTGTTACGGCTCTCGTATTTAAAAACTGCCGCGACGAAACCAGTCTCGAATGCCGGATTTAGCCGCCGTCAGATCGCCTCTCGGTACGCCTCCAGCGTCCGCTCGACGTCCTCCTCGGTGTGCGCGTAGGAGGTGAACTGACACTCGAACTGGTTCGCAGTGAGGAACACGCCCTGCTCTTTCATCTCCTGCCAGAACACGCGCTCCCAGCGGTCGGTCGCGGCCGCGGCGACGTCCGCGCCCGTCTTCGGGCAGTGGTCGTACCGGGCGCAGTCGGGGTCCTGTCGGCAGCCGCCCGCACAGCAGTCGTCGACGTCGGCGGGCGCCTCGCGGGTGAAGATCGTCTTGAACATCGAGTCGGTGCCGACGACGGTGTACTCCGGCGCGCGCTCGGCGCAGATCTCCGCGATCCCCTCGCGGAGCTTCCGCCCGAGGCGGTTGACGTGCTCGTACACGTCGTTTTCGGCCGCGTACTCCAGTCCGGCCTTCCCCGCGGCCATCGTCACCGGGTGGCCGGAGAAGGTGCCGGACTGGAACACGTCGCCCGCGGGCGTGAACCCCTCGATTATCTCCGCTTTCCCGCCGATCGCGCCGACCGGGAAGCCGCCGCCGATGATCTTGCCGAACGTCGTCACGTCGGGGGTGACGCCGAACTTCGACTGCGCGCAGCCGAGGCCGCCCACCCGGAACCCGGTGATCACCTCGTCGAAGACCAGGAGCGAACCGTGGTCGTCACAGAGGTCGCGCAGCGTCTCGTGGTAGCCGTCGATCGGCGTCACGATCCCCTTGTTGGCGAGGATGGGCTCGACGAGGACCGCCGCGATCTCGTCGCCGTGTTCCGCGAACACCTCCTTGGCCGCTTGGGGGTCGTTAAAGGGGATCGGGAGGGTGTGCTCGGCGAACTCGTCCGGGATCCCCTTCGTGGAGGGGTGCGCGTCCCCCGGCGACCCCTCGACGAGCGTCGACTCCTGCGCGCCGTGGTAGCCGCCCCGCATCACGACGATCTTGTCGCGGTCGGTGTGACCGCGCGCCAGCCGGACCGCCGAGACGGTCGCCTCCGTCCCCGAGTTGACGAACCGGATCGACTCCACGCTGGGGACGTGCCGCGCCACGAACTCCGCGTGTTCGACCTCGATCTCGGTCGGCGCGCCGTACATCGGCCCCTCCGCGACGTGCGACTGGACGGCGGCCTCGACCGGGTCCGGGAGATCGTGGCCGTACAGGAGCGGCCCGTACCCCATCACCCAGTCGACGTATCGGTTGCCGTCGGCGTCGATCACGTGGCCGCCGTCGCCGCGCTCGATGAAGAACGGGTGCGGCATCGTCGCCCGGACCGAGGAGTTGACGCCGCCCGGCATGACCGACAGCGCGCGGTCGTACAGGCCGCGCGAGCGCTCGTGGTTCATACCGATCGGTTGGGTCGGCGGGCTGAAAGTAGTTGCCGAACCGGGCGGCCCGATTCGGCCGCTCAAAAGGAACCGCGTCGGTTCGCACGCTACGCGCCTCCACCGTCTCCGGTCCGGTCGCTACACCGCCTCCGGGCCGGTCACGCCCGTGCGGACCTGGAGCGCGTCCTCGACCGGCATGACGAACACCTTGCCGTCGCCCGGCTCGCCGGTCTCGGCGGCGTCGGCGATCGCCTCCGCGACCTCGTCGGCCGGGATGTCGGCGACGACGACCTCGACTTTCACCTTCTGGTGGAGGTCGACGGTGAACTCCTCGCCGCGCCACTGACCCTTCTTCGCGGGCTGGCTGCCGCGCCCGGAGACGTTCGTCACCGTCAGCGAGGGGGCGTTGATCTCCGCGAGCGCCTGCTTGATGGCTCCGAGCTTGTCGGGGCGGACGACCGCGGTGACCATCTTGATCTCCGCGCCCGCCTCCTCGCCGCCGTCGGCGCGGGGGGACCCGTCCGTGGTGTCGACGACGGCGGAGCCGCCGTCCGTCGCGACGTTCGCGCGGCCGAACTCGGGGTACGTCTCGACGCCGTGTTCGCTGACGTCGAGCCCGTCGCGCTCGTGTTCGGGGGTGACGCGTGCCTGCCCGACCGCCTTGAACAGGCCGAAGACGGCCGCCGTCGCGACCACGGTCCAGCCGGCGATGACGACCACGCCGATGACCTGCGAGACGAGCACGTCGACGGAGAAGCCGTTGATGCTAACGAACGGTAGCGCGAGCACGCCGAGAACCCCGGCAGAGCCGTGGACCGGGAACACGGCGCAGACGTCGTCGATCTTCATCGTGTCCGAGACGAACTCGAAGACCAGCGGGAGCTGGAGGCCGCAGAGGAGCCCGACCGCGATAGCGCCCCACCAGGTGGCGAGGTTCGCGATGCCGGTCACGCCGACCAGCCCCGCGAGCAGCCCGTTCGCGACGTACAGCGTGTCGACCTTCTTCGAGAGGGCCACCGACGCCAGCGCGGCGCCGACCCCGCCGGCGGCCATGCCGAGCGTCGTGGTGAGCGAGACGCGGCCGACCGCGGCGTAGCCGCCGAGCGCGAGCTCGCCGGACTCCGTCACCGAGAACACGGTCGCGGTGGTGCCGACGTTGAAGCCGTACCAGCCGAACGCCAGGATGAGGGTGCCGAGCACCGCGAACGTCATCGAGTGACCGGGGATGACGTTCGAGGAGCCGTCCTCGGCGTAGCGGTCCATCCGCGGGCCGAGCACGTACGCAGCCGTGAGGCCGGCGATGCCGCCCATGCCGTGGACGATCATCCCGCCCGCGAAGTCGGTGAAGCCGAGGCCGGCGCCGCCGAGGAAGCCGCCGCCCCAAGTGATCCCCGCGACGACCGGGTAGATGACCGCCGAGATGGCGAACGTGTACGCCACGTACGCGCGGAGCTTCGCGCGGCCGGCGACCGCGCCGGAGACGATGGTCGCCGCCGTCATCGCGAAGACGGCGCCGAACAGCCAGCTGTTGACCCAGCCGCCGTCGCCGAGCGCGGACGCCGCGGAGAAGCCGGCGCCGCCGGCGATCCCCTCGACGCCGAACCCGATCAGGAAGTAGACGAGGACGCCGACGCTCCACGTCAGCAGGTTCTTGGTGAGCTGGTTGGCGACGTTCTTCGCGCGCACCTGCCCCGCTTCGAGCATCGCGAAGCCGGCGTGCATGAAGAAGATGAGGAAACACACCACCGCGACCCACATCAGGTTCACGCCCTCGGCGAGGACGCTCGGGTCGATCGAGGCGAGCACGCCGCCCGTCACGCGTCCGCCACCTCTACTGAACGACTGTCCGGTTCACGCTTCGTTTCGCTCGTGTTCATGTGCTGAATCACGTTTCGACTCCCGGGAACGGCTATACATAAACGTTAGAGTTGAGTTTCACAAAAAATCTACTTGATAATACGGTGTGCGTCCGATATAAGGAGAAGTCTATGGAATATAAGGTCGTTTCTTCGAGGATTTCGCGGCAATCGTTGCGCTCGAAGCGGACGGGCGTTGTGTAAAATTTCTATCCGTTCCGTCGTGATCCCCCGCTGACGGCCGCTCTGCGCCCGTGCGCGGTCGGTTCTGGCGAGTATTGCCACGCCGCCCTCTCGCGATTCGTCGTCGTACGGGGCGTCCTCCGCGAATTCGGACGGCTGGAGGCTTCTCGATGAAAATTGACGTTCGTCAACCCGATATCCCGTTCGACGGACGATTCGATCGATCGGTAGCCGTTCGACACGATCACCGATCGACTAACGTCGGCGAAACCTCGCTTACTCCGGTTTCAGGCCCTCGTTCTGGACGCGCATCACGGCCTCGCCGTCGGCGAGATTCGGCGCGTCGACGAGGCGGACGATCCGCTTGTCGCCCTTCGACTTCCGGAGGTAGATCCGGAAGGTGGAGGCGTGGCCGAGGATGTTGCCGCCGATCGCCTGGGTCGGGTCGCCGAAGTAGGAGTCGGGGTTCGACGCGACCTGGTTGGTGACGAGGATGGCGGTGTTGTACAGGTCGCCGAGCCGCATCAGGTCGTGGAGGTGCTTGTTGAGCTTCTGCTGGCGCTCGGCGAGCTCGCCGCGGCCGACGTACTCCGCGCGGAAGTGCGCGGTGAGCGAGTCGACGCAGACGATCCGGATCGGCCACTCCGTCTCCTCGTGTTCGCCGGCCAGCTCCTTCGCCTTCTCGGCGAGCAGGATCTGGTGGTTGGAGTTGAACGCCTTCGCGACGTGGATCTGGTCCAAGAACGCGTCGACCAGGTCCTCCAGCGCCTCTTCGTCGTTCGGGGTGCCCTCGATCTCGCGGCGCTCCATCTCGTCGGCGAGGATCTCGTCGTCGAGCCCGCGGACCATATCGTCGATCCGCTCCGGGCGGAACGTGTCCTCGGAGTCGACGAAGATGCAGCCGCCCTCCAGCCCGCCGTTCTCCTTCGAGAGCTGGACGTTGACGGCCATCTGGTGGGTGACCTGCGACTTCCCGGAGCCGAACTCGCCGTACACTTCCGTGATCGACTGCGTCTCGATGCCGCCGCCGAGCAGGTCGTCGACCTCGTCGATCTGCCAGGAGAGCTTGCCGATCTCCTGGCGGCGTTCGAGCACGGTCGCGCCCGTCTCGAAGCCGCCGACGTCGGCGGCCTCGCGTGCGGCGTTGATGATGTCGCTGGCGGACGACTCGCCGATGTCGGCGGTGTTGGACATCTCGCCGGGGCTGGCGACCGCGATCGACTGGTAGCTCTCGAATCCGTTGTCAACGAGCTTGTCCGCGGTCGCCGGGCCGACGCCGGGGAGGTCCTCGAGTTCGTCTTCAGGCATGTACACGAGGCTTGTTCCCCATCCCGTATAAAGACTGGTTTACACCCCAGTGAAAGTGAAATGCGCGCGGCGCCATCGCTCGGTCGTGGCTCGTCATCTCTCGTAACGCCTCGCCGGAATTGCCCGTCGGACCGCGCGGTGAAACTGGTCCGGCGGTCCGGAAAATCCGGATCTCAGTCCCTCAGAACCCGACGCGACGGACGTAGTCGAGGTCGCGGATCTCCACGAGCAGGTCGCCCGACAGGTCGGCGTCGGTGATCACGTACAGCTTCGGGTCGTCGGTGAACTCCGGGTCCTCGCTCAGCACCTGCCGGATCGAGACGTCGCGGTCGGCGAGGATGGACGTGACTTCGGCGACGATCCCGGCCTCGTCGGCGGCCGCGACCTCGATGGTGAGGACCGTGAGGTCCAAGACCGGGGCGAGATCCATCAGGCTCGGGATCGACGAGATGTTGGTGAAGATGCGCTTCAGTTCGGGGTCCGCCAAGATGGCATCCGTCGTCGAGTCCACGACGCGGCGGTCGACGTCGAGCTCGCGCGCGATGCCGGTGTAGGGGATCTCGATCCCGCCGGAGACGACCCGCCCCTCCTCGTTGACCGAGAAGCCGCGCTCTAAGAACAGCCGGATCACCGCCTGCTGGCTGGGGGACCCCTCGAACTTCTCGAGGATCTCGTCGAACATTCGTTGCTACGGATCCGCGACGCGAGGGGTTAAAAAACGGGGTTCCGCCGCGGCGTCAGTCCGTCGTCGCCGCGTAGACGCCGCCGAGGACGGCGCCGTAGACGACGTGGCCGACGAGGCTCTCGACGCCGACGTTCGGCAGCGGCGGCGCGCCCGGGAACCCGACGGCGCCGAGCCAGATCGGCATCGCGACCACGGCGAGCGCGACCCAGACGAGGAGGCCGTAGCCCGCCCCGACGCCGAGGCCCGCTCCGATCGAGCCGCCGAGGTCGGGCCGCAGTCCCGCGACCGCGGCGAACCCGAGCCCGATGACTGCGCCGTGAGACATGTGGATCGCCCAGCCGAGGGCGCCGGCGGGCCCCTCGATGCCGTACATCGCCGGGATCGCCATCCGCAGCACGCCGGGGGTCATCGCGGACATCATCGCACCGAAGACGAGGCCGCCGACCAGTCCGCCGGCCACGCCCGCCTTCCAGTTCCCGGTCTCCGTCGATACGTCGGTCGAAGTTACGGTTTCGGTCGCCATCTCGGTTCAGTGGTCACCCGAGAACCGGTAATGTATGCCGGAATAATGCGGTCGCGGCGCACTGGCCCGGTAGTTATTTATAATAACTGAGGTTATTTCCTCGGATCAAATCATCGACACTCAGCGCCGTTCGACCACTTCCGCCCCGCCACCCGACTCCTTTTGACCGGTGGCGCCGAACCCCATCCCGTGTCAGAGTCGCCGCACCTGCGGTTCTTCCCGTACGAGGAGCCCTACCCGAACCAGCGCGAGGCGATGGACAGGGTCGCCAACGCGCTGGACCGGGGTCAGGACGTGCTGTTCGAGGGCGCCCCCGGAACGGGCAAGACCCTCTCCGCGCTCGTGCCCGCGCTCGAACACGCCCGCGAGCACGACCGCACGGTCGTCATCACCACCAACGTCCACCAGCAGATGCGGCAGTTCGTCGAGGACGCGCGCGCTATCACCCGCGAGGAGCCGATCCGCGCGGTCGTATTTAAAGGAAAATCGTCGATGTGCCACATCGACGTCGACTACCAGGAGTGTCAGACCCTCCGGGACACCACCCGCGAGATGGTGGAGACGGAGAGCGAGGTGCGCGAGCTGGAGTCGCGCCAGCGCGAGCTGCTGGCGGAGAGCCGCGAGGGCGACGCGGGCGCCGCGGAGGCCCGCGAGGCGATCATGGCGGAGCTCGACGAACTGGAGGCCGAAGTCGACGAGTACGAGGCCGCCAACGTCTGCGAGCACTACCGCAACAACCTCCCCCGCGACACCGACGAGTTCTTCTCGTGGCTCTTCGATGACGTCCGGACCCCCGACGACGTGTACGAGTACGCCGACGAGCGCGGGCTGTGCGGCTACGAGCTGTTGAAGGAGGGGATGGAGGGCGTCGACCTGGTCGTCTGCAACTACCACCACCTGCTCGACCCGAACATCCGCGAGCAGTTCTTCCGCTGGATCGACCGCGACCCGAGCGAGATAATCACCGTCTTCGACGAGGCGCACAACATCGAGGACGCCGCCCGCGACCACGCGACTCGGACGCTGACCGAGAACACCCTCGACGCCGCGCTCGACGAGCTGGCCGACAGCGACGACTCCCGGGCGGAGCCCGCCGAGAACGTCCTCCGCGCCTTCCGCGACGCCCTCGTCGAGACGTACGAGGACGGGCTGGGGTTCGGCGGGGTCGACGAGAACTGGGAGGACGTGTCCATCGCCAACGACGACCGCCGCGACGACCTCACGCTGGCGTTCCTCCGCAACTACGAGGGACGGGGGATCGACACCGAGGCCGAGCTCGCCGTGCAGCTCGGCCAGGCCATAGACGAGGAGTACGAGCGCCGCTACCGCGACGGGGAGGCGACGACCCGGTCGGAGTCACAGACGCTCGCGGCCGCCCGGTTCGTCGCGACGTGGATGGACGAGGGGGCGGAGTTCGGCCAGTACCCGGTGGTCTCCGTCCGGCGCGACGCCGGCACCGACGAGGTGTACGGCCGGGCGGAGCTGTACACCTGTATCCCGCGGAACGTCACCAGCGAGCTGTTCGACGAGGTGGCCGCCTCCGTCCTGATGAGCGCGACGCTGCGCCCGTTCGACGTGACCGAGGACGTGCTGGGGCTGGAGGACGTCGCGTCGATGGCCTACGAGATGGGCTACCCCGAGGCGAACCGCCGGACGTTCGCCGCCGACGTGCCGCCGCTGTTCGCCTCGGACCGCAACGACCCGGAGACGCAGGCGGCGGTGTCGTCGCTGCTCCGCGACGCGATCCGATTCACGCCGGGCAACACGCTCGCCTTCTTCCCCTCGTACGCGGAGGCCGAGCGTTACCACGAGCGCCTCACCGGTGCGGGCGGCGGAAGGGACACGAGGGACGGGTCCGGAGCTGGAAAAAACGCTGACATCGGTCCGATCCACCTCGACGGGCCGGGGGAAGACGAGGAGCGGCTCCGCACCGAGTTCGTCGCGGGCGACGGCGCCGCGCTGTTCACCTCGCTGTGGGGGACGCTCGGCGAGGGGGTGAGCTTCGACGGCGACGACGCCCGCACGGTCGTCGTCGTGGGCGTCCCGTACCCGCACCTCTCGGACCGGACCGAGGCGGTCCAGAACGCCTACGACCGGGCGTTCGCGGACCGCGACCGCTCCCGCGACCCGGGGTGGACCTACGCCGTCGAGATCCCGACGATCCGCAAGACGCGGCAGGCGCTCGGCCGGGTGATCCGCGGCCCCGACGACTTCGGCGTGCGGATCCTCGCGGACCGCCGCTACACGACCGCCGACATGGGGAAGTACTCGGTCCGCTCCGCCTTCCCGCCCGAGGAGCGCGAGGAGCTGCTCGACGTCGACCCCGAGAAGCTGAAGTTCGCGATGCTGAACTTCTACCAAGATCACGACGCGTACGACGGGCCGCCGCCGTCGCCGTGAGGCAGTCGCTCGCGGGGACCGCCGTCGTCGTGCGGCGATCGGGAGCAGGAACCGCCGCCGTCGCCGACCCTACCCCGGCATCGACGCGAGCAGGACCGAGGCCACGAGCAGGAGCCCGCTGAGCAGCGTCGTGACCACGACGTGGATCAGCGTCATCACGGCCACGGCCCGCCGGGGCTGCTCGTAGCTCCACCAGAACATCGTCCCGTCGACGAGGAGCGCGGCGAGGAGGATGAGCGCCCCGGGGAGTTCGAACGCGTTTCCGACGACGCTTATCACCGCGGGCAGCGGGCCGATGTAGAGGGCGCGCCGCGGGTCGACGTCCCCGAGGACGTTCCGGGCCGCGATGTGCGCGGTGAGAGAGAGGAACAGCGCCAACAGGACGGTCGTCCCGAGCACGGAGACCGGCGTCACCGTCTGTAAGAGCATGGTCGGTCTACGGGACGAGGGGTAAAAGTGGCCGCGGAACGCGCCGACGGTGTCGCGTCCGCGTCGGGGCCGCGACGTTCTCCCGTCCGATGCGGTCCGTTTCGGTCCGCGGCGTTACTCCAGCAGTCCGAGCCCGTTCAGCTCCTCGACGATCACGTCGACGGCGGCCGCGGCGTCCTCGGGGCTCGTGCCGCCGGTGACGACCACCTTGCCGCTCCCGAACAGCAGCGCGACGACCTCCGGCTCGTCGAGCCGGTAGACGAGCCCGGGGAACTGCTCCGGCTCGTACTCGATGTGTTCCAGCCCGAGGCCGATCGCGATCGCGTTCAGGTTCAGGCTCTCGCCCAGGTCGGCCGAGGTGACGATGTTCTGGACCGTTATCTCCGGGTCTTCGATCGGGATCTGGAGCGCGCGGAGCTCGTCGAAGACGATGTCGAGGCTCTCGTGGACCGCCTCGATCGAGTTCGCGCCGGTGCAGACGATCTTCCCCGAGCGGAAGATGAGGGCGGCCGACTTCGGGTCGGTGGTGCGGTAGACGAGCCCGGGGAACTGCTCGGGGTCGTAGTCGGCGCCCTCGAGGTCCATCGCCACGCTCTGGAGATCGAGCTCCTGTCCGATCCCCGTGGAAGCGACGACGTTCTCTACGGTGATCGTCTCCTTCGGGTCGGCCGTCATTACCTCTATTCTCGCCCGAACGCCGTAAAAAGG
>NZ_AOJN01000060.1 GCF_000337335.1 Halorubrum distributum JCM 10118 | reverse complement strand
GGAACGTCCGCGGGACGGCCGGCGTCTCGACCGAGACGGCCGAGCGCGAGCTGGGTGGCGTCCTCGTCGACCGCGGGTTCGACGTCGACCTCGACGACCCCGACCACGTCCTCCGCGCGCTGTTCGCGGCCGGCCCTCGCGCCGAACACGACGCCGTCGCGGGCGCGGACGGCGGCGACGCGGACCTGTGCGCGCTCGGCTGGGTCGCGGCCGAGGCCGCCCGCGACTTCGCGCCGAACCCCACCGACCGCCCGTTCTTCCAGCCGGGGAGCATGGCCCCGGCGGACGCCCGCGCGTACGCCAACCTCGCGGGCGCCGCCCCCGGGCGGACCCTGCTCGACCCGATGTGCGGTACCGGCGGCCTCCCGCTGGAGGCCGGCCTCGTCGGCGCCGACGCCGTCGCCTGCGACGCGCAGGCGAAGATGGTCCGCGGCGCGCGGGAGAACTTCCGCGAGTACCTCGGCGCTCCCGGCACCGACGACTCGCCCGACTGGCACGTCGCGCGCGGCGACGCGACCGCGCTCCCCGTCCCCGACGACGCGGTCGACGGCGTCGCGTTCGACGCCCCGTACGGCCGGCAGTCGAAGATCGCGCGCCACGAGCTGGCGGACCTCGTCGCGGGCGCGCTCGCCGAGGCCGCTCGGGTCGCGCCGCGAGCGGTGCTGGTCGCCGACCGCGACTGGCGCGCCCCCGCTCGCGAGGCCGGCTGGACCGTCGACGCGGCGTTCGAGCGTCGGGTCCACCGGTCGCTGACGCGCCACGTGCTGGTGTTGCGTCGCGGCGACGCGGCGGGGGACGGAGGGGTTGCGACCGGGATCTCGCCGGAGCGAGAGTGAACGCTCGATCGGCGGAATCGCTCCGATCGACCGCTCGCGCGACAAGTTTCAGTTTCGCTCCGGCACCGGGCAACGGTTAAGTGCGCGGCCTCTCGTGGTACTCGCATGACCGGGGACGCCGGGGACATGCTCTCGTGGGACGAGTCCGTGTTCCGCGACGAGTCGGTGTTCGAGATCGACCACGTCCCCGAGACGTTCCGCCACCGGGAGAGCCAGCTGGAGAACCTGAAGTACGCGCTCCGCCCCGCGGTCCGCGGCTCTCGCCCCCTCAACACGATGGTCCGCGGCCCGCCGGGGACGGGGAAGACCACCGCGGTCCAGAAGCTGTTCGGCGAGCTCGGGGCCCGGACCGAGGTGCGGACGGTGCGCGTCAACTGTCAGGTCGACTCGACGCGCTACGCGGTGTTCTCCCGGCTGTTCGAGGGTATCTTCGAGTACGAACCCCCTTCTTCCGGCATCTCCTTCAAGAAGCTGTTCGGCCAGATCACCGACCGGCTCGTCGAGGAGGACGAGGTCCTCGTCGTCGCCCTCGACGACGTGAACTACCTCTTCTACGAGAACGAGGCGTCCGACACGCTGTACTCGCTGCTCCGCGCCCACGAGGCCCACTCGGGCGCGAAGATCGGCGTGATCGTCGTCTCCTCGGACCTCGGCCTCGACGTGATCGACGACCTCGACACCCGGGTCCAGTCCGTCTTCCGCCCCGAGGAGGTGTACTTCCCCGTCTACGACGCGACCGAGATCTACGACATCCTCGCCGAGCGCGCCAAGCGCGGCTTCCACGAGGGGGTCATCGGCGACGCGGAGCTGGAGCGCGTCGCCGACCTCACCGCCGACAGCGGCGACCTCCGGGTCGGGATCGACCTCCTGCGCCGGGCCGGGCTCAACGCCGAGATGCGCGCCTCGAAGACGGTCTCCGAGGAGGACGTCGAGGACGCGTACGACAAGTCGAAGCACGTCCACCTCTCGCGGTCGCTCCGCGGCCTCTCGGAGTCCGAGCGCGACCTCGTCCGCGTCCTCGCCGAACACGACGGCGAGCGCGCGGGGGCGGTGTACGACGCCTTCAACGACGAGACCGACCTCGGCTACACGCGCTACTCGGAGATCATCAACAAGCTCGACCAGCTCGGCGTCATCGACGCGGAGTACGCCGACGTCGACGGCCGCGGCCGCTCCCGCGAACTCTCCTTGGCCTACGACGCGGAGGCCGTCTTGGACCGGTTGGAGTAGGCGGCGACCTACCTCTCGTCGTCACCGCGCGCCGTCTCGTACCCAGTCGCCCACGCGAGGGCCCCGACGGCGAGGATCGCGACGGTCTCTCGATCCGACCCGACGAGGGACTGCGCGACGATGGAGACGGCCCCGACCGAGACGGCGACGTACGCGCCTTCCGGGACCGCGAAGGGGAGTCGACCGCGCGACTGAAGCGCCGCGGTCACGAACATCGCACCGAGGAGCGTCAGGCCGAACACCGGGAGGACAGCGGTTGCCGAGGACATACTTCCGACTGATCGCGTCGCGAGTAATACATTTCGGCGGTCGCGCGGTCGGAGCGAACCGCCGACGCCTTTTCAATAGCTCCGCCCGCACCTCGTCGCATGAAGACGAGCGGCGGGAGCGACGCGATGAAGCGGCGCGCCGGCGAGTCGGCGGCCGAGGCTGTCACCGACGGCGACGTGGTCGGACTGGGGACGGGGTCGACCGCGGCGCACGCCATCCGGCGGCTCGGCGACCGGGTCGACGCCGGCCTCGACATTCGGGGCGTTCCCACCTCCTTCGCGAGCCGCGAACTCGCCGCCGAGGAGGGGATCCTCTGCCTCGACCTTCCCGAGGCGGTCGGACCGGACGGCCCGGGTATCGACCTCGCCATCGACGGCGCGGATCAGGTCGCGACCGGGAGCGATGGGGCGGACGACCCCGTCTCCGGCGGCGCACTTATAAAAGGCGGCGGCGCGGCCCACGCCCGCGAGAAGCTCGTCGACGCCGCGGCGGACCGCTTCCTCGTGGTCGCCGATCCATCGAAGGAGTCGCCGCGGCTGGACCGGCCGGTTCCGGTCGAGGTCCTCCCCGCGGGGCGGACCGCGGTCGCCGCGGCGGTCCGGGAGGCGGGCGGCGAGCCGACGCTGCGGCGCGCGGAGCGGAAGGACGGTCCCGTCGTAACCGACAACGGGAACCTCGTCCTCGACTGCGAGTTCGGCGAGGTCGCCGACCCGGCCGCGCTGTCGGCGACGCTGTCGTCGATCCCGGGGGCCGTCGAAAACGGCCTCTTCGTCGGGCTGGCGGACGAGATCCACGTCGGGACGGAGTCGGGCGTCCGGGTCGACGAGGTCTGAAACCGCTGAATCACGGCGCCACGGCCGACAGTGCCGCCGCTCGGCGGACAGCGTCCAAATAAAATGGAACGGAAACGAGTTCCGTCTTAGAGGTCGCGCGGCTGGACCGTCTTCCGGTCGTTGGCCTCGGCGCGGCGCGCGGCGTCTTCGAGCAGCTCGTCCACTTCGTCGTCCAGCGCGTCGTAGAAGTCCGAAGCGACGTTCTTGTCGTCCAGGGCTTCCTTGACGGCCGCTTTGACAATGAGGTCTGCCATGCGATCGGGCCTACCCGGTGATGGTTAATAAGAGTTCCTGAATTCGCCCGCGAGGGGCGCCGTAAAGCCGGTTCGCGGGGGGCTGCGAACATAGTCACTTATAAATCTTGTGAGATTATCGTCGCCGCCCCGGAGCGAACGCGCTCCGAACCGCCCTCGGCACCGCCTCGGACTCGCTTCGATCGGGCCGCGTCCCCCGCCGCGTGAGGCTCGCGGGTGCGCTCCGCCCCGCGATTCGGCTTCGCGCGCGGCGCTCTCTCGCGGCGAACCGACAGGTTCGACCGGCTCCCCCGCCGACGGTGCGGCATGCGAGAGACGTTAGCGGCGCT
>NZ_AOJN01000059.1 GCF_000337335.1 Halorubrum distributum JCM 10118 | reverse complement strand
CCGCTCAGAGATGTGTATAAGAGACAGGCTTGACACCACCGGCCGAGCGCTGGTGACGCGCGCCGACGAGGCGACGGCGGCGGCGGTCGCGTCGGTGGTCGGCGACGGCGACCCGGGCGCGACGGTCGACCGCGACGACCGCACGGGGTCCGTCGTCGCGCACGCGGGCGACTTCGAGCCCCCGTCGCTCGACGCCGCGGTCGCGGTCGTGGCCGCCGGCACCGCTGACGCGCCGGTCGCCGGCGAGGCGGCGGTCGTCGCCAGCGAGGTCGGGGCGACGGTCGACCGGGTCGACGACGTCGGCGTGGCCAACCTCGACCGGATCCTCGATCAGGTCGACCGGATCCGCGAGGCAGACGTCGTCGTCGTCGCGGCCGGCCGCGAGGGCGCGCTCCCGACCGTCGTCGCCGGCCTCGTCGACGCCCCCGTGATCGCCCTCCCGGTCTCGACCGGCTACGGCGTCGGCGGCGAGGGGGTCGCGGCGCTGGAGGGGGCGCTCCAGTCGTGTTCCGTGCTCACGACCGTCAACGTCGACGCCGGCTTCGTCGCCGGCGCGCAGGCCGGCCTGATCGCCCGCGCGGTCGACGCGGCGCGCGCCGAGTGAGGCGACCGGGCCCCGCCGAACGCTCCGCTCGGCGGACCGGCTCGAAGGAGCGAATACCGGCAGCCGACGGGGTCGAAAAAGGGTATTTGTTCGTTGAGTCCGTATGGTAGTTGCCGACGCACGTCGGCAACACATGCCACGCTGTGACCACTGCGGGTCGCACGTCTCGGACCGCTTCGCGCGGGTCTTCGCGGACGAGCACGGCGACCTGAACGCGTGCCCGAAGTGCTCCGCGAACGCGGGCATCGCCGAGGTGTCTCGCGAGCGGACGCGAACCGGGGACTGACCGGCGAAACGCCGATCGGAGACCGAGCGCACGGAGAGCCGCAGCTCCGTCTCGTCTTCGGTTCGGGCACCTCCCCGATCCGACCCGGGCACATCCGTACCCACTTTGCGTTCGCGCCCGGACGGCCGGCCGTGGCCGACCACTACGTGTACGTGATCGAGTGCGCCGACGGCACCCTCTACACCGGGTACACGACGGACGTCGAGCGCCGCGTCGCCGAACACGACGCCGGGGAGGGCGCGAAGTACACTCGGGGTCGGACCCCCGTGACGCTGCGGCACGTCGAGTCGTTCGACTCGCAGTCGGCGGCGATGTCGAGAGAGTACGCGATCAAGTCGCTGTCGCGCGCGGAGAAGGAGCGGCTGATCGACGACGGGTAGGTCCGCGTCCCGGAGTTACTCGACGAGGCGTTCGATCTCCGTGACGAGGATGCCGGTCGCGCCGACCGAGCGCAGCTCCGAGATGGTCTCGAACACGTCGCGCTCGTCGACGACGGCGTGGACCGCCACCATCCCGTTGCCGTTCTCGTCGGCCTCGACGTCCATCACGGTCGGGCCGCCGAGCCCGGGGATCACGTCCTTCACGTCGTCGAGCCGGTCTTTCGGCGCGTTCATCATCAGATAGCGCCGGCCGTCCGCGGCGAGGACGGACTCGAAGGCGGTCAGCACCTGCTCGACCTTCGGGTCGTCGACCACGTCGGGGCGGGCGAACAGCCGGACCGAGGAGTCAAGCACGTCGTCTATCACGGCCAGCCGGTTCACCTTCAGCGTCGTTCCCGTCGAGGTGATGTCGACGATGGCGTCGGCCATGTCGACGTGCGGGGTGAGCTCCGTCGCGCCCGTCACGGTGACAACGTCGGCGTCGACGCCCACCCGGTCGAGGTAGTCGCGGGTGACGTTCGGGAACTCGGTGGCGACGGTCCTCCCGGCGAGGTCTCCGACGGCAGCGACGTCGCCGTCCTCCGGCGCCGCGAGGACGAGCTTACAGGAGCCGTACCCCAGATCGAGCAGGTCGACGAGGTCGTCGCCGTCGGCGGACGCGGCGTCGTCCGCCACCCCGCCCGACTCGGCCGCCTGGTCGAGACCGGTGACGCCGAGGTCCGCGGCGCCGTCGCGGACGTACTCGGGGATGTCGGCCGCCCGCGCGAACAGCACCGTCACGTCCTCGTCGACGGTGTCGGCGTACAGCTGGCGGTCGGCGGTCTCCTCGACGTGGAGACCGGCTCGCTCCAACAGCGAGAGCGTCGGCTCGTGCAGGCGGCCCTTGTTGGGGACGGCGATGCGCATACGCCACGACTCGCGGGGACAGGGGGAAACGTTTTCGTCCGGAGCGCGAGGCGGGTGTCGACGCGAGACCGTTTATAAACAAACGCGGTGGCGCGTGCCTCCGAGCGCCCTGTGGGCGCGAGGAGCACGCGCGAGGGAGTCGCGAACGCCCGCAGGGCGTGAGCGACGAGGCTGGGGAGGTGTGAGGTGCGGTTGCGGTTGCTGTGCGGGGCGGGACTCAAAGGGGCAGTCGCGAGGCGGGCGCAGGCGACGCCAGCACCGCAGCGAAGGAGCGAGCAGCGCGAGTGACTGAGCGAGGCGCGCAGCGAGCGTGCGCCCGCCTCGCGACTGGGGCTTTGGAGGTGTTCGCCGACGATCCACTGTTGATCATTTATAAGCAAGCGGCTGTGGCTTTGGCGGTGTTCTCCCTAGCGGTAACCCTGTACGTCCGAGCGACTGCTGTTTCAGGAGCCTCCGTCACGCCACTGGGAGCGATCGGGTATTCACAGCCGGCCGAACCGCTGAGATTTCCGGCAGGATAAACGACGTAGCCGCGCCGCTCAAGTGCCTCGCCGCCCAATGACGCGTATCGTGAGCGACGCCGACTCCCCCCTCTCGGAGGACCGCCCGACCGTCGACCGCCCCCTCCGCGTCGACGCCCCGTTCGAGCCCGCGGGCGACCAGCCCGAGGCGATCGAGCAACTGGTCGAGGGGTTCGAGTCGGGCGCGGAAAAGCAGACGCTGCTCGGCGTGACGGGCTCCGGGAAGACCAACACCGTCTCGTGGGTCGCCGAGGAGCTGGACCAGCCGACGCTCGTCCTCGCCCACAACAAGACGCTCGCGGCCCAGCTGTACGAGGAGTTCCGCGAGCTGTTCCCGGACAACGCCGTCGAGTACTTCGTCTCCTACTACGACTACTACCAGCCGGAGGCGTACGTCGAGCAGACGGACACGTTCATCGACAAGGAGATGTCGATAAACGAGGAGATCGACCGCCTCCGCCACTCCGCGACGCGCTCGCTTTTGACCCGCGACGACGTGATCGTGGTCGCCTCCGTTTCCGCCATCTACGGGCTCGGGGACCCGCAGAACTACCGCGACATGGCCCTCCGTCTGGAGGTCGGCGAGGCGGTCGGCCGCGAGGAGCTGCTCACCCGGCTCGTCGACCTGAACTACGAGCGCAACGACGTGGACTTCACGCAGGGCACGTTCCGCGTCCGCGGCGACACCGTCGAGATATACCCGATGTACGGGCGCTACGCGGTGCGCGTGGAGCTGTGGGGCGACGAGATCGACCGCATGATCAAGGTCGACCCGATGCACGGCGAGGTCGTGAGCGAGGAGCCCGCCGTCATGCTCCACCCGGCGGAGCACTACTCGATCCCCGACGACAAGCTCGAACAGGCGATCGCGGAGATCGAGGACCTGATGGAGAAGCGGGTGAGCTACTTCGAGCGGCAGGGCGACCTCGTGGCCGCCCAGCGCATCGAGGAGCGCACCACCTTCGACATCGAGATGCTCCGCGAGGCGGGCTACTGCTCGGGGATCGAGAACTACTCCGTCCACATGGACGACCGCGAGTCGGGCGACGCCCCCTACACCCTCCTCGACTACTTCCCCGACGACTTCCTCACCGTCGTCGACGAGTCCCACCAGACGATCCCCCAGATCAAAGGGCAGTACGAGGGGGACAAGTCGCGCAAGGACTCGCTCGTCGAGAACGGGTTCCGGCTCCCGACCGCCTACGACAACCGCCCGCTCACCTTCGAGGAGTTCGAGGAGAAGACGGACCGCACGCTCTACGTCTCGGCGACGCCCGGCGACTACGAGCGCGAGACCTCCGACCGGATCGTCGAGCAGATCGTCCGCCCGACCCACCTCGTCGACCCGAAAGTGGAAGTGACGGGCGCGACCGGACAGGTCGACGACCTCCTCGAACGCGTCGACGAGCGGATCGAGCGCGACGAGCGCGTCCTCGTCACCACGCTCACCAAGCGGATGGCCGAGGACCTCACGGAGTACCTCGAGGAGGCCGGCGTCGACGTGGCGTACATGCACGACGAGACGGACACCCTCGAACGCCACGAGATCATCCGCGACCTCCGCCTCGGCAACATCGACGTGCTCGTCGGCATCAACCTGCTCCGCGAGGGGCTCGACATCCCGGAGGTGAGCCTCGTCGCCATCCTCGACGCCGACCAGGAGGGGTTCCTCCGCTCCACCACGACCCTCGTCCAGACGATGGGCCGGGCCGCCCGCAACGTCAACGGCGAGGTCGTCCTCTACGCCGACGAGGTGACCGACTCGATGGAAGAGGCCATCGAGGAGACCCAGCGCCGCCGCGAGATCCAGCTGGAGTACAACGCCGAGCACGGCTACGAGGCGACCACCATCGACAAGCCGGTCAGCGAGACGAACCTCCCCGGGTCGAAGACGGACACCTCGTCGGTCAGCGTCGGCGACGTGGAGAGCGAAGACGAGGCGAAAGCGCAGATCGAGGCGCTCGAAGACCGCATGGACGAGGCCGCGAGCAACCTGGAGTTCGAGCTGGCGGCCGACATCCGCGACCGGATCGCGGAGCTCCGGCGCGCCTTCGAGATCGACGCGGGCGACGAGGGCGTCCCCGCGCCGGCGATGGACGAGTAGCGGCGCACGCGCCGACGAGCGCGGCGAGCGGCCCCGTCGCCCCGACGCCGCCGCTCCGATTCTCACGCCGCGTCACCGTGGCGACGGGGTTTTTACCTCGCTGCGTCGCAGTCGGGCACGTGTACCGTCGCGCGGTCGTCGCCGGCGCGCTCGCCGTCGCCACCGGCGGGTGCGTCGACCGCCTCCACGACGTCGCCGCCTCGACCCCCGGCGACCTCGGCGTCCGGAGCCGCTACGTCGACGGCAACCCGATGGTCGACGAGCGCAGCGTCCTCGCCCGGCCCGAGGAGCTGTTGACGCACGCGGCCTCCTTCCGCTCGGCCTCGTCGGCCCGCGGCGCGCTCAAGCCCGACGCGACCGAGTCCCGTGAGTTCGTCGAGCGAACCGACTTCGTCGACGACGGCGGCGACGCGGTGCTGGTGATCGCCCAGCGGCTCACGGCGCCCGAGGTCCGCCTCCGCCTCGGCGGGATCAGTCGCACGGGCGACCGCTCGCTCCGGATCGCCGTCGATCAGACCGGGGTCCGCGGCGAGATCGATCCCGACGAGCCGGTCGCGAAGACGCTCCTGTTGCGGCTCACCGACGAGCGCGGCCCGCCGAAGCGCGTGATCGTCGTCATCGGCGACGGGCGCGCCGGAATCACGGTGTGAGCGCGACCGGTTCGAGACTCCGCGTCCCGGCCCGGTCCCGCGATCGTTTTGTGATCGGAACGCATCTGGCCGTCCATGTCACTCCGCAGTCGCCTCCTCGGGTCGGCCCTCCTCGTCGTCGGCGTCGCCGCGATCGCGGCCACGGTTTCCCTCGCCCCCACGGTCCCTCCGGAACCGGCGGCCGACTCGGTGTCGCTCATCGCTCCCACCCCGTACTCGTTCATCGCCACTCCGCCTCTCCTCGCGGTCGGTTCGGTGCTTCTGGTCGGTGGGGCCGCGGCGCTCGCGGGTATCGACCTCTCGGCGCGTGCGGCGCTCCTCGCACCCGCGGTCGGTGGGGTCGCCGCCTTCGCGTTCGTCGTCGTCGCGGTCACAGCGCCCGCGGCGGTCCTCCCGGCACCTGTCTCTTATACACAT
>NZ_AOJN01000058.1 GCF_000337335.1 Halorubrum distributum JCM 10118 | reverse complement strand
TGGTCCGCGCGACGACCACCGAGGACACCGCCGCGCTCCTCGCCGGCTCCGTGCTGCTGCTCGCGGCGCTCGCGGCGGGGGCGTCCGACCCGCTCTCCCTCGTCACCGGCGGCGTCGGCGGCGCGGTCGCCGTCGGGCTCCTCTGGGCGGTCGACCCCGAGCGCTGGCGGCCCTGAGCGCCGGCGGCCCCGAATCCGGCTCCCGAGCGCTCGCCGCCACAGCTTCCCGGCCGCTCGCTTTCGGTCTCTAACTCGATGTCGCGGTCGGCCTCGCCTTCCTCTCACTTGGCGCGGTCGACGTCGTCCGCGTCCCGGATCTCGTCGGTCTCTCCCTCGTGCCCGACACCGGGTTCGCGCTTCTCGCCGAACGGCTCGGCAGAGCCCTCGCGATCGGACTAGCGCAGGGGCTCGACGCCGCCAGTTGGGCACTGTCGCGACCACCCGTACCCGGAGACCACCGCGCAGTCCCCGTCTCGGGACCGCCCGTTCGTGGATCGGAGGAACGACCTCGATCCGCCGTTATGAAAGTAAATTTGTTATACTACAATTCTATTGGTAATGCTTATACCAGTGGAGTCTGTGTGGTCCGTTACGGTTCACACGGCTACACACGCGGTACGCTGTGAGACCGTCCCCCGAGCGACACGACTGCGGTCGGACCCACCGGACCGACGATAGACAGTGGCAGCGGCAATCCAACGCAATCGGTCACGTTCGAGACGGCCAAATGAGTGAAAGCGAAAACGCGAACACCAACGCGAGTACAGACGAAGATATCGAGACGGACATCTTCTCGGAGCGAACGCAGCTGAAACCCTACGAGTACAACGAGTTTCTGGACTACGTCGAGGCGATCCGGAACAGCTACTGGGTACACACGGAGTTCAACTTCGACGGAGACGTCCAAGACTTCAAGGTCAACACGACTCCCGCCGAGCAGACCGTCATCAAGCGGACGATGTTGGCTATCGCGCAGATAGAGGTGCAGGTGAAGACGTTCTGGTCGGACATCTACGAGGAGATGCCCAAAGCCGAGGTCGGGAACGTGGGCATGACCTTCGCGGAAAGCGAGGTGCGGCACATGGACGCCTACAGTCACCTCCTCGACGTCTTGGGGATCACGGACGATTTCGAGCAGGTGACTGCGGAGCCGGCGATGAAAAAGCGGATCGAGTATCTCGACGAGTATCTGGAGAAGAGCGAGAGCGACGACGAACGGGAGTACGTGATGAGCATCCTGCTTTTCAGCACGTTCGTCGAACACGTCTCGCTGTTCAGCCAGTTCCTCATCATGACGAGCTTCGACAAGCACGAAAAGAAGTTCAAGGGAATCGCGAACGCCGTCGAAGCGACCAGCAAAGAGGAGCAGATCCACGGGCTGTTCGGGGTCGAGCTGGTGGAGACGATCAGAGCGGAGAACCCGGACCTCTTCGATGACGACTTCGAGGAAGACGTCCAAGAAGCCTGTCAGCAGGCCTACGAGGCAGAGACGGAGATACTGGATTGGATATTCGATGACGGCGAACTGGAGTTCCTTCCCAGGGCGCACGTCGACGCGTTTCTGCGAGACCGGTTCAATCAGAGCCTGGAAAACGTCGGCGTGGAACCGATATTCGAGACGGACGACGACCTGCTCGAGGAGACGCGCTGGTTCGACGAGGACATCATGATGACGAAGGATAACGACTTCTTCAGCAAGCGGTCGACCACGTACAACAAACACACGCAGAGCGTTACCGCCGAGGACATGTTCTAACGATGACACAAACAGCACTCGAAAGCGTTGAGCAACGACATACGGAACCGTTCTACTGGCTGAACGAGGACAGTCGGGAGTTCCTCAGAGAGGGATACCTGCTCGAGGGCGTCGAAGCGGAAGAGCGAGTCAGACAGATAGCGGAGCGCGCCGAAGAGATCCTGGGTGAGGAGGGGTTCGCGGACCGGTTCTACGAGTACATGAGCCGCGGATTCTACAGTCTCGCCAGCCCGATCTGGTCCAACTTCGGACTGGACAGAGGCCTGCCCATCAGCTGCTTCGGCAGCTACATGGAGGACAGCATCGAGAGTATCCTCCACACCCAAGCCGAGGTGGGCGAGATGACCAAGCAGGGCGGCGGCACGAGCGGGTATTTCGGTGAACTGCGGCCGCGGGGGAGTCCGATAACGAACAACGGCAAGAGCAACGGGAGCTACAGCTTCACGGAGCTGTTCGATACGATCATCAACGTCATCAGTCAGGGCGAAACCCGGCGGGGGCAGTTCGCCGGCTACATCGACGTCGAACACGACGACTTAGAGGAGTGGCTCAACATCAAAACCGAGGGGGACCCGGTACAGGACATCTACTACGGCGTCATCGTCGGTGACGACTGGTTTCAGGCGATGATCGACGGCGACGAGGAGAAGCGGGAGACCTGGGCGGACATCATCGAGACCCGGATCAACATCGGCGTCCCGTACATCATCTTCCGGGGGAACATGAACGAGGGGAAGCCGCAGGTGTACAAGGACAAGGACTACCAGATAAACGCGTCCAACCTGTGTACCGAGATCGCGCTGCCGGCCACGGCAGAGGAGAGCTTCGTCTGCTGTCTCTCGAGCATGAACGCGCTCCACTACGACGAGTGGAAGGACACCGACGCGGTGGAGACGCTGACGCGGTTCCTGGACGCGGTGATGGAGGAGTTCATCCAGCGCACGGAGGGCGTCCGGTTCATGGAGCGGGCCGTGCGGTTCGCGAAGCGACACAGAGCGATAGGGATCGGCGTGCTCGGGTGGCACAGCTACCTCCAGCGCAACATGATCCCCTTCGACAGCATGGAGGCGATGGAGAAGAACGGGGAGATCTTCCGGACCATCAAAGAGCGGAGCTACGAGGCGAGCGAGGCGCTCGCCGACGAGTTCGGGGAGCCGGAGGTCCTCGAGGGGTACGGCAGGCGGAACACGACGACGATGAGCGTGGCGCCGACGAAATCGAGCAGCGTCATTCTGGGGCAGGTCAGTCCGAGCATCGAGCCGCTGAAGTCGAACTACTTCGTGCGAGACGGTGCGAAGCTGAAGTCGACGCAGAAGAACAGATTCCTTCAAGCGATTCTGGCGGAGCGGGGCAAAGACACGCGCGACGTCTGGGACAGCATCGCAAACAAAGACGGGAGCGTTCAGCATCTCGAGTGCCTGACGGACGAAGAGAAAGAGGTGTTCAAGACCTTCGCCGAGATACCGCAGATGGCGATCATCAACCAGGCAGCACAGAGACAGAAGTACATCGACCAGGCACAGAGCCTGAACATCTCGATCGACCCGAGCGAAGTGAGCGTCAAAGAGATCAATCAGCTCTACATCGAAGCCTGGAAGAAAGGGGTCAAGAGCCTCTACTACCAGCACAGCGTGAACGCCGCACAGAAATTCAGTCGAGACATTCTCGAGTGTCGAGCCTGTGAGAGCTGACCACTGCTCGTAACCGGCGTCTTCGGCTCCGGTCACGTCGCCGACCCGAGCGCCGTCGGCGACGCGGTTGCGGTGGCGGCGATCTGTCCGTCGACGACGTGTGACAGCTGCGAGTCGGGCTTACGTTCCCGGCCGCTCGCTCTCGGTCTCCAGTTCGATGTCCCGGTCCGCCTCGCGGGTCTCCGC
Source organism: Halorubrum distributum JCM 10118 (assembly GCF_000337335.1). Lineage (GTDB taxonomy): Archaea > Halobacteriota > Halobacteria > Halobacteriales > Haloferacaceae > Halorubrum > Halorubrum distributum. The sequence continues at coordinate 37,695 of NZ_AOJN01000058.1, read as the reverse complement.
CTCCTGTTTGGCGAGGTCGACGTTGTCCGCGTCCCGCGTCTCGTCGGTCCGGAGGTCGCTGTCGGCCACGGTGTCGAGCTGTTCGAGGGCGCTCTCGATGTCCTCCAGGCCGAGCAGCTTCTCCGTCTCCTCGTCGAACTCCTTGCTGTCGAGCCCCTCCATCTCCTGGACGTCGGAGCCGGAGAGGGCCTTGCCGTAGCGGCCGACGAGGCTCGTGAGCTCCTGCGGGAGGACGAAGGTGGTCGACTCGCCCTTGCCGATCTCCTCGAGGGTCTCCATGCCGCGCTCGATGATGGCCCGCTCGCCCATCGATTCCGCGGAGCGCGCGCGGAGGACCGTGGAGATGGCGTCCCCCTGCGCTTCGAGGATCTGGCTCTGTTTCTCTCCCTGCGCGCGGATGATGTTGGACTGCTTGTCACCCTCGGCCTGCTCGACGGCGGAGCGGCGTTCCCCCTGCGCTTCGAGGATCATCGCGCGGCGGCGGCGCTCGGCGCCGGTCTGTTGCTCCATGGCGCGCTGGACCTCCTGTGACGGGCTCACCTCGCGGACCTCGACGGCCTCGACGCGGATCCCCCACTCGTCGGTGGGCTCGTCGAGCTCCTCGTTGATCCGGTCGTTGATCAGCTCCCGCTGCGAGAGCGTGTCGTCGAGCTCCATGTCGCCGATGACGGCGCGGAGGGTGGTCTGCGCGAGGTTCGAGACGGCGTTCTTGTAGTCGTCGACCTCGAGGAACGCCTTCTTCGCGTCCATCACCTTGATGTAGACGACCGCGTCGGCGGTCACCGGCGAGTTGTCCCGGGTGATCGCCGACTGGCTCGGCACGTCGATCGTCTGGGTCCGCATGTCGAACGCGTACGTCCGCGAGACGAACGGCGGGATGATGTGAACGCCCGGCTGGAGGAGCTTGCGGTACTCGCCGAAGACGGTGAGCGCCTCCTTGTCGTAGGCGTCGACGATCTCGACGGCGCTGACGACCGTGACGGCCGCCAGCAACACCGCGAGCGCCGCGACGCCGTAGACGAGGCTCTGTCCGAGGAGGGCGACGCCGACGAGGAGGGCGACGCCGAGCGCGAGGTACTGCCAGACCCCGTCCGGGATCTCCGACAGCACGTCCTCCAGCTCGGCGGACTCGCCGCGCGGACCTTGTGTTCCCATACCCCGAATTACGGCCCGACGCTGTTAACGGTTCGCACGAGATCGCGGCCTGAAGCGCGTCGGACCGTCGATCCCGTTGCGGTCGCCGGATCGGCGTCGTCGCCCGGTCTCCGAGATACCGGAAACGCCCGCGCGGGCCGGCCGGCTTTAACTACGCAGCGGCGGAACAGGGATCCATGCCATCCGACGACGGAGACGACGCCCCGAAGTTCAGCACGCGAAGCGTCCACGCCGGCTCCGACCCCGACCCGACGACCGGCGCCCGCGCGACGCCCATCTACCAGACGACCGCCTACCAGTTCGACGACGCCGACCACGCGGCCGACCTGTTCGCCCTCGAAGAGGCCGGCAACGTCTACTCCCGACTGATGAACCCGACCAACGCCGCCCTCGAAGAGCGGATCGCCTCGCTCGAAGGGGGCGTCGGCGCGGTCGCGACCGCCTCGGGCATGGCCGCGCTCGACGTGACGACGTTCCTGCTCGCCTCCGCCGGTGACAACATCGTCTCCTCGTCGGCGCTGTACGGCGGCACCTACACCTACCTCACCCACTCCGTCGAGCGTCGCGGCGTCTCGACGCGGTTCGTCGACCCGCTCGACTACGAGGGGTACGCCGAGGCCATCGACGAGGACACCGCCTACGTCCACCTCGAAACGATCGGCAACCCCGCGCTGGTCACGCCCGACATCCAGCGGATCGCGGACATCGCGCACGAGCACGGCGTCCCGCTGTTCGTCGACAACACGTTCGCGACGCCGTACCTCTGCCGCCCGCTCGAACACGGCGCGGACCTCGTCTGGGAGTCGACGACCAAGTGGCTCACGGGCAACGGCACCACGGTCGGCGGCGTCGTTGTCGACGGCGGCTCGTTCCCGTGGGCCGAGCACGCCGAGAAGTACCCGGAGATCGCACAGGACAACCCTGCCTACCACGGGATCAACTTCGCTGAGCGGTTCGGCGACGCCGCGTTCACGTTCGCGGCGATCACCCGCGGCCTGCGCGACTTGGGCGACCAGCAGTCGCCGTTCGACGCGTGGAACACGCTCCAGCAGACGGAGTCGCTCCCGCTGCGGATGGACCGCCACTGCGAGAACGCGGGCGTCGTCGCCGAGTACCTCGAAGGCCACGACGATATCGCGTGGGTGAACTACCCCGGGCTGGAGAGCCACGAGACCCACGAGGAGGCCAGCGAGTACCTCGACGGGGGGTACGGCGGGATGCTCACCTTCGGGCTTGAGGCCGGCTACGAGGCGGCGCGCGCGACCGTCGAGGAGGCCGACCTCGCCTCGCTGGTCGCCAACGTCGGCGACGCGAAGACGCTCGTCATCCACCCGGCGTCGACCACGCACCAGCAGCTGACCGAGGAAGAACAGGAGGCCGCGGGCGTCACCGACGACATGGTGCGCCTCTCGGTCGGCATCGAGGACCCCGCGGACATCGTCGCCGACTTGGAGGCCGCCATCGAGGCGGCGACCGCGTAAGCGCGGTCCGCCCGTTTCCGACGGGTTGGTTCCGTTGGGATCCTCGGAGACTGATACAATCCTCGTGCGAGATACAGAGGGTGGAATCATCACGGAGAAGTACGTTATTTTCTCCATATATGTCCTGAATCAGTCGATAGAACGTGCTTGCGAGTGTATCGGTTCAGGCGATCAGTTAGAATATTTTCAGAAATTCGGCAAGTCCGTATACGATAGCGATAGTCCCGAAAATGATGCCTACCGTACTCAGAAATTGGTTTCGTGGGACAACAGTCGTTTGAGCAACTACTAACAAGGCCATCAGGATGACCAATACAGCGAGAAGTCGCTCGGTACGGTCGGACATACAACCAGATTACCTGTGCTTGATGTGAATAGTTCGGTTCTTTTTCTGTACTGGGCGATCCGGAACAGTTGATTCCATAAGCGGTTCTGTGCGAGATCCGCGCTCTACATTCAGCACGCCTCGAAGAACATATCACCACTTGAGGGTTTCAACAGCGCCGACGGTCTCTCACGGAGCTACCGTCCTCCGGACTTACTCCTCGAACCCCTCTTCCCACTGGAACGTCCCGTTCCGCTGGACGACCTCGCCGTCGACCTCCATCCGGGAGTCGGCGCTCACGTCGGAGATCATGTCGACGTGGACCGCGCTGTCGTTGCCGGACTCGCCCTCGGGCAGGCAGGCGTCGTAGGCGCGGCCGACCGCGAGGTGGACGGTGTCGCCCATCTTCTCGTCGAAGAGGATCGAGTCGGTGAACCGGTCGATGCCGCGGTTCATCCCGATGCCCAGTTCGCCGAGCCGCCGGGCGCCCTCGTCGGTGTCGAGGATGTCCGCGAGCGCGTCCTCGCCAGCCTCCGCCGCGAAGTCGACGACCTCGCCGCCCTCGAACGCGAGGTGAACGTTCCGGACGCGGGTCGCGTCGATGGTCATCGGCACGTCGAAGAACACCTCGCCCTCCGTGTCGTAGGGGGCCGTGAACACCTCGCCGCTCGGGAGGTTGTGCGAGTCGTACGCGACCGAGGCGGCGGAGTTGACCGCGGTGCGGCCCGCGATCGACATCGAGATGTCGGTGTCGGGCGCGCCGTCGCGCTCGGTGACGATCCGGACCTCGTCGCCGTCGTCGAGGACGTCTTTCATCTGTGCCATCTCCTCGGCGAGGGACTCCCAGTCGCGGAGGACGGCGTCGTACACGAAGTCCTGGTACTCCTCGTAGGCCATCCCCGCCTGCTGGGCGAGGGAGCGGGTCGGGTGGACCGTCGACACCCAGTCGGTGTCCATCCGCGCCTCGCGGACGCCTTTTCTCGCCTTCGCGTACGCCTGCCGCGTCGCGCGGTCGACGTCCGCTGACGCGGTGGTGTTGCGCCCGCCCCCGATCCGGAGGTAGGCGTCGGCGGCCTCGAAGACCGCGCGCTCGACGGCGGGGTCGTCGTCGAAGTCGTCGGCGTCGACGTCGCCGTCGGTCCCGGCCTCGACGCCTTTTAAATAGGCGCGGGAGACCTCGCTCGACCCGTACAGCGTCGTGACGTTCGCCCCGCGCTCGCCGAGCGCCTCGGCGACCGCGACGCCCAGCTCGTGGGCGTCCTCCGCCACGCTGACGACGACGTCGTCGCCGGCCTCCACCCGCGCGCTCCAGTCGACGAGCACCTCGGCGTGCTCGCGTACGCGTTCGTCCATGATTACTCGTGTCGCGGGGGAGCGGTAAATCGGTGCCGGGACGGTCGGACCGGTCCCCGCAAGCTGGGCCGCGACGAGTCCGTCGGGTCGCCGCCGACCGGCGAGACCTGTCCCCGACCGTCAGATCAGCACCTCGGCGTCGGTGAGGAGAGTCCGCTTCGCTCGCTCGGCTTCCGGTCCCTCCGGAACGATACCGGGCGTGGTAGCCGGCTCGTCGAACCGGTCCGGGTCCGGAGCCCAGGAGTCGAGGAGCTCCGCGAACGTCGGCCCCTGCCGTCCGGTGAGATGGATGAATCCACCGTACTGCCGCCGTTCGGCCGAGGTCGCGTCCGGGTCCGGGAACGCCTCGCGGATACAGCCGACGCGCTCGCGGAGGTACTCCGCGGCCTCGTGTTGGGAGTACTGGCTGTCCGCGTAGTACTGCTCCTGACCGCGCTCCGTGAGGTCCGCGTCCGCGAGCGCGGAGGACTCGTACCGAACCGCGTCTCCGCTGATCTCACCGCTGAGGAAACTGAGGTTCACCGTGAAACAGTCCGGGTATCGCAGGATCAGCAGAAAGAAGACCTGTTCGTCGACCGTGTACCGTTCCTGTAGTCGGTAGCAACACTCCAGGTAGTACGCCGCGAGCGCTCCGATCCAGTCGTCGCGTTCCCCGTCGAGATAGGCGATCGCGACGTCGTAGTACTCCTCGCCGGCGACCTGCTGGAGGCGGTACTCGAAGCTCCGTCGCATCTCGTCGAGTTCGTCCTCGTACACCTCCGTCAGCGGGACGTCCGGATCGTCGAGTAGCCGGCCCTTCCGCTCGCCGGCGTCCGCGATTCGCGCCATGTTCTCGTGGAGGTCCCGCTCCGCTTCCGTGTCGGGGAGCGGAATCCGGACCGCCTGTCGGCGCAGCATGTCCGCTCTGTCGTCTAACCGGCCGTGCCACTCCATACCATCGCGATCGCGACAGGTAGGTATTAAAACCGGACGGTGAGCGGCGTCGGCTCCCGGCGAACGGGTAGTCGCGCCTTCCCGCGGCGGTCGTCACTCGGACTCCCGATGGACGATCGCGAGGAGGCCGACCGCGAGCAGCGCGACGCCGACGAGCCCGCACCCGAGCTTCGCCAGCCCGGCCAGCGGGGTCCGGTCTAGGCGTTCGCGCGAGTACTTGCCGAGGACCCTGTACGACTCCCCGTCGACGCGCAGGTTGTCGACCCCGCTGAGCCGGTTCGCGCAGTTCGCGTCGCCCAGGGCCCACTCTCCGGAGGTCGAGGCGCGTTCGAACAGGAGGTCGACGGACCCGGGTGCGATCCGATACCCGCGGATCGAGACGTTGTTCCCGTCCGCGAGGACGACGGCGGCGTCGGCGCATCTCGCGGAGAGGTCGCTGGCGTTCACGACGGCGTGCGAGCCGGGACTGGCGGGCGTTCCCGCCCGGAGCGACGCCTGCCAGCGAAAGACGCTCACGTCCGCGACGAAGAGGAGGACGAGGAGGGCGCCCGGCACGACGAGGAGCCGACGGTCCATTGCGCCGGGAAAATAGCTTCGAGCGAAATATAGGCTTTTTGTGGCCCGTTTGCGGGCTCGCGGCGCCGTTACTCCAGATCGAGTAGCGCCGCGATCTCGTCGAGGTAGTCGTCGTAGACGCCGACGGCGGACTCGATCGGGTCGGGCGAGGCCATGTCGATGCCGGCGAGCTCGACGACGTCGAGGGGGTACTCGGCGCCGCCCGCCTTCAGCATCTCGCGGTAGTCGGCGGCGGCGGAGTCGCCCTCGTCGAGGATCCGCTCGACGATGGCGGCCGCGGCGGAGATGCCCGTCGCGTACTGGTAGACGTAGAAGTCGTAGTAGAAGTGGGGAATCCGCTGCCACTCGCGCTCGATACCGCCCGTCAGCTCGGCGGGCGCGTAGTAGTCACCCTTCAGGTCGCCGTACATCTCGTCGAACGCGTCGGGCGTGAGGGCGTCGCCGGCCTCCACGCGCTCGTGGATCTGCTGTTCGAACGTCGCGAACATCGTCTGTCGGAACAGCGTCGAGCGGAAGCGTTCGAGGTACTCGTCGAGGACGTGGGTGCGGAGCTCGTCGTCCTCGACGGTGTCGAGCAGGTGGTGGGTGAGCAGCGTCTCGTTGACGGTGGAGGCGATCTCCGCGACGAAGATCTCGTAGCTCGCGTCGTGCCACGGCTGAGCGTCGCCGGCCAGCTCCGAGTGCATCGAGTGGCCGAGCTCGTGGGCGAGCGTGTACATCGAAGAGATGTCGTCCTGGTAGTTCATCATGATGTACGGCTGGGTGTCGTAGGTCCCGGAGGAGAACGCGCCCGAGCGCTTCCCGCGGTTCTCGTACACGTCGACCCACCGCGAGTCGAGCCCCTCGGCCAGCCGCTCCTGATAGGCGTCGCCGAGCGGCGCGACCGCCTCGATCACCCACTCACGGGCCTGCTCGTACTCCACGTCCGGCCCCTGGTCGCCCGTCAGCGACATGTAGAGGTCGTGGCTCTGGAGCTGGTCGACGCCGAGCGCCGCCTCCTTCAGCTCCGCGTGGCGGTGGAGCACGTCGAGGTTGTCGTCGACCGCCTCGACGAGGGTGTCGTACACCTCGACGGGGACGTTCGAGTCGTCGAGCGCGGCGGCGCGCGCCGAGTCGTAGTCCCGGATCTCGGCGCTCGTGACGTGCTCGCGGACGGCCTTCTCCAAGGAGGTGCCGACCGTGTTGCGCACGTCCGCCCACTCGTCGTAGAACGTCTCGTGGACGCGCTCGCGGAACTCGCGGTCCGGGTTCGTCTGGAGCTTCGTGAAGTTCGACTGCGTGATCTCCACGTCCTCGCCGTCGGGGTCCTCGACGACGCCGTAGGTCATGTCCGCGTTCGTCAGCATCGAGTAGATCTCGCTCGGCGCGTCGGTGACCTCCGAGAGGTCCGCCAGCACCTCCTCGATCTCGCTCGACCGCGTGTGCGGCTTCTTCCGCAGGACGTCGTCGAGGTAGTGCTCGTACTCGGCGAGCGCGGGCTCGTCGTCGAGGAAGGCCTCCACGTCGGACTCCGTCAGCGACTGGATCTCCGGTTCGAGGTACGAGACCGCGCTCGACGCCTCGGAGCCGAGCGAGGACGCCCGCGCGGACATCGCCTGGTACTCCTGGTTCCGCGTGTCCTCGGCGCTGCGCAGGCGGGCGTAGGTCATCACCTGCTGGAGCTCGCGGAAGATCTCCTCGCGCAGTTCGAGCAGTTCGAGGAGCGTGGCGGCGTCCTCGGTCGCGCACCCCTCGTAGGCGGCCAGCTCGTCGATCCGTCCGGACACCTCCTCGTAGGCCGACTCCCACGCCTCGTCGTCGGCGTAGATGCCGTCGAGGTCCCACTTGTACTCGGCGTCGATCTCGGACCGCTCGGGAACCGAACTCATACCGATCGGGTCGGCCTCGCGCACACTAAGCCTTGGCAAACCCCGCGCGCCGGGCCGATAGGCGTGCGGAACGTTACCGCTCCGCTTCGTCGTCGCCGTCCATCCCCGACGCGTCGCCGTCCGTCCCCGACGCGTCGCCGTCCGCGCCAGGCCCGCCGCGACCGTCCCCCGCCTCCCCCTCGGCCCACGCCGCGAGGTCGACGACGAGCACGAGCGCGTCCTCGCCGTCGCGGTAGTAGCCGCCGACCCGCCGGATCGGATCGAACCCCTCGTCGGCGTACAGCGACCGCGCGGGGTCGTTCCCCTCGCGCACCTCCAGGCGGGCCACCGCCACGCCGGTCGCGCGGAGCCGGGCCAGCGCGGACCGGAGGAGGGTCCGGCCGATCCCCTCGCCGCGGGCGTCGGGGTGGACGGCCAGGTCCTTGATGTGGCCGATGTCGCGGCCGTGGTTCGGCGTCCGGTCGGCGACGACGAACCCGACGACCGCGCCCGCCCGCTCGGCGACGAGGAACGCCGGCTCGTCGAGCAGCCGCTCGAAGGCGTCGTGCGGCCACGGGTCCGAGAAGCAGGCGCGCTCGATCCGGACCACCGCGAGGAGGTCGGCGCGCTCCGCCCGCCGGATCGTGACGTCGGCGACGCTCACGCCCGGAGTTGCGGGCCGCGGGGAATAAACGCGCCGGGTTTCCCTCACGCGTCGATCCAGGGCTCGTCCGGGTCGGCGTCGGCGGGGTCGGGGGCACACACCTCGAAGCAGGCGCCGTCCGGCGGCCGGAGCCGCCGCCCGTCAGGGAGGCCGATGGGGTCGTCCGCGGGCGCTCGCAGCTCCACGCGCCACCCGTGCGACTCGACGACCTCGCGGACGATATCGAGCCCGTACCCCGTCCCGTCCGCGCGGGTGGTGAACCCCGACTCGAACACCGACTCCCGGTGATCGGGGTCGATCCCCCTCCCGTCGTCGGCGACGAGGAACCCCTCGTCGGTGGCGGTGACGAGGACGGTGAGGTCGTCGTCGGACGCGCCGTCGCCGTCGCCCGCCGGGTCGCCGTCGGACGCGTCGTCGCCCGCCGGGTCGCCGTCGGACTCGTTCCCGCTCGCCTCGGCCGCGTCCGGCGTCGCGTGTTCCGTCGCGTTGCGGAAGAGGTTCTCGAGGGCCTGTCGCATCCGGCCGCGGTCGCCGTACACCCGCGCGTCGCCGGCGACGACCAGTTCCGCGTCGTCGCCCTCGGCGGCGGTCTCCCAGGCGTCGCGGGCGACGCTCGCGAGGTCGAACTCCGTGGGCTCGTCCATCCCGGTTCCCTGCCGCGCGAGGGTGAGCAGCTCCGAGACGAGCTGGTCGATCCGGTCGACGGCGCGCTCGCCGCGTTCGAGCGGCTCCGTCTCGCCGCGCAGCCGCGCCATCTCGATGGAGCCGCGGATCACCGACAGCGGGTTCCGCAGGTCGTGCGAGACGATGCTCGCGAAGCGGTCGAGCCGCTCGTTGCGGTCGGTGAGGCGCCGCTCGCGCGCCTTCCGCTCGCTGACGTCGCGCGAGTTGATGAGCAGTTCGCCGACGGGGCTGTCGGCCGGCAGCGAGCGGGTCCGCGACTCCAGCCAGACCCAGTCGCCGTCGGCGGTGCGGTAGCGGTACTCCAGCGTGGGCGCCGCGTCGGGCTCGCTGAGCGCGCGGTAGAACCGCTCGGTCACCCGGTCGCGGTCGTCCGGGTGGACGTAGCCGAGCGGGGAGCGCCCGACGGTCGACCCCTGCTCGTAGCCGAGCATCTCCTCGACGGAAGGGCTCTCGTAGACGATGAGGCCGTCGCCGTCGACGACAGTGACGAGGTCGCTGCCGTACTCGAGGAAGGCGCGGTAGCGCTCCGGGAAGGTTCGGTCCGCGTCGACCCGCCGGACCGTGACGATCCGGCCGCCGAACTGCGGGGCGAGCTCCTCGTCGACGACGGACTCGACCCACGCGTACCCCCCGCTCGCGCGGCGGATGCGGTGGGTGACCGTCCGGCTCGTCGCGACCGCGGACAGCGCGTCGGCGACCGGATCGCGGTCGCTCGGGTGGACGCGGTCGATGAGGTCGCTCCCGACGAGCCCGTCGCGCTCGACGCCGACGACGTCGGGCACCGACGGCCCGGCGAACAACACCTCGCCGTCCACGGCGACGGCGAGCAGGAAGCGGTCGGGCTCGACCGGGCGCGCCCACCCCTCCGCGGGCGTCGCGTCGACGTCGCCCGACGCCCGGTCGGAGTCCGCTGGCGCGCACGACGCGGCTCCGGCCTCGGATTCCTCCGAGTGAGCCGGTCGCTCCGCGTCGTCGGTCGCCGCGCCGGCCGCGGGGTGATCGTCGGTCTCGGGGGCGTCGGTCTCGGGGGCGTCGGTCTCGGGGACGTCACCCTCGTCGGCGCCGCGCCCCGGCGCCGCCGTGTCGGATGGCCGGAGGGTCACTCTTGATTCTGCTCGGGCGTACGATCGCGAGGTGATAAAACTGCGCGCCCTCCGAATCAATATCGATAATCGAGCGCACGGCTGCCCGCCAGATCCGCCCCCGGCGTGGCCGTCGCAGCCCGCGGCCCGCTCGCGGCCCGCGAGAGGCTGTTCCCGCGGTGGCTACACCTCGTCGACGACGATGCCCTCGGCCCACGCGGCCTCGAAGCCGTCGCGGACGCGGGCGGCGAACCCGCGGTCGCGCAGGTCGAGCATGCCGAACAGCCGGTCGGGCGCGAGCGGGTCGGCGACCTCCAGGCACACCTCCTCGCCGTCGATGAGGTAGAAGTTGCCGTACGCGTCCTCGGTGATGCGGAGCTCGAACGGCCCCTGCGCGACCGTCAGCGTCGCGCGGTCCTCGTCGACCGCGGCGCGGGCGTCGTCGAACACGCCCGGCGAGAGCAGCACGGAGATGTCGACGCCGCTCCGGATCGCCGCGAGGAGGCGGTCGAGCAGCTCCGGCCCCTCGCGGTCGACGTCGAACTGCGCGGAGACGTCGGTGGCGACGACGACGATCGACTCCTCGGCCGCGTCGATCCGCTCGAAGAGGAGCTCGAGCGAGTCGTCGGCGCCGACCGCGGCGGTCCAGAACTCGTCGTCGGTCGCCTCGGCGTCGGCCAGCCGGTCGATCAGCTCCGACTTGCCCGACTCGTACGTCTCGATCCGCCCCCGCAGCTCCCGCCGCTTCGCTTCGACGAGTCGGTCGACGGCGACCGCGGGCTCGACGGGCGCGTACCGCTTCGGCTCGCGGTCGGTCTGGACGCGGACCAGCCCGCGCGACTCCAGGCCGCCGAGCGCGTCGTAGATCCGGCCCTTCGGCACGCCGCTCTCCTCGGCGGCGGCCGCGGCGGTCCCGGTGCCCAGCGCGAGCAGCGCGCGGTACGCCCGGTCCTCGTAGCTCGACAGGCCGAGGTCGCGGAGCGACTCCATGTGCGCCCGTGTGGGGACGCCCCCACAAAGCGTCGGCGCTCTCCACCGCATAGCTATATAAAAGAACGCGCGGACAACGCCGGCAGGTTTTGCGAACCGGCAGGCGTTCGCACGTCCGGTTCGGCTCGAATCCGACTGAAACCGTCGAAAACCGGAGGAAATCGAAATTCTACTCGGGCGCTCGTGTCGATTCCTTCGGCAATACATATACAGAAACAGACACGTTGTTGTCTCGGGTTCCCGAAGGGTATTACGTCGCAGTCTCCAACTCGTTCGCAGTTACATGAGTCGAATCCGGACGGTCGCCGTCCTCGTTCTCGTCGCGTCTCTCCTCGCGACCGGGACGGTGGTCGCGCAGACGGCCAACGACACGGTGCGCGGCGACCCCGACATCGAAGCGTTCGCGCCGGAGACGGCGTTCGTCCCCGGCGAGGAGTCGACGCTCCAGGTGAACCTGAACAACCGCGGCGACGTCGACGCGCAGGGGGCGGACAACCTCGAGAGCGAGGTGGTGACCGCCCACGAGACCACGGCGCGGATCCTCACCGGCGACGCGGCCAACCGCGAGGTCCCCTTCGACGTGCGGACCGGCGAGCAGACGGTCGGCGACGTCGCGCGCGGCGTCACCGGACCGATCGAGTTCACCGTGGTCCCCGACAAAGACGCCGAGCCGGGCGTCTACCGCGTTCCGATCCGACTGGAGTACCGCAACGTCGAGAGCGCAGAGGTCGACGACGGCTCCACCGTCCGCGACGAGGAGATCGTGACGGAGACCGTGTACGTCTCCGTGGAGATCACCGACCGCGCCCAGTTCGCGGTCGTCGACGTCGACGGCGTCGTCCAGGCCGCCGACGACGGGATCGTCGACGTGACGCTGCGGAACGTCCGGAACGAGACCGCCTACGAGGCCAGCGTGGCGGCGAACCCGATCGACCCCGACCTCACGTTTGCGACCGACGCGGGCACGACCGAGACGTACGTCGGCGCGTGGGAACCGGGCGAGAACCGCACGTTCACCTACCGACTGGCCGCCGCCGGCCAGGCGACGGCGCGGGCGTCGACGCTGGAGTTCGAGGTCGACTACCGCGACGCGGAGCGCGCGAACGCGGCCGCGCGGACGGTCCGGACCGGCGTGACGCCCCTCTCGCGGCAGGCGTTCTCCGCGGAGGGCCTGAACAGCACGCTGCGCGTCGGCGAGGACGGCTCCTTCACCGTCGAGGTGCGCAACCGCGGCCCTCGCGACATCGAGAACGCGGTCGTCGTCTTCAGTAACGAGGCGCCCGCGCCCGAGGGTGTCGGGCAGGAGACGGTCCAGTCCGACCCGAACATCGTCCCGCGCTCGACGCGAGACACGGTCGGCGACCTCGCGGTCGGCGAGACCGCGACCGCGACCTTCGACGCCGGCCTCCGCACGGACGCGAACCCCGGCGAGCGGACGGTCAACGTGGCGGTCCGCTACCGCGGGCTCGGCACCGAGGAGGGCGTGAGCGCGAGCGAGGGCGACAACGGGACCGTCTCGCTCGTCTCCACCGGGTCGGCCGGCGATATCATCGTCTCCGACACGCTCGACGTCGTCGTCGACGTCGCGCCCGAGGCGGACGTGTTCGCGGTGTCGCCCGCCGAGCCGAACGCGACCGACCCGTCGTCGGTGACCCCGGGGTCGACGGTCCGGTACGACGCGGTCGTCCGCAACACCGGGCCCGAGCCGATCTCGAACGTCCAGGCGAAGCTGTTCGTCGACTCGCCGCTCTCCTCGTCCGACGACGAGGCGTTCGTCACCTCGCTCGACCCGGGTGAGGAGCGAACGGTCAGCTTCGAGGTGGCGGTCGACGGCGGCGCGACGCCGAAGACGTACGCGGCCGCGGTCGACTTCCGGTACGACGACGCCGACGGCGACGAACAGCTCTCGGACACCTACCGGCTCCCGGTCGAGGTGACGACCGACGACGACAGCGGGGCCCTCACCTCGCCGCTCGGGATCGTCGCCCTGCTCGGCGTCGTCGCGGTCGGCGGCGCCTTGGTCTGGCAGCGCGGCCGGGTGAGCCGGGCGATCTCTCGGCTCCGCAGCCGACTCCGCTCCCGATAGATGGACCCCATCACCCGGCTGTTCGGCGCGATCACCGACCGGGTCATCGAGCAGCCGCGCCGGGTCGTGATCGCCTGTCTCGTCGTCACGGCCCTGTTCGCGCCCGGCATGGCGCTGTTGGAGGCGAGCGCGGGCAGCGACCAGTTCACGGACGGGATCGAGGAGGCGGACGCGCTCGACCGCGTGAACGAGCGGTTCGAGCCCGCGTTCGGGGGTGACGACCCGACGACGCAGCTGATCCAGCGCGACGCGAACGTGCTCGACCGCCGCGGCCTGCTCGACATGCTGGCGACCGCCGAGCGGTTGGACGAGCGCGACGGGTTGCGGGTGACCGACTTCTCCGCGCCGGCGATGGACGTCGCGGCCGAGCTCGACGAAGACGCCGACACGCCCGCGGCGGCCCGCGACGCGATCGAGCGCGCCAGCGACGGCGAGATCGACGACGCGGTCGACGCCGCGGCCGAGGACCCCGGCTTCGCGACGCTGCTCTCGGACGACTTCAACGAGGAGTCCGGAACGGCCTCCGCGTCGCTCGGCGTCGTCTCCCACTCGTTCCCGGCCTCGGCGGACACGCAGGCGATCCAGAGCGAGGCCCGTACCGTCGCCGAGGAGGCCCCGGGTGACATCACCGCGTTCGGCGGGGGGATCGTCGACGACGAGTTCGAGCGCGTTATCTTCGACTCGCTGTCGATCGTCGTGCCCGCGGCGCTCGCGGTCATCCTCGGCCTGCTGGCGTACGCCTACCGCGACCCGTTCGACTTCGTGCTCGGCGGGATCGCGCTGTTGATGACGGTCGTGTGGACGTTCGGCTTCACGGGGTACGCGGGGATCGCGTTCTCGGAGGTGCTGATCGCGGTGCCAGTCCTCCTCCTCGCGATCGGGATCGACTTCGGGATCCACACGGTGAACCGCTACCGCGAGGACCGCGCGGCGGGCGCGCCCCCGGAGACGGCGATGCGCGGCGCGCTCGGCCAGCTCGTGGTGGCGTACTCGATCATCGCCGGGACGACGATCATCGGCTTCCTCGCGAACCTCACCAGCTCGTTGCCCCCGCTCCGGGAGTTCGGGTTGGTCGCCGGGCTCGGGATCTGTTTCACCCTCGTCATCTTCGTCGGCTTCCTCCCGGCCGCCAAGCTGCTCTTAGACCGCTGGCGCGCAAAGCGCTCGCTGCCCGAGTTCGGGTCTCGCCCGCTCGGCGCCGAGGACTCCGCGCTCGGGCGGTTCCTCCCCAAACTGTCCGCGATATCTCGGCCCGCGCCCGCCGTCTTCCTCGTCGTCGTCCTCCTGATCACCGCGGGCGCCGCGGGCTACGGCGCGGGCGTCGACACCACCTTCGAGGACGACGACTTCCTGCCGCCGAGCGAGGAGCCGGCGTACATCGACTACTTCCCCGGCCCGCTCCAGCCCGGCGAGTACACCGCGACGGAGACGATCAACTTCCTCTCCGAGAACTTCGCCACGAGCGAGGACGACACCGTCACGATCTACGTGGAGCGGCGCATGACCAGCGACAGCGCCCTGCGCAGCCTCGCGCGCGCCGAGCGCGACCCGCCCGACTCGTTCGTCACGGTCGACGGCCGCGCCAGCGCCGACAGCGTCCAGAGCGCGATCGACGCGTACGCCGCCGAGGACCCCGAGTTCGAGGAGCTGGTCGAGGAATCCTCGCTCGACGACGGGCGCCCGAACCGGAACCTCGACCGCATCTACGCCGAGCTGCGGAACTCGCCGTACGACGACTTCACCGGCGAGTACCTCGCGGACGACAGCCGCTCGACGCGGATCGTGTACGCCGTCGAGTCCGACGCCAGCGACGCCGAGATCACCGCCGACGCCCGGCGCGTGGCCGACCGCTACCGCGGGGACGCGACCGCGACCGGCCAGATCGTCGTGTTCCAGGCGGTCGCCGACACGATCTTCGACTCCGCGATCGTCTCGCTGGCGGCCGCGCTCGGCCTGTCGGCGGTGTTCCTCGTCATCCTGTTCTGGCTGCTGCTCGGCAGCCCGACGCTGGGCCTCGTCACGCTCGTCCCGGTGACGGTCGCCGTCGCGACGCTCACCGCCACGATGCGGCTCGCGGGCATCCCGTTCAACGCGATCACCGCGACGATCCTCGCGATTACCATCGGGCTCGGGGTGGACTACACCGTCCACGTCGCCCACCGCTTCCACGACGAGTACCCCCGCGGGGGCGACGTCGACGCCGCGGTGGTCACCACGCTCCGCGGGACCGGCGGCGCGCTCACCGGCACGTGGGCGACGACCGCGCTCGGCACGGGCGTGCTCGTCTTGGCCATCACCCCGATCCTCGGCCAGTTCGGGCTGCTCACTGCCGCCAGCATCACGCTCGCGTACCTGGCGTCGCTGATCGTGTTGCCCCCGGCCTTGGTCGTCTGGGTCGCCGTCGTCGAGCGCCGCCCCGGACTGCTGTTCGTCGGCCGCTTCCTCGACGCCGCCGACGTGATCTCGACCGACGAGAGCGACGCGCCCGACCCGGCCCGCACCGACGGCGGGACGGACGCGTCGGCCGGGGACGCCGACTCCGGGGGCGACGCGTTCGAGTGGCAGACCGACCCGCGGCCGCCCGCCGAGGACCCGAGTCAGAAGCGTTAAACGCTCGCCGCGGATACCCGAGCGTGAGGGCGCGTAGCTCAGCGGACAGAGCACTTGGTTCCGGACCAAGATGCCGCGGGTTCAAATCCCGTCGCGCCCGTGTTCTCGCGCCGCTTCGCTCGCTCGAACACGGGCGCGACTGGCTCCACGCTCGCTCCCTTCGGTCGCTCGCGTGGATCCCGTCGCGCCGGTCGAATATACTCCTGCCCGACCCATCAACACTCAAGAAACGCCCAAGAGGCCGACTGTAGTCATCAGCGAGCAAATCTCGATACGGCTTCCTCTCCCGGTTCATTGATTTGATATCTCATACTAAAAATATATTTGTCCGGTGTTTGATATTCAGGTATGTATCGGTTCACGCCGGACGAAATCGATCGCGAGCGGGCCCATCACCAAGCGGTCATTCAGGGGGCCGACGACCTCGACGCGAAGCGGATCGGCAACCTCGGCGAGCTCGCGTTCGAGCAGTTCTGTCGCGAGTACCTCCCCGTCGAGATGTGGGAGTGGGAAAACGAGGAAGCAATCCGGCGGTGTAACTCCGAGAGCTTCTCTGGGCATGACTTCGAGGTGTTCGGCTACACGGTCGACGTGAAGTCATCGCGGGACGTCTCGGCTTTCCTTCCCGAGTCGCTCGTTGAACGGGACCCCGATGACGACATCGTAGTAATGGTCTGGCATCGGGACAACGAGGACAGTCTAATGCTACTCGGGTGGGAGCGACTCGAGACGCTGAAATCGAAGGTCGAAACAGAAAAGGCGTTCTCGGGCGAGTCCCCGGAAAAACTCGACCACCTCGCGGCTCGCCCGATGAACGAACTGATCGACCTCGGGCCCAACACCGCTCACATGAACCAGAAGCCGGAGAATCCGTTCTCACCAGGGGATCGGGTGGTGAAGGCTGGCGACTCGGAGCCGTCGGTGGGGATCGTCGTCGAGGTACTACCGCCGGAGCAGAACACCGGCGCGTTCGGACACGAAATGGACGGGGAAGCGGTGCGGGTCGCGTTCCCGAGTTCGCTCGATGAGGGACCAGGTGCGTGGCGCGATTACCACCCCGCGATCCTCGCGTCGTACTGTGACGACCAGGACGTCAAGCTCTGGACGTACAAACACGAGAACCTCGCATTCGCAGACAACCCGTATGTCCCAGGAGATCAGGTGGTCAAGACCAGCCACAGCGATCCGGACACGGCAGTTGTAATCGAGAGTCCGGACGGGAGTAGTGAGGTGACAGTTGCGTTCTTTACTGACTTCGAAGAAGTTGACGTACTTCCCATGGGACTAGCGGACTACTGTGAGGATAACGACATAAAGTGCTACACGTACGAACACCCGGAAATTGAGTTCTCCGTAGGAGAGAACTGAGCCCGCCGACGTCGGCGACAGCCAGACTGCTATCTCTTCCTACTGTGAGGTCGTCTTCTCGTAGTTTTCCTGAAATTCCGTAAACCACGAACCAATAAGACCTATGTCGAGATCTTCAATAACTTCACCGTCGCTGCTCACTCGTCCGATTTTCTCTTCACGCACCCACCCACAGACTGCTGGGCGTTCCGAAACTGTCTCTCTGAATTCAGCCTGCCGCACTAATCGCCTCGGTTCATCGCTTGTCTCACGGAGCATCTCAATCAGTTCACGGAGAAGAGGGTTCCCTGGCGCGAAGTGGTGTATCGATGGGAATTCGTCGGCACAGTCTGACGAAAACGTCACAGCAACCGAATCTTTGCTCGGGGCAATGAACTGAGCGAACGTCTGCTCGCCGTCTGGCTCCGGTAATTCCATACCGTCCCAATTGAGACGGTAGGTCGTTTCTTCGTGTTCGAACTCGCCCTCATATTCGCTGTTTGTAATGTCGATATCAAGCTCAGTAACCGGAGTGAAAGTCACCCCTGTGTCAGCAAGCGTCTCATTCTCGACGAGAACAGCTTCCAGGCTTGATTTTTGATACGGTGCTGGATATCGATAATCCTCTTCTCGTGCTTCCCCGATGTCTGGATGGCTGTACGACTGCCACGCGTCGAGTCTCGCCTCGTCGATAACATCCTGCGCGACCAATGGCTCCACCGTCTCAAGAGACTCACCTACATCCACGCGGTCGCTCTGCTCTTGGTTCTCTATCTGTTCGGAAAACTCACGGTCAGCTTCTGCGACTGCCTCGTGGCTCTCATCTCTATCCTTTTCCAGAGTCGCTGTTCGAATCTGTTTGCTCACTCCAGAGAGAACAGGCTGCATTTCACCAACGACGTTCTCGAAGAGGTCGATCCGGTCGTCAAGACGCTCGTAAATGTCTGTCTCGACAGTGTCCTTGTAGCTGTAATTGAGGATTTCGACCTCATCGTATCGCTGTCCAATGCGGTCAATGCGTCCAATGCGCTGCTCAACACGCATCGGATTCCACGGAAGATCGTAGTTGATGAGGGCCCCACACTCCTGAAGATTGAGGCCTTCACTGGCTGAGTCTGTGCAGACGAGAATGTCCACTTGGCCTTCGTCAGTAGCGAACTCGCGTTTGACTCGCTCTTTCCCGACCGTTCTCCACGACTCTTCATCCGCGTCGTACATCTCTCCTCCACGGCCAGAGTAGGTAGCGACGGTTTCACCGTGTATCGAGACGAGACTGTTGCGAATGAAATCCATCGTGTCCGTATACTGGGTGAAGATGATGACTCGGTTGTGGCCCTCGCGATCAAGTTCACCGAGGTCGTCAATCAGCTGATCGACTTTCGGATCCCGATCGATCTGCCGCAGGTCACTGACGAAGGATTCGAGCTCCTCGATCTCCTGTTCGAGCAGGTCCATCCCTGCCTCCGTGACGTTCGGAATTATCTCGGTGAGGTCTATCTCCTCAAATCCACCGTCAATGTCGTCCAAGCTATCGAAGTCCGTGAGGTCTTGTTGCGACAAGGAGTCCAGTAACACTTGACCGGTGTTCGAATCTGAGCCAAACGTCGGTCCTCTTGCTTGTTTCGCAGCCTGCTGTTTCCGTTCCAGAACCGCTTGTTGTGTGCGGAGCTTTTCGAGGCGGTGCTGGAGGCTCTGTGAAATCGCGTAGATGCTGCTAGTCAGTCGCTGCCGATACGTCGTCATCACGAACCCGATAGCCCGATTTTCGACCTCGTCGGACTGCTGCGCGAGTTTGTAGAACTTCCGTGTGTAGTCGTCGATCCGGTCGTACACGCGGCGCGTCTCGTCGGTCAGTTCAATCTGGCGCTGTTCGGGGTCCCGGTTCGGGACTGTCTCGTCGAGGAGCCCGACCTGTTCGTACTTCCGGAGCGTGTCCCGTGTGTTCCGGTGGATAAGCGCGTCGACAGGCGTGGATTCGGCGAGAACGTCCTGAACGACCCTCCAACCGGATTCGGAGAGGTCATCGAGGGCGTTCAACCGGTCGTTCCGCCCATAGGTGAGCCATTCGTCGTCCGCTTTCCACTCCGGATACAGGAGGTATTTGAGCTTCTCGTCTTCTTTCGCCTCGAACGGGTCGATGTTGTGCTCATCGAGAGCCGTCTCGAAGAGCTCGATGTATCCGTCGAAGTGTTCACCGTACCCTGCGGCAAGCGTACATGCCTTTAGCACGCGTTCCTTCGCGATAGAACGGGCCTGACTCCCATCTGCTTTGATTTCGAGTACTCCCGCCATTTCATCGAAGATGTCGTCGGAGAGGGTTCGTTCGGCGGGCAGTCGGTCTTGATATCGGGTCTCGTCAAGCGTCGCTTGCGCTGACCAGGAGGAGGTGTCCGATTCAGATCCATCCGTATCGACGACCGTACGGATCGCCTGAGAGAGCGCCTGTCGAGTTTCGAAGAAGTCGACGAAACGGTCCTCGTTGTCCCACTGCTCTGGGAGGTCGAGGAGTGCCATCAGATCGTAGAGCTCGCCGGCATGCAGTTGCATCGGCGTCGCTGTGAGGAAGTAGTAGCACTGCGTGTGGTCTCGGAGCCGGTCGAGCATACCGTAGAAACTGCTGCCCTTCCGAGCGTTGTGGGCCTCGTCGACGATAACGGCATCCCAGACGCCTTCACGATGATTCGGGTTCCGTCCGCGTCCACTCGCAGGGACACTATCTCGGGTTCGGACTCGGCCGCTGTCCCGAGGCGCGACTTGATCCCAACGGTCCTGGAGTCGCGCCGTGTGCCACGACATGATGACAATCGTCGGCGTCTGAGACACGGAATCAGATGTCGCGGTCGAAGACTGCTGATTAATGAACCGCCATATCGGACTCTCGACCCACGCGCGTTCTCGCTCCTCATCAGAAATGTTCAGTTCCGACAGAGACGGCGGCGCGCGTTCCCGCCCGAAGGCGTCGATGAAGGCGTACTCGTTGCTGCTGCCACGTTCGAACCGGTAGGCGTTGATATTGAACTTCTCCCATAGCTCTTCCTGCCACTGCTGTCTAAGGCTTGCCGGGACGAGGAGGAGACCGGTTTCGAGTTCGTCCGTGAGCCCAAGCCGGGAGAGGGTGAGGCCAGCTTCGATGGTCTTCCCGAGACCGACCTCGTCACAGAGGAGGAAGCTGTTCGGGTAGGTGTTCACGAGCGTGTCGGAGACGACGCGCTGGTGAGGCCACGGAGTGATCGTACAGGCCTCTTCGGCGAGTGCCAGACCACCGGGCGTGAGTGGACCGTCGGCGATGATGTTCGCTTTGTCCAGTTCGGTTATCGGTGCCTCTCCTCTCGCGATCTGAATCGCTTCCTTGATCTCGGATTCCGAATCGGGATCCTTCCAATCGATCAACTTTCTCTCGATGGCTTCCGGCAGGTCATACACCTCGACGAAGGGGTGCTCGTTCGACCAGAGCTGTTCGAACGTATCGACGTCGGCGTCGACGTAGGCGTCCTCGCCATCTTCCCACGACCGATGGACTTTGAAGCGCTCGTAGTTCCGTTTCCAGCCGCCGATGGTCTCGTTGACACTCCCTTCGAAGGAGAGTGCGTTATCATCGTTATCATGGAAGATGCCCATCTTCGGGTGGAATATCTGCCAGCTCCCTTCTCGAGGGACGGCGACCTTGATGTGGAGTCGATCCTCCCGGAGAAGCCGGGCGAGCAGTTGAAGATGGGCATCGAGCTGTTCGTCGTCAAGCTCTTCGAGGGAATCCCGAAGTTCGTCGCTGAGTCGTTCGAGGACCGGTTTGTCGGATTTGTACAGGTCGGTCCCGACGACGAGTCGCATCTCGCCGCCGTGTTCGAGGAGGGCATCGATGCCTTGGGAAGCAACAGCGAGGGCGGTACTGGAAAAGTACCCGGCAATACGGTCGTACTGGACGCTCCGTTCAAGCGCCGGGACGTAGAACTCGTCGACAAGATAGGTGCTTTCAGCACTGGGCCGGCTTTCGTAAATTGGGGACCAAGAAAAGTTTTGAAGACCGTCCATTCGTCTGCTAATCCATTATTTTGGGTACATCTTACAACTATCGCTGGTACAAAACCGAACTCGGATAACCGGGAATAATTTGAACTTCCCTAATCTATTTATAATTTTAAGTATGACACAAGATATGGCAGATATGTCGTTATTTGTTGTGGCTGATTGGGTGCCCATACTTGTATTTTCGATATTAATAGTATTGACACTAATCTATGAAAATATTTATACTAGTAACTATTTTACTGTGAAATTACTGGCCTTCGTTGGTGTACTATATCTCATATCTGTAGTGATTTTCGCATTTGCTGTCTCTGTTGTAACAAGAGAGCAAGTCACATTCTACGTTGGATCAGCAACACTCTCAAAAATGAAGGCTGGCTTCATTATCGGGTACACAGTTCGTGTAATTAGTCTTGTAGCATCCACGATTTTTAAGGACCGCAGCGACTCTCCGCCACCAAAGATCGAACTTATCCCAATTAGAGCAGCAGGAACTATGACTGAAATCGGAGTTATTTTCGGATTCATAGTCGCAGTTATCTTCGCACCCGAGACAATAGCTCAACTCACGCCGGCTGCTGAGCTTGATTCCGGGAATATCCGGGAAGCGATATTACCAAGTCTGTCTGCGCTACTCGCGTTTCAGTTTGTTATTGTCGCAGAACGACTACTTCAGGCTATTGAGTACGGATATCGGAACCAAAAACTAACTAAGCTACGTTAGAACTCTTCGAGACTCTGCTGTGACGTGTCTTCGCGATCGTCCGCGAAGATGTTTGGGCCGAAGTCGAGGTCAAGTACGTCACTCGTCCGGCCGACAGCCAGATCGCGAGCGAGTTCCCAGTCCTCGTGGTTCTTCGGCAGCACCTGAAGCAGCGCCTTCAGCGTGGCCTTGAACTGGCTGTCCGCGTCGTAGTTCCGTTCCCGGAGCCACTCGATGGTCACCGTTTCGCCCTTCTTATCGTAGACGTGCATCGCGGCGTGAACTGCGTCCAGCGAGCGCGGGAACGAGAGGTCGTCCGGGTCTATCGGCAGCCGGCTCGACCGGTCCTCGGGCTTCTCGTTGATGTTCTGGACGCGGCCCTCGTGCCCGCGGAGGCTGATGTCGCCACGACTCTTGCGCCAGGTCTTCGTCGAGCGCTTGATCTCGTCGATGTCGACGCCGATGCCGAGGCCGAGCTGGCGGCCGTCGTCGTAGGAGAACGTCTCGGACTCGTGGACGAGCCAGCAGAGGACGTACCACTCGGTGACGTCGTCGAGGGTGTCGACGTCCATCCCCTCCAGGTACTCGTCGACGAGGATTTGGGTCACGGCCTCGCGTGCCGTTTCGAGGGCCTTCCGTGGGGGGACCTCCTCGTCCTCGTCGTCGACGACGGGGTAGGCGTCGGCGAAGACCCGGAGCGTCGGGCCGAACGCCGAAATGATGACGTCGGTCTTCGTCAGGGAGATTCCGGAATCGAGGAGGTCCCGGGCGGCCTCCTTCGCGGCCGCTCGCGTGTCGGCCTCGACGTCGCTCCAGAGGGTCGGGATCGCGTTCTCGGGATCGCTCTCTTGGTGGGGTTTGCGGCCCGTAAGGAGAAGGGTTGTGTCTGCTGAGGCACTGCTGCGCATGCCAGCACGTTGCGGCATCTCACTGGTTATCGGGTGTGTAGAAGTTATTGTGAACCCCGAGTTGATGAGGGACATTGTAAGCGTATCCCATGCATCTGTTTCCTTGTGAGTAAACATAACAGTCATCACACCGCCTGGTTCGATTATTCTAGACAATTCTGAGAAGATATCATCCATCTTTTCCTCATAAAATTCCCGGGCTAACTGTTTCTTAGATACCTCCCCTGCAACGTCCTCAAATCGACTGGAATTTGCGACAGCCTCATTTGCTTTATCTGTGGTTTCTGGACCAAACAACTCCGGAAATGTGTCTTTTAGATATTCTTTCATCCATGCGTAATAAACATCAGACAATTCTGCATACATTACACTGCTGTAGTAGGGAGGATCGATTATCGCAGCTTGGAGGCTATCATCTTCATATGGTAAGCTGGCCGCATCTTGATTAGTAACTGAAGCTGGTTCAGCATCTTCCGGAAGATAATCGACAATATCTGCATAAGATTCTGAGACGCGGTCCAGTTGGGATAGGAAGGATAGACCGCCAGTGGTGAGATTATTATCTGGATATATTCTTTTGAACGCGTAATTTTTATCCTTTGACAACGGATTCGGGAATCCTTGAATTGTATCCCAACCAGATAGCCGAGAATTGTAGTCAACTAATTTGCCCGCAGTTAGAGTGATTAGTGATAGGATAGCTTCTGCCTCCTCCTCATCGTGCTTCTCGTAGATTTCCGGCCTAAAGTGGTTGACTGCGTCAAGGAATTCGTAGTGCGACACCAACTGCCGATCTGTAAACATATCCCGCCACTGTTCTAATCCCCATCCGAGGGGTTCACTCGTCTTCTGGCCCTCCGGAATATCTGCTGACAGTAGGGATGAAAGTTCAAAACTAGACGAGATTTTGTTGGTTGCTGCTTCCATCGCAGCGTAGTCATCTTTATTCGGAGCGCGGAAACCAAAGCTCCCATCACTATCGTGGGTTCGAACACAGTATATTTCGTCCCGATAGTCGCCATCAGCGATACACTGTTTAATCTCGTCAGCTTCAGATACCACACCGCAATTCAGGCACTCAGCATTGCCTCCTCGTGAGACGGGGCCATCTGTTGGATCAAAGCCACCAAGCTCCTCGTCAGTGGGGTTAATCCAACAGGAGAACTCAAGTGAGCCATCTTCTGAGAAAGACGGATGAACTATTACGGTTTCTGCTCCTGTGCGCGTCCGTACTCGCCATTTAGGAACAAGAGGAATTTGTCGGCCGCAGGAAGAGCAAGTGATACTATATGTACAAACATAATTATCGGGCTGATCCCGGCCATTTCCACTTGGGAAGTATTGTGACAGATTGTCCTTGGCTCTTTCATTTATCTTGTTTGCCCAGTTTTCCAGTTCTGGAGTAATGTCTCCGACCGTGGGTGCGTAATATAGAATCGTCTTAAGAATGAGGCTTGGGACAGAATTCAGCTCATTAGCGGAAGTCGGGAGCCGGTATCTCACTGATTCGTAGGGAATTACACCTCCACCGGCGGTCGGGTCAATAACTGAGGGGATTTCGCCATCCCAATACGATCTCAGTGTGTCATGAAACTCTTCTAACCTTTCAGTAGAGGGAGAAAGTTTGAACGGCCGAGGATACCCATAGTGGTCACTTAATGTACCTGAACGGTCATCTTCTGTCGCTTTTTTTCCCTCTATATACTTGTCGAGAGGCTCATCTACTCCTTCCTTTGGCCCGAATTGCATCAATTCGAGTAGTTCGTCCGTTTCAGTATCTTTCGGTAGGACCGAAGCCAGAGTTGCTAATCTTGCGACGGGTGTTGGTCGACGCGCAAACCATCGGTGTAGATATCGATGTGGCGGCATATTGGTGGGGTGGGCTTCCCGTAGATTCTCAATCCCAACAGCTTTCAGTGGAAGCTTCCCCTCGATAGCGAGCGGCTTCAAGTCGTCGTTGTGGTCTGTCATAGGTGGTCAGTCAGCAGTGTTCGCAGGGCTTTCTCGCCGTTCGGACTGGACGGGGACCGGCACTTCGCGTGCCAGTAGTAGCACTCCTCGTCGCCCATGTGAGCGACGCCGCGACAGAGGGCACGCATCCTGTCGACGCGCTGGAGCGGCTTGATGCCGCGGAACGCGAGTGCCAGCCGGACGCCGACAGTCTCTGGGAGGAAGAGGTCACCCGCGCCGCTGGTGGTCACGGCTGACGAGTCGAGTTCCGCGCCGTCGACGGTCTCCTCGATGAGCGGAGAGAGCGCTCGGAAGCGCCCGCCGTCGATACGCGCGACCTTCACCGTAGTCCACCCGTCCCAGTCCCAGCGCGTCGCCTCCTCGGTCGTGGAGTCCTCGAAGACCGCTTCGAAGGATTCGACGCTGAGCGAGCGCCCGCGGCGTTCGAGCCGGACGCGACGCGCGGCCGCCTGATCCTCGGGAAGGAGTTCGTACAGCGTCACCTCGCCGCCGTTCGAGCCCTCGCGGCGCACCATCGCGAACGTCGGCCGTCCGCCGTAGACGCTGCTCCCGAACGAGGACACGGGAGCGTCCTCGGTCGGCGTCCCGGCGCGTGGCGAATCGAATTCGGTAGTCATTGAGTGGCCTCGGGGGGTACTTCGACCGGTCCTCTGGCTTGAACCTTCACGTCGATGTTGGTCTGGCCGAGCCCCGCCTGTAACTCTGCGAGCACGTCGTCCTCGTCGTCGGTTATGGCTTCGGGTTCGTCGAGATCGACGCGGAACTTCAGCGTGACGTTGATCGACTCGCCGAACGGGTCGGGCTGGTTTGTCACACGGGAGAAGTCGTCGAGTCCGCCTTGGTAGCTCGCGCTGTAGCTCGTCCCGGTCGATGTCTTCACATCGTAGCTCATCCGGACCGAGACGGCGTCCGCACGGTCGGTGAACGCGTCGCGTTGAGCGATGAACGACCCCTTCGAGAGCCGGTCCTCGCCCATCACCTCGACGGTGACCTGCGAGACGCCCGGCGTTCCGTCCGAAGGCGCCTTCGAGAGCGCGTGGGTTCGGACCTCGTTGAACGCGCGAGAGGCGGCCATCTGACTGGTTGCCGTGTCCCAGCCCGACGGTCGCGCGCAGTTGGGGCAGATTCCCTGCGCGTTGAGCTTGCTCTCGTCGTATTTCCTGTTACACTCCTCACAGCGAACCTTCCCCGTGTCCTGATGTTTCTCGCAGTACGTCGGCCCGTCGCCGGAGGGCTCAACCATCGTCGGACAACCGTCTTCGGCGCACTGGACTTCCTCCGCCTCGGGCGGCCGAATCGAGTCGTGGTGAACGTCGAGGAGGGACTCGATACCCGTGTAAACCACGTACTCGTTCCCGATCTTCACGTCGGTGTCCCTGATCGATGTCCGAACGTCCGGCGACTCCGCGAGGGGGCTTCGCTTCCGCCAGTTCTCGGGATGATCATCGGCGTCGGCGTCCCAGTACACGGTTTCGGACTCCGCGTCCCAGTAGGTGTACCCCCCGTCGTCGACCATCTTCGCGACGGTCTTCCGAAGCGGCTTCGTGCTCAGCAGATAGGGAAGCCCCGGCTTCTTCGCGAACTGCTCGACGAGCTGCTGGGTCGTCATCGAGTCCTGGGTCTGCTGCCAGAGCTTCTGCTTGAAGAACGCGATACCCTTGGGTCCGGCGTCAGCCCGAATCAGCCGGTCGTCGAGCGTCTCTTCGACAGCGTTGACGAGCGACGTCCCGCCGTTGGCCTCGGTCGCGTTGATGGTAATGTGCGTGAGGCCGTCGCGGTCGACATAGTAGAGGTGGCGGTACACCCCGCGGACCAGCTCACCGAGCAGGCCGTACTTCGTCTTCTGACGCTCCTTCAGCTCTTCAATCTGGTCCGGAGAGAGGTCGGCAGTCTGTTGGCTGTCGTCGAGTAGCGCCTCGATGGCCTCCAAGTGGCGGGCTTCGTCGACCGCACTCTTCACACGCTCGTCGTCGGGTGCGAGGAACAGGACATAGTTTTTGTAGACTCGACTCTGGGCATCGCCACCCTGTTTTGACGCCGACTTCTGGTAAAGCGACTGGACCTTCTCCGGGACTGCCTGCGGGTTCGAATCGTCGTTGAGCAGCGCTTCGGTGACCGGAGCCGTATCCATGTGCATGATCGCGAGCTGAGGCGTCGATGCTTTGTCCGGGAGGTCGGCCGGCGACTCCGGATGCGACACCGGCTCGAACGCTCCGGTCCCGGTCTCGCTGTCGAGTCGGGCCTCAAACCGCGAGCGAGCCTGCGCATCCGGGGTGTTGTCGACGCGTTGGTCGATGATGCGAATGAGGTTCGGATCGGACTTGAACCGAACACGCTCTTCGTCATAGAGGTAGTAACAGGCGACGCTCATGTCGTCACCGGCGAGCGCGTCCAGTGCCGAGTCGTAGTTGTCGAAGCGAATGTCGGGATGACCGAGCGCCGCGTTCATTTCCGCTCGTGTGAGTCCGGTTGCCTGTTCGCCATACGCCAGACTATGCCAGAGAACGGTTGTCGTCAGGTGGCTTCCGAGCGGTGGAATCCCTTTCTCCGTCCACTTGCGGTCCTCGAGTTGTGCGTGCGCGTTCTCATCCTCGCTGTAGATGTCAGCAGTGACCGCAGAGCTGAGATCGACGAACTCGAACAGCGTCTCTCGGAGGGTCCCATCGATGCTGCCGCCCGGAGCATCGTCCGCCGGCGTCAGATCGTACAGCCGGATCCAGTGTCGGTCGTAGTTGGCCGGCTGGTGGTTCCAAAGGTAGAATACGGCCCGAGCGAGGAGCTTCAGTGCGCCACGGGTGCGCTGGAACTTCGGGATCGTGTCGATCTTCTCGGTGAGGGTATCGATGATCGTCGGATGGAACGGGTACTCTCGTTCAAGTCGGTCGACGAAGCTCGCGTCAGTAGCTTCCTGTGGGAACTGGCGGTCTCCGCCGGTGTAGAACTGAAAGTATGACTCTGCGACAGACTGAGCTTGATCGTGATCTATTTCCTCGAAAAGCCTGTGCTGGAGGACTTGGCCGACCTCCGTCTCAGAGGTAGGGGTGACCGTCTTGTGCTGCCGACGGCCGATCTGGTTGAGTTCGTCGACGAGCGTCCGGATCTCGTCCGCCTCCTCTTCGAAGGCCGTGTCAGCGATACTGTACACGACGGTAACGTCGTCCGTCTCCGACGCCGTCTCAAGGAGTGAAAGAACGAAGCTCAGCGTCTGGCTCGCTAGCGTTGCATTTCCGACTTCGACGGCGGATGCTGCTTCGAGATACGCCGCAATTTCGTCGATGAGGACTAGCGACGCCCCGTCGCCGATCTCGAACAGCCCTTTCAGCGTATTTCCGCCCGGAGCGTTTCGGTCTTGATCGTACTCCTTGATGTACTCGTACCCCTCCAACCCGTAGAGCTGATAAGCGATCTCCCCCCACATAGTCCGGGTGTTCGGGGCGTCCGGATCCGTGCGGTCACTACGTGCGTTTCGGCCGTCGACGTGCCCGCCGACGAAGACCGCAGTGTCGACATCAAGATCACCAGAAACGGTGGCATCGTGATAGGACGACGCGAGGTCCTCATCACCGTCGTTGAGATGATCTTCGAGATTATCTATATCACCAGGATGGGTCGCAAGGTGATACGAAGCGATCAAGTCATGTGTCTTACCGCCCCCGAACCGTGTGTCCAGACAGAGGATGCTGTTCGAATATCCTCCGCTGTCGTGTCCACTGCTAGCAAGAAATCTCCCAGTGAGGTTACTGAGGAGTGTTTGTAACCCGTCTGTCGGGTAGGTCATATCGAAGAAGAGGCCCGCATCACGATAGACCGGAGGGGCTTCGGCCGAGGAATGTGCGACTGTGGCTAGACTAGCCGCAAATTGATCTTCTTGGAGCGTTCCATCGAGAACGTCATCACGCGGTGTGCAACTGTCGAACAGCGTTGGAAATTCTGCGTTACTCATTCTGATCTCCGCCGTTTTCGATCTTGTTGGTTTCGGGGCAGTGAGGAAGCCGTCCTGTTGTCCCCCACTGGTTGCCTATGATAGATCCGCCGACTTCGCGAGTTCGGAATTCTTCCATCTCCGGTGTGCGTGTATAGCTTATCAAACTCTGGAGCGGATAACTTTGGCCGTCCGGGGCTTCCCGCGCTTTTCGTG
Organism: Halorubrum distributum JCM 10118; assembly: GCF_000337335.1. GTDB lineage: Archaea > Halobacteriota > Halobacteria > Halobacteriales > Haloferacaceae > Halorubrum > Halorubrum distributum. The sequence goes on along the minus strand of NZ_AOJN01000058.1, from coordinate 8,819 downwards.
ATTCGCTTCCGAATCATCCGGATGGTTCTATCACCTTCGCGAGATATTATAACTGTTACCGAGTCTATCAAAGTAAAGGAAATTCACTCCCAGCTTGCTGGACAATTACTTGTCTGTAACACCACTATGCTCTCGAAGAACAGTTGCGACATCCCCGAGGCGCTCCGATTCCTTCGGGAGGTTCTCGAGCGCCGTATCAAGATCGACTGCTAGCGAGTACTGATTTTCGTCGCCACGACCCCGTCCCTGTCGCTTGTTGAGCACGTTCGTATCGGCGAGATCGTTGAGCCGGTCACGGAATCGCCGGTTCGAGAGCACGTTCACATCCACGTACTCACAGAAGGTCTTGTACTGGGTGTAGATTGGCGTCGTTGTCACGGGCGTGTCGCCATGTATCCCGTGATACGTGACCGCCATGAGCGCGAGCATTCGCTGGTTCGGGAGCGTCTGAATCCCCGACTCAATGGCTTTCGTCTCCAGGAAGTCCCGTGCCTCGCGCACGTGTTCTTCTGTGACGGTCGTCTCGCCCCTATCGTCGGCGAATCTGGTCGCACGGAACAGCAGGCGGATCGCCTCGCGAGCGTCTCCCGTATCTTGTGCGCCTAACGCCGCAGCAAGCGGGATCGTGTCGTCGCTCAGAATCTCGCTTCGGAGATGCTGGTAGTCCTCGATACTGTCCTCGAAATACGTGTCACGGAGGGCACCGGCGGCACGTCGTGCGAGGATGTTGCGGAGCTGATCGGCGTCATAGGGCTCGAAGCGGACCTCGTCTTCACCGAGGCTCGACCGGACGTCGGCGTCGAGATTCTCGCGGAACTGGAGGTCGTTCGTAATTCCAATGAGGGAGAGACGGACGCCGTCCGGATTCGACCGCGGGAGTTCATAGAGGATGTAGTCGTCGTCGCCGATGGCATCAATCTCGTCGAGGACGACGATGACTGTCCCGCCGACCTTCTCCAGATTCTCGATCACCATGTTGAGGAGGGTCTTCCGCTGGTGACCGCTCGGGAGCTCCTCACCGGGGCCAAATCGCTTCTCACGGAGTCGCTTGACGAGATGTGTCAGGACGTGATAGGACCCGTCCATGCCCTTACAACGGATGTGAACCACGGTGAGGTCCATCTCAGAATCATCGGCGTACTCCTGAAGTTGGTCGGTCTTGAGACGGATTCCGACGGTCTTCCCCTGTCCGGACTGCCCGTACACGATCAGGTTGAGCGGCGTTGAGCCCATCGTCGCTGGACGGAGGGCGGAGTGGATCTGATCGAGTTCCACCTCGCGCTCCGGCAGCGACTCGGGCTGATACGTCTGCTCGTTGGGGTTGAGGACGTCCATGTCCTCGAAGATCGTATCCTCGTCGCCGAACGCCTTCATACGCTCCACTTTTCAGGTGACATAAATAAAACCCCCGTGTCCTACATGTCTTCCTGTCTAAAAAACGGGTGTGCGTCCTGAAAGCTGTGGTCGGTTCTCTTTCGGCTCTACTGTGCTTTGGGTGGCAAAGGGGGACAGAGGGGGGTGCGTCCAGCAAACTACTGAGATACTCGACTGTAGTTCCAGTGTCCTCATAACGAGCCACGATCCCAGAACCGCTCTGTACCCGATACGACACTCGTATTCATCGTCTCAGGACCGCGCAACCCTGGGAGGGGGGTGCGTCCGGCAACGGACCGCAGCGAATGACGCTTCAAGAAAAGTTGGCCCACAACGTTTTATCAAAACTCCCGGAGACGCATGTCTATGGAGCAAAACGTCTCGCAAATCCACGAACACGACCTCCGCTCGGTGTGGGAGAACGAAGAGAGGGATTTCACGCAATGGTTGACAGAGAATATCGACCTTCTCGCGTCCGAGTTGGGGATAGAGATCGAGGACGCACGAGCCGAGGAAGCCGTCGGCGACTTCTCGGCCGACATCGTCGCACGAGAGATGAACACGGGCGAGACCGTCGTCATCGAGAATCAATACAACCGGACGGACCACGACCACTTGGGGAAACTTCTGACGTACTCGTCGGGAAAGAACGCCGGGTTCACGATGTGGCTCGCCGAGGAGTTCCGGCCGGAACACCGAAGCGTCCTCGAATGGTTGAACGAAACCGGGCCGAAAGGCGCGAAGTTCTTCGCGATCAAACCCCGCGTCGTGAGTATTGAGGGATCCGAGGAGCGTGGGTTCGAGTTCGAAGTCGTCGTTGAGCCGAATGAATGGGAACGCGAGGTGAGTACTGAGTCTCTTTCCGACTCCGAGCATAGCTACCGTCAGTTCTTCGCTGAGATGGTTGAGGCGTACTCGCAGCGACGTCCAAACTGGTACAAACTCAAACCTGGGCCTCGGAACTATCTGACGTTCAGTGCCGGTATCTCAGGCGTCCGATTCGGCTGGGTGTTCCACCAGGGGCCGGAGTTCTCCGTCGAGCTCTACATCTCCACGTCGGATAAGGAGCGCAACGAGGAGATATTCGAGGCGCTGAAACGCGACCGAACGGAGATTGAGAGCAATTTAGGCGTCGAGTTAGCGTGGGAACGTTTGCCTGAGAAACAAGCATCCCGGATCAAACAGCCTGAAGATATTGATCGGACCATCACCGATCTCACCGCAGACCAGCGAAATCACTTGGTCGAATGGGGGGTGGATGCGATGGACGAATTCCAGGAGGAGTTCGAACCACGTCTTTCCGCTCTCGGCTCCAACTGATCGCTGCTTCTACCGGTGTAACGAACTCGCTGTGTAGGTGCCTTCCATCCTCCCTGTCTTGTCGGACGCACCCCCCTCCCCCACTATCTAGTTTGAACTACAGCTCCGCTGAGATTCCCTACTGAGACTCGTTTCAGGAGTATACGGTATACACAGCGCAAAATTTGAAAGATATCGCCCTAATAACTCATCTACAAATTATTTCATGACAGCGGCCCCAGCGTGTCACATGGAGTTTATTCGGTCTGACTCGAAGGACGTTCGACTCCGTGTTCATCTCCGTGCCGGCAGTATGGATGGTGATGACGTGGTTGCCTACGAGGATGTAGATGAACTCCCCGACGACGCAGCGACTCGAATACCACAGATTCTCGATGATCATCCTCTCGAACGGTATCCAGTGGGAGCATATATTGGAACATTATCCCCACCAGGGCTCGAATCGAGACAGATCCGCGACCCAGATGAGATTCTCTCAGAGCCATATCCAAGAGATCTTGAATTAGCTGAGTTTCCACCTGAAGAAGACCAACTGTACAAGTGGTAGAACGCAGAGTTTTGTCCATTGCGCCCTATCTGTGGAGCCAACTATCACACACACTTCTGCCGACAGTGGGTGAGCGTGCTCGCGGGTCGCAGCAAACCTGTGGGATGAGTAGCTCAACCTACCTGCGACCAATCTGAGCCACCCAGAACGTGACAACCACGATTTATATTGGCCAGCCCACCACCGTACCAGCATGGAAACCCGCACGGTCCATCTCGACTCCCTGTTGACGGACGGGTTGTTCGATATCCCGAGCTACCAGCGCAGCTACTCGTGGACCGAGCCCCAGCTCACGGATCTGTTTGAGGACCTTCTGTACCTCCCAGAGGAGAAGTCGCACTTCTTCGGGAACATCATCCTCCGCAAGCAGGACACCCAGTTCGAGACGGACCGTCGCCGTCGGTTCGACAAGTACGACGTCGTGGACGGCCAACAACGCCTGACATCGGCGATTATCTTCCTGTACGCCGCGTCAAAGTTCGACGACACGATCGCGGCGACACTCGACGAGGATAACCTCCTCTTCCCCGTCGATGAACGACCGCGATTGCTGCCACAGGATCAGGACTCCGAGTACTTCCGTGACGGACTCCTCGGCTCCGCATCCATCGACCCGGAAACGCCGTCACAGACGCGGCTCAAGGCTGCCGCGGACTTCTTTACAGAACAGTTTGAGGCGCTCGATGACCCTGAAGCCGTCGCCGATCTCGCAGAGACACTCCGGTACGACTGTCGGATCAACGTCGTCGAGATCGATGACGGCTCCGAGGCGGCCTCGATCTTCGAGAGTCTCAACGACCGCGGCCGACCGCTGTCGACACTCGACAAAACGAAGAGTTTCCTGATGTACATGGACGACCGCTCCAGCAATCAGGGTGCGCTCGAAACCAAGATCAAACAACGGTTCGGAAGCATCTACCGGGACCTGTTCGTGTTCAACACCGGCCATGAACGGGTGAATGACTTCGACGAGGACAGCTTCCTCCGGTTCCATTGGGGCATCTACGACGGCTATGATTCTGATGAGTATTTCAACGGATTCGAGACGCTGAAAGACCGGCTCCGCGAGCAGTTCCGCGCCGGTGAACTCGATGCTGTCCAGTCAGAAATCGACGCGTACGTCCAGGACCTCCGTGAGGCCGCGACGGCGTTCTCGGCAATCCTCCAGCCGGACGTGCCGGATTCCGTTGAACCCTCTCTCACGCGACTCTTAGAGCTCGGCCGACTGGCGAACGTGCTCCCCGTCCTGATGGCGTCGTATCTGAACTTTGCCGACGATGATCCTGAGGGATTCGCAGCCGTCGTCGACGCGTGTGAAACGCTCGTGTTTCGGCTGTACGCAATTGACTCACGGCGTTCGGACACGGGCCGGGGGCGACTCGTTCGCCTCGCTCACGACGTTCACACGACACCCTCGATCGATCCCGAGACCGTCGTCGAACGACTCGACGCGATCACGCAGCGATACACGGACGACGACCGGTTCGAGCGCCAACTCCGCGATCCGGACTTCTACCAGAGCACGTCGAGTCGAGACACGAAGTACCTACTCTATCACTACGGACAACAGGTCGAATCTGAGGCCGGCGAGGAGGTCATGACGAGTCCCGGGCATATTCTATCGACCGAGTTCCAAGTCGAGCACATCCTTGCTCGGAAGCTCCCCGCCGATGCGATCCCTGAGAGTCTCGTCGGCGAGTTCGACGAACACATCCACCGCCTCGGGAACCTCACACTCGCCAGCCGGTACTGGAACAGCTCGTACGGTAATCTACCGTTCGCCGAAAAGAAACACGCCAGCGGCGGCCGCGAGAAGGAGTACGCCTCCTCGTCGTTGCGCGTCCAGCGAGAACTCGCCGCGTTCGACACGTTCGGGAAGTCGGCCATCGATGAGCGGACCGACACGCTCGTCGGATTCGCACTCGACCACTGGTCGATCGATCCGGCGGCTCCCGAGCCGGAGTCAACGGAGGTCCCCGCTGAGTTCACCGGGTGGTTCCCGTCCGACTTCTTCGACCGCCTCACCAGCAAACAGGAGGCGATGTTTCGGGTTCTCTACGCCGCCGAGGAGCCCTTGCTCACCGACGACCTGATTCAACGGATGGAAGATGAGTACGGTGAGACGGTTGGGGGCAGTAGCGGTCTGTCAGGTATTCTCGCGGGACTGACGTCGAAACACTCTAAGGAGTTCCGCCACTCGATCATGTCTACATCGTGGGTAGGCGATCAGTTCGAATGGGTCCTCGCGCTTGACTCTGCGCAACGAGAGCAGTTCGAAGCAGAGATGGATCTGAATTAATCTCGCTCTCCGTTCGAGGGCTGTCGAACACACACTGTAGGGGCTCGCAGAGCCGGCTCATCCCAACTGCTACCGTTTGACCTGAACCTCTCTGTATAGCACCGTCACAACCCAGGTGGAGGGAGCATTCTCCTGTATCGATGTCCCACTCGACCGTTACATCGTGTTTCTTCCAGGTAACGACCTGTAGCTCCACCCCGGCAACATCAGTCGCGATGAGTTCCACGTCTCGAGGCGGTGTGGGATGGCCGTTGATGTCGTAGACCGTCACCGCCAACGGATCCGTTACGAATTGATTGTGCCGAAGGCCGCTACTGGTCACCACGGAGTGGGCCAACCCAGATATCCTGATAGTTCTGCTGATACGGAGGGCTCGATCGATCTTGGATATTCGCCCAAGCTACTGCGTGTTCGGAACGAATTGTTCGATCCAACTCGTCACCGTTTGTGTTGCCCACGTTGTGACTCCCAGGAAGTAGACCGGCTCCTCGATTAGCGCCGCGAGACTCTCCGTAAACGACGTGTCACTGCTAATCATAGAGCTCGATAGTGAGCGCGTGAGCGCCGTCGCACGTCCGTCACCAGAACCCTCGGTGTCGAGGTCATCTTTGTGGAGAAATCTGACTGGGTCGCCGCCTCGGCCGACTGGCGCCGCATCGTAGCCGTTCGTCCCGAGCCACTCGGCGGCAGTACTCGGGGTGGTGTCGGACGAAACGTGTTCAACAGACCAGTTGCGAGTTTAGCCGCGACGCTCTCGTACAGAGCTCGAGCCACATACGGCGGTGAACCAGGCTGGTTATTCACTTCCCGGGCCGCTCGAATCGCTGAGCGCAGTAACACTTGGTGGCGTAATATTAATGTCTATAGGACATATAGAAGTAAATGATTATGTCCAAAAAACATTTCTACTCGTCCGGAGCGAGTATTGAGTACGGGACAGCGTCCGGGCTCTTCCCCGTCGATGAGTTGGATGCGACCGTCCTCCAGCATCGGGATGCACATCTCGCACTCGACGCGGTCGATGGCGATGCGGTGATCGTCGTTTCTCCCACGAGTCTTGCGACCGGCTACGCACTTGGGGGCCACCCAGTGACGGCGATCCGTGTCGACAGTCTGTCTGCCGAGATCAAGGCCACGCTTGATGCCGCGATCGACGACCACATCGAGAGCTTCGACCTCATTCAGATCGGCACGTGGCACCACAGCAGTCCCAACCACTCGCTTGCTGAGTTCACCGACGCCTAGGTCTACGAGAGATCAACCCCTCCACGATACCCCACTATACCCGATCCACTCGCCGACGAATACCCGGAAGCAGCCCCGTTCATCGCCAAACCCGTCGACGACCACAGCGAGGAGTGGGTCTTGGAGAACTACTACACTGAGCTCTATCCGCTCAGCCAAGTTATGTCGATGCCCGAGAAGGAGGAACTCCCGTTCTTCAACCCCGAGACCGACGAGACACTGTCGAAAGACGAGCGGGTCGAAATGTACGAGGCGTGGGTTGAGTACCGAGAGAACCTACGGACTGGGACGAAGCCAGACAAATAATATCCACGGCGAGATGAAGATCAGTGTCGGCCACTCGGCCACGGAGTCCAATTTACCCGACGATCGTGAGAGGTACGCGGCGCCCACTGTGGACGACACCATCTCGGCAACTCGCCGGCACTCCATGCTAAGCAAAAGCCTTGCCGCAGGTGGCAGCGCTCACTACCCAACTCCGGAGATCGAGGATTGGGTTGAATATTGAGTCGTTACTGACCGGAGCTCAGACTCAGTCGCATCCCGGCGAGGCCAGCAAGGAGCAGTACCCATCCGACCGCACCCAGTGGAGTAGTTGGGAACGTTGGGCCCGAAACGCTCAGATCTGCCGCGAGCACGACCCCAATGAGGCTCAGTGTGAGTCCCACCCCCATCAATTTCAGATCCATCCCGGTTAGGCAATCGTGACGGTGGAAGGTGAATATTGATGTGACATTACTCAGGAACTGTGATACTTCTCGCGAGGGTATGACTGTGCCGTCGACACCGCTGTCCTCCACCTCACCGACTACGACCTCGCGACGGCCGACGGACGCGGGATCGACGACTATGGGGACGACACCGCCGACGCGCTCGAGTTGATCGTCGAGGCCGACGCGTAGTCGTCGCCACGCCCGTCTACCGAGGGTCGTACTCGGAGGCGCTGAAGAACCTCCTCGACATGGTGCCCCGCGGGGAGTGGCAGGGAGACGTCGCGCCCTTCGAGGACGCAGCGGTTGGGCTCGCGATGCCCCTTCGGGGGACATGAACCGTACGTCTTCCACATCTCGTCCGGACAGCCCACTGAGGACAACGAGTACGAGTGCGCGAACGCGGTTGCTGATGCGGGCGACGCGGTTGCTTTCTTCCACAGTGAAACAGGATACCGCTCACAGATCGGGGCACCGAGCCTGACTGACGAGGAGCTGGGCGTGGGCGACGTAAATCTTGAGAGTGAACCGCAGCAGCCAGATCTCTCGGGCAACGTGCGGCTACGAGTCGACCGAAGCCTCGACTTCGTCAGCGATCGCTTGGAGATCGGCCTTCCGGAACGTGGCGTCGTCGGCCGCCTCGAGCGACGCTGCGATGTCGACGTGCGCCCGGATGAGCCGACGCATCTCCGGTGTTGATGGCCGCTCCCCCTCGTCGAGATCCACGCCGAGGGCTTCACAAATTGCTTGGAGCTCTTCTTTCGTGAACGATGCCTTGACCTCTCGTTCGAAGCGGCCTGTCGCTACTCGAATCGCGTTTTGAAGTTCCTGGACAGTCGGACTCATGACTGTTCACTCGCTGCTTGTTCACCTCAACGTTCCTACTCAGATGGTCCCGAGTCACAAACGCTTCAACAGTGATCGCGTAAGTGAACTGCGGTTCCGCAGGTGTCCTACCAACCACAACGACGTAGCCTGAAGCCCATTATTATGAACAGTTCACGCGAGCCAGGATCTGCTCAATACAACCGCTACCGGCTCTGTTGAAATCCGCAAGTGGTGATATGTTCTCGGTGCTCTGCTGAATAGAGGGCCCGAGTCGGTCACACCGAAATGTGGAGAAAATATGTTCCTTCTGTCCGTATGTCATTTAGATAGTTCCTATGTCCGAGATTGCCGTTCGGCCCATCGGGTACGTCGAAGACGAGCCTGTCATCCGGCGGATCGGGGAGCGGAACCTCAGTACTTCACAAAGCCGCTTAGTTAGAACGCCTGCTTGCTGAAGGTGTGTCTACGACCCAGCAAGCAGACAGTGAACTCCACG
>NZ_AOJN01000057.1 GCF_000337335.1 Halorubrum distributum JCM 10118 | reverse complement strand
CGCTGATCAGCCACTACCGACGACTCATTGTAACAGAATAGGTGACTCAGGTCAGGTTCGCTGACGATGCTTTGTGAGGTACTGAACCTATACTTGGGCAACAAGCATGCGGCTGATTCTGAGCGGCACAACCAGTCGTTTCTGCTCTGTTGAATCCGCAGAAGGCGACGGGATCGCGTCGCTCTGAAGGTGGAAGCGAAGCGGAAGAGCCGAATGTGCCTAACCTACTCTTCCGCTTCGTTAAGCAAGCCGCGTCGCTGGCTCAAAAGCGCTGTGCCGCCAGTCCAACGGCGGTGAGTGATCCGACTGGCAACGGNCTCTTCCGCTTCGTTAAGCAAGCCGCGTCGCTGGCTCAAAAGCGCTGTGCCGCCAGTCCAACGGCGGTGAGTGATCCGACTGGCAACGGATTTCCCGGGTGGAAGCATGTCACGCTCCACTTTTTGCGGGTTCACATGGATGCGACGTACCGCGAGATCGTCGATTGGGCGAGTGAAATGGATCGTGTTCGTGGTCTGTTACAGCTCGCTCGAACGTCATTTCCCGCACCCTCAACGCTGTACCGGTCGTTTGAGAGGGTTCCCATGTCCGTGTGGTGCGGGTTCCTTCGGGAGTCTGCGACCATCTGCGATCCGGGCTCGCACGGTGCCATCGATGCCACGTTCTTCGACCGCGAAACGGCATCGAGACACTACCAACACCGCTCGGATCGCCACATACGCACGCTCAAAACGACGACACTCGTCGATACAGATTCGTGTGCCATCCTCGATCTTCACTGCTCGGCACACTGGCCTCACGACACCCAAACTGGCCGTCAAGTTGCTCTTCGCAACACCGACAAAATCGAGAGTCTCGCCGGCGGCAAAGGCTATGACGACCAATCTCTCCGGGACGCCCTCCGTTCAGAGGGCGTCCGGCCGTTGCTGCGTCACCGGCTGTTCGCTGCGTACGNTATGACGACCAATCTCTCCGGGACGCCCTCCGTTCAGAGGGCGTCCGGCCGTTGCTGCGTCACCGGCTGTTCGCTGCGTACGATCACGCGCACAACGCACGGTTGGACAGCGAGCTATACGGCCAGCGGTGATGGCCGAGACCGCCTTTTCGGCCATCAAGCGTCGGTTCGGCCCCGCTGTCCACCCTCGCGCTTGGTACCGCGAGTTCCGCGAACTCGTGTTGGCCGCCGCAGTCTACAACCTCGAACAAGCTCTCAAACAGTGATCCCCGCGCCGTCATCGGATTCAATAAAGCAGTTCTGTTAGTATCCCTAGTAAGTGATACGTTCTCACGACCGTGCTGAATACAGAGCGCATACCGGTCACGTAGCCCTGTCTGTATCAGCGTAACATATAGAGCGGTTTCTTCGTACTGTATGGCTGCGCGCTCTGTTTCGTGATAAGCAGTTGTCGCATAATCGCCCCGAATGGCGGTCTCGTCCTAGTCGCCAAGATAGACACATTTTTGATGAACAATTCCAGATATCGTGCTATGGCAGCCCGTAACAACCGAAGTAAAAGTGGGAGTCCTGCCACGTTACCTGATGTGGTACCATTCGACTTGTCTCATCTAACCCGGCAGAGTTGGGAGTTGGGCAACTCCACCGTTCAGGACGAACAAGCAGCGATTCTTGGTAAATGGACTCATCAGAATAATCAGTGGCGGCTGTCGATTTTCGAGATTACCAGTGAAACAGCCATTATCTGTATCCGGACTCCTGTCGGTCGAGAACGATTTTACGGGGCGATTCAATCGGAACTCAAACCAGCTATTCAAAAACTCGAAGTGAATCCATCTTGGCAGCAAGTTCGGTAAGCACGCGTGTCTTAGGTATACAAGCACATCCTATCGGCTGATTCTGGAATCTTTTGAGAAAATACGCAGTTCTTGTGCTGACTACACGCTCTGTATCTCGCACGCCGATTCTATCAGCTCTTAAGGATTTCAACAGAGCCGTAGAGTCGTATTCAAGGGTACACACGGACCTGTACCGGTGGGCAATTCCATTGAGTTCGAGGCTTATTGCTCCACCACGGTCGGCACCCCGGCGAACCGCTGTACCGTAGCGACCACAACGAGCGTGACCGCCAACAGCGCGAGCGCGAGTGGAACAATCGCGTCGATGCCGCCGGCGATGAAATCGACCCAGATACGTGTTGGTATCGTTCGAGGATTGTACGCGACCATCATCGTTGCGCCGAACTCGCCGATGGCCCGCGAGAACGTGAGTACAACACCAGCGACAATCGCTCGTCTCGCGAGAGGGAGCGTCACGCGTCTGAACGTGGCTATCGGCCCGCACCCGAGTGATCGAGACGCCTGTTCAAGCCGCTCATCAATTGATCCGAATCCAGCGCGGGCGGTAATCACGACGAACGGCGCGGCAACGAACGTCTGTGCGAGCACGATGCCGACGAGACTATCCGTCAGCGGTAGCCCGACCTGCGCCGCGGCCGCTCCAATCGGTGTGAACCGCCCAACCACACTGAGCAGCATCGCCCCGCCAACGACCGGCGGGACGACGAGTGGAAGCACGACCAGCGCCTCAACAAGTCGCTTCCCTGGAAACGTCTTGCGTGCAAGGACGTACGCGAGCGGAACGCCGAACACGGTCGAAATCGCGGTAGCGACGGGTGCGGTGAGGAGCGAGTTCCGGACTGCCGTCCGGCTCGTCGTCTGTAGCAGGGTCTCAACGACGGGAACCGATCCGGTTCGGCCGAGGAACACCACGAATGGGAGCGCAAAGTACACGAGCAGAACCACTCCGAGAACTCCAAAGACCAGCAGCGGGGGTACCCGTCGTGATTTCGTGGATGAGCGAGTTACATCAACAAGGCTCATTCGCTGCTCACCTCGATAGGAGCCTCTCCGTGCGTTCTCGGGAATTCCTCCGTCTCGAACCCGTTCTCACGGAGAGCCTTATCGGCGTTCGCAAGGAATCTGACGAATTCGCGCCCGGCGTCCGGCGAGTCCGCACTCTCGAGCACTGTCGCGTTGTACACGATCGGCGCGCCGGTCGCCGTGTACCCGTCGTCCGTCGTGTACGAGACCTCCGCATATCGGTCGGCGTACTCCGGGTTCGAGAAGTTGTACGCGTCCGGGAACGAGTGAAACGGAAGCCCGTGGTCCGCGGCCATGTTCCGGTAGACGACCGCGGCGGCGCGGTTCCCCGTTTCGACGCCGGCGAGCAGCTGTGGTTCCTCCGGCTCCCGATAGGCGGCCTCGGTGACGGTCTCGGCGAAGCCGTCGAGCCCGTGTTCCCGCTCGGCGAGTCGAAACGCGTGGATGGCGCGGTATCCGAGGGGATCAAGATCGGGATCGCTTATCGCGAAGTTACCGCTGTCGGCCTCACGCGCAACCTCGTACCACGGATCGCCCGCATTTAGTCGTTCCCCGAACCGTGTGTCGGGAGCATAGGCGACCCCGATGGCGTTGGACGCGAATGAGACATCCCATACCGAGTGAGTGTCGTAGAGCCGGTCGCGTAATAGCCCGGCGTCCGCGCTCACGACAACGTCCGGGTACTTCCGGTCATCCTCGACCATCCGCATCACCGCGTTGGTGCCGTAATATTCCCCGCGAACGGCGAGTCCCGTCTCCTCTTCGAACTGCTGTCCGAGGTGTTCGTCGAGGACGACCGCGAGGCTCCCGGCGGCGAGAACGGAGACAGAATTGCCGCCACCGAGGCAGCCAGCGGCCCCGACTCCACCCCCGGCCGCGAGGGTCGCGAGGACCGATCGACGGGATCGCGATTGCATGTGGGAGGCTTCGGTCACCGGCAGGATATAACCTTTTCAAGTTACTACCTCGTGAGAAGTAATTCTTTGAAGTTACATTTTTGACTGTCTGCAAGTTATTTGCGGTCAGGTCTAATTACGACGCCAAATCCAAGGGGGGGTCGCCGATTGAGCGCGACCTTCAGCGTACCGTTGCCTACTGGTTCTGCCCAATTTCGACGGCACCGTTGGCGTGCGAGCGTCGTCGCTCTCGACCGACTTGGTCCATCGTCCGTTCAGCGAGCGTTCGGAATGCTCGTGCCGGCTCCGAGTTACCGTCGGAAACGACGGGCTCTCCGATCTCGCACCCCTGTTGGATCGCGGGGTCGAGCGGGATCTCGGCGAGGAGCGGGTGATCGAACTCGTCGGCGAGTCGCTGGCCCCCGCCGGTCGCGAACACGTCGTGTCGAGTCCCGCACTCGTCGCAGACGAACCCGCTCATGTTCTCGACGACGCCGAGCACCGACGTATCATGTTTTTCAAACATCCGAACGCTCTTTCGGGCGTTGTCCAGCGAGATGTCCTGCGGCGTCGTCACGGCGAGCGCACCCAAGACCCCTATCTGCTGGAGCAAGGTCAGCTGTACGTCCCCCGTTCCCGGAGGCAAGTCGACGACGAAGTAGTCGAGATCTCCCCACTTGGTGTCGTGTAGTAGCTCTGTGAGTACCTTATTGACCATGGCGCCCCGCCAGATGACCGGATCGTCGTCACCGACGAGGAAGCCGATGCTCATCAGCTTGAGTCCGTGGCTCTCGACCGGTCTGATCGTCCCGTCGTCATCCGCCCTTCCCGGTTCACTCTGTACGCCGAGCATCCGCGGGATGTTAGGGCCGTACACGTCGGCGTCGAATAGTCCGACGTTGGCCCCCCGCTCGGCCATCGCCGTCGCGAGGTTTACCGAGACGGTACTCTTTCCGACGCCGCCCTTCCCGGAGGAGACAGCGATCACGTTCGGTGCGCCGTCCATCTGGCCGGCGGGTGTCGTATCGTCGATCTCGACCGAGAGAACGGGTTCGTATCCCTCGTCCCGAACGACGGCCCGGACGTCCTCGGTGATCTGGGTCTCGACCGGCGAGTGCGGGGCGCCGAGAGCGAGCGGGACATGAGCGGTATCGCCGTCGACTTCGACGTCGCCAACGAGTCCGAGCGAGACGATGTCGTCGTCGAGGATCGGATCGTCGACTCGGGCGAGCGCGTTACGAAGGGTAGAGGTCATTATTAGATCCCCGGATTAAATTGAGAGGCGGACAGTTGCGGTTCGCCGCCGTAGACTACGGTCTCGTTGCCGCCGCTTTCGACGAACGTCGCCCAGTCGTGGAGCGTCCCGAACCTGAAGCCGAACTTCGAATCTGTCGACGCCCGGCAGCCGCCACGGTGTCGATGCATATCTATCAATTATAACCCGACGACCCAAGACGTACTTCTGTATATTACAGGTGTTTAAATTCTATCGGCAAATTCCGACGCTACACAGCCGCACCGACTAGAGTGAATCCTGCGAACAGGCGCCGCGCCGCGTGAACGTGATGTTCGGGGAAGCGATGACCCGCAAGATCTGAGGGGGATATTTAATGACCAACATAATTCACCAGATCTAATTTATTCTTTTCAGTACATATTAGTGGTACAGATCTACCGATGGTCACGAACGACGCGGGCGACGACGGACACGCGGTCGTGATAGAGATCGATCCGTGTGTCGACGTCGCGGCCGTGTTAGGTACTATTGCGGATCTCGACATCGACGGGGTACGGATCCGTGACGTCCGTGACGAGGGCCAGTCGACGGTCTCGATCGATCCCGAGGAGCTGACCGCGGTACAGCGTCGGACGTTACTTCGGGCGGTGGAAGCCGGGTACTACGCCGACCCGCGGGAGGTGACGCTCACGGATCTCGCGGGCGAGTTCGACGTTTCCAAGTCCGCGGTTTCACAACGTCTCCACGGTGCCGAGGCGACTATTGTTCGGCGGGTAGTGGAGGAGATGGCCCGCGAAGAGCCGCTGGATTCGACGATTGCGTTTGGCCGGGGGGAGTGATCGGTCGAACCGGCTGAACCGATCGGGGAGGTATCGTCACGTCGTGGAAACGTTGGGTTCGGTTTTTACGTCTGCTCTCCGGAAGTATATGTATGTCTGATGCTGTCGAAGACACCGACGAACTCCCGGCAACGGCGGGCGATCTCGCGGCCGAATTCCCCGAGGTGTGGGACGAGTACGCCGCTTTGGGAAAAGCCTGTTCGGAAGCCGGCCCGATCGAGGGCGAAGAGAAACGCCTCGTCAAGCTGGCGCTGGCGGCCGGCTCTGGGTCGGAGGGAGCTGTCCACTCCCACGTCCGGCGAGCGCTGGAGGAGGGTGTCGATCCTGAGGCGTTGCGACACGTCGCTCTGCTGGCCGTGCCAACAATCGGGTTTCCGAAGGCGGTGGCAGTGCTAACGTGGATCGACGACATTGTCGATACAGAGTGAACAACGAGTTGACTCGTCTTATCTTCTCGGCCGTTCTAAAGGCCGATAACCCGAGACAACGTCTTATGATCGTTCGTCGTACGCACCGATTATGGGACTGACAGAGCGATCGTCAAACGGAGAGAGTGGCGACACGGAAGAGACCCGTCGCCTCTACGTCGAGTTCGAGCTATCTGCGTCTGGCGCGGTCGCCTGTCCCGTCGAGGTCTACGGCCGAGACGCCGACCGGATTGACCGGCAGTCTTCCGACGGAGAGTGTCACACGGAAACAGCGCGCGATCATGACGACGAGACGGAGGGAGGCTCGACTGACACCGAGATCCGTCACTCGAAAACCGAGATCACATCAGAATGTTTCTGCCCAATTTTCTTTGACTACGATTGCATTCCGAAGATCACGGAGGTCACCGACGAGGCCGTTGTCATTCAGGCGTTCCTCCCGGACCGCGACCACCTCTCCGCGCTGATAGACGATCTCAGAGAGGCGACGGACGACCTCTCGTTGCGCCGTCTCACGCGGGTCGACTCCGTCGACGGCGATCGGTCGAACCGCGTCACCCTCGACCTCTCCACGCTGACCGAGACCGAACGGGAGACGGCCGCGATGGCGGTCTCGTCGGGCTACTACGAGACGCCGAGGGAGACGAGCGTCGGTGAACTCGCTGCGGACCTAGACATCACGAAGTCGGCGATGTCGCAGCGGCTGAGCTCGGTGGAGTCGAAACTCGCGCTCGCCGCCTTCAGGTAAGCTGTCCGGCTCTCGGGACGGTCATCGATCTGCGGCGATAAAGCGTGTGAAATACCAAGGTAGTATTCTATCTGTGCTATAATATAATAATTGTTCACCAATAACTCGCGGTGTATATAAGATGCTGTAGTATACAGCACGAGTCGTATCGCGGTCTACTCACAACATACAGATAGAGCCATGAGTGACCCACAGCAGCCGAGACTGACGCCGATTGATGAGTGGGAAGATGAAGCTGAAGCGATGTTAGATGATGTCGAATATGACACTGATCTCGGTGTGCAGATGGCTCGTGATGCGATTCGGGTCTCAAATGGAGAGCTGACTGACGCCGAGTTCCACGAGAAGTACCACGAAGCAGTACTGGAAGAGTTCGGCGAGGACGAACGCCCGACGAAGCCGGAGGGGTTCGAGGATGACTGACGGGAAAGCGTACAGACGGGACGTACTGAAGGCCGGTGGAGCCGCTGCCGCCCTCGGAGTTGGGGGTGGCGGATTTCTCCAGACGCTGGTCGAGAGCGAAGAAGATCAGCCGTCAACCTCCGGGATCGAGAGCTTTGTCGGTCAAAACGATGTCGTCCAGACCGTCTGTTCGCCCAACTGTCGGGGGAAGTGTCCGATCGACGTTCACGTTCGCGACGGTCAGGTGAAGAAGATCGAACCACATCCACCGGAAGACGAACAGTACAAGCGAGCCTGCGTGCTCGGGCTGTCGCACACGCAACGCGTGTACGACCCGACGCGACTGAAGTACCCGATGAAGCGGGCGGACTGGTCGCCTGACAAGCCCAATCCACAGGGACGCGGTCCGGACGCGGAGTTCGAGCGCGTCTCGTGGGACGAGGCGCTCGACCTCGTCGCCGACAAGATGCAGTCGTTAAAAGCCGACCACGGCGCCGAGAGCGTCCTCTTCCACGAGGGGTCGGGGAACTACGGGCAGTCGGGGAAATCGTTCAAGCGGCTCGCCTCGCTCTTCGGCGCGACCCAGTCCGCTTGGGGTATCGACACCAACGTCGGTCGCGGGTTCAACCGCGTCACTGGTGTCGGCGCCTTCCTCCCACCGACGAACGAGGCCGAAGACTGGGAGAACGCGAACACGATCATCGTCTGGGGATCGGATATCCTCTCCAGTCAGTTCCAGATGGACGCCTCGAAGATCCTCGACGCGATCGAGAACGGGGCGAAACTCGTCGTCGTCGATCCGGTGTACACGACGACGGCGTCGAAGGCGGACCTGTGGCTCCCCGTCGAGCCCGGCAAGGACGTGCACCTCGCGCTCGCGATGATGCACACCGTCTTTGAGGACGAGACGTACGACGAGGACTTCCTCCGGAAACGGACGACTGCTCCGGCGCTGATCCGGAAGGACACCGGGGAGTTGCTCAAGGCGAGCGACGTCTTCGAAGACGGCGGCGAGAATCAGGTCGTCGCCGTCGAACGCGGGAGCGGTAGCCCGGTCGCACTGGAACCCGAAACCGGCGGCGCGTACGCGCTCTTCGGAGAGTTTACCGTCGACGGCGTCGCGTGCGAGACGGCACTGACGCGGCTTCGAGACCACGTGGCGGACTACGCTCCCGAGAAGGTCGCAGAGACGACCGGTGTCGACGCCGAGAACATCCGGACTGCGATCCGGTGGCTGGCGACCCGTGGTCCTGGCGGTATCGCGCCGAGCTACGCACTCGGCCGATACAAACACGGACACATCTTCGGGCAGGCGTACGCCATGTTGATGGGGATGACCGGCGACTACGGTCGTCACGGCAACATCCACGCCCACCACTCGGGCGGTGCGACGCTTGCTGCCGGTGACTGGGCGAGTCCGAGCGACGCCGACCCCGGACCGTCGCTGACTTTCCCCGAGTATCCCGACGCGATGATCGACGGTGACCCGCACAAAATCAGGGCCGTCTACTCCATCGAGTCGAACATGATGGGGAACCAATTCCCGGACCGCCAGCGGTTCAGAGAGGCCATCAGAAGCCTCGAGATGTACGTGGTCGCGGACATGCACCACACGGATACGGTCCAGCACGCGGACATCATCCTCCCGGTCCCCCACTGGTTCGAGCAGGAAGACATCTGCTCGGGCTGGGGGTCCCACCCGCATCTCGGCTACCGCCACAAGGTGCAGGAACCGATGTGGGAGGCCAAAGACGACTACTACGCCATCCGCGGACTCGCGGAGCGGTTCGGGTACGGCGATCGCTTCCCGGAGACGAAACGCGACCTGCTCCGGAAGTTCGCCGGCCGAGACGACGACATCGACTTCGACACGCTGTTCGAGCAGGGGACGCAAAAGAAAGAGAGCGTTCCGATCGTCAAGTACACCGATGCGTTCCCCACCGAAACGGGACGCATCAAGATGTACGACGACGAGGCCCCGAGCGAAGAGGGCGTCACGTTCGACGTGCCGCGACCGCTCGAGGATCGGACGGCCGACGACTACGAAAAGGCCGACGAGTACCCGCTGATGTTCATGCAGAAGCACAGCCGGTTCCGCATCCACTCGCAGTACGAGATGCTGAACTGGGTGCGCGAGATCAACCCGGAACCGCAGCTTGACATCCACCCGAAGGACGCGAAGGCACGGGGCATCGACGACGGCGAGTACGTCCGGGTGTACAACGACCGGGGCGAGATGGTCGTGAAAGCGAAGTACAACGACGCATTCCAGCCCGGTCTGGTCAACACCGATCAGGGGTGGTGGAGCCGCGACTTCGTCGAGGGTCACCTCCAAGACCTCACGCACAACGAGGTCAGTGAGGTCGGCCAGACGATGGCGTTCTACGACGTGCGGGTGGCGGTCGAATCCGCACCCGACGACGTCGACACCGATAAATACGGATCTGACAACCCGCGCGGGAGCGGTGCCAAAGCGACTCCCACAGGAGGTGACTGACGATGACAAAACACGGGCTCGTAATCGACCAGGAGCGGTGTATCGGGTGTCAAGCGTGCGCAGTGTCGTGTAAACAGGAGAACAACGTTCCGATGGGGCAGTTCTGGAACCGCGTTCTCACCGAGGGCGGTGAGAAGATGGACACTCCCTCGGGCGGCTACCCCGAAGACGGCGGGAGTGGGTCACTGGACATGCAGTACCAGCCGACGGCGTGTCAACACTGCGAGAACGCGCCGTGTGTGAAGGTCTGTCCGGTCAACGCGACGTACACCCGCGACGACGGCATCGTCGAGATCGACTACGACAAGTGTATCGGCTGTCGCTACTGTATGGCGGCGTGTCCGTACAACGCTCGGGTGTTCAACTGGGACGAGCCCGAACACATGCCAGAGGAGGGAACCGGTGACGTGGAGGCCCGACCGCAGGGCGTCGTCGAGAAGTGTACGTTCTGTAGCCACCGCGTCGACGAGGGGCTCGATCCCGCCTGCGTCGTCAACTGTCCGGCCGACGCCCGCATCTTCGGTGACCTTGACGACGAGAGCAGCACCGTCTCGAAGTACATCGACAAGTACGAGACGGACCAGCTGCTCGAAGACCGGGGGACGGACCCGAACACGTACTACATCAGCGGCGAGATGAGTCCGGGACGCCCGCAGACGTCGGACAAGATGGAGAGCGAACTCGACGACGTCTCGCCGTGGTCCGACGGTGACGACGATGTTCCGTCGAAGGAAGCCGACAGTGCTGGTGGCGAGTCGAGCGGTAGTAGCCACTCGGTTGAGGGTGGCGAGATTCCGTACGCTACGCCTGCGAAATCGGGAGGTGACGACTGATGGCAGCGAATACCGGATCGTCGCGCGTTGCGATCCCCTCGTTCAGCGGGAAGGGCAAGCTCTGGATCGGCCTGCTCGTCGCGCTCATGGCCGCTGGGATCGCTGCGTGGGGGTACCAGCTCACGACGGGGCTAATCGCCACGGGAATGCGCAACGTCTTCTCGTGGGGGCTGTACATCATGATGTTCGTCCTGTTCGTGGGGCTGTCGGCAGGCGGACTCATCATCAGTAGCGCGCCGAAGTTCTTCCACTCGCACCGCTACGAGGGCTTCGCCCGACTCGGAGTGCTGGTCAGCCTCGCGTGTATCATCGTCGCGGGACTTCTCATCTTGCCGGACATCGGTCGTCCGGGGCGGATATACCAGTTTTTCACCTCGCCGGACTTCCGGTCACCGATGGTGTGGGACTTCGGAATCGTCCTGCTGTACGGACTCTTAAACCTCTGGTACCTGTGGCTCTTGACCCGACGTGACCTGGCCGCGCGCGGGTCGGCCCTCGCGCTCGGGTTCAAAGACACCGAGGCGGGCCGTGAGCGCGATCGAACGCTCATGTTCTGGACGGCGGCAGTCGCGCTTCCGACCGCGGTCGCGCTCCACTCGGTGACGGGCTGGATATTCGCAACGCAGGTCGGTCGCGGTGACTGGTTCAGCCCGCTCGTCGCCCCGGTGTTCATCGCGAAAGCACTCGTCTCCGGGCTCGGCCTGCTGCTGGTCGTGTCGGTCCTCGCGGACCGGTACACGAACTTCGAGGTCGACCGAGAGGAGCTCACGAGCCTCGGCAAGATCCTCGGGATCTTCCTCGCGTTCCACGTGGTGTACCTCTTAGCGGCCGAGCGGCTACCACACGCTTGGGCGGATCACTTCGAGTTCTGGGCCATCATGAGTAACTTCCTGATCGGAGACTCGGTGTACTTCTGGCTGTGGACCGTCGTTGGTGGCGCAGTCCCACTCGCTATGCTGGCACTCCCGACTCTCCGAAAGCGCGTATCAGTTATCTTCACCGCGAGCGTGCTCGCGGTCGTCGGGACGATGTTCGAGGGGATTCGCCTCGTGTTCACGGGGTACGAGGTCGCCAACATCGACTCTGCGCCCGGCATCTCGCTCGGCGGCGAGTACACCGGTATTACGACCGATATCTGGGCGACGGCAGGGTCCTACACCCCGACACTCGTTGAGATCGCTGTCACCCTCGGCATTATCGCCTTCGGGGCGTTTATCGTCACGCTCGGCCTGAAGTACGTGCCGATTCAGCGAGTCGACGCTGAGCCATCGTACGCGACTGACGGCGGAAAACAAGACCAATGACGGACCAAACTACCGCGTCGACCGAACGTGAGCGGTCGACCGAACGGACCGACGAAAGCGACGCGTTCCAGTCGGACGCAGCGGCGACATACGCGGTCCTCGCCGAGTGTTGGCGGGAGCCCAGCCCCCGGCTCGTCGCGGCCGTCGAAGCGGGCGAGTTGGAACCGGTGTTCGGCGACCTCGGATCGGTAGACCTCAAGGACCTTCGAACCGAACACACGCGGCTGTTTATCGGCCCGGCAGGACCGCCGTGTCCGCCGTACGAGAGCGTCTACCGCGACCGCGACGACCCCGACGAACTCGGTCCAGTCAAGGGGCCCGCTACGATGGCGGTCGCGCGCTGGTATCGAGAGTTTGGCGTTCAGCCCGCTCAGGACCATTCGGACCTTCCAGACCATATCGCGACGGAGTTAGAGTTCGCCGCGTACCTGGCGGAAGAAGGGTTCGATGAGCGGCTCGAACAGTTCTGTGACGAACATCTCAACACGTGGACTGAAGCGTTTTTGGAGCGTGTTGAGGACAAGACATCTGAACAGTTCTATGAGGCGCTAGCGGCGACAACCCGGCAGGTGGTGGGATAGCTGAGCCCCTCGGCTTACGAACTCGACGGCGTCTCGGCGGTATTATCGACCGAGTCGCCACCGCGCAGGTACCGCTTTTCCGTGGGTTGCTCTTCTCTTGAGAGAGCCGCGGACGTGGGGCAGTCAGACTGTCTCAACCAGTTGATCGAGCGCCTCGCCGATCGCCTCGTTCGCTCTTGTTGGGCCGTCGGCCAGTGCTACCACGTAGACGAGATCGTCATGTTCGTCGAAGAGAGACTGCTGACGGTGGACGCGCGCATCACGGATGCCGTCCGTCGAACGGAGGCGGCGTTCCGCCGCTTCGACCTGTGTTTCCACGTTATCAGTGGAAGCCAGTTCAGCCTCCAGTACGGTACTCGTCGCGATACTTCCGGAAGCGCTTGTACCGACTGAGCCACGGAGCGCGGTCACGAGGGACGCCGGTGTCTCGTAGGAGGGGAGGGTTTCGACGATGTCCGTCACCTCGTCGAAGTCAAGATCGTCAGCGCTGGCTGCCGTAACTACTTCCGGGGCTGTAACCGGTCTATCGCCGAGCGACACCTTCGGCAGGTGACTGTCGCTAAACCCCTCGACGATGGCGTAGTCACACTCGATTGCGAAGTCGTCGAGCACGTCGCTAAGCGTTCGCTGGTCGCCGGTACCGAACCATCCTCCGTCGTCGGTGAGACCAACGGTATACATCGAGCCAGCCGCTCGATGCCTGGCGGTGTCTTTCCCATCGGTATCGATGTCTGGCTCGTGAGTGAGGCGCTTGACGGTTCCCACCGCCCCGTGAGCACTGAGGCGAGACGCGAGCTCTGCGACGGTGGTTGTCTTTCCGGAGTCGGACGGTCCGGCGACGCCGAGTACTTTCATACTCTCACTCACAGGGAAGCTAATATATAGCGTCCGGAAGCGCTAGGTCAGGGTGACTCATTCGGTCGTCACAGCGGCTGTTCGCATGGTAGATGAGATTCTTCAGACCGAGGCAAGACTATACATTTATATTTACTTAATCAGGTTAATTGTTGAGGAGCAGGCTCAGGGTCGCTGAGAACTACTGCTTTACTGTTAGGCACATGAATTCCCCAGACACTCGTTTCCACGAACTTCCCTCACTATCCACCCCGATTACTGTCTCGGGGAATCGCAGTCTGTCGTTATCTGGTGAAGCACTGTCGATGCTTCCGATCGAGACCAAAACGGTCACAATCAAGTGTGCGTCGGGTACACGCAACACAGCAACCTGGGCAGGAATTCCGGTACTCGAACTGCTCTCTGCCGCCGACGTTTCAGACGAGACAACTCATTTGGTGGTCGAAAGTGATGGCGGCTATCGCATGTGTGTTGACATCCGCGCGGCGCTTGACGGCTTGCTCGCCTTCTTTCGTGACGGCACGCCAATTTTGGAGTGTGAACCATACGAAACACGGTTTATCACGCCTGGTGTCGACGGCGCTCGAACGGTAAAGGCGGTCGCCCTACTGGAAGCACGACACCTCTCTCCGAGTGCTGACCCGGAATCTGTCGAAGAAATATCCCGAGAAGAAGAATACTCCGCATGAGTGGCGAATCACCTGGCGTGACTGGCGTGGTTCTCGCAGGTGGGAACAGTCGTCGATTCGACGCCGGAGACAAGGCTCTTGCCACGCTTGACGGCGAGACGTTTCTCGAGCGAGTACTCGGTACGCTTCGTGCTTCGACAGCACAGCCACCAATTGTCGCAGTTCAAACTGAGGCCCAACGGGAGCAACTTCGCAGGACCCTCCCGCCGTCATGGGATGTGCGGTTCGTGTTGGACGACAGCAGTCTCGCGGGACCGCTTGCTGGACTATTGTCAGCATGTGAGGCGGCACCGACACCGTGGATATTCGCAGTCGGGTGCGATATGCCGCTCTTGGACCCGAGAGCAGTCAGGGAATTGTGGACACGAGTTGCGAATCACGCTGAGAGAGCGCCTGAAGCAGTCGTCCCAGTTTCACGGCGCGGACGACGCGAACCACTACACGCGTTTTACCGACGCTCTGCGGTCATCAGCCACCGAAATAGTGTATCTGATGAGAGTAGTTTCAATGCGTTTCTCGCCGAGTTTGACCATGTCGACTACGCTGAGCTGAATGAACTACCGCAGTTGATCCGGCTCTCGACAACGAATATAAACACGGTCGCGGAACTCGAACACGTCACTGAGAGACAAAGGGAATAATCTGCTATGATGGGATGAAAGCCTGCTAAGCCCCCAGCGTGCGTAAAGAGGGACTGGGGTGGTCAAAGGTCGATGATTCAACAGCGTCGTAGAACGCGTGGCTCTGATTGGCCTACCTGCCAAGGACGCACTATCATGGGAGGCCGCCCGGATGCTGGCGGCATCCGGGCGGAGAGCCCGAATAGGTGTGGCTCCCTTCACGCACTTCCCACTCCAGAGGAACCATGTACTACCTCGGAATTCTGACAAGAAGTGAGTAGATTACCTGCGCTGTGTAAGATGAAGGGCGCGAATGTGGTACCGATTGAGACGGGCTCTGCGACGGTTAGTGATCGGTCAGTACAGAGGGTACAATCAGCACGAGAACTGCGTTATTTTCTCCAAAATAAATTCTGAATCTACTGATAGAATGTGCTTGTGAATGGAACTCTCTGTGAGGAAAATAGCAGCTACAATTGGACCTTTACTGAGAGGATTCGTTTGTCGAATTCGTCTCGGTGTTACAAGCCATGAGCGTCGAAACAGTGTTCGCCGTGAGTTCTCCCACAGCGTTAATTTCTGCTCGCGTCAAGGACTCGTTACAGTCGAAGTTTCCGGGCGTTACTTGTTCTGTTTCTATCGCCTCTGTTTCGAGCACACTCATCCATAGGGAGTATGTCCCACTTTCGCTAAGGATAATCAATACTGTACTTTCAGGTTCCACCGTGTAGACTCCATCGAACTGTACTATTGATTCGTTCTCCACGAGGATTCGGGTCGTCCACGTTTCATCCGACGGGTTCCGAAGCATGAGCGTGTGGCTATGCTTTCCTGTATCTGCGGGAATGGGATCGTCACCAAGCGTGTGCGACGCTAGCCCATCAGCGGGAGCGGTTTCGGTGACAACACCGGGACACGCCATACGCGTCGAAATACTCATCGAATCGAGTGTGTCGTCGTCTTGAATGCTGACTGTCGTCCTAGTCACATTACAGGAGAACTGGCTCGGATCGATAGTAACCTCAGTACTTCACAAAGCCGCTTAGTTAGAACGCCTGCTTGCTGAAGGTGTGTCTACGACCCAGCAAGCAGACAGTGAACTCCACGNAGACGGCGACACCGCCAGCAGCGTCCTCGCTGAGTTCTTCGGTGTCCTTGACGGCCTTGACACCGAGGTCAAGGCCGTCTATCTTGATCGCGGATTCTACGACAGCAAGTGTCTCACGCTGCTTCAAGCGCATAACTACGCGTACGTAATCCCGATCATCCGATGGGGGAAGACGATTCAGCAAGAGCTCTCGAAAGGGGGGAGCCGTGTCATCAACCATGATCTGACAGGGAAACTCGACGGTCACAGCTGGACCGTCGAGTTTCCCGTCTACATCGACTGTACGTACCTAAACGGGAAGTACGACGAGAACGGTGTGGCGCGTCACGGCTACGCCGCTGACGCGCCGTTTATTGAGACCCCACGCGACGCTCGATACCACTACTCGAAACGCTTCGGTATCGAGTCGAGCTATCGCTTGTCTGAGCAAGCGATAGCGAAAACAACGACGCGAGACGCGACGGGGAGACTGCTGTTCGTTGTGGTGAGTCTGCTGTTACAGAACGCGTGGCGGTATCTCCACTACGAATACGTGGCGACGCCCCGCCGAGGCGGGCGTCGCCTCTGGTGGTGGCCGTACAAGGAGTTCGTGAACATGGTTCGACGAGCTGCGTGGACGGCCCTCGCGGTGCGTCGGGCCGTCCCCGCAAACCG
>NZ_AOJN01000056.1 GCF_000337335.1 Halorubrum distributum JCM 10118 | reverse complement strand
CGCTGATCAGCCACTACCGACGACTCATTGTAACAGAATAGGTGACTCAGGTCAGGTTCGCTGACGATGCTTTGTGAGGTACTGAACCTGTTCAGTCGCATCCAACTCGGGGAGCGTCATACGAGCAGTATACGTATTGAGGTCAGTGAGTGACGCAGCGATACTCGCGTTTGCTTCGAACTCTACCGATTCCTCAAACACGGTCTCGTCGGCCTTTGAAACCGTAATCGTTCCTTGGTGGGGCTCCTCCGTCGGGTTCCCGAATGTGACGTGGTGAGTTTTTCTGAGACCACGCTCTTCGAGCGATCCGGTCCCAATAGTCCGCTCAGCGGTATCACCGGCTTCAATCAGTGTCTGCTCGGGCGTTTGTTTCGTCTCAGTCTGTCCACCCTCTGAGGTGGTAGTAGTCGTATCTGAGCCAGTCTCACGCGCTCTACTCCAAGTTGCTTGAGAGGTACAGCCCGCCGTTGCGGTTGCGAGACCAATTCCAGTGCTTGCCAGAAACGTTCTTCGTTTCATGGGCTATCATTGGAGGGGCCAAATATTGTCCTATCTCAGATTCAAATGGGTGTTTGAGTCCCAAAGACCACTTACATCGATTGGGTACGACTCCGCGCAGGACGATACGTCTGCCAGTACCATGCCATGAAAAGAAACAGGATCAGGAAGACACCGATCCCCAGAACGAATCCACCAGGACCGGTCCCAAACGTAACGAGTGTCTCCCACATAGTTGGGTCTGGTTGCTGTACAGGAGGTTCAGCTCCTCGGAGCGACGATGAGGGCGTCAGCACTGACCAGCGTGTGTGGACGATTCCACTGATAACTCCAACAAGACCTACTGCGCCGAAGACACGACGCAACGCGGTCGTGAGTGACGGGGCTGTCCGTTCCGCTCCGGCGAAGAGGACAAGTGCACTATTGCTCGGAGCGTATACGTCCATTTCACGCCCTTGCTCGGAATACCACGTTTCGATGACTTCCACGAGATCTGCGCCTTGGAGTCGGTTGAGATGATAACTGACGTTCTGTACTGAAGAGTCAAGTTCAGTGGCGATGTCCGACGCGGTCGTCGGTTCATGATATAGCTGATTAAGAATCCGGCGCGCCGTTGTTGAAGTGACCGCTGACAGAATCTGTTCCGCAGATTCATCTTCGAATCCAACGAGCCTCGGCTCTAATTCACGGTCCGAAGCTGTTTCGGGGGTAGGTTTCAGTGGTAATAGTGAAGACATAGTCGTCTTGTATCTTTGCGTTATCATTTGGGTAGGGAAGGCTCAAAGAAGTGTTTGAATCCGATTCAGGCATTATGGTCACCCAACTAAGTATCTCCTTGGATAGGTATGTGAATCCGGGACCAACCGATAGAACGTTTCTGTTTTAACATCTCTTACAGAAACTCAACTAATGACGGCACAGGACTCCTCGAAGACTGAAGACCGAAAAGACGACCACCTACAAATCGTTCAGGATCGGGATGTCGAAACGGCAGGGACGGGCTTCAACGACGTCCGACTCATCCATAACGCGCTTCCGGAACTCGATTACGATGCGATCGACCCCTCCATCGACTTCTTGGGTCACGACCTATCTGCCCCAATCTTCATCGAGAGTATGACGGGGGGGCACCAGAACACGACGGAGATTAATCGGGCGCTGGCCCGGGCCGCCAGCGAGACCGGTATCGCCATGGGTCTCGGTAGTCAGCGGGCAGGTCTCGAACTCGACGACGACCGCGTCCTCGAATCGTACACCGTCGTCCGCGATGCCGCACCCGATGCGTTCATCTACGGGAACCTCGGCGCTGCACAGCTTCGAGAGTACGACATTGAAATGGTCGAGCAGGCAGTCAAAATGATCGACGCCGACGCGCTCGCGGTTCACCTGAACTTCCTCCAGGAAGCCACCCAACCAGAAGGCGATGTCGATGGACGGAACTGTGTAGCTGCGATTGAACGAGTGTCTGAGTCACTCTCGGTGCCGATTATCGTCAAGGAAACAGGCAACGGGATTTCCAGGGAGACCGCCCGAGAGCTAACTGCGGCAGGCGTTGACGCGCTCGACGTCGCTGGAAAAGGTGGGACGACGTGGTCCGGGATCGAAGCCTACCGCGCAGCAGCCGCAAACGCGCCGCGACAGAAACGAATCGGCACCCTGTTTCGAGAATGGGGAATCCCAACCGCTGTAAGCACGATCGAGTGTGCTGCCGAACACGACTGCGTAATTGCGAGTGGTGGCGTACGAACGGGATTGGACGTGGCCAAAGCGATTGCCCTGGGTGCCCACGCCGGCGGGTTAGCGAAACCGTTCCTGAAACCAGCTACAGATGGGACAGACGCTGTCATCGAACGAGTCAAGGACCTGATCGCCGAGCTGCGGACAGCAATGTTTGTCACCGGCTCGGGGTCGATCAACGAGCTTCAGCAGGTAGAATACGTGTTACACGGGGAGACGCGCGAGTACGTGGAACAACGAACCAGTAGCGAGTAGTACCCANCGATCAACGAGCTTCAGCAGGTAGAATACGTGTTACACGGGGAGACGCGCGAGTACGTGGAACAACGAACCAGTAGCGAGTAGTACCCAACTCCCCCTGAAGTTGAGACCGATTGTCTCAATGCATACGGTCTCATCGAGATTGGTTTTGGTCCAAGAATTACCGAGTGAGCCTGCAGTAAGATGGGCGTGCATATTCTGCAAGCATTCGGGCATCCGGCCAGTATCCGAATTGTCGAGAGTGTCCGTGTCAATAATATCCATCTCCTGCTAAGCGCTCATATTGGATATCTGTGGAGTCATTAATTCAATTATAGAATGGCCAGAGCTAACAGAAAAGAAGATATTGTTAATAACACGACGGCACACATCCGCCTCAATAGAGGTTCGTTCCTCCTCCTGTGGGCACTTGAGCTGTGGATGGCCCTCGGCGTGGCACTCGTCTTGTGCTTAGCCACGCCCATCGTGATCGCCACGGTACAACGGCTCGCAGATATGTTACCCGGGTAGAAGCGGAAGAAGGCATAGATCACATTCTCTGGGAGGACGACTCAACGCTGACGCTGTGTTTCTCAGCCGGCCACAAATTAAGCTGGCTCACAGTCGATAGCGACCAGCGAATTGTCTGCGGCGCCGAATTCCTACCCGAGGTCGCTGACTAGAACTGACCCACGGAGTTTGGAGATATCGTCGATATCCGGACCGAGGGGTTTTATTCACCACCGTCAGTTGCAGTCTGGTGGTAATGGCGTCGCAGCACGCCAACTTTGTTCGCAACCGTCCCCGCTAGGTCTTGGAATGCTTCCGCGGTCTTCGCACCGTCCTGACGGACGATCGGCTCGCCGGCGTCGGCGCCCACACGGATCGCCGGATCCAGCGGAAGCGCTCCGAGGTACGGGACATCGACTGCGTCGGCCAGCGATCGGCCACCGTCTTCACCGAAAATCTCGTGAGCGTCTCCGCAACTGGGGCAGACGAAGCCACTCATGTTCTCGACGACACCCAACACGTTAGTCTGGTACTCGCCGAACATCTCGACGCCTCTCCGGGTATCGTCTACGGCGACAGACTGTGGTGTCGTGACGACGACAGTCCCTGTGACAGGTAAGTGCTGCAGCACAGTCAGCTGGACGTCACCGGTCCCCGGCGGGAGATCCACGACGAGGTAGTCCAGCCGTCCCCACGAAACATCGGCAAACAGGTCAGTGAGCGTGTTCTGTGCGACCGGGCCGCGCCAGACCACCGGATCGTCGTCTTCGATCATCAGCCCGACGCTCATCAGTTTCAACCCGTGGGCGGTCGGCGGCTCGATCCGCTCCTCGCCGTCGATGGTCGTCACGTCGGGATCGGTGTCGGCGCCGAGCATCTGTGGGACGTTCGGGCCATACACGTCGGCGTCGAACAGTCCAACGTTCGCCCCGCGGTCGGCGAGGCCAACAGCGAGGTTGACGGCGACGGTGCTTTTCCCGACACCCCCCTTTCCGGAGGCGACGGCGATCACGTTTTTGACGCCAGGCAGAACCGACGATTCGGCAGCATCGAACAACGGTACGTTCGCCGAGAGCTCGACATCGATCCCCGCATCGTCGGCGACCTCACGGACGCGCTCCGCGATGGCGGCCTCGTCAGGGGCATGCGGCGCGCCGAGTGCGAGCTCGACGGTCGCGGTCCCGCCGTCGACGGAAATATCGGTGACGAGTCCGGCGGTGACGATGTCGGTATCGAGCGCCGGGTCGTCGACGGCGCGGAGGCGATCACGAAGGTCTGCGTCTGAGATGTTTGTGGTTGTCATCGGTCGAGTGGTTACGGAGGTGTGGTTTCGGACGGCTGCCGTTCGGCCTGTACGACTTCTTGCGCGTCCCATGCGGTGAACGTCCGCGCGAGACGAGCGATTGCGGCGAAAACGCCTTCGACCGTGTCGCTGCTCGCAACGGCCTCTTCGAACCGGTCGATCCAGCCAAGACGGGAGAGCGTCCGGGCCTGAAGCTCGCGGACTGCGTCGAGGTTCGCTTCAGATCCGTCGTCTTCGAGGAGCACCGCCTCTCGCTCGCAGAGCGCGCGCATAAACTCGAAGCAGGCGGCGGCGTGGTCGGGGATGCTGTCCCCACGCTCGGGCGAGAACTCGGCGGCGGCGTACAGCTGCGCCATGTCGGCGGCCGGATCGCCGAGGAATTCGCCGGCCTCCCCGGCGGTGTGATACCTGGAGTCCGACTCGAACGCCTCGCTCGGATCGGTCGCATGAGCGGACGCGAATGGCGGGACGTAGTGGGTTCCCGGCACGACGAACAGGTTGTCGTACCCGACGCCCAGCGAGTCGGCGTCGTGGTCGTCGCCGCGCAGATTTGCCGTCTCGATGTCGATCGGGAACACTTCGGCAACGGCCGCGAAGCTCCCGCGATCGAGTGCGGCCGCGATCGTCTCGGCCTCGCCGTCGAAGGTTGCGGCCAACAGCCCGTAGAGCCGGGCGCGGGCCGTCGCCATTGTCGCCTCGTCGCGGCCGTCAGCCGTGTGTGTGGGCATGTCAGATCACCGCCGCTCCACGTCGACGAAGGCGTCGTACTGTGCGTTGCTTCCGCCAACAAGGTCCGAGAGACCGGTGTCGCCGAGCTCTTCATCCAGTGGCTGGACGTGATTGATCGCGAAGCCAGCATCGCGTCCCTTCGCGTACCCGGCCTCCTCAGTCATCGGCTCGTCGAACTGGTAGTCGCTGTGGCCGTCGGCCTCGACCGCCGGGCGCGTTTCGCCGTCGATCGTCTCGGCCGTCGCACCGCCACCCGTTCGGCCCCATCCCCACATCGCGCCGACGACGCCGGGACGGATTCCGCTCGTGACCATTGCGACCGCGTCGACGGTCTTGCGGCCTGCATCGAGGACGATGTCGTCGCCGTTCTCGATGCCGCGCTCGTCGGCGTCGCGGGGGTTGATCCACACGGGGTTCTCCGGGCGCGTCTCGCGGAGCCACGGGCTGTTCTGGGTGCGGTGCATCCCCTGCGTCCGGGGCTTCCAGTTGATCAGCCGGAGCGGGCGCTCCCGGTTGTCGTCGCCGCTCACCGCGGCCTGGACGGTCCCGTCGTAGTGCTCGACGTCGTCGACCCTCGGGAGCGGGTCGAACCGCTCGCCGGTGAAGGAGTGTTTCCCATTCGGGACGACTTCGCTGTAGAAGTCGACGCGCGACTCGAGTTTGTACCGCATATGCTCGCCGTCGTAGGCGTTCGAGTCGTCCGCGCGCTCGGCGTAGTCGTAGCCGTGACCGTGCTCGGCGAACGCCTCATCGTAGCCCTCGGTCGGCTCCTCGAAGCGACCGCCTCGGTTCAACACCGTGACGACCTTCCACCATTCCTCGTCTGTGACGGCCGCCCGCCAGCGCTCGAGGTCGAACTGATCGCCGAGCCCGTTCTCGTGGCTCTCGCGGAACACCCGAAGCTCGTCTTCAGTCGCGTCTGCGACCGGATCCCGGCCGTACGCGATGTTGGCAGCGAGCTTCAGGTAGAAGTCCTCGGCCTGTTCGAGGGGCCAGAGGTCGCCGTCCGCGTCGGGGATGGCGTTCGAACCGACGCCGGGGAGATCGAGTTCCGACCACAGCTCGATGAGCACGTCCTCGAACGGACGCGCGTTGGGGACGACTGAGACAGCCGGCTGGCTGATCTTCTCGTCGGCTAGCCGCTTGTTCGGGTACGTCCCGAAGTTCTCCCACCGTTCGAGGTAGGTCGGCTCGGGCAGGATGTAGTCGGCGTACTGGCTCGTATCACCGATGACCGTATCCGAGGCGACGATCAGCGGGATCGTCTCCGTGTCTTTGAGTATCGCCGGGATCTCGTCGCCACCGGCAACCGCCATGACGTGGTTGTTCGAGTACGGCCGGATGAACAGCGCCTCGACACCGTACGGATACTCGGCAGCGGCGCTCCCGTAGAGCTCCTGGGTCGCCTGCGGCGGCGCGACGGGGAACCACGGTCGCTTCGCCGGGTAGCCGTCGTCGCGGTCGAACAGCGAGGTGTCTTCGTAGTTGACGCCCCCACGGAGCAGGGGGATCCCCCACGGCGCGTGCCCGTCCGGGACCGAGCCGAGTTCGTACCGGCCGGACATGGTGTCGTAGCCCGCGTAGGGCGTGATCTGGCCGCCCTTCCAGTCGTAGTTCCCGATGAGGTGCTGGAGGGTGGCAATCGCCCGCGTGTTGTAGAAGCCGTTGGTGTGCTTCGCCGGCCCGCGGTAGGCCATAATCGCTGCGCGTTTCCCGTGGCTGGTGAACTCGTCGGCGATCTCCGCGATCTGCTCGGCCGGCACGCCGGCCATCTCGGCGTACTCCTCGACGGTGTGCTCGAAGACCCGCTCGCGGTACTGGCTCCAGACGCTCCGAACCGCCATCCCGTCGACGGTCATGTCGACGTCGAGAACGGCCGTGTCGACCTCGCTTGCGGCCCGTGGTTCGCCTGTGGCCGCATCGACGGCGACGAAGTCGTCGGCGGCATCGGCGTCCTCCGAAACGAGTCCGAGGTCGGTGGCGCGCGCCTTCGGTCCCGCCGACTCGTCGACGAGCACGAGGTGCGTCGCGTCGCTCCACGTGGGTTCGTCGTCGTCGCTCGCGGCCGACCGTGAGGGATTCTGGAGGTAGGTCAGATCGTGGCGGTCGTTCTCGATGATCCACCGCGCCATCCCGAGCGCGAGCGCCCCGTCCGCGCCGGGTTCGACGGGCACCCACGTGTCGGCCTTTTCGGCCGTCTTCGACAGGCGCGGGTCGACGACGTCCATCCGCATTCCGTCCTCGATGGCGTTCGTCAGCTTCGGTGCGAGCCACGTCGGGCCCTTGTTGGCGACCATGGGATTGGTCCCCCACGCGATGAGGTACTCGCAGTTCTCGATGTCGGGGTACTGGCGCTTCTTTTTGCCGCCGTGGGAGCGCACGTTACCCATCACGCTCGAAACGCCGCAGGTCCCGGCGTGGTGGATGCTGTTTATCGACCCCAGCCCCTGGTGCCAGAGCCGGTTCCGAATGAAGTTTCGGCGGAACCCGCCGACATCGACGATCTGGTTGGACTTCGGCCCCAGATCGGGGTGGTCGGTGTCGATGAGGTCGTCCGCGTACTTCTCGTCGAACGCCGACTTGGACAGCTCGCCGCTCTGGACGGCCTCCCAATCGCTCATCACCGCCTCCTGTGGGGCGTATCCCCAGATGTCTTTGAGTCCAGGGTGGCCGAGGTCGTCGTCGCCCTCGACGATGTCTCGAATCACTTGGTCCCACGAGACGGTCTTCCACTCGCCCGACCCGCGCGGGCCGACCCGTTTCATCGGCTGGCGGACACGGTAGCTGTCGAAGGCCGTCTGGATGCCCGCCTGGCCCTTCAGACAGATTCGCCCGCCCGAGAGCGACCAGCGGTCGGTGGCGATGTCGCCGCTCCCCTCGATGTCGCCCATCGCCACGTCCTCCGGGTCGCTCTCGTAGGGCACCTGCGAGAACGGCTGCGTGTTGAGGAACGAGTACGGGTTTCCGGCGAGCTTCCGGACAAGCGAGCTGTACTCGCCGGTCCCGCTCCCGTCCGCGAGTTGGACCTTGATCGGACAGAAGGTGTTACACTGTCCGCAGGTGGTGTGTATCACGTCGCTCGCGCTGTACTCGCCGTAGTCGTCCCCGACGTAGTGGAACTCGTCGTCCGTCCACAGGTCGTCGACGTCCACGTCGACCGCGGCGTTGCTGGCCGCCGCGATGATTCCGATACTTCCGACCGCCTTGACGAAGTCACGACGCGATACGCCTGCGCCGTCATCGCCTGAATCGTCAGTACTCATTCGTGGTCACCTCCGGTAAGCGGCGTCAACGGCAGCGTCTCCGCACCGAGCGTGTACAACAGCAGTCCGACGCCTATCATCCCGACGCTCGTCCCCCACTCGACCAGCGTCGGGAAGTACGATCCGTGGGGGAGCCCCTCCATTACCGGCATGATCTGTGCCGGAACGACGATATTGAACCGAACCGCGACGATCCCGATGACGACGCTCAGTCCGGCAAGCACCATCACCGACGGCGTGCGCCGCCAGGACTTCTTGGTCAGCAATACCATCGGGAACACCCAGCTGAATCCGATCATAAACCACCAGAACGACCAGGACATCGGGCCGTACATAATGACCTGCCAGGTCTCGATCTCGTGGGGGTGGAGGCTGGCGATTGCGATGAACGTCTCGATGGCGGTCAGGGCGGCGTCGACGATAATGAAGCCGATCAAAAGCTGTGCGAGGCGGTCGAGCAAGTCCGGGTCGACCGAGTCGCCGTCGAACAGCCGGGTCCGAAGCACGTAGATCACCATCACGAGCGCGGTCCCGCTGAGCAGTGCCGAGATGACGAAGATCACCGGAAACAGCCCGCTGTTCCAGTACGGACGGGCCTTCGAGACGGCGAACAGCACGCCGGTCCCGCCGTGGACCAAGAAGATCGCCAGTGGGATCCCGACGATACCGGCCCGCTTGAGCCAGCGCTGATCGAACGACTGAGACCCCTCGCTCGTGTCCAGCCGGCCGAGCGCGAGCGCCGCGTAGAACGTCTGTCGAAGCCCCGAGGCGCGCTGCGCGACCCGCGCGAGGTCGATCCGCATCGAGAAATACAGCTCCGTGACCAGAATCCCGATATAGGCCACGTAGGCGTGCACTTCCCACGAGAGCGCGGAAGTCAGTTGGCGCCAGAGGAACGGGAAGTACATCCGGTCCATCCGTCCGAGGTCGATCCAGACGAACAGCAGCGCCACCGCCATACTGATGATGGCCGCAAACAGCGCGTCGCGGTCGATCCTGTGCATCCCTTCGACCTCGAAGACGTTGGCCATCGTGCTCACGAGAAACGCGCCGGCGGAGAGGCCGACGAAGTAGATGTAGAAGGCGACCCACGCCCCCCACGGGACGATGCTCGTGAGGTTGGTGGTCGCCATCCCTCCCGTAAGCCGGAGGTACGTCGCGTACGCGCCGACGGCGACGAGGACGCCGATGATCGCGTACCAGACGATCCGCAGCCGGTCATCTTCGAATCCCGGATCGAACTCGAAGCGTGAACTCTGTGTTGCCATTGTCTTATTTGAGGTAGTAGACGTTGGGGTCGGTCCCCTCGTCTTCTTTCAGTTGGAACGCGCGTGAGGAGTCGGCCATCTGTGCCACGTCGCTGTCGGGGTTCTCGAGATCGCCCATGTTCCGGGCGTCGCCGACGCACGTCTCGACGCACGCCGGCTCTTCGCCGCGCTCCAGCCGGTGCGTACAGAAACTGCACTTTCGGATGTTGCCGATCGGCGATTTGCCCTCTTCGCGCGGTCCCCGGTCGACCCCGTACTCGGAGCTGGTCAGTTCGCCGGCTCCGTCAACCTCGTCGTCGTAGTTCTCGCCGAAGTCGAAGTACCGCGCCCCGTACGGACAGGCGATGTTGCAGTACCGGCAGCCGATACACCGGTCGTAGTCGATGTTGACCACGCCGTCGTCCATCTTGTACGTCGCCGAGACCGGACACACCTGCACGCACGGCGGGTTATCGCACTGCATACACGGTCGTGGCACGTTCGTCCGGGTGACGTTCGGGAACTCGCCGTGTTCCTCTTCCATCACGACGTTGTAGGAAACGCCGGGCGGTGTCCGGTTTTCGGACTTACACGCGACCGTACACGAGTCACAGCCGACGCACTTCTGGAGGTCGATTACCATCCCCCACTTCTCGTCGCCCGCGCCGATCCCACCGTCGGGCCCGTCTCCTTCGACCTGCGTCGACTCCGTCGCAACGGTGTCCATCGATCCGACGGCACAGCTCAACGATTCGGCCGTCTCCGTCGAGACAGTCTGGTCGCCGGCGTCGACCGCAGGGTTCGGCGTCTCCTGATACGCCTCGCCGAACTCGGCAGCCGCGGCTTCGTCGTACTTTTCCCAGTACTCGTCGCCGGAGAGTTCACCGCGTGCGACGCGCTGTGCATCCTCGGCCATCGCGACGCCGAGATCCGTGTCCGCCTCGACGTCTGCGAGTTCCTCTCGCGGATCGGGTCGCTCCTTCTCGACCATCGCGTCGAGGTCGGCCTTCCCGACGTTCGGGATACCGGGGAGCGTGTCGTCGTCTGCGGTGCTCATCGCGACCACCCGTTGCCGGTCGTCCTGCCGACGAGCAGTTGCTCCTGCGTCAGCCGGTCAGTCTTGGAGTTCATACACGTATTCGTACGTTGCCGCCCGTGGAGAGGGTGATACCAATATAGTCTGAGTCGGCCCGACTCCGGAGAGACACCCCATATCGAGCGTACCAATACTGTTTGGGTCGGGGTCAGCCGGGGACAAACCGGGCCGCGTCTCGAGCGAAGCACCGATCACAGGGGTTATTCGGCGAGACCAGTTACCTCCGAGTATGAATTGGTCGAGTCGAAGCGGACGAACGCTCCGCGGCCGAGGGTCCCATCGCTGTCGGAGGCAGACGCGAACCGTATGAACGCGATTATCGCCCTCTCGATCGGACTGCGGCTCCTCGGCGTCGGCTATTCGATTCTGCTCCTCGCTCGCACCCGTGACCGCCGGTTCGGCTTCCTGACGCTGCTGTTTTCCTTTATGACGCTTCGGCAACTGCTCACCGTACAAACGGCGAGCACCGGGCTCGAAGAGCTTCCCGGCCTCGTCGTGAGCGTGCTGACTTTGTTGACAGTGTACTATCTCTCCGAGTACGTCACCGAAGAAAACGCCCTCAAGACGGAGCTTCGGGCAGTAAACGAGCGCCTCCGGAGTTTTCAGAAGGCCATCGAACACGCCGGGCACGCGATCTTTCTCACCGATTCCGACGGGACTATCGAGTACGCCAACCCGGCCGTCGAGTCGGTCACCGGGTACGACCGAGAGGAGGTGATCGGAGAGACTCCTCGGCTCTGGCAGTCCGGGAAACACGGCGACGACTTCTACGCAGAGCTGTGGGGCCAAATCACGTCAGGATCGGTCTGGGAAGGCGAACTGACGAATCGCCGGAAATCAGGTGAGCTACTGTGGATAGACGCGACGATCGCCCCGATCACCGAGGACGGGGACGTGAATCGCTACGTCGCGATCGAGCGCGACATCACCGAACGAAAGGAACGCGAAATGCGCATCGAGGATCAGAACGGGCGCTTAACGGTACTGAACAATACAAACGAAGTGCTCCGCGATATCAACCGCGAACTCGTCGCTGCGTCGACACGCGACGAGATCGAGGCCACCGTCTGTGAGCAGTTCGCCTCGTCGGATCTCTTCGACGTGGCCTGGATCGGTAGTCGAGGACTCGTCGACGGCACAGTTAGCCCGCACTCTTGGGCCGGCAGCGACCTCGGATCGCTCGAGAATCATATCGAAGCGATGTGTAACACCGATCCGACACCGGTCGAGCAGGCACTAGAGGGACAGGACCCTGTGTTTACCGACGTCGAGGACGACCGATTGCAGACAGTCGGCAAAAAACGGTGCGTCGTCGTTCCGCTCGCCTATCAGGATGCGGAGTATGGCGTCCTCGGGGTAGTGACTAGCAACCCGAACGCGTTCGACCTGATCGAGCGGGATGTTTTCGTCGAACTCGGTCAAACGATCGCAGACGCCATCAGCGCTGTCGAGAGCAAGCAGACGCTCATTTCCAACAGCGTCACCGAATTAGAATTCCGGTTGACAGGAATCGACGAGCCGTTGGCGAATATGGCAGCACAGCTCGATTGTACGGTCACACTCGAGCACGTCGTCGATGACGGCGACGAGGAGCAGGTCCAGTACGTTACCGTCACCGAACCCGATCCGGAGGTCGTCATCGAGTATGCGGCCGAAGCCGACTTTATCGACACCATAGAGCACGTTTATACGCACGAGGAGCAGGCGCTGTTCCAGCTGTCGATCAACGAACGGTCGGTCGTCACAACGTTCGCGCAGTACGGGGCAAGCATCGAGTCGTTTTCGATTACTGGAACCACCGGACGACTGGTCGCACAGGTAGCCAGCTCGAACGATATTCGAAGCGTCGTCAACGCGCTTCGGACGACCTACGATGGGTTGACGCTGATCGCACAACGAGAGCGCGAGCAGGACATACAGACTGAAGCAGTCTTCCGAAAACAGCTGACAGCCGCGCTGACAGAGCGACAACGGGAGGCAGCGCGGACCGCCCATTTTTCAGGGTTCTTCGATTGGCCCCGTGAACACAGCGGAGAGGAAGTCGCGTCGATGATGGATATCTCACAGACGACGTTTACCCAGCACCTTCGGGCAGCCGAAAAGAAACTCTTCGAGGCACTGTTCGACAGAACAGTAGCCACTTAGTGGAGCGAACGTCGCTACTCTGGTACATACTCGCCGGTTTGCTGTTGTGGGTCATCACTGTCATATGAGAAATAATGTCAGTCGCTGATCCGCGTTCGCACGGCACACAGTTCGGCCTGCGTGTTCGTATTCGAGACCGAACGGTTCAGCGGGACACGGTCGGGGGCGTCCTGGTCCTGCACGACCGTCGCGTCGAGTTCGGACACGAGCCGCTGCAGGCGGAGGTCCGAAGGTTGCTGTGAACAGTATCGTTCCAGCGCCCGACAGTCGTACACGGCGTGCAAGGGGTGGTGTCCGGCGTCGTTCGCCGGGATGATCGCGGCGGCGGGTCGGCTTGCGTATTCGCCTACGAGCCACTCGACCGCGCTGGGATCGAGTTGCGGCATATCGCATCCGCAGACGAACACGGCATCCGTCTCGACCGCACCGATCGCCCCTGCGATCCCCGCGAGCGGGCCGCGTCCCCACTCGACATCGTACCGGTAGCGGACTAGCGGCGAGAGGACCGGGTCGACGACGAACTGCTTCTCCGGATCGCCGACGGCGACGACCGGCGTCCGACCGGTCGCGGCCCGCACCGCGTCGACGATGCGAGCGATCATCGGCTGATCTTGGACCGTCGCTAGCGACTTCGGCTCTGGCCCGAAGCGCTCACTCCCGCCGCCGGCGAGCACGATGGGCGTGACCGACACGGCCCAGCAATTGCGGTCGTCCTGGTTGTGCTCGTCGTTCATTCGTACTCGGGGTTGTCGAGGGTCACTGTTTCGTACCGGTCCGGATCAGCATCGGCCGGGAGGCTGAGCAGGTCAATCCGGTGGATTCCTTTCACCAGTCGCTCGCCGTCGATATCGCCGGCCAGGAACCGCAGCGCGTACGGCCGCGTCTCCCGGAGCTGTTCGCCGTCGCGTTCGAACGCGACGACCCCGTCGAGTGCGTCGGCGACCGGGACACAGATCGCGTAGCCGTCTTCGCTCTCGACCCGGAAGTGCGTCGTCTCCGCCGGAGCGTCGACGATATCCAGCAGGTCGGTCACCGGGACGCCGGTCCAGGAGGCGGTCGTCCGCTCACCGGTCGCACAGCGGATCGTGTACTCGCGGGTGACGGTCGACCGGTCGGCGCAGGCGGCGGCGTCGACCGCACGCCGTTCACCGCCGCTGCCGATGACAAAGCTCGTGGGCGCGTCCGCAAGCTCGTTCGGGTCGTCACCGTCAAAAACGACGACACCATCCATTAGGCGTCACCTCGCACGGCCTCAGTCGCCGCCTCGTCGCTGGACAATTCACCGTGCGAGACCCGTTGTGCGTCCTCGGTCATCGCGAGCCCCAGCTCCGTGTCGTAGTCGGTCTTTTTGAGTTCCTCTCGCGGATTTGTCTGCTCCGCATCGGCCATCGCGTCTAACTTGTTCGTTCCCGCGTCGGGGATACCGGGAAGCCACTCGTCGGTACTACTCACGGCTAGCACCTCCTTTCACACCTACGGCGATTGTCGACATACACGCAGGGATACGCAATCCCGGTTGTTGAGCGTACTTCCAATACTGTTGGGGACAGATACGACGAAGCGTTCGGGTATAGTGCGGGTACCAATACTGTTTGGGATCCTGGGGTCCCCCATCGTCCGAGTGACTGCTCGACGGCGATCCCAACTCGAACCTTCTCGTCGCAGACCGAGACGGCACTGTTCACCAGCGCCGCGATAATGGCAAACGCTGCAATCCAGTAGAACTCATCTGGAAACGCTACCATAGCTGATTCCTATTTCCCTTCGGGGGTCTCAACGGCTCGCTCTTGGCCACGAGAAGAGATATCTGACCGCCAATCCGAGACTCGCTGGCGGTCTCATACCGAAACCTACAGCGGTTGAATAGTAAAAGCAGGCTCTGTTGGAATCCTCATCGAGTTACATGTTCGTCGTATAATTCGACGAGATGAAAGCCCTCCCGAAGTCGCAGATTCTCCGGTTTACTGAGAAGGCGATCCATCTGGCCCGACGAGCAGTTTCTCGATACTCCTCGAAGTTTCCAAACACCGCTATACACTCCCGCAGCACGTTGTTCTGCTCTGTCTCAAAGTGCGGAAGAACACGACCTACCGTGGCCTACTTGACGAACTGATCGAGATGCCACGCATCCGTCGTGTTCTCGGGCTAACCGAGTTTCCTACTGCTTCAACGCTCTGTAAGGCGTTCAACCGGCTTGATATGGCTGTATGGCGTATTATATTGACTCTCTCAGTGTCGCTACTTCCGACAAGCGGCGTCGTTGGAATTGATGCGTCAGCTTTCGACCGCAGTCACGCCTCGAAACACTACACAAAACGGGCCGAGATCACGATTCAGCAGCTCAAGGTGACGTTGCTGGTCGATGCGAAGG
Source organism: Halorubrum distributum JCM 10118 (assembly GCF_000337335.1). Lineage (GTDB taxonomy): Archaea > Halobacteriota > Halobacteria > Halobacteriales > Haloferacaceae > Halorubrum > Halorubrum distributum. The sequence goes on along the minus strand of NZ_AOJN01000056.1, from coordinate 39,433 downwards.
TGAACGCAATTCTCGATCTACACGTGACGACGACTCGAAAACACGATAGCCAGATCGCTCCGTCGTTGATCAAGCGCAACCCCGAGTGTATCGATATTCTCCTCGGAGACAAAGGCTACGACGATCAGAAAATCAGGCGGCTCGCCCGGCAACACGAGGTTCGGCCACTGATTAAGCATCGTGAGTTCACATCACTCCACAAGGCATGGAACGCACGCTTAGACGCTGATCTCTACGGATAACGGAGTCAATCCGAGACTGTGAACTCAACACTCAAGCGAAAGTATGGTGCGTTTGTCCGGTCACGGCGGTGGTGGAAGCAGTTCCGTGAACTCACCATTGCCTGTCTCATTCATAATGTAGATCGATCACTCTGAGCGGTCAATACAGACCAAGTAGATGACAAGCCAGCAGAGAATTAGCTTGTTTGTTTATCCGGGTTCGTTTGTAATCTTGGATACATCCAAACCCAGATGGTCACCAGAAACACACAGCTGAATAGCCAGACAGGGTCAGTAAATTTGTCACGAAGAAACACAGAGGGCGTTTGTCCGAGTATAAATGCCCCAAGAGCGCCGACAGCTACGAGGCCTGCCACAAATACACTAATAAAAATAATCGTGTCACGTCTAAATGACGGTTTCATACTTTCCGAATGGTCTCTGCGAGTATACACTTTCGGTACATTTGCAGCTCTCACCAACCGGCTGTTTCATCTGTGTATATATCTAAAGAATAGGATTTCAACAGAGCCGATTTAGATGAAGAAAATAACGCAGCTTCACTGCTGACCACATCCTCTGTCTCTCGCACACCGATCCTATCCGATCTTACGGATTTCAACCGAGCCGGTTGCGTGCTTCACCAGCGCCATGTCACCGGATACTTGTGCGCGAGCGCGCTAACGAGCCCAGTGACAGACGACCACGGCGGGTTCGAACACGCTCGGGAGAACGTCGATGGGCATCCGATGGTGAGTTTGCTCGGCTACGCCAAACGCTACTGGCCGACTCTCACGCTCGGCGTGCTCGCGGCGTTTCTCACGCGGTTCGCCCGACTGGTCCCGCCAATTGTCGTCGCGGCCGCCATCGATCGAGCGATCCGCGGCTCGGCCGACGCGGGCCTGCTGACCGATGTGGGTCTGCTGCCGCCCGGTGAGATCACCGGCGAAGCGGCTCGCCTGGCGGTGCTCGAACAGCTCGTGCTCATCGCGGTGCTTGCGTACTTAGTCCGGTCGGTCGCGCGGTTTATCTCTCGGTATCTGCTGCAAGCGACTGCCCAGAAGGTTCAGCGGGATCTGCGAAACGACACGTACGACCATCTCCAGCGGCTCTCGATGGATTTCTTCGCCGATCATCAGACCGGCGGCATGATGTCGATCCTCAACAGCGATATCAATCGGCTCGAGCAGTTTCTGAACACGGAGTTTCGACAACTCATCCGCGTGGTCGCAACGGTCGGCGGGATCGCGATCATCCTGTGGACGTACTCGCCGAAGCTGGCGCTCATCGCGCTCGCCCCGGTCCCGGTCATCGGCCTGGCCAGTAGTCAGTTTCTCACCTGGATCGAGCCGCGGTACAAATCGATTCGCGAGACCGTCGCGCGACTGAACACGCGGCTCGAGAACAACCTTGGCGGCGCTGCGGTGATCAAGTCGTTCGACCGGTACAGCTTCGAGGAGCGTCGGGTCGCCGCACAGAGCGAGGCGTACCACGACGAGAAGGTCGCGGCACTGCGCATCCGACGCGGGTTCTTTGCGACCCTACGGCTGTTAACCGGCGTCGTGTTCGTCCTCGTGCTCTACATCGGTGGCACCGACATCATCACCGGCGTGCCCGGCGAGGCGGGGGCGCTGACCCTCGGCGGGTTTGCGCTCTTTTTCCTCCTGTTGCGGCGGCTGTACTCGCCGATGCGCCGGGTCGGGAAGTCGGCGAACAAGTACCAGCTCGCGAAGTCAAGCGCCGAGCGCGTGTTCGGGTTGCTCGGCCGCGAGCCGACGGTCACCAGCCCCGACTCGCCGCACACCCCTGCGTCGATAGACGGGGACGTCACGTTCGAAGACGTTACCTTCGCCTACGGGGACCGCGAGCCGGTCCTACGTGATGTCTCGCTCGACGTGCCGGCGGGGACGACGATCGGGCTCGCCGGGGCGACCGGGGCCGGCAAATCAACACTCCTGAAACTCATTCCCCGCTTCCACGATGTCGATGACGGGGCCGTCCGGGTTGACGGAACTGACGTCCGGGAGTATGACCTCCAGTCGTTACGGGATTCTATCGCCATCGTTGAGCAGAATCCGTACCTGTTCTCGGGGACTGTCGCAGAGAACATTGCGTACGGCGACCGCGAGACGCTCGAGGCCGAGTGGGCAGAAGAACCTGACAAAAGCGCCCGCGCTCGGGTTGAGCGAGCGGCTGAAGCGGCCGCAGCCGACGAGTTCATCGACGGTCTCCCCAACGGATACGATACGCAAGTTGGCGAGCGCGGTGTCAAACTCTCGGGCGGTCAGCGGCAGCGCCTCGCCATCGCCCGGGCGCTGCTCAACGACCCCGAGATCATCGTGTTCGACGAGGCCACCTCGGACGTCGACACGGAGACCGAGGAACTGATTCAGGAAAGCCTCGAGCGGCTGGTCGAGGAGCGGACCGCGTTCATCATCGCCCACCGGCTGTCGACGATCCAGAACGCGGACGAGATCGTTGTCATGGATGAGGGCCGGATCGTCGAGCAGGGCGGGCACGACGAGCTGGTTGCGAGCGAGGGAACGTACGCGAACCTCTGGCAGGGGCAGGCTGAGGCCGCCGCTGCCGACGACTGATTGACGATCTTATCTTCCGTCGCGCTAGCTGCCTCATCTCTCAAAACCAGACGAGAGAGGCCATCTGAAGACTGTCGTTCTGGTGGGCATACGTGCCACTAAATCCCACGCAGCGCCCGCCACTTCGCGGCGACGAACCCCGCGAGGATGAACCCGAAGCCGGCGACGGTCGCGGGCGTCACCTCCTGCCCGAGCACGAGCCAGCCCGCGAGCGCCGCGAACACGGGAATCACGTACTCGATGAAGCTCATCTCGATCGGTCCGAGATCCTCAAGGAGCGTGAAATACAGCAGGAAGCCGCCGACGCCGGCGACCGCGGCGAGGTACGCGATGGCAGCGAGCGCAGACGGCGTCCACGTGGCGGTCGCGAACGACTGGCCGGGGAGCGCGAGCACGGCGGCGTGAAGGACGACCGCGCCGACGGCCATCATCCAGGCCTGCGTCGAGAGGAACGGCATCGACGGCGATCGGCTGTGGGTGACGACCGCGGCGACGGCGAACGCGAGCGCGGCGGCGAGCACGAGCGCGACGCCGAGGATGCTGTCCGCGAGGTTCGCCGGGTCGGGGTCGGCGATGACGACGACGCCGACGAACCCGAGGGCGACGCCGAGCGCGGTGGCGGCGGTGAACTCCTCGTCGGTCGAGACGAGCCGCGTGAGCGCCGGGGTCACCACGGGGACGAGACCCAACAGCACCGCGGCGACGCCGCCCGTGACGTACCGCTGGCCGGCGAACAGGAACGCGTGATGGGCGCCGATGATGAGGGCGCCGCCGACGAGCACGTAGACGTAGTCGTCCCGCGTCCGAGGGCGGATCTCCACGCCGGCGACGAGCACGCCGGCGAACAACAGTACGGCGGCGACGTCGAAGCGTACGGCGGCGAACGGGACCGCGGGAAGGTCCGCGAGCCCGACGTCCGTCGCCATAAACGCCGTCCCCCACACTGCGCACAGCAACAGAAAGCGGCCGGCCGTCCGGGAGCGACTCATTCACGCGGAGGTCGCCGCCGACGGCGAAAGACCCGTCGAACCGCCCCGACTCTCCTGGCGGCCGGCCGCGTGTGGCGACGGCCGGATATCCGTTCTGCCGGTCAGGAGTCACTCTCAACCCACCCCGAGCGGGCCTCTCCGGCTCCGTCCGTACTCTCGACGCGATCGCCGACTGCCAACTCGGGAGCCCGAACTCCACCGGGGCACAGACGTAAGCTTCCGGCCCGGCAATGGCTGGTATGGCCGACACCGATGCCGACGACGACGCGACGCCTGTCGAGACGACCGAGTGGGAGGGCGGGTTCAGTTGGATCGCGTATCCCGACGAGGACGCGCGCCGCGCGAGCCACGCACTGACGACGGACGCCGGCGTCTGGCTCGTCGACCCGGTCGACGTCGACGGGCTCGACGCGCACCTCCGCGAGGCGGGCGACGTCGCCGGCGTCGTCGTCCTCCAGGACCGACACACGCGCGACGCCGCGGCGGTGGCGCGTCGACACGACGTCGCCGTGTCCGTGCCGGAGGGGATGGCGCTCACCCGCGAGAAGCTCGACGCGGACGCGGACGCGACCGGCTCGGCCCTCGCCGGGTCGGCGTACGAGGTTCACGAGCTCCGATCAGACGACGAGTGGGAGGAGGCCGTCCTGTGGAACGCCGAGCGCGAGACGCTGCTCGTCCCCGAGACGCTCGGGACCCTCCCGGCGTTCCGAGACGGCGGCGACGCGCTCGGGGTTCACCCCGCGGTCGAGGAGTCGCCACAGGAACTGGCGGAGCGGGACCCCGACCACGTCCTCGTCGGCCACGGCACGAGCATCCACGAGGACGCGACGGCAGCGCTCACGGCCGCGCTCGGGCTCGATTGACGGAGATCGGACGGCGCACCCTCGTTCCGCCCGAAAGCGAGACACGCCAACACACGACATATACGTCTGCGAGCCCGACCGTCGGTGAATGCGGGCCGACCCACGAACCGCCCTGCGACGACTCTACAGGCAGCTAACTCCCATGAACCTCACAGAAACGCGAATCCGAGAGTACGACCGGCGCGCGACAGCCAGCGACGAGACCGAGACGGCCACGTTCGGCCTCGGCTGCTTCTGGGGGCCGGACGCGCAGTTCGGCGCCGTCGACGGCGTGGTCCGCACCCGCGTGGGCTACGCCGGCGGCACCTCGCGCGACCCGACGTACCACTCGCTGGGGGATCACACCGAGGTGTTTCAGGTCGAGTTTGACCCCGCCACCGTCACGTATCGGGAGCTGCTGGAGCTCGTCTTCGAGTCGCACGCCCCCAACCGCCAGACCCGGAACACGCAGTACCAGAACGCCGTCCTCACGGCGACGGCGGCCCAGCAAGCGACTCTCACCGAGTTCCTCTCGTCACGGGGCTTCACGGCCGACGGCATCGGCACGCGCATCGAACAGCTCTCGCGGTTCTACCCCGCCGAAGACTACCATCAAAAGTACAAGCTCCGGTCTGTCTCGTCGCTCATGGACGCGTTCGACGAAGCGGGATACGACGACGAAGCGGTGCGCGAGTCGCCGATCGCTGCCAAGCTGAACGGCTACGCCGCCGGACACGATGTCGCTGTCCTCGAGGAACCCCCGGCATCCGAGTGACCCCGCTGGCTACCGGGTGCGCGGGATATCCGATATCCACAGATGCCACTGCCTTTCCGTGTGGCACTTCTTGCGTCCGTATGTCGATAACTACTGGCGATTCTGTGACGCTCGAGTACACCGGCAAACTGGACGACGGGACCGTGTTCGACACCTCCAAGGAGTCGGTCGCCGAGGACGCCGGCCTCGCCGAGGCCCAGCCCGACCGCGAGTACACGCCGTTGACGGTCGAGGTCGGCGGCGGCCAGGTCATCGAGGGGATGGAGGAGGGACTGATCGGGCTGGAGGCCGGCGAGACGGACACGCTGACGATTCCGCCGGAGAAGGCCTACGGACAGCCCAGCGACGAGAACGTCGAGGAGTTCGAAACTGACGAGCTCCGGGAGATGCTCGGCGGACAGCTGCCCGAGGAGGGCGCGTACCTCGAGGCCCAGGACGGCAGCCAAGGCGAGATCATCCACGTGGACGAGGACGTGGTCCGCGCGGACTTCAACCCGCCCCTCGCCGGCGAGACCCTGACGTTCGACGTCGAGGTCATCGAGGTCAACTGAGCCCCGCTCGTCCGCCGCGCCCGCCGGTCGGGCCTACCCGTGGAACCGGTACAGCGACGTGACGTACGGGAGCCGGTTGAGCATCCAGATCGCGACCGGCAGCCCCACGACCGTGATCGCGAGCGCCGACGCGACGTTCGCCCACAGCAGGCTCAGCCACCACCCGACGAGGACGAAGTAGACCGCACGGACGACGAGCGACCGCTGGCCTCGGGCCGAGTCGGGGTCCGAGAGCGACCGCGGCTCCGCGAGCGTGAGCACCGTCGGCACGAGGTTGATCAGCTTGATACCGATCGGGAGGAGGACGACCGTGACGTTGAGCAGCCACGCGACGTTGACGACGATCGGCGTCGCCCACCAGCCGACGAAGACGAACCACAGCGCACGAACGAGCAGGGAGCGTTGTGCCATTACTCGGGGTAGACGCTCAGCGGGGAAACCCGTGTCGTCCGTCGCGGTCCTCCCGGAGCGTTCGAACGCGCCCGGTACCGAACGTCGCAGGTGCGGGAGCTCCGAGTAGGTCTCCCGCAGCAAATTCGTGGTCGCTCCGAGGAGGCGCCCCGCTCGCCCCCGCCCGTTTCAAGACGCTCGCCGACCTGGATCTCGCATGGAACTGACGCCGGGCGTACACGGGCTCCCGTTACGCGTCTCGATGGACGACCGCGAGGCGACGTTCAACGCGACCGCCGTCGAGACGCCGCGGGGACCGCTCCTGATCGACGTCGGCCTCCCCGACACGGTGGACGTCCTCGAAGCCGCGCTCGACGACGAGGGGCTGCGCCTCGACGACGCCTGGGGAATCCTCATCACCCATCAGGATCCGGACCACGCCGGCTGTCTGGCGGCCGTCGTCGACCGGACCGACGCCGTCGTCTTCGCGCACGAGACGGAAGCGCCGTACCTGGAAGGCGACAGGGAACTCGTCAAGTCCACCGCGGAGCGACCGCTGTCGATCGACTCGACGACGGTCGACGTCCGCCTGACGGGGGGCGAGACGTTCGCGACCGCCGCGGGGCCGATGGAGGTCATCGCGACGCCCGGCCACAGTCCGGGGCACGTGTCGGCGCACTTCCCCGACGCGGAGCTGCTCGTCAGCGCGGACGCGCTCAACGTCGTCGACGGCGCGCTCGTCGGCCCCCGACCAGAGGTGACCCAGGACCTCGAGACCGCGTGGGAAAGCGTCGAGACGCTCGCTGACTTGGCCGTGGCAGAGACGTTCTGCTTCCACGGCGGCCGCGCCGCCGCGGGGACGGCCCGCATCCGGGAGTTGGTGGCCGACCGGTAGCGGTCAGTAGGGGCAGCGATCTCGGTTTCGAACCGAGCCGAACGGGGTCACTCCGCGCTCTCGGCGTCCGCGTTCGGGCCGGCTCCGATCGCCGCGGAGAGGAAACTCCCGAGGAGCCCCGCGACGCCGAGCGCGAGCGCGGCGAGGACGATCCCGCCCGAGTCGCCGTATCCGCGGACCTCGACGCGAACCGCCCAAAGCATGAGCACGATGCTGAACAGGAGGACGTCGCTCGACAGGGACATGTGCCGTCCACGTACCGAGGCGTCCCAGTAGTAGGTACTGGTTCCCCGACAGCCGTCCGGCGACGACCGACGCCGCGTCGCAGGGGGCGACGGCGGTCGCCGCCCCCGCCGCCGTTTGAATCTCGCCGACCCGAACCGACTTGTCCGGGGGGCGCGTCGCCCCGGCCATGCCCGACTCACCGACCGGCTCGACCGGCCTCGAATTCGGCGTCCTCGGCACCGCGGGGATCGCCCGCAAAGCGGTGATCCCGGCGATCGCCGCCAGTGACCACGCGGTCGGCGCGGTGGCGTCCCGCGACGCCGCCCGCGCGGAGCGGTTCGCGGCCGAGAACGCGATCCCGCGCAGCTACGGCTCTTACGAGGCGCTCCTCGACGACGACGCGCTCGACGCGGTGTACGTCCCGCTCCCCAACGGCCGCCACGCCGAGTGGACGAAGCGCGCCGCGGACGCCGGCCTGGACGTCCTCTGCGAGAAGCCGCTGGCCGCCGACGCCGCCGAGGCGCGCGACGTGGTCGCCCACTGCGACGAGCGGGGCGTCACGCTGATGGAGGCGTTCATGTACCGGTACCACCCGCGCACCGAGCGCGCCGTCGCGCTCGCCGCGACCGAGCTCGACGACGTGCGGACGGTGACGGCCACCTTCCGGTTCCCGCTGTACGACCGCCCGAACGACGTGCGGCTCGACCCCGACCTCGCGGGCGGGTCGCTGATGGACGTCGGCTGCTACCCCGTCTCGCTCGCTCGGACGATTCTCGGAGAGCCCGACCGCGCGTACGCCCACGCCGGCGACACCCGCGACGCCGGGGTCGACACGGAGCTCTCGGGCGTGCTGGCGTACGACGACGGCCGTTCGGCGCGGGTCGCGTCCGGCTTCGACACCCAGCTCGTCCAGCGGTACCGCGTCGACGCGACGAACGGGTGGGTCGCGGTCAAGCGCGCGTTCGACGCCCCGACCGACGAGCCCGTCGAGCTGGAGTACGAGATCGACGGCCGGCACGGCGTCGAGACGTTCCCCGCGGTCGACCAGTACCGGCTTCAGGTCGAGCACTTCGCCGAGCGCGTCGCCGACGGGACCGCCCCCCTGACCGACGGGCAGGAGGCGATCGCGAACATGGCGGCCATCGACGCGCTCGCCGAGAGCGCCGCCGACGGCGGCCCCGTCGACCTCTGAACGCTGCCACCGGAGAACGTCCTCCGGACTCCCGTCAATACGCCCCGGGCGCCGCCGCGCGGCTCACCGGCCTTGCGACCGGCCTTACCGATCGATCCCGCCCTCGCCCTCGATGACGTCGCGGACCTCCGCCCGGGTCGTCACCGCGAGGTCGCCGTCGGTGGTGCGTTTCAGCGCCGCGGTCGCCGAGCCCCACCGGAGCGCCGCGGGGAGGTCGCCGCCGCGCAGGCGCTCCGCGACGAAGCCGGCGACGAACGCGTCGCCGGTGCCGATCGCGTCGAACGTCTCCGCCTCGTACACGTCCTGCTCGTACACCGAGCCGTCGTGGAGCGCGACCGCCCCCTCGAGCCCGCGGGTGACGACCACCGTGTCGAAGCCGAACTCCGTGGCGAGCCCGTGCGCGATCTCGACGGCGCCGCCCTCCCGGTCGAGCACCTCGCGGGCGTCCCGCCGCGGGACGAACAGGGTGTCGACGTGCTCGAACAGTTCCTCGTAGGCCGCCCGCGCCGTCTCCGGGTCCCAGAGCTTCGCCCGGTAGTTCAGGTCGAACGAGCGCGTGGTCCCCGCCTCGCCGGCGGTCCGCAACAGCGCGGTCGTCGTCTCCGCCGTGGTCTCCGAGAGGGCGGGCGTGATCCCGGTCGTGTGGAACCACTCTGCCTCCGCGACCGCGTCCGTCGGGAGTTCGTCGGGCTCGACGGTCGTGATCGCCGCGTCGGCGCGGTCGTAGATCACGTTCGTCCCCCGCGGCTCGCCGCCGTGTTCGAGGTAGTAGGTCCCCACGCGGCTCGCGTCCGCGTCGGCCCACGCGACGTCCGGGCGGACGCCGTGGCTTCGCAGTTCGGTCACGATCCGCCGGCCGAGCGGCGAGTCGGGGAGCTTCGAGAGCCAGCGGGCGTCGGCGCCGAGCCGCGCGGCCCCGACCGCGACGTTGCTCTCGGCGCCGCCGGCCTGAACGGTCAGGTCGCGCGTCGTCTCCAGCCGCTCGCCGCGCGGCGGCGACAGCCGGAGCATCGTCTCGCCGAACGTGACGAGGTCGGTCATCGGCGCCACCCCGCGCCGCAGGTCTCGAACGGGTTCATGGTGGGTGCTACGCTCGGCCGATTATAAGAAGGGGTGATCGCCGTCGGCCGGCGCGGGCGGGGGCGCCCGCGCTCCGCTCGCGCCGCGTCTCTCCTCACCGCGCCGTCCCCGCCTACTCTCGGTCTTCGCGCGCCCGGTAGTCCGGGAGCGTGTCGTCCTGCATCACCGCGCCGCGGCCGCCGTCGACGAGCAGCGCGGCCCCCGTGACGAACGAGGCGTCCTCGCTCGCGAGGAAGGAGACGGCGCCGGCGACGTCGGCGGGCGTCCCGATCCGCCCGGTCGGATGGATCGACTCGACCTCCTCGAACCGCCCCTCCGGGAGCTCCTCGCGGGTGCGCTCGATCTCCACCCAGCCGGGGACGACCGTGTTCACCCGGACGCGGGGGCCGAAGTCGACCGCGAGCGACCGCGTCATGCCGTTGATCCCCGCCTTAACCGCGTTGTACGGGAAGTGCGCCGGCATCGTCGCGTACGCGTGGTTCGACGAGACGTTCACGATCGCCCCGCGGTCCATGTGCTCGAGGGCGGCCCGCGCGGCGAGCCAGTACGCCCGGAAGTCCGTCTCGACGACGAACGCCCAGTCGTCGAGCGTCGCCTCGTCGGCGGCCGTCTCCGTCTGGACGCCGGCGTTGTTCACGAGCACGTCGACGGAGCCGTACCGCTCGGCGGCCGCCTCAGCGAGCGCGGCCACGTCGTCCGGGTCGCGCATGTCCGCGCGGACGAACGTCGCGTCTCCCTCTTCGCTCCCCGCCGCGATCCGCTCGGCGACGGCCGCTCCTGCCTCCTCGGAGCGCCCGCTGACCACGACGTTCGCCCCCTCCGCGGCGAGCCGCTCCGCGATCCCGGCGCCGATCCCGCGCGTCGACCCAGTGACGATGACCGTCTCGCCGGCGAACCGCCCGGGGACCGCGCCCTCGGTCGGCGACTCGCGTCGGCGGGTCATCGGTCGCCCTCCGATCGGTCGATATGTCTCGCCATCGGGATCACCACTCCGCGACGGAGCCGTCGTCGTGGCGCCAGACGGGGTTGTGCCAGTCGACGTCCTCCTCGGCCTGCTCGCGGACGTGTTCCTCGTCGATCTCGATTCCCAGCCCGTCGCCGTCGGGGATGTCGACGAACCCGTCGCGGTACTCGAACACGGACGGGTCGGCGAGGTAGTCCAACACGTCGCTCGTCTCGTTGTAGTGGATGTCGAGCGACTGCTCCTGAATCAGCGCGTTCGGCGTACAGGCGTCGACCTGAATACAGGAGGCGAGCGCGATCGGCCCGAGCGGACAGTGCGGCGCGACGGACACGTCGTACGCCTCGGCCATCGACGCGATCTTCTTCAGCTCGGTGATCCCGCCGGCGTGGGAGACGTCCGGCTGGATCAGGTCGACGGCGTCCGCCTCCAGAACCTCCTTGAAGTCCCACCGCGAGTACATCCGCTCGCCGGTCGCGATCGGGATCGTCGTCGACGCCCGGATCGCCGGCAGCGCGTCGTTGTTCTCGGGCAGCACCGGCTCCTCGATGAACATCGGGTCGTACGGCTCCAGCGCCGCCGCGAGCCGACGGACCATCGGCTTGGCCACCCGACCGTGGAAGTCGACGCCGATGTCGACCTCGTCGCCGACCGCCTCCCGCACGGCCGCGATCCGGTCGGCCGCCGCGGCCACCGCGGCCGGGGAGTCGATCGACTCGAGCTCCGCCGTGGCGTTCATCTTCAGCGCCGAGAAGCCGGCGTCGACCTTCTCCCTCGCGGCCTCGCCCACGTCCGCCGGTCGGTCCCCGCCGATCCACTGGTAGACGCGGATCCGGTCGCGCGCGCGGCCGCCGAGCAGCTCGTGGACGGGCGCGCCGAACTGCTTCCCCTTGAGGTCCCACAGCGCCTGGTCGACGCCGGCGATGGCGCTCATCAGCACCGGACCGCCGCGGTAGAACCCGCCGCGGTACATCGCCTGCCAGTGGTCCTCGATCCGCGTCGGGTCCTCGCCCAGCAGGTAGTCGTCGAGCAGCTCCTCGACGGCCGCGACGACCGTGTGCGACCGCCCCTCCACGATCGGCTCTCCCCACCCCACGGTGCCGTCGCTCGTCGTCAGCTTCAGGAACAGCCAGCGGGGCGGTACTTCGAACAGCTCGTAGTCGGTGATGTACATGGTGAGTTGGGGTAACTCCGAACCGGTCCGGGGGCCGCGGGACTCGCACGCCGTCGGTCACGGCGGGTCGCACGCTCCGTCGATCTCCCGCGTCCGACCCGGACCGGTCCGTCGCCACGGTCGTACTTGCCCGTCCGTTTGTTAAATAGGAGGTGTGTGCGGGCGCGCCGCGGCCGTCTCCGACACGGCCCGATTTAAGACCCCCGGCGGGGAGGTACCAGCCATGCGAACCGATCGACTCGACCGGATCACCGAGGGCGGCGTGATCGCGATCCTCCGCGGCGTGGGGCGAGACGACGCCGTGGCGGTCGCGGACGCGGTCGTCGACGCCGGCGTGACGGCCCTGGAGGTGACGGCGGACACGCCGAACGCGATGGCCTCCATCGAGGCGATAGCCGACCGCGTCGACGACGCCGTCGTCGGCGCCGGCACCGTCCTCGACGCGGAGACCGCGCGCGCGGCGCAGCTCGCCGGCGCGGAGTTCCTCGTGACGCCGACGGTGAACCGCGGCGTGATCCGGACGGCGAACCGCTACGGCACGCCGGTCGCCGTCGGCGCGTACACGCCGACCGAGGCGATCGAGGCCTACGAGGCCGGCGCCGACGCGGTGAAGGTGTTCCCCGCGAAGACCGGCGGCCCGGACCACGTCGCGGCGATCGGCGGGCCGCTCCCGCAGATACCGCTCGTGCCGACCGGCGGCGTCGGCGCGGACAACGCGGGCGAGTACGTCCGGGCGGGCGCGGTCGCGGTCGGCGTCGGCAGCTCGATCGTCGACGACGAGGCGGTCGCCGACGGTGACTTCGACGCGGTCCGGGAAAACGCGCGCGCCGTCGTCGAGGCCGTCGCCGCGGCTCGGGAGTGACTCGTTCGGCGGTCAGACTTGTGCCGCCGCCGCGCGACGCCCCTACCGCGCGGGAGACCGGGCCTCCTCGGCGGCGTCGGCAGAGGGCCCCCGAACCGCGTCCCACCCGCTGATACAGGCCTCACACAGGTAGTACGGGAAGCCGTCGACGTCGCGGTGCGCGAGCGGAGCGTCGACGCCGCACTTCTCACAGTTCATGCCCGGTGGGTGTGCCAAGGAATTTATATGTCTTCTGTTCGCGATCGGGTTCGTGATAATTCGTTACCGACCCGTCGAAACAGACATTCGGTCGGCTTCGGCTCCCGTTCCTGGGCCGATTACCGCAGCGCGTCGAGATCGAACTCGAAGGCGGCCACCGGCACCTCCAGGTCGTGTTCGACGAGCACCGCGGGGTGGAGTTCGCCGATCACGCCGACGCGCTCGCCGTCGATCTCGACGTCGGCGGCGCGCCCCTCGATGAACGACGGGTGTTCGGTCCGCGGGGTCGCCAGCTCGGCGCCGAAGTCGTCACAGAGCGCCTGGAGGCGGCCCTTCGCGGCCTCGTAGGAGGCGTCGCGGCGGGCGACCGCGCCGGCGACGTGGCGGGACTCGGCGACGTTCGCGTCCTCGGCGTCGTCGCGCTCGGCGACGAAGCCGACCTCGGCGACGTCCTGCGGGTAGGCGTTGTGGGTGTTCCGCTCCAACAGCATGACGAGCGACGGGAGCGCCCAGGTGCGGAGCTGGGTGTACTCCTCGCTGTACGGCTCCGTGATCTCGACGGGGTCGCCGCCGCCGAAGGCGTCGCTTCCCGCCTCGACGTTCATCCGGTCGTAGTTCTCCGTTCCGCTCGTCATGTGGAAGTTCAGCAGGTCCTCGAAGCCGAGGCCGACGAGGCTCGTCCGGACCGCGTCCTCCAGCCGCGAGCGCTCGTGGCGGCCCCCCACCGTCCCCACGTCGGGGTAGCGCGGCTCCAAGTTGTCGAAGCCGTACGCGCGCCCCACGTCGTCGACGAGGTCGAGCGGGTGGAGCACGTCGACGCGGTACGGCGGAATCGACACCTCGTAGGTCACGTCCTCGTCGAGGGTGTAGGAGGCGTCGAGCCCGGCGCGCTCGAAGCAGTCGACAACCTCCTCGGGCTCGAAGTCGACGCCGAGCAGCGTCTCGATCCGGTCGTGCGAGACGGCCTTCTCGTCGACGTCGAGGTTGGGACGGACGAGTTCAGCCCCGTACTCGCTCGGGTGCGTCGCGCCGTCGGCGTAGTTCACCTCGACCGCCTCGATCGTCGCCCCGCGGGCCGACAGCGCGTAACAGATGATGTTGCACATCCGGTCGATCGTCCACTGGTCGGTGCCGGTGAGCTCGACGAACAGCTCGCGGGAGCCGGTCGTCACCTCGGTGCGCTTCCCGTTGATCACCGGCGGGAACGAGAAGAGGCCGAGGTCGTCGTAGATCGCCGGATAGCGGTCGAGCCCCTCGACGAGGTCGGCGTAGGTCGTCCCCGTGTCGTGCTCGTCGAGGACCTCGTTCGGGGTCAGCTCGTCGTTCGCGTCGAGCGGGACGAACGTGTCGCCGTCGGGGTCGACGCCGCGGTAGGTGATCGACGGCTCCGCGCCCTCCTGAAGCGGCGCGCCCTTCACCATCGCGAGGTCGTGGATCCCGATCGCGCCCTTCGCGCGGCCGCGGCCCATCGTCGCGTGGAGCTTCTCTTGCAGCTGGATCAGCGACTCCAGGGCCGCCTCGTCGAGGTCGACGCCGCGGACCACGGCGCCCGTGACGTACGGGCGCTCGTCGGGCACCGACTCGTCGACCTCGATGCTCCACTCGGGGTCGTTCGTGTTCGGCACGTAGACACCGCGAGCGTCGCCGTAGTGGTAGCGCAGCGAGCGCGCGACCCCCTCGACGGAGAGGCGGTCGAGCCGGTCGGGCGCGAACTCGAACTGGAACATGCCGTCGTCGGTCTCGCCCTCGAACTCCAGGCCGAGCCCGAACAGGTCCTCTTTCAGCTCCGCGTCGTCCTTCTCCTCGTGGCCGGTGAGCTCGCGCAGCTCGTCGGGGTCGACGTCGACGACGGGCATCAGTAGCTCACCTCCGCGTTCCGCAGGAAGTCGATGTCGGCCAGGGTCCCGTGGAGGTCGCGGATGTCCTCCGCGCCGGTCGTGAGCATCGCCAGTCGCTCGAGGGCGAGCCCCCACGCCATCACGTCGCAGTCGACGCCGAGCGGGCCGGTGACCTCCTCGCGGAAGACGCCGGAGTTGCCGATCTCGATCTCCTCGCCCGTCTCCGGGTGCTCGCCGAACAGCTCGAAGGAGGGCTCTGTGTACGGGTTGTAGTGCGGCTTAAATCGGATGTCCGTGATCCCGAACTGGCGGTAGAACTCCTCGAAGGTGCCCATCAGGTCGCGCACCGAGAGGTCCTCGGCCATCACCCACCCCTCGATCTGGAAGAACTCCAGCAGGTGCGTCGGGTCCAGCGTGTCGTTTCGGTACACCTTCTCGACGGAGAAGTAACGCTGGGGCGGCTCCAGCTCGGCGCCCGCGATCCCGGAGAGGTAGCGCATCGACAGCGAGGTGGTGTGCCCGCGTAAGGCGACCTCGCGGGCGAAGTCGGCCGACCACGGCGAGTGGTAGCCGTCGCCGTCGATCCCCCACCCGTCGCGGTGGGCGGCCTCGACGCGGGCCATCAGCTCGTCCGGGATCCCGTCCATCCGGTCCACGTCGAGCGCGAACCGGTCCCAGTGGGTCCGCGCCGGGTGGTCCTGCGGCATGAACAGGCAGTCGTTGATCCAGAAGTCGGCGTCGGCGTGCGGGCCCTCCATCTCTTGGAACCCCATGCCGACCAGCACGTCCTTCACGCGGTCGGCGGTCCGACGGAGGACGTGCTTCCGGCCGCCGCGGGCCGTCTCCGCGTCGGCCTCGACGTTGTACTCGGCGAACTCCGCGTCGCGCCACTCGCCGCTGGCGAGGAGTTCGGGCGTGAGCGCCCCGACCGTCTCGGTCGCCTCCACGCCGGTCATCAGCGCGTCGACGCCGTCGTCGGTGAGCCGGACCGTCCGCGTGACCGACTCGCCGACCGCCACCAGCCCGCGCGAGTCGAGCTGGTCGATCGCCGCCTCGTCGACGCCGAGGGCCTCCGCGTCGAGGCCCTCGCCCTCACCGCCGGCGTCAGCGAGCGCCGCGAGCGCCGTCGCCTCGTGGTCGGCGTCCGGGTCGGCGTCGGGGTCGACCGAGAGTTCGCCGCCGTCGACGCTCCCGAACCCCTTCCGCGCGAAGTTCGCCAAGGCGATGTCGACCTCGGGGCCGTCGAGATCGGCCCCGCCGATGACCTCGCCCATCGAGGCCGGCTCGGCGTCGGCGCCCGCGTCGAGTCCGGCTCGGTAGAGCCGCGTCTCGGGGAGCCCGTCGTCGACGTAGGTCCGCCCCTCGTCGGTGAGTTCGAGCGTCTCGTCGGTCGCCGACCCGACCTCGACGAGGCCCTCGTCGGCCAGGTCGAACGCCGCGCCGGCGACCGTCTCCGGCTTCAGGTCGGTCTCCGCGGCTATCTCTGCCACCGTTCGTTCGTCCGTCGCGCTCGCGGCCTCGAGGACCGCGAGCTGTCGTTCCGGGAGTCGCATTCGAGTTGTCTCTACACGCGTGCGGCTGGTTGGTAACGGTTCCGGGACCGGGACGCCCCGATCTAATCACTTCTGATAAATTGAACGACTCATTTATACGTGGTTTCGACGAGAGATCCAGTATGAGCAGCGTCCCGACTGAAGCGACCGGCTCCCGCTCGACGGCCGAGACGGCCCGCGTCCGTCACGGCGACGGCGGTCCCAGTCCCAGCCTCGCCGTCGTCGAGGCGATCGCCGACCTCGCCGGCGTCGAGGCCACCGAGCTCCACGAGGCGGGCGTGGTGCTGTACGAACACGTCGACCCCGACGCGCTGAACGCGCTCGTCGCCGACCGGTCCGACGTCGACGTCTCCCTCACCGTCGCGGGCTACGACGTCCGCGTCGGTCCGGAGTCCGCCGTCGCTCGGCGCTCGCGGGACTGAGCCCCCGCCGGCTCGAATCCCTCCTTCTGCCCGCTACGCCTCGTCTACCCGCTTCGCTACCCTTCGTCTGCCGCCCGTTCGCGGAGCCGCGCGATCCGGTCGCCGAGCGGCGGCTGGACCTCGAACCACGTCGACCAGTCCCCCGTTTCCGGTTCGACCCCGCGGCGCTCCGCGACGCGCTCGAACGCGTCCGCGACGCGGTCGGCGCCGACGGCGTCCGCCGCGCGGGTGTCCGCCGCGTACTGGACCCGACGGCCGGCCCAGAAGGCGGCGACCCCCACGGCGATGACAGCGGCGAAGCCGGACTCGAACGGGACGAGCGTCGTGACGACCGCCGCCAGCGTCGCCAGCACGGCGCCGACCGCGACGGCGCGGAACTCCGCGTAGTACGTCGCGACTCGCCCGGCCTCCGCCGCGAGCAGTCCGATCGCGACGTCCTCGTCGAGGTCGGTCAACACGTCCGCCGTGAGGAACAGCACCCGTCGGCCGGGCGGCCCCCGGACGGCGACCTCGGCGGGACCGTCGGCCGCGGATCCCCCGCCGCCGTCATCGCTGCCGACGGACTCGATCGCGATCCGGTCGAGGTCGAGTCCGCCGGGGTCCGCCAGCGCAGCGATCTGCGCGCGCTCCGCGTCCGTCGGCTCCCGTAACTCCCGGAAGCGGTCGGCCGCGTACAGCGGTCCCACCGAGACCGCGAGCGCGGAGATGACGCCGACGCCGACGACGAGCGCGACTCCGATCATCGCTCTCGCCGACGGGACGACCGGAGTAAAAAGGCGCGGTGTCGCGACGGCGTTCCCGGTTTCTCGATCTCGCGCATCTCACTCGTCTCGCTCCTCACTCCGGAACCCGCCGCGCGAGCGCCCTGACCGCCGCCGCGGCATCGCTGTCGGGCGCGGCGTCGACGACCGGCCGCTCCGCCGCGACGGAGCGGCCGACGCGCGGGTCGGCCGGAACGACCTCGACCGGCGCGCCGAGGGTGTCGCCGATCGCCTCGACCGGCGGCGGCTCGGTCACGCGGTTGACCGCGCAGCCGACCAGCCCGGCGTCGAGTTCGCGGGCGAGCTCTCGGGTGCGGATCGCGTCGGCCAGCGCGAACGCCCGCGGCGAGACGACGAGAAGGCAGGCGTCCGCGACCGCCAGCGGCACGCCGGCGTCGGCGCGGCGCCCCGCCGGACAGTCGAGGACGACGGTCCCGAACTCGCGCTCGACCGCGGCGACCGCCTCGGCCAACCGGGTCAGGTCGGCCGCCCGGGCGCCGGCCAGCGTCCGGCCGCACGGGACGATGTCGACCGGCCCCGACCGAACCGTCTCTATCGGGTCCGCCGCGCCGGCGAGCACGTCGTGGAGGTCTGGGCCGCGGCCGTCCGGCAGGTCCGCCATCCCGAGGTCGGCATCGACGACGACGCCGTCGAGCTCGGCGGCGACGTTGTACGCGAGCGTCGTCTTCCCGACGCCGCCCTTCCCGCCCGCCACCGCGAGGATCATGCCAGCGCCTCCAGCGCCTCGGTCGGGACCTCGCTCTCCTCGGCGCGCTCGGCCAGCGCCGCGGCGCGGTCGCGGACCGCCTTCAGACGCTCGGCGTCGGCCGCGACGCGCTCGTCGAGTCCCCCGACCGCGTCGAGGCCGCCGGCCTCCTCGACGACCGCCGTCGCCGTCGCGAGGTCGGCGTCGGCCAGCCGCTCCGCCCGCTCGATCCGCGCCTCGACGGCCGCGAACCACGCGTCGATCTCGTCGGGCCCCGCCGCGCTCGGCGACGCATGGGGAGCCGCTGACCGAGTCGCGCCTCCGTCAGAACCGGTCGATTCCTCGTTTCCTGGGCGCTCTTCGCCGTCCCGGTCAGCCGCTTCGCCGTCGCTCCCCGCCTCGTCGTCACCCGGCTCCGCTCTGGCGACCGCGCGCCGCGGAGGGCGATGCGATTCGAGGTCGCGCACCGCCGCCCGCGCGAGGTCGGAGCCGTCCTCGGCCGATCCGCGACCGTCGTCCGCGTTCCCTCTCAGGGGCTCGACGCTCGCGATTTCGACCGGCGGCTCGACTGGGTCGGCGAGCGCCGCGAACCCGAACGCCGCCCGGTCGCCCGGGTCGATCACCCTGGTCACGCCCCCGGCGTCCCAGCCGGATTCGGGGACGCCGCCGCGCCGAGGCGGGAGGACGGGGCCGTCCAGCCGGCTCTCGATCCGGACGCGCCGCGGGACCGCTCCGTCGTTTCGCACCCGAACGCCGACGAGCGACGCGTCACCCTCGCGGTCGACGGACCAGTCGAGTTCCATGCGCCGGGTGCCGCGGAATCGTATTTAAGGCTCGGGACGGGCCAGGCGCGCGCCCGTACCGTCGGACTCAGCGCCCGCCGGACGCGCCTCGGAGGCGAACGTCTCTCGCGCGGAGCAGCGATCGCGCGCTCCGCTCGGACGCGGCGACCGCTCGGGCCGCGTCGCCGCGCAGTTCGACGACGCCGTCGAGCGCCGCGAGCCTGACCGCCGCGAGCGACGCCGCGATCGGGTCCCCGTCGTACCCGCTCGGCTCCGCGCCGGCCGCGCTCGGGTCGCCGCCCGGGACGACCGCCAGCGCGCGCCGGAAAGCCGGATATATCGCCTCGGCGAGCTCGCGGCGGGCGGTCCGCCGACGATTTCGGAGCCGGTCTCGGAGCCGGAGCCGTCGCCGCCGCTCGTCGCGGTTCCGAGCCGCCTCGGCTCGCGCGCGTTCGAGCGCTTGCTCGGCGGCGATCGCCTCCGTCTGCGCGGCCGACAGCTCCGCGGCCGCTTCCTCCAGGTCGCCGAGCGTCTCGTCAGCCTCGGCGTCGACCGCGCGGCGCGCCCGGGCGTCCCCGCGCAGCGCCGCGACCCGCTCTTTCAGTCGCTCGGTTTCTCCGGTCGTCTCGGCGACCCGCCGCCGCGCCGCCGTCAGGTCGACCGGCTCGATCTCGATCGCCGCGAGCTCCGCCTCGATCTCGGCGATCTCCGCCGCGACCGACGCGGTCCGTCCCCGGGAGCGCGCGGCCGCCGCGAGCTGCCGTCGGAGTCCCGCGTCGGTGGGAAGCCGTCCGAGCACCGCGCTCGGCTCCGGACGCTCCTCGACAGCGACGGTCCCGTCTTCCCGCTCGTCCTCGTGCTCCTCGCGGTCCGATCCCGACGGCTTCGACTCCGCCCCGGTCACAGCTCTCGGTCGCGCATGGCGTCGGGGTCCGGGTGCTCCGTCCCCGCCGCAAAGGCGGCGTACGGCGTCGACTCCGCCGACCGGTCCGCGTACGCCGCGGCGGCCTCCCGCACCGGGTCGTCGACGGCGACGAACTCATTGAACGGCTCGGTGCGCTCTATCTGGACGTCCCCGCCGTGCGACTCCCGCAGCCGGAGCGCGAGGAAGGCGGCGTACACGGTCTCGTCGAACAGCGCGGCGCGGCCGAACCGCCGGGCGACGACCGACTCGTGGCGACGACACAGGTTTCGGAGGCCGGTTTGCGCGGCCGCCGAATACGTCACGACCAGCAGCACGCCCGCCGGTGGTCGGTTTTCCAATTTATCCGTTCCGGACCGGAACGTTTCAGCCGCATTCAGCGACGGCGGACCGAATCGCCTCTCGCGAGCCAGCGGTCGGCGATCGAAACCGCTCGACCCCGGACGCTGGAAGCGATCGAGGTCGACCGTTAGAACCGCTCCACTTCGAATTCGGGACCGTCGGCACCGTCCGGATCGCCCTCGCCGTCGACGCCGCTCGCCGAGAGGACGCGCTCGCGCGCGGCCGGTTCCGAGGGCGCGACGACGACCGTGCCGTCGACTGGGTCGTCGCCGACGGCGCGGAACACGTCGCCGTCGCCGTCGAACTCGGTGGCGTACGTCCGGAGCACGGCCGCGACGCGCCGCTCCGTGGCCGCGAGGTCGGCGTCGCCGTCCTCGAACTCGCGGAGCGCGTCCTCGACGTTCCGTATCGCGGAGATGCGGTCCATCTACGTCGTCCGGAGGTGGCCCTGCTTGGGCTCGTACACCTCTCCTTTCGTCCGGAGCTTCTCGATCTCGCCTTCGGCCTTCCCGCGGTCCATCCCGATCTCGCCCGCGCGGTCGAGCACCTCGTCGACCGGCGCGCCCTCCTCGTACTCCTCCTCGATGTCGGCGATGAGCCCCTTGATGTTCTTGATGCGGTCGCGCTGGCTCTTCGAGGTGCCCGTCTCGACCACGTCGGCGTCGAACTGTCCCGTCTCCGGGTCGACGCCGATGTCTTTGAGACACGACTCGATGATGTCGGTCGCGCGGTCGGCGTCCTCGCGCTCGACGGTGTCCGAGAGGCGGACCCGCGCGCTCGCCTCCGAGAGCCGCACCATCGCCTCCAGCTTCCGGGCGGTGACCGGCACCGGCGCGTCCTCGTCCGCGCCCTTCGAGCGCAGGTCGACGTAGAACTCCTCGATGAGATCCTTCGCCTCGTCGGTCATCGTGGGGAAGCAGGACCGCTTCGCGTGGGCGATGTACTTCCGCAGCAGCTCCGAGTCGATCTCCGGCGCGACCTCCTCTGTCACCGCCGCGACCTGCTCCGAGGTGAACTCCGAGCTCGCCAGCTCCTCGCGCTGGGTGTTGAGCTCGCCGGCGTAGTTCGTCTTGATGATGTGTTTCGCCAGGCGGGAGTCGTGCTCCGGGTCCGGGCTGTCCGTCACCGTGAAGATCAGGTCGAACCGCGAGATGAGCGCGGGCTCTAAGTCGATCTGCTCGCCGATCGGCTCGTACTGGTCGAACCGGCCGTACTTGGGGTTCGCCGCACCGAGCAGCGAGCACCGCGCTTTGAGGGTGGCGTTGATCCCGGCCTTCGACACCGAGATCTTCTGCTGTTCCAAGCCCTCGTGCATCGCGGAGCGGTCAGAGGAGTTGTGGACGACGAGCCCGTTCGCGACGAAGTTGTGGGTCCCCTCGACGGTCAGGTCGTACACTCGCGGTCGCTCTCCGTCCTCGATGCGCGCCAGTATCGTTCGCAGTTCCGCCTTGACGGCGTCGACTTCCCCCGCGACCGCCTCTCGGAGGTCGTCGAGCCGGTCCATCTCGACGGCGCCGGACAGCCAGCGGGAGACGGTCGCCTGCGTCACGTCGAGCCTCGCCGCCACGTCCGCCTGACTGATCCCGTACGCGTCAAGCGCCGCCGACAGCTCCGCTCGCGTTTCGCCGACCGGACCGCGGTCGAGCAGGTCGCGAGCGCGCTCTTTCGCCGTCTCGACCGGCCCGCCGATGACGTCTGCGAGCCGCTGTCGGAGCACCTCGCCGCGGTGTTCGGTCGACTCCGGCGGAACGGTGTCGACCGACTCGACCCGACGCCACTTCACGTCGCCGCGGACGAACTCGCGAAGGTCGTCGAGGTCGGTTTCCGCGACTTCGGTGAGGATCTCTCGGAGCCGCTCGGTCACCGTCCGACGGACCGCCTCGCTCTCGCCCCACTCGCGGGAGATCTGCTGTTGGGACAGCGCCGTCCCGTCCGCGAGTTCGGACTGCGAGACGTGGTACCGCTCCCGCAGCTCCGAGAGCGTCTCCCACGTCGGCGTCGCGTCGAGGACCGACAGGTCGTCGTCGACCGCCTCTCGCCGTTCCTCGAACGCGGCGAGGATCCGCCGCGCCCGGTGAAGCGAGACGTTCGCGGCCCCGCTCTCGAAGCCGTGATACGTGCCCGCGTCGAGGCCGCACTCTCGCTGGTGGAGCCGGAGGGAGTCGCGACACCGCGCGAGCACGTCGCCGACCTCCGGGACCACGTCGAGGATCGTGCGACCGCCGCCGGCCGAATCGACGACGCGGTCGAGCGCTTCGACCTTCTGCGTGGCCGTGAACCCGACGTACCGCCGGAACGCCGCGAGCGAGTCCGCGTCGGTCACCGTGAGGTAGTACACGTCGCGGCCCCCATTCCGCTCGCGGTGCTGGAGCTGGCTCGACACGCCGAACTGTAAGAGCAGGTTTCGGGCACCTTCCAGCAGATCCCGGCTCGCGGACGCTATCCGAACGTTGCCGGCCGAGTCGTCGACGTGCCCCTCGCTGTCGGCGAGCGCGCGGACGAACGCGGCCTTCGCCGCGCGGCTTCCGGTCGGAACGGGGGTCGGGAAGCACTTCCCGTCGTACCGACCGAGGTTCATCCCCGCGTCGAGGACGGCGTCGGCGTGTTCCTTTCCGGTGACGCGGACCGTCTCGACGCCGTCGTCGCGCTTCTCGCTCGGCGGCCGCGTCGGCTCGGCATCGAACGCCTCGCGCGCCGCGCGCTCGAAGTCGTCCAAGAGCTCGTCGTCCGCGTTGGTGAACCGGACGCCGTAGACGCCCTCGTCGCGGTCGTAGTAGACGTTCCCGTCGCCGGAGAGGTATCCGAGGACGCTCGCCATCGCGGCGTCGACGCCGTAGACGCTCTCGCCGTTGACATCCTCGCCGTCGACGGGTTCGGTTAACGGTCCCTCTCCGCCGCTCGCCGCCACCGTTCCGCCGTCCGCCGCCTTCGTCGGGATCTCGCGGGGGACGTACACCCAGTCGCCGTCGTCGAGCGCGGCCGCCTCGCGCTCGACGCGCTCCCCGTCGTCGAGGACGAAGAACGGGTGGTCGGCGGTCGCGGTCAGCGACTCGCCGGTCTCCATCGTCACCCGGGTCAGCTCCGACGGCGCGTCGTACTCGTGGACCGCGGAGACGGGGCGCTCGACGAGCCTGCCGTCCTCGTCCATCGACCAGACGTCGAGGTCGACGTCGCGGACGCGGCGACCGTTCGAGAGCTGTTCAATGTCGCCGTCCTCGGCGGCCTCCCGCGCGAGTTCGTCGATGCGCTCGACGCGCCCGTCGGCGAGTGAGACCAGCGTGTCGCCCGTTACGCAGTCCATCTTGTCGAGTTCGTCGACCGCGGCGATCCCCTTGTCCGCCAGCACGAGCGCGCCGGCTTCGAGCGACCACTGTTGGCCGTCGCCGAAGTCGTCGCGGACGGCCGCGGCCGTGAGCCCCGCCGCGGACGACCCTTTCCCGGACGTGTACACCGAGCGGGGCGCGATGTTTTCTACATACGAAATCATCTGGGAGTTATGAGAGACGACGCCGTTTCCGAGATACGTGTGCGTGTCTCTGACCTCGAGATCGTAGACCCACTCGTAATCCGGATCGACCGATTCGATCGACTCGATCCGGTCCCAGTGAACGTCGTTCGCACACAGACGATCGAGTTCGGAGATGTCTTGGCTGACAGATAATGCCTCGTCGAGACGATCCAAAATCACGTCCTTTGCATCCGCGGTCTGTCCACCGTCGGGAGCGACGTCGTTCCGCTCATAGTAGCTGATCGCGGTTTGAGAGACGTCCATACCCTCCGAGAGTACCTTCTGAGAGATGTTCAGTTCCTCTCGTAGCGTCTCGACTGCCTGCCAGTCACCGTCCAGCAGCTCTCCGCGCTTCTCCCGAAGCCAGTCTAAGCGGGTTTCGAACGTGTCGACAACCGCTCTCAGACTCGCTCTACTCGGATTTCTGTCGCCGCGTTCGTAGTGTTGATACGTCGGACGCGGCATTCCGATATCGAACTGTGACAACGCGAGCGCCTCGCGGATCTGCCGGAGATCGTCACTTAGTCCCGGAATCACATCCGTGTTTGTGTTCTCTGGAACGTCGTCGAACGCTTTCGAGGCCGTCGCTTTGCGATCGGTAACGAATCCAATTTCGTCGACGTATTTGACGAAATCCCGTCCACTGATGCGCAGTCGGTGGCTGTCGTTGTGTCGTTTCCGAAGATGGCTCTGGATCCCGAACGCGAGGAGTAACGTCTGTACTCCGGTCAGCAGTTCTCTACTCATCGAGAAAACCGTGATTTCGCGTTCTTTGGGTGAGACTGTCCCCTCGCTGTCAACGTACGCCTGTAGGAATTCCTTCTTGTTCTCCGGACTCGCCCGTTTGAGACAATCGGGGACGAGTTGATTCTCAGAGTTTTTGAGAATTGCCGGTTCGAGTTCTCTGAGGAACCGGACGAACTCCAACGAGGAACAGCGGACGATTTCGGCAGTCTCATGATCCCATTTCTCTAGACGGGACCACCGAACGCCCAACTCGCGGAAGCAGTTCTCCACGTCCGTCAGTATCTCTTCGTCGACGTTCGTAACCTCGGTAGCGGCACTCGATCCCGAGACATAGGTGTGGCCCTCTGCGATGATATAACCGAGGAGTCGAGCCAGAGTGGGATCGACTCGGGTGGGCGGCGTGAACGAATTCGCGTTGTAGGCTTCGACCTGCTGGAACGAAACATCAAGCGAATCATCCCAATCCGCGTCGATGTTTCCGGGGACCGCAATGAGGTCTCCTTCCGCCAATTGATCTGCCCGTCGGGGAGACAATCCTCTGTTCAACTGTTTGAACAACGGGTGCGACGGTGTTACTTCTACTTCGCGCCCCGATGCCATCGAAATTCTGTGCATCCTATCCGGCGCTTCTCGTTTCCAGATTTTTGTCGCGGTCCCAGTCTCGACGGCCCCTGATTCGGTTACTGTTTGAACACCGATATCTACCGGTTCGTATACCCCGTCGTCGACCTCTATCGGGTCTTCGAGGTTTGACTCTACTATATCCCCGATTGCCCGTTCCGTTCCGTCAGCAAGTGTCACCTCAGTATCATATTTTTGACACTTACCCGTTCCGGGGTCACCGATCAGGAGCATGTGAAGGTCGCCGCGGATCCGCGAGCCGTCGGGAAGGTGCTTGGTGACGCCGGAGAACAGCTGGAGGATCATCGCGAGCTTCTCCTCCTCGTAGCCGTAGATGGCGGGCGCGATGGAGCCGACCATCGCCTCGTAGATGTCGTCGCGCTCGGAGAGCTCGATGATGTCGCGTTTGTCCGCCTCGGTGATGTCCATGTCCTCGAACTCCTCGTCCTCGATGGCGATGGAGACGCCGTCCATGTACAAATCGAAGATGGCGGACTTCTCGTTGCCCTGCTCGACCTGCTCGATGTGGAGGACCCCGACGCAGGTGACGTGGTCGCCCGGGCTCACCTTCCCGGTGATGTCGTCGACGATGTCGACGTCGATCGACTGGGGGGTCTCGCCGCCGCGGAGTCCCTCAGGGGACTCCTGGATGCGGAGCTTCTGGGAGTCGACGAACTCGGACTGGTCGAAGTTGACGCGGAAGGGGCCCTGCCGCTCGCAGCCCTGGCACTCGTGGGGCTCCTGGAAGCCGCCGTCGCTCTGGGGAATGTACGTCATCGTGCCGCAGCGCTGGCACTCGAAGGCGGCCTCGGTGACCTTGGGGCGGACGTCCGTGGCCTTGCGGACGATCCCCTGAATGGAGACGAGCTTCCCGATGTGGTCGTCGTGGACGCGGATGCCGCGGATGTCGACGCTCTCGGGGAGGTCCTCGATGCGGACGTGCGCGCGGCCGAGGCTGACGTCGGCGGGGAGGTCGTAGAGCCGCAGCGCCTCCTCGGCGTACTCGCGCATCTGCTCCGGCTTGTTCAGGAAGTCCTCGGCGAGGTCGCGGTCGAACTGAAAGAGGTCGTCGTAGGAGACGTACAGCGAGCGCTGCTCGTTGGGGTACCGCTGCGCGAGCTGCCCGATCTCCTCCCGATAGTAGTTGCGATAGAACTGAATGAACCGCTCCGTGAGGTCCTGGGTGCCGGCCTGAGCCATTGCGACACCACTTCGTCGGCATCACGTATGAACCTCCGGTTCGGAGCGGACGTGGTCGCGGCCGCCGGTTCGCGCCGGCGGTCCGGCCGCACTCAGGCCCGTTCGACGAACGTCGCGTCGGCGGAGGTGCGCCCCTCGTTGAAGGAGAGCACCTTCGCGCGGATCACGTCGCCCGGTTCGAGCCCGCTCGGGATGTCCTCGGTGAAGAGGACGAACCCCTCGACCTTCCCGACCGCGACCTCCTCGCCGGAGTGGTGGTCGGTGAGCTCCGTGACGCCGAACTCGTAGGTCTCGCCGATCTCGACCGGCGGGTCGCGCTCCTGGGCCGCGTCGTGGGCGCGCTTCGACTCGCGCGCGTCGGCGGACGGCCCGCGGAGCCGTCGGGCGAGCACGAACAGCGCGAGCAGCGCGACCGCGACGGCGATGCCGACGACGACCGGCGACGATGGGATCATACCCGTGCGGTCGACCGCGGTCACCTAAACGATGTGGGTCCGCGACCCCGCGTCGGCGCCCCGTGGCCTCGCGCTCCCGCCGCCCGACGGTCCGACTCGCCTCGCGCCCGCATGAGAAACGCCTTTGCCCTCGAAGCCCCCCTCTCGATCCGATGCGACACAGCCGCGGTTCCCGACGACTCGCGCACGGGTGTGGTGTGCCGTGAAGGTCGCGGACGCGGTGCCGGAGTTCGCCGACGCCTTCGGGTTCGACGAGTTCAACCGGATGCAACGGGAGGCGCTGCCGGGCATTCTTGAGACCGACCACAACGTGGTCGCCTCGGCGCCGACGGCCTCCGGGAAGACGGCGCTCGCCGAGCTCGCCATCTGTAAGACGCTCGCGGCGGGCGGGACCGCCCTCTTTATCGCGCCGCTGCGCGCGCTCACCAACGAGAAGGAGAGCGAGTGGGAGCGCTTCGAGGAGCTGGGCTACTCCGTCTACGTCGTCTCCGGCGAGCGCGACCTCAACCCCCGCCGCGCGGAGCGCGCGGACGTCCTGGTGACGACCCCGGAGAAGGCGGACAGCGCCACGCGGAAGCACGACTCCGCGCGCTACTCCTTCATCACCGACGTGGACTGCGTCGTCATCGACGAGGTCCACCTGCTCGACTCCGAGAAGCGCGGCGCCGTGCTGGAGGTCACCGTCTCGCGGCTCCGCCGGCTTCAGGACCCGCGCGTCGTCGCGCTGTCGGCCACGATGCCGAACATCGACGACGTCGCCGAGTGGCTGGACGCCCCCGCCGAGACGACGTACGCCTTCGGCGACGAGTACCGCCCGGTCGACTTAGAGACCGGCGTGAAGACGTACTCGCACGGGTCGAACGCGTTCGCCGACAAGTACCGCCGGCTCTACCGCGCGCTCGACCTGGCCGAGCCGCACGTGCGCGAGGACGGGCAGGCCTTGGTGTTCGTCTCCTCGCGGCAGGACACGGTCCAGGCGGCCAAGAAGGCGCGCGACGAGATCACCGAGCGCGACATCCCGATCGACTCCCGGGACGACTACGACTTCCACAACGAGGCGAAAGAGCTCACCAACGACACCCTCCGCCAGTCGGTCACGGACGGCGTCGGCTTCCACCACGCCGGCCTCGGGAAAGAGGACCGCGACCGCGTCGAGGAGTGGTTCAAGCAGGGGAAGATCAAGTTCCTCTTCTCGACCTCCACGCTCGCTTGGGGAGTGAACCTCCCGGCGCGCTGCGTCGTCATCCGCGACACGAAGTACCACGACCCGCTGGAGGGCGAGACCGACATCTCGCCGCTCGACGTGCTCCAGATGCTCGGCCGCGCCGGCCGGCCGGAGTACGACGACGTGGGGTACGGCTGGGTGGTCTGCGACCGCGCGGACGCCGACAAGTACCGGAAGCTGCTGCGCGACGGCAAGGAGATCGAGTCGCGGCTCGCCGCCGACCTCGAGTCGCACCTCAACGCCGAGATCGCGATGGGGACGATCCGCGGGTTGGAGGACGTGATGGCGTGGCTGGAGACCACCTTCTACTACGTCCGCGCGCAGTCGGAGCCCGAAGCGTACGACTTCCCGACCCTCCGCGACCGCGTGCGCGACACCCTCGAATCGCTCGTCGACGACGGGTTCGTCGCGGCGGACGACGACCTCGCGATCGAACCGACGGGCCTGGGGCGACTCGCCTCGAAGTACTACCTCCGGCTCGACACCGCGCGCCGCTTCCGGCGCCTCGCGGACCGCGAGACGCTGACGGTCGACTCCGTACTTGAGACCGTCGCGTCCGCCGGCGAGTTCGACTCGGTGTCGGCGCGCTCGGCCGAGTCGGACGCGATCGACCGAATTCTCGACGGGCGCGACACCGACTTGGAGGACGGCCACCGCAAGGTGTTCGCCATCCTGCTCGCGGGGATGGCCGACTCGATCCCCTCGGACCTCCGCTCGGACGCGTGGGTGATCCGGCAGAACGCGCTCCGCCTGCTCGCGGCGCTCGCGGAGTTCCTCGACCGCTTCGCCGGCCCCCGGGCCGCCAACCTCGCCCGCCGCGTCGAGGCGCGCGTCGAGCACGGCGTCTCCCGCGAGGCGGTCGCCCTCACGGCGATCGAGGGGGTCGGCTCCGGCCGCGCCGAGCGCCTCGCGGACGCCGGCCTCACCTCTCCCGCCGACGTCGTCGACGCCGGCGCGAAAGAGCTCGAAAACGCCGGCATGAGCGGCTCCGTCGCGGAGCGCATCGTCGAGGCCGCGCGCGACTGCCCCCGGATCGACGTCGACTGGGGCGACTTCCCCGAGGCCATCGCCGTCGGCGAAAACGAGATGTGCGAGGTCGCCGTGACCGCCGTCTCCGGGAGCGCCCGCGCGGGGCTCCGCGTCACCGTCAACGACGTGGAGATGACCGCGACGACGACGTACCTCGACGGCGAGGCGACGGTCCCCGTCGGCGTGTTCGGCACCCCCGACGCCGACGAGCTGGAGTTCGTCGTCGAGGTCGTCTTCCCGGACCTCCCGCTGTTGCCGGTCACCGCGACGCGGACGGTTCGCGTGGAGTAGGTCTCCCGGCGTCTGAACCCGATTTTGCGAACTGTCGTCAGCGAGCTATTTAAGTAACAACGCCGGTGGCGTCGATAGCTTATAAATAAACGAGGCGGTGGCGCGTGCCGACGAGCAGTCGTCAGACTGCGAGTCGCACGCGCGAGGGAGTCGGTGGTCCGGAGCGAAGCGGAGGACCACCGACGAGGCTGGGGAGGCGTGAGGTGCGGTTGCTGTGCGGTTCGGGGCGGGACTCAAAGGGGCAGCCGGGAGGCGGGCGCAGGCGACGCAAGCACCGCAGGAACGAGCGGAGCGAGTGACGAGGAGCGCAGCGAGCGTGCGCCCGCCTCCCGGCTGGGGCTTTGGCGGTGTTCGCCGCCGATCCGCAGTCAATGGTTTATAAGTGAGTGGCTGGGGATTTGGTGGTGTTCGCCGCCGATCCGCAGTCAACAATTTATAAATGAGCGATCGGAGCGCTCAGGCGATTCGCCCTATCGTCCCACCATCAGTACTCACCGCCACCCACCACGTATCCCTCATAAACCCCCGCAACGACCGCTTTTCACCCATACCGCGGCCACCCGCCCCATGCCGCAACGACTCCGCGTGCTGGCCGGCGACTGCGTAGTGACCGACCGCGGCGACCGCACCCGCACCCACCGCGGACGGGTCGTCGTCCTGATCAAGCCGGACGACACGACGCTCGTCCACGACGCCGACGGCTACCAGCCCGTCGCGTGGCTCACTCGGCCGGAGAGCGTCGTCGTCGAGGGCGACGGCGACGGGTTCACAGTCACCGCCCGCGACGGTTCCCGGCGGCTCCGGGTGGTCGCCGAGGAGGCGACCGCGTGCCGCGCCCTTCCCGTCACCGAGGCGGGCGTTCCGGTCGGGACCTGCCCGGACGACGGCGGGCCGCTCGTGCGTTCGCGGGGCGACGTGGTCTGTCTCGACTGCGAGACGCGGTGGGGGCTCCCGGCCGGCGCGAGCGTCACGGACGCGACCTGCGACGACTGCGGGCTGCCGAAGATCCGCGTCGAGCGCGGCGAGCCGTTCCACCTCTGTCTCGACCCCGCGTGCGACCCGATGGAGGACGCCGTCAGCGACCGGTTCGACAGGGCGTGGGACTGTCCGGACTGCGAGGGCGACCTCCGGGTACGCTCCGCGCCCGGCCGGGTCTACCTCGGCTGCGAGAACTATCCCGACTGCGAGACCACCTTCTCGTTCCCGGCCGGCGTCGTCGTCGACGAGTGCGACTGCGGACTCCCCGTCTTCGAGACGGCGGCGGGGCTCGGCTGTCTGGACGGCTCCTGCTCGCTCGACGGGTACACGGCGAGCGGAGACGCGGAAGCACAGCGGCCGAACGACGCGTAGCGGCCCGAAAAGCGGCAGGCCTACTCGGCGAGCTGCTGGCGCCCCGGCGCGATGAGGCGGTCGAGGTACTCCGCGAGCGCGCCCTTCGCGTCCGCGGGGTGGAGCTCGCCGGACTCCAGGTCGGCCTCCAGGTCGTCGTAGGCGTCGTACTTCAGGTTCCCCCCGTACTCCTCCGGGCGCTCGACGGTGACCGCGTCGAACCGCGGGAACACGTGGTACTCGAACACTTGGAGGACGGGGTTGTCGCGCTCGACGCCGTCGTCGGTCGGATCGGGGTCGGCCGTCGGCGGGCAGTAGGCGTCGTTCACCTTCGACTCGATGTCCTCGCGGGAGTCCTCCATCGAGATGGTGACGCCCTCGCTGGAGGACATCTTCCCGCGGCCGGTGCCGAGGTCGGCGATGAGCGGCGTGTGGAGGCTCGTCGGCGGCTCGCGGTCGATGCTCGGGAGCACGTCGCGCGCGAGCATGTGGACCTTGCGCTGTTCCATCCCGCCGACCGCGATGTCGACGCCGAGGTACGGGATGTCGAGCGCCTGCATCAGCGGGTAGACGGCCTGCGACACCTTCACGGAGTCGCCCGAGCTGATCTCCGCCATCGCGCGCTCGGCGCGGGCGAGGGTGGTCTCAAGCTCCAGGGCGTGGAGATCGAGGGTGTAGTCGTCGTCGAGCTGGAAGTCCGAGCCGAGAACGAACTGCGTGTTCGACTCGTCGAGCCCGTAGGCGATGAACTGGTCGCGCATGCGCTCCGCGGTGTGGCGGATCTCCTCGAACGAGCCCTTGTCGTTGAGGTAGGCGTGCACGTCGGCCAACAGTACGGTCACCTCGAAGCCGGCCTCCTGGAGGTCGATCAGCTTGTTCGCGGTGAGCATGTGACCGATGTGGAGGACTCCCGAGGGCTCGTAGCCGACGTACGCCCGCTTGCCCTCGGGGTCGTCGGCCAGCGCCTCGATCTCCTCCTCGGTGACCACCTCGGCCGCGTTCCGGGTGATCAGCTCGTGAGCGTCCATACGTCCGACTGTACGTTACCGGACATATGACTTCTGGATGCGTGGTGAGCGCTCACGCGCTCCGCAGCGGCCGCGTTCGCCGACCTCACTCCTCCGTCTCGGGCAGCGTCCGCCCCGCCCGGTGTTCGGAGATGATCCGGTCGATCCGCTCGGCCTTCTGGTCGCGTCGGCGCTGTTCGGCCTCCTCCTCCCACTCCTCGACGGCGGCGGCGAGGTCCTCCTCGCTCGCGACCGCCAGTTCGTCCACCTCGCGGACCGGCACCGCGTCCGCGGGCACCACCGGAACTCCGCGCTCGAACAGCACCGCGTCCGCGACGTCGGAGAGGTTCCCCTCGCCGCGGATCACGGCCCGCGGCTCCGTCTCCGCGAGCCGCTCGGCGGTCCGGCGCCCGGCGCCCGACGCGTCCCGGAGGAACACCACGTCGCCGGCGACGAGCCCGTACGCCTCGTCCGCGGCGTCGAGCGCGTCGAGCGTGAACTGCTCGACGACCTTCACGCTCACCAGCCCCCGCCCCTCGGCGACGTCGCCGAAGTTCGAGTGGTCGAGCCGCCACAGCTCCTTTAACGTCTCCACCTTCCGTTCGAGGTCAGCGACGCGCTCCTGTGCCTCGTCGCGCTCGCGCTCCAGCCGGTCCGTCTCGCGTTCGAGCCGCGAGACCGCTCGCCGCGAGCGCGCCTCGATGCGCTCCTCGCGTTTCGCCTCCTCCAGCTCGCCCTCCAGCTCAGCGATCCGGTCGTCGCGCTCCTCTAAGTCCTCCTCCAGCGACTCGGCGTGCGACTCCAGCCGGTCGACGCGCTCGCGGA
Source organism: Halorubrum distributum JCM 10118 (assembly GCF_000337335.1). Lineage (GTDB taxonomy): Archaea > Halobacteriota > Halobacteria > Halobacteriales > Haloferacaceae > Halorubrum > Halorubrum distributum. Next base: position 6,918 of record NZ_AOJN01000056.1, on the reverse strand, counting down.
GCCGGCGGATCGTCTCCTCCTCCTCGGTTCGTTCCGGCTCCGTGGGGTCCGCCTCGTCCGCGTCGCCGTCGCCGCTCCCGCCGCCGCTCCCGTCGTCCTCGCTCAGGTCGTCGACGACGGCCTCGACGGACGCGCCGCCCGCGACGACGCCGGCGATCACCGCCTCGCGGTCGAGCCGCGGCGGCGTCTTCGCCGCGATCCGCTCGAACTGGTCCTCGTGGTCGTCGTAGGCGTACAGCGCGGCCGCCAGCGCGTCGCGCTCGTGGTCGTTGTCGTAGCTCGCCTCCCGGGTGCGGTGGAGCTTCTCGTCGACCGGGAGGTCCGTCGTGGGGCGCCAGCCGGCGGCGTCGAACGAGCGCCGGAACTTCTCGACGGTCTCCGGCATCGGCTCCACGTCGGCGGCGACGATGATCGGGCGGCCCTGCTCGACGATCCACTCGGTCACCTCGGCGGTGTCGCCGGTCCGCGAGGAGTAGAGGGCGTGGACGGTGCCGTCGAGGCCGACGACCGCGGCCGCGGTGGTGGTGCCGGGGTCGATCCCGACGATGACGCGGTCGCGCCGCTGTACCAGCGGCTCGTACTCGATGCCGTCGCGGCGCTCGCGTTCGACCTCGACGCGCACGTCGCCGGCCCGCGAGTTCGAGACGGGGATGTCCTCGGGGCGGGCCTCGACCGTGAACGTCGCGTTCGCGTAGCCGCCGTACTTCTCGGTCACGTCGCGCTCGAAGTCGAGGTTCGCCTCCTTCAGCTTCGACTGGACCTGTCGCGTCCGCTTCCTGACGTTGCCGTGGATCCGTCGCGTGTACCGGTCCTGACTCCATCCGCCCTTCCCGGTCGAGCGCCCGCGGGACACCTTCACCGTCGTCTCGTCGGTGAAGGCGGTCACCTCGTGGCCGACGTTGGCCGCGGCGAGCCGCGCGGCCGCCTCCGCCTCCTTCATCGGCTCCTTCCCGTAGGGGATCCCGTGTCTGGACGCGACCCGCGAGAGCGGCTCCGGACGCTCCGCGCCGGTCACCTGGACGAGCCGGGTGCCGTCCGGCAGCGACCGGAGGAAGTTGACGAGCTCCCCCTTGTCCGCCGCCAGCTCGTAGGCGTTGTCGGTGGCCACGTAGAGGGGCTCGCGGTCGTCGATCAGCCGGCAGAGCTTCCGGAAGGAGACCACGTCACGGGTGACCCGGGCCATGGGGCCGTCTGCGTCCGGGGCGTCCGGGTCGTCCTCGTCGACGGAGTCGAGGATGACGAGGGCGTAGGAGGGGCTGTCGCCGCGGACGTCGCCGCTGTGGACGTCGACGCCGAACACCGGCCGGTCGCGGGCGCGGATGGTCCGGGTTGTCACGTACCGAGGTAGGTCGTTGCCGCGTATATACCCCACGCCGGGGGAGACGATTCCTCGGCGGCGAGTCGGTGAGCGGTCGGCGGATCGATGTCGAATCGGCGAGCGGTCAGCGGATCGGCGCCAAGTTGACGAGCGGTCAGAGGATGCGCGGGTCCTCGCCCGCCTGCTGCTGCCGGCCGCTGATGATCCCCGGCGTGCCGCCGGTCTGGATGATGTTGAACGCGGTCATCAGGTCCGACCGCGAGATGAGGCCGACGAGCTCGCCGTCGGCGTCGACCACGGGCAGGCGCCCGACGCCGTGTTCCTGCATGGTCTGGAGCGCGGTCAGGGCGTCGGCGTTCGGGTCGGCCGCGACCAGATCGGTCGCCATCACGTCGTCGACGCGGTAGGCGTCGCGCTCCACCTCGCGGACCGAGCGGGCGTCCTCCAGGGTGACCATCCCGACGAGTTCGTCGCCGTCGAGGACGGGGTACCCGGTGTGGCGCTCCTCGAACATCCGGCCCATCAGGTCGGCGACGGAGGTGTCCTCCGACACCGTGTGGAGGTCATCGCGGGGCGTCATGATGTCCGTGACGGTGACGCCCTCGAAGGCGGCCTTCAGGGTCGTCTGCTGCGCCTCGCCGGAGGCGGCGATGTAGATGAAGAACGCCAGCACGATGAGCAGCAACTGGAAGGTGAACAGGCCGATGATCCCCATCAGGAACGCGAACACCTTCCCAACGGCGGCGGCCCGCTGGGTCGCCTGCGCGTGCGGCTGGTTCCGCGCGAGCAGCGCCCGCAGGACGCGACCGCCGTCCATCGGGAACGCGGGGAGCATGTTGAAGACCGCGAGGACGACGTTCAACAGCGCGAGGTAGCCGAACACGAAGAGGAGGGCGTCGGAGCCGCCCGCCCCGACGAGGACGACCCCGTAGCAGGCGACGCCGACCGCGACGCTGACGAGCGGGCCGGCGATCGCGATCCAGAACTCGTGTTTCCAGTCCTCGGGGAACTCGGCGAAGCTGGCGAGCCCGCCGAGCAGCCACAGCGTGATCGACTCGATCTCGTAGCCGTAGCGCATCGCGACCAGCGAGTGGCCGAACTCGTGGAGCAGTACCCCGACGAACAGCCCCACCGCGGCCGCCAGCCCGAGCAGCCACGGGGTGTTGCCGGCCGCGACCGCGCCCGCGTCGATCCCGAGCCCGGCGACCTCGTTCATCACCCCGGCGATCTCTCCCACCTGTCCGCCGATGAGGTACGCGAACAGCGGTAAGACGATCAGGAAGGTCCAGTTGAGCCTGATCGGAATGCCGAACGCGCTCCCGACCTTGATTCCACGCATGCCATTGAGTTCGGCCGGTGCCGGGTTAAGTAACGGGGTCGGGTCGGTGATCGATTAAGTGTGCGGCCCGCGTCGGGGCGCACATGAGCGACACAGGCGATCCGGAGTCGGTCGTGAAGCGCGGCGACGACGTCGACTACGAGCCCGTCGACGCCGCCGAGGGACTCTCGAAGGGCGTCCTCCTCGACGAGTCCGACGGCGCTCCGAACTTCGCGATGCGCCGGTTCGAGCTCGCGCCGGGCGCCGCTGTCCCGCGGCACACCAACGCGGTCGAACACGAGCAGTACGTCCTCGCCGGCGAGTACGTCGTCGGTATCGGCGACGAGGAGCGAACCGTCTCGCCCGGCGACGCGCTCCTCATCCCCGCGGGCGTCGAACACTGGTACCGCAACGAGGGCGACGAGCCCGGCGCGTTCATCTGCGCGGTGCCCAACGGCGACGATACGATCGAACTCGTCGAGTAGCAATTCGACTGTCTCGGTCCCGGTCCGCCGACTACTCCAGCGTGCCGACGCGGTCGGCGACGTAGCCGAACTGGTCGCGGTAGCCGTTCGGCGACAGCAGCACGGGGTAGAACGACTCGTCGGCGAGCAGCGGCTCGCCGTCGGCGGCCGCGAACCGCTCCCCGGGCTCGACGCGCTCGAAGTTGCGCGCGAACACCTCGTACGCCTCCGCCTCCGGCTTCGGGATCCGCTCGCGGAGCCGGAACACCGAGACGTCCTCGCGGCCGCCGGCGTCGAGCACGTCGTCGGCGCCGGGCGCGGAGATGGCGCCGGTCGCGGCGAGGAACGCGCGGGCGAGCCAGTAGGCGTTGTCGGCGGCGGCGTCGGAGCCCTGGAGCCCCGCCTCCACTTCGAGCGTGTGCGGGTGTTCGATGAGCCGGCCCTCGGTGAACGCGTCGGTCTGGATCACGGCGTCGACCGGGAGGTGCGGCGCGACCGCCCGTGTCACCTCGTCCATCGAGTCGATGACGGCGAACGGCTCGGCGTACGACTGCGTCGAGTGGATCGCGAGGGTCGTACACCCCTCCAGCGCGTCGACGAGCTCGGCCGCGAGCCGCACCTCGTGGGCCTCCGCGTCGCGGTTGCCCGGGAAAACCCGGTTGAGGTCGGCGTCGAGGTACCGCTCGCCGGCGTCCAGCGCCGGCTCGTTGGCGACGATCAGCCGCACCGGCCGCTCGGGGTCGAGGTCGGCGTCGAGCAGGCGCTCGACGGCGCGGGCGCCGCAGGGCTCGTCGCCGTGGATCGCGCCGACGACGGCGACCTCGGGCTCCCCGTCGCCCAGATCGTGAACTTCCATACGACTCCCAGGCGGGCGGCGGGTAAGTGGCGTTCGGATCCGCGTCGCCGGGGAGTCGACCCCGCCGCGCGCGTCGTTCCGCTCGAGGCCTCCCTGCCGACGGATCTCAGTGCCCCTCGTCGACGCGCTCCGCGTACTCGTAGTCGGCGGGGTACGCCGGGGGGCACGCGCCGTCGAGGGTGATCTGCCACCCGTCGACCGCGCTCGGCTCGTCGAGCGCGGCCCGGAGGGTCTCCCGGACGTCGTCGACGTCGACCCCGTAGAAGTCGCCCGGGACGCCGTCGAGGTACTGGAGGGCCGTCTCGAACAGCGACCGCATCCCCGCGTCGTTCTCGAAGTCGACGCGCTTGTACGCGCCGGCGGCCACCTGGACCATCCCGTGGAGGAAGGCGCTCTCGACGGTGCCGCGCCCGTAGTTGTACCACTCGTCCTCGAAGCAGTCGTGGCTCTCGTGGTAGGCGCCGTCGTTGAACAGCCGCACGCCGTGCTCGGTCGCTCGCCGGAGCGTCGCGTGCTCCCAGTAGCCGCCGACCGCACGCGGGTCCGGCGGGCCGCCCGACGACCCGCCCTCGTCGCCCGCTGCGGACGAGTCGGGTCGGTCGCTCGCGTGCCACCCGGTCGGATCCCCGAGCGGTGGGGCAACGCCCGGGTCGCGGGTGTGGTCGTCCATATTCGGGCCGTTCACGCGGGAGCGACCTAACCGTTTCGCGGGGGAGGTGGATGAACCGGCCCGCGGACGGATCGAACCCTTCTTTCCGCCGGTCGCGCTCGGGGCGAACGAATGGACGCCGGACTCCTCTTCGCGCTCGCCGCCGCCGTCGTCTGGGGGACGTACCTCTTCGTCCTGAAGCGCGCCTTCTCGGAGTATCCCCCCGCCGCGCTGACGGTGGCGATAAACGCCGCGGCGCTCGGGTGGTTCCTCGCGGGGGCCGGCCTCACGGTCGGCTTCGGCGACGCCGCGGCCGGGCTGGCCGGGCTGGTCGTCCCGCAGCGGTTCGCCGTCGTCGCCGTCACGAGCCTCGCGACGGCCGCGGCGTTCGTCCTCTTCCTGCGCGCCATCGAGAACGGGGCGGTGTCGTACGTCGCGCCGATCAACAAGGTCGTCCCGATGTTCGTCCTCCCGCTGGAGGTCGGGTTGCTCGGGCAGGTGCTGGCGCCGATCCAGGTCGCCGGCGTGGTCGTCACCACCCTCGCGGTGTACGTCGCGAACTACGAGCCGGGCAGCTTCTTCGCGCCGTTCGCGCGGGCCGCCCGATCGCGACCCGCGCAGCTGGCGCTCGCGAGCGCGGCCTGCTACGCGGTCGCCGACGTGGGCAAGCGGGTCGCGCTCCAGGAGCTCGCGATCCCCGGCACGCTGTGGGTACCGCTGCTGCTCGCCGGCGTCGCGGTCGTGCTGCTCCCCGCGGCGGTCCGGAATCCGATCGAGGCGAGCCGGGACGACCTCCCGAAGTTCCTCGCCGCCGGCGCGCTCGTCGCGCTGGGCGAGCACCTGACGACGGTCGCGTTCGCGGCGCTGCCCGCGAGCGTCGCCTCCCCGGTGATCAACACGCAGGCGATCGTCGCGGTCGTCCTCGGGGGCGTGCTGCTCGGCGAGCGCCACTTCCGGCTGCGGCTCGTCGCGGCCGTCCTCGCGGTGGTCGGCGTCGCGATGATCGCAGGCTGAGGCGGCGCGCGGGACGGATACCGCGTGGGAGGTGACGGTGCGCGAGACGAAGCGGGACGCGGGACGAGCGGCCGCCCGCCTCGACCGTCGCGCCCGCCGCTACCCGAGAGGCACTTGGCCGTTCGGCCCGTACCGATCGTATGAACCCCTCGCCGGAGTCAAGCCCGATCGACCACGCCGAGTCGATCGTGAACGCGCTCGGCGACGGCGCGTACGTCCTCGACGCCGACCGGAACCGCGTGTTCGTCAACGACCGGCTCCGCGAGGCGACCGGGTTCGACGAGGCGGTCCTCCACGACGAGCACCCGGAACGGCTCGTCGAGGAGGGGTACTGGTCCGAGGAGACCGGCGAGCGCTACCGGGCGGCCGTCGAGCGAGTCCTCGCGGGCGAGGCGGACGACGAGCGCGTCCAGCTCACGATGACGCTCGCGGACGGGCGCGAGGTGACCACCGAGACGCGGCTGACCCCCATCGAACGGGACGGCTCGGTCGTCGGCGCGGTCGGGGTGATCCGCGACGTCACGGACCGAGTCGAGCGCGAGCGCGAACTGGAACGGCTCAACGAGCGGCTCGAACGGCTCGCCGGCTTCCTCTCGCACGACCTCCGGAACCCCCTGTCCGTCGCCCGCGGCTACGTCGACCTCGCGCGCGAGACCGGCGAGACGGAGCGGCTGGCGGCCGCCGAGAGCGCGTTCGGTCGGATCGAGGCGATGATCGACGAGGCGCTGGTGATGGCCCGCGACCCCGACGAGATCGAGACCGCGGACGAGGCGGTCGACCTCGCGGACCTCGCGGCCGACTGCCTGGAGTCGGGCGACTTCGGCGACCTGCCGGCCGATTCCGACCTCGTCGTTGAGGACCCCGGACCGGTGGCCGGCGACGCGACGCTGCTCCGGCGCGCCATCGGCAACCTCATCGGCAACGCCTTCGACCACGGCGGCGACGCCCCCGCGGTCCGGGTCGGCGTCGACGAGCGGGGCGTGTACGTGGCCGACGACGGGCCGGGGCTTCCGGACGACGAGCGCGACCGCGCGGAACTGACCGACTTCGGCGTCTCACCGGACGGCGGCACGGGCATCGGACTCGCCATCGTGGAGCGCGTCGCGGCCGCGCACGGCTGGACGCTGGAGATCGGCGAGTCGGCCGAAGGCGGGTTCCGGGTGACGCTGGTCGGCGCGGAACCGACGAGGTAAAGGGGAGCCCGAGCCAACGCCAGTCCGCGTGCGAGGGTAGCCAAGCCCGGAAACGGCGGCGGATTCAAGCTCCGCTCCTGTAGAGCTGTCTCTTATACACATCTCT
>NZ_AOJN01000055.1 GCF_000337335.1 Halorubrum distributum JCM 10118 | reverse complement strand
CGACTGGATTTTTATCCTCACCCGCGAACCGGTCCCCATGAGAGAACGGACGCGTCGCGACCTGCTCCGCGTCGCCGGCGGCGTCGGCGTCGCGGGACTCGCCGGTTGTAGCTCGCTCGACGGCGACTCGACGGCCGACGGTGACTCGCCCGCCGCGGACGCCGGATCCGGGTTTGACGGAGCCGACCTGCCGCTGGATCTCGACGGCCGACCGCAGTCGTCCGACGGACTCGCCTCGCAGTTCCGACAGGGGCTCCGGAACCACGGCCACATCGACGCGACGATACCCGAGACCGTCGAGGTGCGGTGGTCGGTCCCGGCGAACCGCGGCGAGCACTCCGCCTCGAAGGGCAGCCCGATGCCGACGCCGTCGGGCGACATCCTCGTCGCCGACGACACGGGCCGGATCCAGTCGATCGCGGTCGACGGGACGACGAACTGGGCGACGGACCTCTCCGACGCCAAGTGGGGGAGCCACGGTACCCCCGCGATCGCCGATGGCTTGGCGTACGTCGGCACCTACGACGGCGTCGTCTCCGCGGTCTCGGTCGCGAGCGGCGAGATCGAGTGGCAGACCGACGTCGGTGACGCGGCCGCCGCCAGCCCGACGTACCACGATGGGACGCTGTACCTCGCCGTCGAGTTCTCGCCGCCGAGCGGCGCCGCCGTCGCGCTGGACGCCGAGAGCGGCGAGGAGGTGTGGCGCGACGGCCGGCCGACCGACCACCCGCACTCGACCGTCGCGGTCGACCTCGAGCGCGACCGCTTCCTGTTCGGCGCCAACGACGGCCGCGTCTACGCCTGGTCCTTCGCCGACCGCGAGCGCGCGTGGACCTTCGACACCGGCGGCGACGTCAAGGCGCCGATCGCGATCAGCCGCGGGATCGCGGTGGTCCCGTCGTGGGCCGGCACCGTCACCGCCGTCGACGTCACCGACGGCTCCGGGCTCTGGGCGTTCGAGACGGACGAGTCCGTGTCGCCGTCGAGCGACCCCGACCCGATCCGCACGGGCGGCGTCATGTGCTCGCCGGCGGTCCACGACGGGACGGTGTACGTCGGGAGCCACGACAGGAACGTCTACGCGATCGACTTGGCGACCGGCGAGGAGCTGTGGGCGACCCCGACGGACGGGTGGATCACGGGGAACGTGACGGTGACGAACGAACACGTCCTCGTCGGCTCGTACGACGAGCACCTCTACGCGCTCGACCGCGGGGACGGCTCGGTGACCTGGGCGGTCGAGGGCAACGGCGAGGTGACCAGCGCGCCGTTCGTCACCGACGACGGGATCTACTACACCGAGCGCGCCCCGGAGGACACCGACGAGCCCGGCATGTGCTACCGGCTCGCCGCGCCGGAGTGAGTCGGCCGCCCCGCTATCGGGCGGTCGGGCGGCGCCTCGCCAGATCGTCACGAACGTCCACCCGAAACGGAGGGTCCGAAACGGTTTTGCCGGCCCCTGACGGACGGTCGATATGCCAGCAGATCCCGACACGGGGTACGACCCCTCGCTGGGTCGGAAGTTCGTGTTCGTCACGGGCGGTGTGATGTCCGGGCTGGGGAAGGGCATCACGGCCGCCAGCACCGGGCGCCTTCTCGCCAACGCGGGCTTTGACGTCACCGCCGTCAAGGTGGACCCCTACCTCAACGTCGACGCCGGGACGATGAACCCGTACGAGCACGGCGAGGTGTACGTGTTAAAGGACGGCGGCGAGGTCGACCTCGACCTGGGCAACTACGAGCGCTTCCTCGGCACCGACATGACGTTCGACCACAACGTCACCACGGGGAAGACGTACCAGCACGTCATCGAGCGCGAGCGCGCCGGGGACTACCTCGGCAAGACCGTCCAGATCATCCCGCACGTCACCGACGACATCAAGCGCCGGATCCGGGAGGCGGCCGAGGGGTCGGACGTCTGTCTCATCGAGATCGGCGGCACGGTCGGCGACATCGAGTCGATGCCGTTCCTCGAGGCGCTCCGCCAGTTCGCCCACGAGGAGGACGACGAGGACATCCTCTTCACGCACGTCACCCTCGTCCCGTACTCGAAGAACGGCGAGCAGAAGACGAAGCCGACCCAACACTCCGTGAAGGAGCTGCGGTCGATCGGGCTCCAGCCCGATATCTTGGTCGGGCGCTCGGAGGACCGGCTGGACCCGGAGACGAAAGAGAAGATCGCCCTGTTCTGTGACGTGCCCACGGACGCCGTCTTCTCGAATCCCGACGTCGAGGACATCTACCACGTCCCGCTGATGGTCGAAGACGAGGGGCTCGACGAGTACGTGATGGAGCGGCTCGGCCTCGTCGACGAGGCGCTCCCGAAGGAAGAGCGGTCGACGGAGTGGCGCGACCTGGTCACCCGCGACCGCGACGAGGAGATCGACGTGGCCTTGGTCGGCAAGTACGCGCTCGAGGACGCCTACATGTCGATCCACGAGGCGCTGAAACACGCCGGCATCCAGACCGGCACCGAGGTGAACGTGCTGTGGGTCGACGCCGACGAGACGCAGGAGGAGCACGAACAGCGGCTCGCCGAGGCGGACGCCGTCGTCGTCCCCGGCGGCTTCGGCTCCCGCGGCACCGACGGGAAGATCGAGGCGATCCGCTACGCCCGCGAGAACGACGTGCCGTTCCTCGGGCTCTGCCTGGGCTTCCAGATGGCGGTCGTCGAACACGCGCGGAACATTCTCGGCCTCGACGGCGCGCACTCCGCGGAGATCGACCCCGAAACCCCTCACCCGGTCATCGACCTCCTCCCCGATCAGTACGAGACGGAGGACATGGGCGGGACGATGCGGCTCGGCGCCCACGAGACCGACATCGAGCCCGACACGCTCGCGGCCGCGGTGTACGGCGCCGACTCCTGTACCGAGCGCCACCGCCACCGCTACGAGGTGAACCCCGAGTACATCGACGCCTTGGAGGCCGACGGCCTCGTCTTCTCCGGGCGCGCGGACAACCGGATGGAGATCCTCGAACGCCCGGACCACCCGTTCTTCTTCGGGACGCAGGCGCACCCCGAGTTCCGGTCGCGCCCGGACCGCGCGAGCCCGCCGTTCGTCGCGCTCGTCGAGGCGGCGCTCGGATCGACGGACACAACCGAGCGGAACGCGGACGTGAGGCTATAGATGGTCGAGACGGAGGAATTCATCGCGGAGGCGAAAGCGGAGATCCGGGAGGCGATCGGCGACGCGAACGCCGTGATCGCCCTCTCCGGCGGCGTCGACTCCTCGGTCGCGGCGACGCTCGCGTACGAGGCGGTCGGCGACCAGCTCACCCCCGTCTACGTCGACACGGGGCTGATGCGGAAGGGAGAGACCGCGGAGATCCGCGACACGTTCGACTTCATGGAGTCGCTGCGGGTGATCGAGGCGCAGGACCGGTTCTTCGACCGGCTCGAAGGCGTCACCGACCCGGAGGAGAAGCGCCACGTCATCGGCGAGGGGTTCATCGACGAGTTCGAGACGGTCGCGCGCGACGTCGACGCCGACTTCCTCGTCCAGGGGACGATCTATCCCGACCGCATCGAGTCCGAGGGGAACATCAAGTCCCACCACAACGTCGGCGGGCTCCCCGAGGTCGTCGACTTCGAGGGGATCGTCGAGCCCGTCCGCGACCTCTACAAGGACGAGGTGCGCGAGGTCGCCCGGAAGCTCGGCCTCGAGGAGATCATCTCCGAGCGGATGCCGTTCCCCGGGCCCGGGCTCGCCGTCCGGATCGTCGGCGAGGTGACCCCGGAGAAGGCCGACGTCGCCCGCGAGGCGACTCACGTCGTCGAGGAGGAGCTGGAGGAGTACGACCCGTGGCAGGCGTTCGCCGCGGTCCTCGGCAAGGCGACGGGCGTCAAGGGCGACAACCGCGTCCACGGCTGGGTGGTCGCGGTGCGCTCCGTCGAGAGCCGCGACGGGATGACCGCCCGCGCACAGGAGCTCGACTGGAGCACGCTCCAGCGGATCCAGAGCCGGATCACCGGCGAGAACGAGAACGTGGCGCGCGTGGTGTACGACGTGACCCACAAGCCGCCCGCGACGATCGAGTACGAGTGATGACGGACCAGTCACTCGCCGTCGTCGCCGGCCCCGACGAGAACGGTCTCGGCGAGGAACTGGCGGCGCTGGGCGTCGAGATCCGCCGCGTCGACGGGCTCGTCACGGCGACGAAGCTCGAAGAAGCGGGGGTCGCCGACGCGGCCTACTTCGTCCTCACGGACGTCGAGGAGGCGACCGGGATCCCGGTCGCGAAGGAGCTGAACCCGGACGTCCGTGTCGTCACGTACGCGAGCCGGTCGCTGCCGGAGTTCGTCGCGACCGTCGCCGACCTCGCGGTCGATCCCGATCTGCTGGACGCCGCGACGGTCGCCGAGGAGCTGCTGGCCGACGACGGCGAGCCGTGAGCGGGAACGACGACCCCGCGACCGTTCCGGTCACCCTCTACACCCGCGAGGACTGCTCGCTGTGCGTCGTCGCGCGCGAGACGATCGAGTCCGTCGCGGCCGACCTCGACGGCGTGACGGTCGAACTCGACGAGGTCGACGTCGACACCGACCCCGAACTGGCCGAGGAGTACGGCGAGCGCGTCCCGTACGTGCTCGTCGACGGCAACCCGGCGTTCAAGTACGAGGTCGACGAGCGCGACCTGCGGCTGAAGCTCTTGGCGGCGACCTGAGTCGGAACGCGAAAAATCCGCTCGAACCGCCCGCTCGTGCGTCTACTTCTCGACCGTCTCCGCGCCGGGCGCGTTCGCCTTCACGCGGGTCACGGCCTCGACGGCGTTCGACCGAGAGGCGTACCCTTCACCGGAGTCGGCGAGGACGTTGCCGTTGCGGTGGCGGAGCCGCCAGCGCCACTCCTCGGCGGCGTCCTCGTAGATCTCGAACGCCGCGCTCCCAGCGGCGAGGGCGTTCGCGTCGGGCGCGTACTCGCTCACGCGCTCGACCGCGTCCGTCGCGTTCGACTTCGAGGCGTACCCCTCGCCGCCGTCGGCGATGATGTTCCCGTTGTCATGCACGAGCCGCCAGCGCCACGACCCGCCCCTGTCCTCGTAGGCCTCGAACGTCGCCTTGCTCTCGCCGTCGCCCGCTCGCCCCTCCGCGCCCTCGTCGTCGGGGAACGCGAGGCCGGCGCCGCCCGCGTTCGACCTGACGCTGTCGAGCCCCTGCCGGGCCTTCTGTCGGGAGGCGTACCCCTCGCCGGAGTCGGCGAGGATGTTCCCGTTCTCGTGGACGAGCCGCCAGCGGTACTCGCCGGCCGCGTCGCGGAACACCTCGAACGCCGCGGGGTCGATCCGGAGGTAGTCCGCGGCGGCGACGTGGTCGCGCAGCTTCGCGAGCGCGCGCTTCGCGTTCGACTTGGAGGCGTACCCCTCGCCGGAGTCGCCGACGACGTTGCCGTTGTCGTGGCGCAGCCGGAAGCGCCACTCGTCGGCGTTGTCCGCGAACAGCTCGAAGGTCGCCCGGCTCTCCGGCGCCGCCGACTCGTCCGGGATAGCGACGTCCGGCTCCGCGGCGTCCTCCGGTTCCGGGCCGTCGTCGTCGGCGACCGCCTCGGCCTCCTCGACGGGCGTCTCGATCCGGAGGAGGCCCGCGCCGAGCGCGTTCCGCCGCACGCTGTGGAGCCCCTGCTGGGCCTTCCCCCGGCTGCTGTACCCCTGCCCGGAGGCCGCGATGACGTTGCCGTTGCGGTGCCGGAGCCGCCAGCGCGGCTTCCCGCTTGCGTCCTCGAACAGCTCGAACCGGGCCTTGCTCTCCCGGAGCGACGCGGCCGCGGCCTCCGCGGCCGTCGCCTCCTCGCGCGCCGCTTCGAGCTCCGACTTCGTTTCGGAGCGCTCCTCGCGGGCGGTCTCCAGTTCGGACTCGGTCGCGGCCAGCTCCTCCCGAGTCGTCTCCAGCTCCTCGCGGGTCGCGTCAAGCTCGCCGCTCGTCTCCTCGGCGGTCGCGGTCGCCGCGGCCGTCTCGCCGCGCATCCGCTCGTAGTCCTCGTAGACGGGGTCGGACAGCAGCGGGACGACCGTTCCCGCGAGGCCGATGAGGAACAGTCCGACGCTGTAGACGGCGATTATCGTCGTCTCGCCGGTGGTAGTGGACCAACCGTCCGGGAAGATGTTCACGAACCACACCACGGCGAGGACGCTCACCGCGATCCCCAGATACCCGAGGGACGTCCCCGTCCGACGGAGCGGGAACCGGATCACGGCGCCGAGCATGATGAACGGCGGCGCCAGCGCCGCGAGCGCGTACCCGATGCCGCGCGCGGTCGTCCCCCGCTCGGTGAGGAGGAACAGGGCGACGCCGACGAGGCCGAGCAGCACCCCGAACCCGAACAGCCAGTAGCCGTTCACCTCGTCGGCCGTCTTCGGCGTCCCGATCCGCCGCTCGTACAGACCGCCCTCTTGATTTGCCTGGTCATCACGTACCATACCAGAGACGACTCCGGCTACCCGTTTATAAGTAGGGGCGGATGACGCGGTTCCGATCGCGCCTCGCCGGCTACCGCGACCCGAGCGTTTACCACCTCAAAGATCCCTTACTGCGGTATGTACGTACTTCGAGGCGGTCGCGTGGCGGACGCAGCGGGGACCCGCGAGGCCGACGTGGCGGTCGCGCACGGTGAGATCGTCGCGGTCGGCGAGCCGGAAGCGGTCGACGAGGCGCTCGCGGCGCGCGACGGCAAGCCCGCCGAGGTCGACGTCGGCGGGCAGGTCGTCGCGCCCGGACTGATCGACGCGCACGTCCACGTCATGATGGACGGGCGCCCGGACGTCTCGACCGCGGTCTCGGAGAGCGACTACGCCGCGAGCTACCGGGCCGCGAGCAACCTCGAAGCCGCCGTCTCGGCCGGCGTCACGACGGTCCGCGACCTCGGCAGCCGCGGGACGCTCGCGCTCGACGCCGGCGAGGCGGTCGCTTCCGGCGAGATCGACGGCCCCCGGGTCCTCGCGTGCGGCCGCAACGTGATCATGACCGGCGGCCACGGCAACTGGTTCGGGCGCGAGGCCGACAGCCCCGCGGAGGTGCGGAAGGCGGCCCGCGAGCAGCTGAAGGCCGGCGCGGACGTGCTCAAGTGTATGGCCACCGGCGGCGTCCTCACCGAGGGCGCGGTGACGGGCGCCCCGGAACTGACCCCCGAAGAGCTGGCCGCGTTCACCGACGCGGCCGCGCCGACCGACACGCCCACCGCGGCCCATGCTCACGGCGAGGAGGGGATCAAGAACGCGGTCGAGGCCGGCATCTCCAGCGTCGAACACGGGACGTTCATGGACCGGGAGGCCGCCGAGATGATGGCCGAGCGCGGCACCTACTGGGTGCCGACCGCGAGCGCGCTCCGCGGCATCGTCGACAACGGCGTCGAGGCCGGGATCCCCGAGGACGCCGTCGCGAAGGCCGAGGACGCCGCGGACCGCTTCGACGACGCCTGGGACCACGCGCTGGAGGCCGGGGTTTCGATCGCGATGGGGACCGACGCGGGCACGCCGTTCAACTTCTTCGAGGAGATCCCGCAGGAGATGGCCCACATGGTCGACTACGGGCTCTCGCCGGAGCGGGCCCTCGAAGCCGCCACCGTCAACGCCGCCGACCTGCTCGGCCTCGACGACGTCGGCCGCGTCGAGGAAGGATATCGGGCCGACCTCGTCGTCCTCGACGCCGATCCGAACGAGGATGTCGCGGCGTGGCAGAACCCCGAAGCCGTGTTCGCGCGCGGCGAACGCGTCGAATAGGCGAACTCAGCCTGGTGGGGACTTTATAACTGACCGAGCGGCCTCGCAGTCGAGTGTCGATAGTTGAGCGGTGATTTCGCGGTGAACGTCCCCGAGGCCTCGGCCGGTCTTTTATAAGTGGCTGTCAGCGGATCGACGGAGACCACTTCCAAAGCCCCAGCCGCGACGGCTCGGTGCGCTCGCCGTGCTCCTCGTCGCTCGTTTCACTCGTTCCTGCGGTGCCGCCGGCGGCTTCGCCGCCGGCTTTCCGTGGCGCGTAGCGCCACGCTACTTGCGTCGCGCGCCTTCGCCCTCGCGGCTGCCCCTTTGATCCCCGCCCGCACGGCAACCGCACCTCACGCCTCCCCAGCCTCGTCGGCCGGTCTCCGCTTCGCTCCGANCGCCTCCCCAGCCTCGTCGGGCGCATCCCTCGGGCTCCCTCCGGTCGCCCTCGGAGCGCCCGACTCCCTCGCGCGTGCGACTCGCGGCCGCCGAGGGCGGCCGCTCGCCGGCACGCGCCACCGCGCGTTCAGTTATAAATCGTCTCGTCGCCGCCGATCTGCGCACCCGGCCGCGGAGCGACACGAACGGTCGCTTTTAATCCGAGCCGACGCAAGGGTCGGGCGATGACGAGCGCGCAATCCGGGTCGTCGGCCCGGCACGCGGACCCGGACGAGAACCCCTACGTCGAGGCCCCCCCGACCGACTTCGAGCCGGTCGAGGACCTCTCGGCGGACGCGGCCGCCGAGCAGGCCGAACTGCTCCGGGCGGCGGTCCGCGAGCACGACCACCGGTACTACGTCGCGGCTGACCCGCTGATCTCGGACGAGGCGTACGACGCGCTGTTCGCCCGCCTGCGCGACCTCGAAGCCGCGTTCGACCTCCCGACCGAGGACTCCCCGACGCGGCGCGTCGGGGGCGAGCCGCTGGACGAACTCGACACCGTCGAGCACGTCGCGCCGATGCTCTCCATCGACAACGACACTGACGCCGCGGCGGTCCGCGAGTTCGACCAGCGGGTCCGCGAGGGGCTGGCCGACGCGGCCGGCTCCGGCGACCTCGCCGACTTCGACCCGGCCGACCTCGCGTACGTCTGCGAGCCGAAGTTCGACGGCCTCTCGATCGAGGTGATATACGAGGACGGCGAGTACGTCCGCGCGGCCACCCGCGGCGACGGCCGCGAGGGCGACGACGTCACCGAGCAGGTCCGCACGATCCGCTCGGTCCCCGGCCGCCTGCGCGGCGACGACCACCCCGACCGGCTCGCGGTCCGGGGCGAGGTGTACATGCCCCGCGACGCGTTCGAGGCGTACAACGAGGGCCTGATCGAGCGCGGCGAGGAGCCGTTCGCGAACCCGCGCAACGCCGCGGCCGGCACGCTCCGCCAGCTCGACCCCGCGGTCGTCGCCGAGCGCCCGCTCGACGTCTTCTTCTTCGACGTGCTCGCGTGGGAGGCGGGCGAGGACGGCCCCGACCGCCCCGCGCGCCACCGCGAGGCGCTCGACGCGTTCGCGTCGTTCGGCCTCCGCCGGAACGACCGGGTGGAGGTCGTCCACGACGTCGAGGCCGCGATCGACTACCGCGACGAGATCCTGGCCGCGCGCGACGACCTGAACTACGCCGTCGACGGCGTCGTGATCAAGGTCGACGCCCTCGCCCACCGCGAGGCGCTCGGGAGCACGTCGCGCGCGCCCCGCTGGGCGTTCGCGCACAAGTTCCCGCCGCGGACCGCGACGACGACCGTCGAGGGGGTCACGGTCCAGGTGGGCCGCACCGGGCGGCTCACGCCCGTCGCCGAGCTCGACCCCGTCGACGTCGGCGGGGTCACCGTCTCTCGCGCGACGCTCCACAACCCCGCCGAGATCGAGGCGCTCGGCGTGAACGTCGGCGACCGCGTCCGGATCTACCGCGCGGGCGACGTGATCCCGTACGTCCCCGAGGTCGTCGAGAAGCGCAGCGAGGGGACCTACGCGTTCCCCGACGCCTGCCCGGTCTGCGGGGCCGACGTCGAGCGCGACGGCCCGCTCGCGTTCTGTACCGGCGGGCTCGGCTGCCCGGCGCAGTTGGAGCGTGCGGTCGAACACTGGGCGCGCCGCGACGCGCTCGACGTGGAGGGGCTCGGCCCCGAGCGGGTCGAGCAGCTCCGCGAGGCCGGTCTCGTGGAGTCGCTCCCGGACCTGTACGACCTGACCGCCGACGAGCTGGCGGCGCTGGAGGGGTGGGGCGAGACGAGCGCCGAGAACCTGATCGCCGAGCTCGACGCGACCCGCGAGCCGGCGCTCGACGACTTCCTCGCCGGGCTCGGGATCCCGGACGTGGGCGCGACGACCGCCCGGGCGCTCGCCGCGCACTTCGGGACGCTCGACGCCCTCCTCGACGCAGACGAGGCGGCCCTCCGCGAGGTCGACGACGTCGGTCCCGAGGTCGCCGGGTCGATTCGCGCGTTTTTCGATCGCGAGGAGAACCGTGCCGCGATCGAGGGGCTCCGCGAGCGCGGCGTCGACCCCGAGCCGTTCGAGACCGACGCGGGCGACGGCTCGGCCGACGCGCTCGACGGGCTCACCTTCGTGTTCACGGGGTCGCTCTCCGTCCCGCGAAGCGAGGCTCAGGCGCACGTCGAGGCGCGCGGCGCGTCGGCGACGTCAAGCGTCTCCGGGAACACCGACTACCTCGTCGCCGGCGAGAGTCCCGGCCGGTCGAAGCGCGACGACGCCGACGCGGAGGGCGTGCCCGTCGTCGACGAGGACGACTTCGCCGCCCTGCTCGCCGACCGCGGCGTCGACTGGCCGCCGACCGACGACTGAGGCGAGGAGGGTGTGCTCGCCATCGGCCGCGCTCCGCGACGACCCGCAACCATTTATCAACTTACGACGGGACCGAACGATATGACCGCGATCGAACTGCGGGGCGTGACCAAGGAGTTCGGCGACGTCACGGCCGTCCGCGACCTCGATCTCACCGTCGAAGACGGCGAGGTGTACGGGTTCCTCGGCCCGAACGGCGCGGGCAAGTCGACGACGATCGACATGCTCTTACACCTCGTCCGCCCGACCGCGGGGACCGTCCGCGTGCTCGGCGCCGACGTGGCGACGGACGGGGTCGATATCCGGCGCCGGACGGGCGTCCTCCCCGACGGCTTCTCGGTGTACGACCGCCTCTCCGGTCGGCGCCACGTCGAGTTCGCCGTCGAGTCGAAGGACGCCGCCGACGACCCGGACGCGCTGCTGGCGCGCGTCGGCCTCGCCGACGCCGCCGACCGCGACGCCGGCGAGTACTCGAAGGGGATGCGCCAGCGGCTCGCCCTCGCGATGGCGCTCGTCGACGACCCAGACCTGCTGATCCTCGACGAGCCGTCCTCCGGGCTCGACCCGGCCGGCGCGAAGGAGATGCGCGAGATCGTCCGCGCGGAGGCCGAGCGCGGCGCGACCGTCTTCTTCTCCTCGCACATCCTCGAGCAGGTCGACGCCGTCTGCGACCGCGTCGGCATCCTGCGCGACGGCGAACTCGTCGCCGAGGACTCAGTCGAGGGGCTCCGCGAGGCCGTCGGCGGCGAGGAGACCCTGGAGGTCGCGG
The DNA here is from genome assembly GCF_000337335.1 of Halorubrum distributum JCM 10118. Lineage (GTDB taxonomy): Archaea > Halobacteriota > Halobacteria > Halobacteriales > Haloferacaceae > Halorubrum > Halorubrum distributum. Next base: position 121,946 of record NZ_AOJN01000055.1, on the reverse strand, counting down.
CCGCGGGCGCCGACGACGACGCGGTCGCCGCCGTCCGCGCGCTCCCCGGCGTCTCCGGCGTCACCCGCGACGGCGACGAACTGGTGGTGAACTGCGCCAGCGACGCGAAGACGGACGTGATCGCCGCCCTGGAGGACGCCGGCGTCGCGGTCGCCGACTTCCACACCCGCGAGGCGTCGCTGGAGGACCTCTTCCTGGCGTACACGGAGGGCGACGCGGCGAGTTCGGACTCCGAGGAGGCCGATTCCGGACCGACAGGTGTCGACCCGACCGACCCCGGACCGACGGCCGACGACGAACCGGCGGAAGAGGAGGTGGACAGATGAGCCTCGCCGCCATCGCTCGGAAGGACTTCCGGGAGACGGTCCAGTCGCGCGGCATGATCGCCCTGGTGGTGCTGTTCTCGCTGCTCGTCGCGGCGTTCGCGTACGCGGTGCGGCCCACCGGCGAGAGCGAGCAGTTCGCGACCGAACTCCTGTTGAGCGCCTTCGTCGGGCGCTTCCTCGTCACGACGCTGGTCCCCCTCGTCGGCGTCGTCGTCGGCTACAACGCGGTGAGCGGCGAGCGCGAGTCCGGCTCGCTGAAGCTCCTCCTGTCGCTGCCGCACTCGCGGGCCGACGTGGTCCTGGGGAAGGTCGCCGGCCGCGGTGCGGCGCTCGCGCTCGCGGTGTTCGCCGGGTTCCTGCTGCCCGCGCTGGTGCTGATCGCCGCGCCGGTCGTGTTCAACGCCGGCGCGTTCCTCGGCTACACCGTGTTCGCGGCCGCGCTCGGCGTCGTGTTCGTCGCCATCTCCGTGGGCTGCTCGGCCGCGTCGTCGACCCAGCGCCGGGCGCTCATCGGCGGCGTCGGAGTCTACGTCCTCTTCGTCCTGTTGTGGGGCCCGCTCACCGGCCAGTTGGTGGGTGCGGTCGGGCCGGTCGTCGACGCGCTGCCGGTGTCCGCGGCCCAGATCAACGTGTTCCTCCGGGTCTCGAACCCGACGACCGCCGTCGAGGCGCTGTCGAACGCCTTCCTCGCGGAGCAACTGTTCAGCGGCGACACCGTGAACCAGCAGCTGTCGGCGGCCGCGATGCTCGTGTTCTGGACGCTCGCGCCGCCGCTCGCCGGGCTTCTGAAGTTCGACGCGGACGACCTCTGAGAAACCGGCTACCGTGAATCGGGGACGACTGGAGGGAGGGACCGGCAAAACTACGCGAACACGACGAACACTCGTTTTCGTGTCCGGCCCTATGGCCTAGGTATTTTTCACACTCTGACATGTAGTCTGAAATATGTCTGATGAAGACGAGTTCAGAATTTCCGAGGAAGAGCGTGACCGGTTAGTCGCCGAAGAGGTCGAAGAGTTCCCTATCGATAATCCAAAGTACACAACGTATCTGCTGAGGCCCGCAGTCAACCTCTCACAGTCTAATCGACCGCGGGTCGTGGGGCAGATGAGCGAGATCATTGAAGAGTTTCGCCAGGAGCATCCTGACGGAACGTTCGAGGACTGGGTGAAATACTACAAAACGGAACACGACGGAGACGAACGACTCGAGGAGGCCACCGAGACAGCGTACCCGATGGTTGAAAAGATGCGAGACGCATTCGAGGAGATCGACGAGGAGATGACGCACGATTTCCTCCGCGATTTAGTTTTGTTCAAAACCTACGAGGGCTTCGACATTCAGGAAGCGATACTGCGGAAACTGGGCGAGATGTATAACGAAGAGGTGACTCGTGCGAGCGCTGAGGACGAAAGCAAAGGTATTGACGGATACGTCGGCGACCAGCCTGTTCAGATAAAACCGACCACGTACCCGGACGATCTTCAGGAGGGCATTGAGGTCCCGATCGTCACCTACGATGAGAACAAATCGAACAAAGCAATGACGGTCAACGCGTCCGAATTAAGCGAGGAGATGGACATCGAGATCGGAGACGAGGATGACTGATCCCGAACTCCACCAATAACTACAAACACCCGCATGAGTAGCTTATACGCATGGAAACTTCCCACGATATTTTCATCGGGAACTCGCGCTCGCTGTCAGAGATAGAGGACGACGGCGTCGAACTCGTCGTGACTTCCCCGCCGTACCCGATGATCGAGATGTGGGACGATCTCTTCTTCTCGCTGAACGCAGACATTGAAACGTCTCTCGACGACGGTGACGGTCGGCGGGCCTTCGACCTGATGCACGAGGAACTCGCCGAGACGTGGGAGGAAGTCGAACGGGTCCTCGTCGACGGCGGGATCGCGTGTATCAACATCGGAGACGCGACTCGGAAGGTGGACGACAGTTTCAGAGTCTACCAGAACCACGCGCGGATCACCGAATACTTCGACGATATGGGGTTCGAACCCCTCCCGGACATCCTCTGGCGGAAGCCCGCCAACTCGGCGGCGAAGTTCATGGGGTCGGGGATGATGCCGCCGAACGCCTACGCGACCCTCGAACACGAGTACCTGCTCGTCTTCCGTAACGGGAAACAGAGCCGGGAGTTCCCGTCCGGGAACGACGTCCGGTACGAGTCGGCGTACTTCTGGGAAGAGCGCAACGAGTGGTTCTCCGACGTCTGGGAAGACGTTCGGGGAACGTCTCAGGAGCTGACGGACGCCGACACCGAGCTCAGGGATCGTTCGGCCGCGTACCCGCTGGAGGTCCCGTACAGGCTCATCAACATGTACAGCGTCTACGGAGACACAGTACTCGATCCGTTCTGGGGAACTGGGACGACCTCGCTGGCGGCGATGATCGCCGCTCGGAACTCCGTCGGATACGAGCTCCAAGAGAAGTTCACGGAGGTGTTCGACGCGGAGGTCGCCGGCGTCGCGGAACTCGCTCACGCCACGGTTTCGAAGCGAATTCGAGACCACGAGGAGTTCGTTGAACGGCGCTTAGAAGCCGGCAAGGAGTTCAAATACGACGCCGAAAACTACGACTTCCCGGTCACGACGAAACAGGAGAAGCCTCTCCAACTCTATACGATCGACGGGGTTGAGCAGACAGAGAGCGGATACGCCGTGACGCACTCTCCGTACAACGAGTCCGAGTCAATCGACGGGGACGCGGGCGGCCACGGACAAGCGACCCTCGGGAGCCAGTTCCAGTAACTTCTCCAGGTTTTCAAACCGACCCCTCCGTACCTGCGGCTCGCGGATTGCTCGCCGCAGGAGATGGGCTCGGGCGGGTTCGAACCGAAATCGGACGTGCTCGCTCACTCCGTTCGCTGCGCGCGACCGATAGGGTTCAAACCCGCCCTCGAACAGTCACGGCGGCGGCGCTCACGAGTTGTTCGCGGCGCCGACAAGTGGGCTCGGGCGGGTTCGAACCGAAGAAAGACGGTCGTCTCGCTTCGCTCGTCGCTGCGTCTTTCAGGGTTCGAACCTGTCTCTTATACACATCTCTGATGGCGNCCTGCGGCTCGCGGATTGCTCGCCGCAGGAGATGGGCTCGGGCGGGTTCGAACCGCCGATCTCAGCCTTGTAAAGGCCGCGTCATAACCAGCTAGACCACGAGCCCTCACCCGTCTGAACCCGCCGAGAGCGGAAAACGATTTCCTTCCGCGACGCGAACCCCGACCGTGAACCGCCGCCTCGTCGGGATCGCGGCCGCGCTCGCGCTCGTCGGCCTCCTCGGAGCCGCCGTCGCCGCGACGAACCCGGCCCTTCTCATCACTGGCTACGACACCGCCACGGTCGAGGCGGTCGACGGCGAGACGGGCGAGACGCTCGCGACCGTCGAGGCCCGAGTCGCCGACGGCTTCGTCAAGCAGTACGTCGGGCTCTCCGCGACCGAGGCCCTCGACGACGGTGAGGGAATGTTGTTCGTCCACGGCGAGAGCGCCGAGCGCGCCTACGTGATGCGCGACATGGCGTTCGCGCTCGACATCGTCTTCGTCGACGCCAACGGAACGGTCACGAGGATCCACGAGGCCGAACCGGAGTCGCGGCCGCTCACGCGCTACGAGGGGACCGGACGGTACGTCCTCGAAGTGCCGCGCGGGTGGAGCGACCGCCACGGCGTCGAGCCGGGCGACCGGCTGGTGATCGAGGATCGCGAGCACGCGTGACCGCCGGCGCGGCCCGCCACGCCCCGCCGCGGCCCGCCGACGAAACCGCTTTCCGCCTCGCAGGCGTCGCCTCAATCATGACCGGACTCGCCCGCCGGGTCGCGTGGAACCTCCGCCACCGCTGGCGGCGGGTGTTCGCGCTCTGCGTCGTCGGCGCCGGCGTCGCCGCCCCGCTCCTCACCGGCCTCTGGTGGACCCTCCCGCTCGTGTGGTTCTTCGGCCTCGTCATCCTCCTCCCCGTCCTCCACACCCTGACGAAGCCGGTCCCGGACGCCGACCCCGACGGCGGCGAGGACGCGACCGGCGACCCCGCGCTCGACGCCCTCCGCGAGCGGTACGCCAACGGCGACATCGACGAGCGGGAGTTCGAGCGCAAGCTCGACCGCCTGCTGGAGACCGAGGACGCCGAAACCGTCGACGGGCCGGCCGACGGCGACGTGACCGACCGCGTCCGCGAGGGGGTCCGCCGCGAGATGGAGCGGCTGCGAGAGTGACCGCCCCGTGCTCCGCGCGATGGGCGCGACCGACACCGTTTTGCGGACCGGCGACGAGGCGCTCGAACGTGTTCGAACCGACCGACCGCCCGCGGACGCGTGGCGCCGCCGGCCCGCCGCGGGGTGCGTGAGATGTTCCTCGAGGCCCTCCGCTACCCGGTCGCCGACCGGACGCGGCTGGACGGCACCGCGACGTGCCTCGCGGCGCTGTTCCTCGCCGGCGCGCTGCTCCGGGTCGCGGCCCGCCTCTGGCCCGACTGGGCGCTCGCGGCGCCGCTCCTGCTCGCCGTCGGCCCGCTCGCCGCGTTCCTCGGCCTCGTCGGCGGCGTGCTCGCCGGCGACGGGTTCCCGGCCGTCGCGACGGGCACGACGGCGCGGCTCGCCGGGCGACTCTCCGGCGCCGCCGCCGTCTACCTCTCCCCGGCGGTCGTCACCGTCGTCGGCGTCGGCTACGTCGTCGCGGCCGGGCGGGTCCCGAGCGCGCTGAGCGGCGTTGGCCTCGCGACGCTCTCGACCGTCGCGCTGCTCGTCACGGTCGTCTGCGCGTACCTCTTCCCGTCGGCGGCCGCCGTGAGCGTCCGCGAGGGGCTCCGCGCCGGCCTGCGGCGCGAGGCGCTCACCGGGACCGCCTCCAGCTCGTACTTCCTCGCGTGGGTCGGCGCGACGGTCCTCGTCGTCGTCGCGTGGACCGCGCTCGCGGCGACGGCCACGCGGAGCGTCGCGGCGCTGCTCGCGCTCGCGTGGGGCGCGTACGCGCACGTCGCCGCCGCGGCGCTGCTCGCCGACGGCGTCGACCGGACGAAGTACTGGTGAGCGTCGGGCGGAGCGAGATATCTAAAAAACGACGGCGACCGCGCGCCGCCGGCCCTCAGAGGTCGACCTGGTCGGCCGCGTCCTTCATCGACCGGTTGTGGAGCGCCTCGCCCGTTCTCCGGTCGAAGAGGTGGATCGCGTCCTCCGGGATCCGCGCGGTCACCGTGTCGCCCTCGCTGACTCGGTTGAACCCGTCGATCGTCGCGACGAGCGCCGACGCGTTCTCGGGGTCGGCGTCCGGGTCGAAGTGGAGGTACACCGTGTTCTCGTCGCCCATCGGCTCGACGACGTCGACGGTGGTCTCGAACTCGTGGTCGCCGGCCTTGTCGACGAGTTCGACGGCCTCGGGGCGGATCCCGAGGACGAGGTCGGTCGCGTCGCCGAGGTCGGCCCGGACGTCCTCGCGGATCGGGTACTCGAAGGCGTCGCCGACGAGCCGGTTGCCCTCCAGCGTCACGTCGAAGAAGTTCATCGACGGCTCCCCGAGGAAGCTCGCGACGAACTGGTTGGCCGGCTCGTGGTAACACTCCAGCGGCGTCGCGACCTGCTGGAGCTCGCCGCCGTCGAGGATGGCGATCCGGTCGCCCATCGTCATCGCCTCCGTCTGGTCGTGGGTGACGTACACCGTCGTCACGCCGAGGTCGTTCTGGAGCCGCTGGAGCTCGGTCCGCATCTCCGCACGGAGCTTCGCGTCGAGGTTGCTCAGCGGCTCGTCCATCAGGAACACCTCGGGGTCGCGGACGATGGCGCGGCCGAGCGCGACCCGCTGCTGTTGGCCGCCGGAGAGGTCGCTCGGCTTCCGGTCGAGCAGGTTCGAGATGCCGAGCATCTCGCCCGTCTCCGAGACCATCCGGTTGATCTCGTCGTCCGGGAGGTCCGTCGACTCCTCGAGGCCGAACGACATGTTCTGTCGGACGCTCATGTGCGGGTAGAGCGCGTACGACTGGAACACCATCGCGATGTCCCGGTCCTGTGACTTCACGTCGTTGACGACGCGGTCGTCGATGCTGAGCGTGCCGGCGGTGATCGTCTCCAGGCCGGCGACCATCCGGAGCGTCGTGGACTTCCCGCAGCCGGAGGGACCGACGACGACGAGGAACTCGCCGTCGTCGATCGACATCGAGACGTCGTCGACCGCGACGATCTCCTCGTCTCCGTCCTGGAACGTCTTCGTTATCGAGTCGAGTTCAAGCGTTGCCATGTCTTTGTGTTGTGGTCGGTGTCGTGTGGTCGTTCGCGCGCCGCGCCGCCTCGCAGTCCGGCCGCCGTCGTCCCGGGCGACCGCCGCCGCCGGCAGATGTGGGCGTCCGGGTCACGCCGCCACCCCATCGGCGAACTCCTCGCCGAAGAAGATGTACACTGCCAGCGTCGGCAGCGCCGCGAAGAACGCGCCGGCCATCCGGAGCGCGAAGTCCTGCCCCTCCAGCGAGGTCCCGAGACCCGCTAAGATTAACACGACGGGCGCCGCGGGACTCGACTCCGTCGAGACGAGCACCAGCGTGAACAGGAGGTCGTTCCAGATCTGGGTGAACTGATAGATGAGGACGACGGCGAACATCGGTCCCGACAGCGGGAGAACGATCCGGCGGTACACCCGACGGAGCGTCGCCCCGTCGAGGCGGGCCGACTCGATCATCTCCTCGCTCATCGTCTTGTAGTACGTCCGGAACAGGAGCGTACAGATCGGGATCCCGTAGGCGACGTGGGTGATCACCAGCTCGACGATGCCGGCGTAGTCGTTCGAGACGCCGAGCGCCCAGACGAACGACAACACCTGGTCGAGCTGGGCCCACTGCGACCAGAACTGGGTCAGCGGTACCAGCACGGCCTGGTACGGGATGAAGATCCCGGCGATGATCAGCATTAGCACCACCGCCTTGTACGACTTCTTCCAGGTCGGGATCGTCAGCCCGTACGCCGTGACGCTCCCGACGACAGCCGAGATGACCGTCGCGGGCACGGCGTACAGCAGGCTGTTCCCCATCCCGCGAAGCAGGGCGTCGATCGCCGTCTGCCACTTCTCGAGGGTGAATCCGGACGGCCCCGGCGGAGCGAACGGCGCCGTCTCGATGATCGCGGTTCCGGTCTTGAACGAGGTCACCAGTCCGGACTCGATCGGGACGAGGTAGAACGCCGCCGCGAAGATCAGGACGACGTACAGGCCGGCGTCCTCCGCCGTCATCTGGTCGAGGTTCCGGCGCAGCCGCGCCGTCGTCGTCGTCGCGCCGCCGTCGGTTCGAAGTTCTTCGTCGCTCATAGGTTATCCCTCCGGTATTCGTAGACGAGGTACGGGCCGATGACGCCGAGCGCCATCGCGAACAGGACGATCGCGATCGCCGACCCGTACGCCCAGTTGAGGTTCGCGTACGCCTCGCGCACCATCTTCGTCGCGAGGATGTCGGCGCCGTTCGGCGGCCGGTACCCCCCCACCAGCGAGTAGAGGAAGTCGAACGCCTTCATGCCGAACACCATCAGCACGACGGCGGCGCTGATGGTCGCGCCCTTCAGCTGGGGAATGATCACGCGCCAGTACATCTTCAGGGTCGACGCGCCGTCGACCTTGGCCGCCTCGTAGTGCTCCCTCGGAATCGCGCGCAGGCCGGCGAGGTACACGACCATCGCGTACCCCGAGAACTGCCACATCAACGCGAAGATGATCGCGTAGAGGACGATGTCCTGATTACCGAGCCAGCTCACCGGCCCGAGGCCGAACGTCCCGATGACGCTGTTGGCGATCCCGTTGTTGTAGTTGTAGATCCACAGCCAGAACTGGGCGGTGACAACGAACGAGAGGCTCATCGGCAGGAGGTAGACCGTCCGGAACGAGTTCTCGAAGCGGATCCCCCTGTCGATCAGGATGGCCAGCAGGAGGCCGACGACGAGCGTTCCCGCCGTGAACAAGACGAGCAGGATGAGCGTGTTGACCGCGGCGTCGACGAACCCGGAGTCCGCGAGCGCCCGGGTGTACATCTCGAAGTCGAGGTCCGAGTAGTCCGGCGCGTTCTCGAACCGCTGGTAGTCGGTCAGCGAGATCAGCAGGTTCCAGATGACCGCACCGTAGACGAACAGGCCCATCAGCAGGAACGGCGGGAGCCAGAATATCGACGACTCCATGAAGTCGCTCCCGAACCGCCGGTCCAGGGCCGACTTGAGACGCGCCGTCGCGTCCCGGTCCGGCTCCGTCGGCGGGTCGGCGGCGGGGCCGTCGCTCACGACGCCGCCGTCGGCGCGAACCTCGCTCTCGTCGTCCCCCGAGGAGGGCCTGATCGTCCGGTACAATCGACGGTAAAAATCGAGCATCTGGTCGTGCTCAGTTCGACACCGCGTCCAGGAAGCCCGTCGTCGCCGCGTCGACGTTGTACGGGCCGGTGAACTCCGAGGAGATGACCTCGTTGAGCTGCGTCATCGTCTCGGAGGGGACGCCGAGCCCGTGCTGGAGGTTCGGCGGCCGGTACTCCGCGTTGGCGAAGTCCTCGGCCGTCTCCTGGAGGTACGGACCGAACTCGTCCATGCTCACGTCGGTGCGGGTCGGGATCGACCCCTTGAACTGGTTGAAGGCGATCTGCGCTTCGGGGCTGCCGACGAACGCCTCCCAGGTCTTCGAGGCCTCGGGCGTCGGGTTGTTCGCCGGGTAGATGAACGAGTCGAAGTGGAGCGTGTACATCCCCTCCGTGCCGGGGAACGTCTTGAAGCCCCAGTCGTCCTCGTACTCGAAGTCCTCGGCGTTCCGGAACGCGCCCGCCGCCCAGTTACCCTGGTGGATGAAGGCGGCCTCGCCGTTGATGATGTTCTGGTTCGAGTCGGTCAGCCCGATCGAGGACGCGTCCTCGCTGATGTGGTTCTCCAGGATCTCGGCGGTGCGCTCGAACGCCGCGCGCACGGCCGCCTCGTCGCCGTCGCCGGCGAGGAAGTCCATGTACGGCTGGTAGCCGTTCTCGCCGAGCATCACGGCGCCCCACAGCTGGGTCGTCGTCCACGTGCCGGACATCCCGTGGGTCATCGGGATCGCGTCGGTCTCGCTGCTGACGGTCTCCAGGGCGTCGATGAGCGCCGCGGTGCTGTTCAGCGACTCGACGTCGATCCCGGCGTCCTCGACGACCGAGACGTTGTAGAAGAGGCAGTTCAGCCGGTGGGAGCCGAGCGGCACGGCCCGGTAGCTACCCCCCTGCTGGTGGAGTTCGACGGCCTCGTCGACCATCGCGTCCTCGAAGCCGTTCTCCTCCCAGACGTCGTCGACGCTGCCGAGGACGCCCTCGTAGCGCTGGAGGTTCGGACCGGGCCACCCGGCGAACGACCCCGGCGGGTCGTCGCTCTGGAGCCGGTTCGCGACCACGGCGTCAAGGTTCTGGTTGCCGCCGCCGCCGATGGCGTTCATGTTGAGGTCGGTGTCGGGATGCGCCTCGTTGAACGCCTCCTCGAGCGCCTCGGCCGCCGCGGCGCCGTCGCCGCCGGTCCAGCCGTGTAGCGCTTCGACCGCATCTCCGCTGCCGCCGTCGCCGCCGTCGCCGCCGCCGGAACAGCCGGCGATCCCCACGGTTGCGAGGCTCCCGGCGCCGGCAACGTAGTGGCGACGGGTGAGTCCGCTCTCCGAATCTCCGCTGTTGTCACGTGACATGTGCCCACAGATTCGGCTGGCCCATACTTAACGATTGATGTTCATTTACTCAAATTATTATTAAAAACTCAAGACAATCGAGAAGGTAGAAGAATACCTATAATCTATTCTGTGGGCGTGATGTCGGTCGTCGAGATGTCCTCGACACCCCACTTCTAAACGGATCGCAGGGGGGTGATCGTAACGAAACGTCACGGGGTCGCCCTCGATTCGGGACGTGTTCTTCCCTCCGATACCGGGACCTGCTCGCCGTCTCGGCGCGCCGACCGACCGATTCTTGAGCGCTCGGGCCGGACCCATACGGCATGGACGGACCGCTGTGGATAGACACGCACGCGCCCGACCTCGACGAGATCCGGCAGGACGAGGCCCGCGACCGGCTGCGCCGGGCCGTCGACGAGCCGATGAACCTCGTCGTTCAGGGGCCGCCGGGGGTCGGGAAGACCGCGGCGGCGCGGGCGCTCGCCGACGCGTCGCACGCCGACCCGGACGCCGACCTGATCGAGATCAACGTCGCCGACTTCTTCGGCCGGACGAAAAAGGAGATCCGGACCGACCCGCGGTTCGAGGGGTTCCTCGCCGGTCGGAGCTCGATGGCGAAACGCGACATGATAAACCGCGTGCTGAAGGAGTCGGCGTCGTACGCGCCGATGTCCGGCGAGTACAAGACGGTCCTCTTGGACAACGCGGAGGCGATCCGCGAGGACTTCCAGCAGGCGCTGCGCCGCGTGATGGAGAAACACCACCGGACCACCCAGTTCGTGATCGCGACCCGCCAGCCCTCGAAGCTCATCGCCCCGATCCGGTCGCGCTGCTTCCCGGTCCGCGTGCGCTCGCCGACGACGGACGAGACGATCGACGTCCTCGAAACGATCTGCGGCCGCGAGGGCGTCGACTACGACGGCGACGGGCTGGAGTTCGTCGCCAGCGCGGCCGGCGGCGACCTCCGCGAGGCGATCCTCTCGGCGCAGGCGACCGCGGTCGAGGGCGGCGAGATCACCATGTCGACCGCCTACGAGACGCTGGGCGAGGTCGGCGACGACGACGCGCTCCGCGAGGCGCTCGCCGACGCCCGGAGCGGCGACCTGAAAGACGCGCGCTCGACGCTCGACGACCTCCTCGACGAGGGGTACGACGGGGGGGAGCTGCTCCGCGAGACGCTCCGCGTCGCCCGCGCCGGCTCCGAGTACGGCGGCGACGACCTCGCGCGGCTCCACGCGCTCGCCGGCGAGGCAGACCTCGACATGTCCGATGGGCTCGACGACACGACCCACCTCGTCCACCTGCTCGCGGCGTGGGCGGCGGGCCGGACCGAGCTCTCGCCCGAACTGCGGGACGCGGAGGTGGCGCCGTGAGCCGCGCGCCGCCGCTCTCGCGGCTCCTCCCGTTCCCGGTGGTCGACGCCGCGTGGGACTTGGCGCTCGTCCCGGCGCTCGCGGGCGCCGTCGCGCTGCCGTTCGTCCCGCCGGTCGGCGCCGCGCTCGTCGCGCTCGCGCTCGGGGTCCTTTGGTTCCACCGCGACCCCGAGCGCGACCCGCCGACGGGCGAGGAGGCGGTCGTCTCTCCGGCCGATGGCACCGTCTCCGTGGTGCGCGAGGAGGGCTCGCGGCTCCGCGTCGGCGTGTTCATGAACGTCACCGACGTCCACGTCAACCGCGCGCCGCTCGCGGGCGAGGTCCGCGAGGTCCGCCACCGCCCCGGCGCGAACCGCCCGGCGTTCGACAAGGAGTCGGACCGCAACGAGCAGGTCGCGATCGACTTCGGCGAGTACGAGCTGCTCGTCATCGCGGGCTGGTTCGCCCGGCGGATCCACCCGTCCGTCGAGGCCGGCGACCGCGTCGAGCGCGGCGACCGCGTCGGCCACGTCTCGTTCGGCTCGCGCGCCGACGTGGTGTTGCCCGCGGACGTAGGCCGCGACGACCTGCTCGTCGCCGAGGGCGACAGCGTGCGCGCGGGCGAGACGATCGTCGCGGAGCGGCCGGGCGACGACTCGGAGCGGCCGGACGCCGACGCGTAGCGGCGGCTCCGCGGTCGTGCCCTCGGTTCGGGCATACGCTTTTGTTTCGCGGCGCAGACTGCTTCCCTGTATGTCAGACGACACCATCCACGAGTCGAGCCGGTCGCGGACCCGACAGGGGTTAGCCACGTACCTTCGGCGGATCGCCAGGGCGCTCGGACGGGGGGAGCCGGTGCCGGTCGACGAGGAGGGAACGGTGACGGTCGATCCGGGGGCGACCGGCGACGTCGAGGTCGAACTGGAGCGCGCGGACGGGACCGTCCACTTCGAGGTCGAGATGGAGTGGCCCGACGAGGCGGCCGCGGTCGACGAGGACGCGGCCGCGAGCAAGGCGACGTTCGAGCTGTACGCCGACAGCGCCGACCAGTACCGCTGGCGGCTCCGTCACGACAACGGCAACATCGTCGCCGACGGCGGCGAGGGGTACGCCGACAAGCGCGACGCCCGCTCGGGGATCGAGAGCGTCCAGCGGAACGCGCCGGGCGCGCACGTTGTCGACGTCTCGCGCGACGAGGAGGCCCCCGACGAGGGCGGCAGCGACGCGACGTTCGAGCTGTTCCGCGACAGCGCGGACGAGTACCGCTGGCGGCTCCGCCACGACAACGGCAACGTCATCGCCGACGGCGGCCAGGGGTACGCCTCCAAGCAGAAGGCGAAACAGGGGCTCCGGAGCGTCAAGTCGAACGCGCCGGGCGCGGCCGTCGAGGAGACGGACGAGTAGCCGCCGCCGGCCGGGTCCCCTGCCGTGCCGACCGACCGCGGACCGCACCGCTTATTCGCCGGCCCTCACTACCTCGGGCCGACATGGACGCGCTCGACGCCAAGTACCCGTTCTTCGCGAGCGCCCGCGAGGCGGTCGCCGAGGCCGCGGTGTCGCTGCCGGAGCTCGTCGCGGCCGACGCCCCGGCGGTCGAGCGCGCCCGCGAGCGCGTCGAGCGCGCCCTCCTCGAAGGGACCGTCGCCGCCGAGAGCGGCGAGTTCCCCGGCGAGTCCGCGTCCGACACGCAGGCGGAGCTGCTCTCGTACCCCATCGCGCGGATCCTCGTCTCGCTGCTCGACTCCGACCCCGCCATCGAGAAGTACGCCGCTGCGGAGGCGGCGACCGCCATGGAGCGGGTCCGCCGCGACCTGGAGACCGACGACGAGCTGCGGTCGGTGTCGTCCGCGACCGTCGGGCTCGACGACCTGCTCGCGGAGTTCGACCTCGCGGACGCCGTGCGCCCGGACGCCACCGCGCCGGCCGGCGTCCGCGGTGCCGGAACCGGCGCCACCGGTGCCGGCCGCGACCCCGACCACTACCGGATCGACGTCGGCCCGTACCTCCGGCTCACCTCGCCCGAGTGGGGCGACTCGTGGCGGCTCGTCAACCGCGCGCTCGCCGACGGCGCGGTGCGCGTCTCCCGCGAGGAGCTGCTCGCGGCGCTCGAGGCCGCCGTCGAGGCGCGGGTCGCCGAGGGGCTCCCCTTCGAGCTGGGCGCGGACGAGGAGATCGCCGCGGCGCTGGAGTCCCGCGTCGCCGACCTCCGGCGGCTGCTCTCCGAGCGGACGTACGCCGAGCCGCCGGACGTCGTCGCCCCCGCGCTGTTCCCGCCGTGTATGACGAACCTGATCGAGAAGGCGGAGCGCGACGCCGCGCTCTCCGCGGCGGAGTCGTTCGCGCTGATGGCGTTCCTCGTCGGCATCGGCATGACGCCCGACGAGGTCGTCGCCTTCTGCGCGGACACGAGCCTCGACGCCGAGGGGATCCGCTACCAGACCGAGTTCCTGACAGACGACCGGGGGACCCAGTACCCCCCGCCGACCTGCGAGACGCTCGCGAACTACGGGATCTGCCACAACGAGGACGACCACATGCAGGTGGCTGCCGACCCCCTCTCGTACTACGAGAAGCGGGTGGCCGCCGCCGACGACGTGACCGACTGGCGGGACGGACGCGAGGCTGACGGGGCGGACGAAGACTCAGGCGTCGGACGCGAGGCTGACGGGGCGGACGAAGCGTAAACGCCGCAGGTCGGACACGGAAAGCGGCCGAAAAGAGCGGTGACGGTCCGGGGGGCTACGACTCGTCTTTCGCGCGCATCAGGTACGTTCCGACGCCGGCCATCAGGAGGACGAACCCGGCCAACAGCGCGACGAGCGCGATCGCTCCCGCCTCCGGAAGGACCGTCGACCCGCCGAAGGTGACCCCGATGGCGATCAGCCCGACGATGAACACCGCGGCCGCCGCCAGCGAGACCGTGATCTGCCGACGGAGCTCCGCGTCGATTTCCATGAGTGCGGCTTCCCGTCGCCGCTAAAAAAGGACTTCGATGGGCGTCCCGCCCGCGGGGCGCTCACGTCGCGAGGTGCGTGATGTCCCGCCGCAGGGTGTACCCCCGCGGCACGCCGACGATCTTCAGACACTCCTCGCACAGCACCCGCTCGTAGTTGCGGTTGGTCTCCTTCTCCAACAGGGAGACGTCCGCGAGCGGGAACACCGACTCGCACCGGTCGCACTCCGCCTTGTCGCCGTCGACGATCTTCATCGACTCTCCGTTTCCGCGATCGTCATATAAAATCGCTGACGGCGTTATCATTCCGGATACTGACGCGTCGCGAAAAATCGGTGGTCGGTCGACGCTGTCGGCGTCGGGGAGTCGCGCGCCGGCTCAGCCGAAGAGCTCGCCGAGCCCTTCGCCGCCGTCGCCCTCTTCCTCGTCGTCGTCCGCCTCGTCGGCGGCCTCGGCCTCGTCGTCGTCATCGTCGTCGTCGGCGTCCGCCTCGTCGGCGGACGCGTCGGCGTCCGCGGAGCCACCGGCGGACGCGCCGGCGGCCGGGGCCGCGGCGGCCGTCTCGATGGCCTCCTCGATGTCGACGTCCTCCAGCGCGGCGACGAGCGCCTTGACGCGGGACTCCTCGACGTCGACGCCGGCGGCTTCCAGCACGCCGGTGACGTTGTCTTCGTTGATCTCTTCGCCAGTCTCGTTCAGGATGAGCGCAGCGTAAACGTATTCCATTGGTGTGTACCTCGTGTTATCCGAACATCGCGCCGAGTCCCTCTCCGCCGTCGTCGCCGTCGTCGTCGGCGTCGTCGTCGGTGTCGGTCTCCTCGGCGTCTTCCGTGTCTTCGTCCGCCTGTTCCTCCTCCTCGTCGGCGTCGTCGGCCGCCGGCTCCGGTGCCGGCGCGGCCTCGACGCCCTGGAGCTCCTCGGGGAGCGCCTCCTCGTCGTCGATCTGGGTCGCGAGCGCGCGCAGTTGGGCGTCGGCCTTCCCGATCAGGTCGGGCACGACGTCCGGGCTCTCGATCTCCGCGAACAGGCCGACGGACTTCGCCTCGCCGGACGCCTTCGCGAGAAGGGTGCCGGCGGTGGCGGCCGTCGGGTACGCGGCGTTGACGGAGAGGTTGCGCGCGGCGGCCGCGGCGGACCGGATGTCCTCGCGGTACTCGTCGACGTCGAGTTCGAGCTCGTCGGGCTCGAACAGCACGCCCTCGGAGTAGACGGCGCGCAGGTCGAGGCCGACCTCCTTGGGCTCGATGCCGAGCTCAACGAGGACGTTCGCGAGGTCGTCGTCGACGACCTCGCCCTCCTCCAGCACGGTCGAGTCCTCGGTCACCTTGATCGAGCCGTCCATGATGCGGGCGGACGCGCCCACGGTCTGGAGCTCGCCGACGAACGGCCCCGGGTCGACGCCGGTGTCGCCCTCGGGGATCACGATGTCGTTGGGGGCCACCTCGCCCGCGTTGATCGGGGCGGGGGTCTTCGAGGCTTCGAGCTGCTTGAAGAGGCCGAACGGGTTGTCGTTGGTGCCGACGAGCGCCACCTGGCCGCTGACGTACTCCGTCAGCGCCTCGACGCCGTCGTCGACCTCCTCGAGCGCCCGGTTCGTGAGCGTGTTGCGGCTCATGCGGACGGCCGCCGAGCCGTGGAGCTCCCGGCGCATGGCCTGGAGCTGCCGGCTCGGGATGCCGGCCACGCCGACGATCCCGACGGACTGGTAGGAGTCGATGAACTCGACGAGTTCGGCGACCTCCTCCCGTTTCCACTCCGGAATCGTCTCGGTTTTGCGGACCGAGCTCATACGGGCACCTCCTTCGCGGGACCCATCGTGGTCTTCACGTAGATCCCGTCGATGTTGAGCGGGCCCTTCTCGAGGTCTGCTTCGAGCCGCCGGATGATGACGTCGATGTTGTCCGAGATCGCGTCGGCGCCCATGTCCTCGGCGCCGACGCGGGTGTGGAACGTGCGCCGGTCGCGCGACCGGAGCTGCACCGTGTTCTTCATCCGGTTGACGGTCTCGACGATGTCGTCGTCCGGCTGCAGTGGGGTAGGCATCTTCCCGCGCGGACCGAGGACGGTACCGAGGTACCGACCGATGTCCTGCATCAGGTTGGCCTCCGCGACGAAGAAGTCGGTCTCGTCGGCCAGGTCCTTTGCGCGGTCGTCGTCGTCTCCGAGGTCTTCGAGGTCGTCGCTGTCGAGTACTTCGTCAGCGACCTCCTCTGCGCGGACGGCGGTTTCGCCCTCCGCGAAGACGACGATCTGTGTCTCCTGCCCCGTTCCAGCCGGCAGCACGACGGACTCGTCGATACGGTTCGACGGATCGTTGAGGTCGAGGTCTCGCAGGTTGATCGCGATGTCCACGGTCTCGCGGAAGTTCCGCTCGGGCGCATCGTCGAGTGCGAGGGTTACGGCCTCTTGTATTGTGTCTGCCATTTTCACCTCCGTAGTACGCAGGTCGCTCCTACGGGTCAGTGAAACAGGCGAAGCCTGTCTCATCGGAGAGTGGTCCATCGGAGGTTTAAAAGCGTCGAACCGCCGGTCGCCGTGTGAACCGGAGGCAGGGCCGCTCCGCGGCGGTCGCGGGGTCGAGCGCGGTTCCCCTCCGCGTCGCCACCGCGGTCCCGTCGCTCCGCCGTCGCCTCCCCGGCCCGCCATTCGACGCGCGTCGAACGCCAAAACGTCGGATAGGGGAACCCTTTTGACGCCGCTGTCCGACCGACGAGGTAATGACTCAGGGTGGTCCGGCGTGACGATGGACGACCGTATCGAGGACCTCCGGGAGCGCCGCGAGCGGGCGGCGAAGGGCGGAGGCGAAGACCGGATCCAGTCGCAACACGACAAGGGGAAGATGACCGCCCGCGAGCGGATCGACTACTTCCTCGACGACGGGACCTTCCACGAGTTCGACCGGTTCCGCACCCACCGCAACCACACGTTCGGGATGGAGGAGAAGCAGATCCCGGGCGACGGCGTGGTGACCGGCTACGGCGAGGTGAACGGCCGGAAGACGTTCGTGTTCGCGCACGACTTCACCGTCTTCGGCGGGTCGCTCGGCGAGGTGTTCGCCGAGAAGGTGTGTAAGGTGATGGACAAGGCGATGGACGTGGGCGCGCCCGTCGTCGGCCTCAACGACTCCGCGGGCGCCCGGATCCAGGAGGGGGTCGCCTCGCTCGGCGGCTTCGCGGAGATCTTCCGGCGCAACACGGAGGCCTCGGGCGTGATCCCCCAGATCTCGGCGATCATGGGGCCGTGCGCGGGCGGCGCGGTGTACTCGCCCGCCATCACGGACTTCACGTTCATGGTGAAAGACACCTCGCACATGTTCATCACCGGGCCGGACGTCATCGAGACGGTCACCGGCGAGGAGGTGAGCTTCGAGGAGCTGGGCGGCGCGGTCACCCACTCCTCGACCTCCGGCGTCGCGCACTTCGCGGAGGAGAGCGAGGAGGAGGCGCTCGACAACATCGCGCGGCTGCTGTCGTACCTCCCCGCGAACAACGTGGAGGACCCGCCGCGCGTCGAGCCGTGGGACGACCCCGAGCGGGCGGACGACGAGCTCGCGGAGATAGTCCCGGACGCCCCCCGGAAGCCGTACGACATGAAGGACGTGATCGGCAGCGTGGCCGACGAGGGCTCCTTCTTCGAGGTGCACGAGAACTTCGCGAAGAACATCGTCGTCGGCTTCGCCCGCCTCGACGGCCACTCTATCGGGGTCGTCGCCAACAACCCCCGCGTGAACGCCGGCACGCTCGACATCGAGGCGAGCCAGAAGGGCGCGCGCTTCGTCCGCTTCTGTGACGCGTTCAACATCCCGATCCTCACCTTCGAGGACGTCCCCGGATTCATGCCCGGCACCGACCAGGAGCACAACGGGATCATCCGCCACGGCGCGAAGCTCCTGTACGCCTTCTCGGAGGCGACCGTTCCCCTCCTGACCGTCATCACCCGGAAGGCGTACGGCGGCGCCTACTGCGTGATGTCCTCGAAGCACATCGGCGGCGACGTCAACTACGCGTGGCCCACCTCGGAGATCGCGGTGATGGGGCCGAAGGGCGCGGTCAACGTCCTCTACCGCGAGGAGCTGGCCGAGGCCGACGACCCCGACGCGCGCAGACAGGAGCTCATCGACGAGTACCGCGAGGAGTTCGCGAACCCCTACACCGCCGCCGACCGCGGCTTCGTCGACGACGTCATCGAGCCGACCGAGACCCGCGCCCGCCTGATCGAGGACCTGAAGATGCTGAAGGGGAAGAGCACGGACCAGCCCGCGAAGAAACACGGCAACATCCCGATCTGATGGCGGCCGACGACGAGCCGGTCGGCGAGGAGGGCGCCGACGGAGCTCCCCCGATCGCCGGCCTCTCGATCCCGGACGACGCCCGCGACGACGAGGCGGCCGCCATCGCTGCCGCAGTCGCCGCGCACCTCCGGGACGGCGAACTCGCCGCCGCGGCCGCCGCGAGCGACGGGGACGAGGGGCGCGAGGAGGACCGCTGGGCGCTCGCCGGTCGGATCGACCGTCTCCACCGCCGCCGGGTGCGCGTCCCCGCCGACGCGCCCGCGGACCCGTGGACCGCGGCCGGTCGCAGCGACCGGTTCTGAGGCGCGGGCGCGCCGCTCTCGTACTCTGTCCGGAGATCGGCCGCTTCGACCAGTCGCTGGTCGCGTCGTCGACACGTCGAACCGAACCGCCGGACGCGGGGGCGTCCGGCCGCGTACATTCCCCCGACGGCGCGGCGTCGAACCGTTACGCCGTCGACCCGGCCCTGCCTCAGGGCGCGTTCGGTGATACGTCCGCTGATATATATGCCTGTGGTAGTCTCTCCCGCGGTCGCTCAGCGCGTCCCCTCGTCGCCGGCGTCCTCACCCGCGGTCGCGGCGGCCGACTCGTCGCCGTCGTCGAGGGTCGGTCCGCCCCGGTCGCCGAGCAGTCGGTTGAGGACGACCGGGACGACGCCCACGAGGACGAGGAGCGCGCCGACCCGGATCGGAAGCGACGCGTCGGTCGCGACCGTGAGGCCGAGGTAGACGGCGGCGCCGACCAGCACCGACGGCAACACGTACGGGTTTCCCGCGTCGAGCATACCTGATCGTGGCGCCCGCAGTCCTTTTAATTGTTTTCAGGCGCTAAGCCCGCTTTCTCAACGAACAACGCAGGCCGAAGACCGAGTCGCGTAGTATAGAGGGAATACAGCGTCTCCAGAAATTGGAGATCTCTAGAGTGTTAACGAATCGCAAAATGATTCGTCCACGCTGTTATCGTCTCACAAATATTCCGCGACGACTGGCCCGCAGCCCTCACCCCCGCAAACTACTTGTATGTAAATTACGTAAGTTATGATATGGCAACGCGAAAGACCATTTCCATCCGTGACGATCAAGAGGAGTGGATTCAGGACAATCACCTGAGCCTCNCTGAGCCTCTCCTCATTCGTCCAAGAGAAACTGGACGAACTCATCGAGGAACGAGAGTCATAGATGTACTACGGCTACAAGTATCGACTTAACCCACCGGAAGCCCTTACCGAGACGCTTCTACACCACGTCGATACTTGTAGGCAACTCTACAACCACGTCCTCTACAAACTCAACGAGACAGACGAGATTCCAGCACGTTACAAGGTACAGGGACAACTCCCCGACCTCAAATCGTGGTGGGATGACCTGAATGACGTTCACTCGAAAGTCCTCCAAATGGTCGTCAAGCGTGTCTACGACAACCTCTCTACGCTCCGTGCGCAGAAGGAGAACGGACGCGCCGTGGGGATGCTCAAGTGGAAACCGCCTCAGGAGTATCGGTCGCTCACCTACAACCAGTCCGGCTTCGAACTCAAGAATACGAGTGGTCGGCCTGTCTTGCGGTTGAGCAAAATCGGCGAGATCCCGATTCACCTCCACCGAGACATCCCCGAGAACGCGACCATTAAGCAGGTCACAGTCAAACGAGAGCCCACGGGCGAGTGGTACGCCACGTTCGGTATCGACGTGGACGAAGCTACGTCAGAGAAACCGGAGAATCCTAGGGATGTGGTGGGTATTGACGTAGGTATTGTCAAGTACGCTCACGACACGGACGGCACTGCTGTCGAGTCGCCAGACTTCTCCGACGAGCGTGAGCGGTTGGAACGCGCTCAACGCAACCTCTCGCGGAAGGAACGCGGCTCTAATAATTGGGAGGATCAGCGCGAGATGGTCGCTCGACGCCACGCCGACCTGAAACGCAAGCGTCGAGATTTCCTCCACAAATTGTCGAACTACTACGCCCGAGAGTACGACTTGGTGGCCGTCGAGGACTTGGACGCGAAGGGACTAATCGAACTACCGGGCAACTCTCGGAACCGTGCCGGGGCCTCGTGGGGAACGTTCCTGCGAATGCTCGAATACAAATGTGAGCGTGAGGGGACGCACTTCGTTGCCGTAGACCCCGGTGGAACGACGAAAGAATGCGCGTCATGCGGGACAGAGACGGACAAACCGCTGTGGGTGCGTGAGCATTCGTGCCCATCATGTGGGTTTGTGGCGGACAGAGACGCGAATGCGTCGTGGAACATTCTTTCTCGCGGACTCGACAAAGTAGGAGTGGGACACTCCGAATCACCGCCTGTGGAGACTGCGCTCCCTACGGACACCACTTCGGTGTCTGCAAAGCGCGTCGTGGAAACAGGAAGCCCCACCCTCAAGGAGCGAACCGCGTCAGCGGTAAGCGAGTAGGATGGGGTAGTTCACTCGTCCCGGCACGGACCGACAGAGTTTGGTAGCAGTTGGTGGAAGAACCGACAGGAATGTTCGATAAGGTTCTCGTGGCGAACCGCGGCGAGATCGCGGTCCGCGTGATGCGCGCCTGTGAGGAGCTCGGCGTCGACACCGTCGCCGTCTACAGCGACGCCGACAAGCACGGCGGCCACGTCCGGTACGCGGACGAGGCGTACAACGTGGGGCCCGCCCGCGCGGCCGACTCGTACCTTGACGGCGAGGCCGTCGTCGAGGCGGCGCGCTCGGCCGGCGCGGACGCGATCCACCCCGGGTACGGGTTCCTCGCGGAGAACGCCGACTTCGCGGCCCGCGTCGAGGCCGCCGACGGGATCACGTGGGTCGGCCCCGAGAGCGACGCGATGGAGCGCCTCGGCGAGAAGACGCACGCCCGGCGCGTGATGGACGACGCCGACGTGCCGATCGTCCCCGGGACGACGGAGCCGGTCACCGACGTCGAGGCCGTCACGGAGTTCGGCGACGAGTACGGCTACCCGGTCGCGATCAAGGCCGAGGGCGGCGGCGGCGGCCGCGGGATGAAGGTCGTCGAGAGCGCGGAGGACGCCGAAGAAGCGCTCGAATCCGCCAAACGCGAGGGCGAGGCGTACTTCTCGAACGACTCGGTGTACCTCGAACGGTACCTCCAGACCCCCCGCCACGTCGAGGTCCAGATCGTCGCGGACGACCCGGACGGCTCGGTGAGCGAGAGCGACGTCGTCCACCTCGGCGAGCGAGACTGCTCGCTCCAGCGCCGCCACCAGAAGGTGATCGAGGAGGGGCCCTCCCCGGCGCTCTCCGACGAGCTGCGCGAGAAGATCGGCGAGGCGGCCCGCCGGGGCGTCGCCGCCGCGGACTACACCAACGCCGGGACGGTCGAGTTCCTCGTCGAGGAGGACCCCGACCGCGACCCCTCGGAGCCGCTCGGTCCGGAGACGAACTTCTACTTCCTCGAAGTGAACACCCGGATCCAGGTCGAACACACCGTCACGGAGGAGCTGACGGGGATCGACATCGTCAAGGAGCAGCTCCGGGTCGCCAGCGGCGAGGGCCTGTCCGTCTCGCAGGGCGACGTGGCGCTGGAGGGCCACGCGATCGAGTTCCGGATCAACGCCGAGAACGCCGCGAACGACTTCCAGCCCGCCAACGAGGGGTCGCTGGACACGTACGACCCGCCGGGCGGGATCGGCGTGCGCGTCGACGACGCGCTCCGGCAGGGCGACGACTTGGTCACCGACTACGACTCGATGATCGCGAAGCTGATCGTCTGGGCCCCGGACCGCGAGGAGTGCCTCGCGCGCTCGAAGCGCGCGCTCGCGGAGTACGACCTGGAGGGCGTCGTCACTATCGTCCCCTTCCACCGGCTCATGCTCGACGACGAGCGGTTCGTCGACGGGACGCACACGACGAAGTACCTCGACGAGGAGCTCGACCGCGAGCTGGTCGCCGAGGCGCAGGAGAAGTGGGGGTCGGAGTCGGCGTCCGCGGGCGACGACGACGAGGAGGTCACCGAACGCGAGTTCACCGTCGAGGTGAACGGGAAGCGCTTCGACGTCGAGTTGGAGGAGCGCGGCGCGCCCGCGATCCCGGTGCCGGAGGGCGGCGGAGGCGGAAGCGGCGGCCAGCAGCGTCCGCCCCAAGCGAAATCCGACGACGGAGGCGACGATTCGAGCGTCGACGTCGCGGAGGGCGGCGAGGCCATCGACGCGGAGATGCAGGGGACGATCCTCTCGGTCGACGTGAGCGAGGGCGACGAGGTCGCCGCCGGCGACGTGGTCTGCGTCCTCGAAGCGATGAAGATGGAGAACGACGTGGTCGCCGAGCGCGGCGGCACCGTCGCGAGCGTCCGCGTCGGCGAGGGCGACAGCGTCGACATGGGCGACGTGCTGATCGTCTTGGAGTAAGATCACGCGTTCTCCGGACGTGATCGTTTATAAGTGACCGACGGCGTTGCTGGACGCAGCTTCGACGTCTCAGTCGCTTACCTGAACACTGTTGGCTCCGTTGAGAGCCTCAGGAAGTAATATTCTCCGACTGGTCACGATCAGTACAGACGTAGCGACGATAGTTTATAAGTGGCAGGCGGTGGCGCGCCTGCGAGCGGCCGGAGCGAAGCGAAGGCCGCGAGCCGGCCCGCGAGGGACGCGGTGAGCGCTCGGAGAGCGCGAACCGCGAGGCTGGGGAGGCGTGAGGCTGCTGTGCGGTTGGGCGGGACTCAAAGGGGCAGCCGCGAAGACGCCGTAGGCGACGTAAGCACCGCAACGAGGGAGCGGTAGCGACCGAGTGAGGAGCGCAGCGAGCGTACGGCGTCTTCGCGGCTGGGGCTTTGGCGGTGTTCCCGATCGATCCGAACGCGATCACTTATAAATAGACAGCCGAATCCACGGACCAATCGACCACAACAGCAAACACGACTACTTACGAAACGAACTTCAGCAGGTCGTCGCGGTTGTGGTCGTGGAAGCGCGTCCGGAGGCACTCCTCCAGCGCCTCGATATCGCCGCGCTTCGCGCAGATGGGCGCCACGCGGTCGGACCACTGCTGCCACGGCGGGTACAGCCCCAGTCGGTCACAGATCGCGTCGAGCCGCTCGTCGATGTCGTCGATCTTGTCGGTCTTGTTGACGGCGACGATGGGCTCGACGCCCACGTCCTCCAAGAACCCGAACATCTCCACGTCGTGCGGAATGTTCCCGCGCTCCGCGTGGCGGTCGATGATGTCGACGGCGGCCTTGCCGTCCATCACGACGACGCCCGCGAGGATCGAGTCGGCGTTCTCCTCCAAGTAGCGCACGATGTTCGTCTTGATCTGCTCGCGGTGCTCGTCCTCGACGCCGGACATGAACCCGAATCCGGGGAGGTCCGTGAACATGAAACTCTCGCTGGCCCAGTCGAAGTGGTTCGGCTGGCGGGTGACGCCCGGCTTGCCGCCGGTCGAGAAGTCGTGGCCCGTCAGCTCGCGCATCAGCGTGGACTTGCCGACGTTCGAGCGCCCCACGAGGACGACCTCGGCGTCGCGGTCCGGCCGGTCTTCGAACATACCCGACCGTGCGCGCCTGAACGGGTTAAAAGGCGCGTCGCGGCGTCGTCGTCAGGCGGGGACGGTCGTCCCGTCGTCGGGCCCGCCCGACCCGGCCTCGATGTAGTCGCTCTGGTCCGCGAACGCGGTGCCGAACATCCGGAAGACGGCGACCTGACTGTAGAACTGGACGAACGGGACGAACACCGCGCCGACGACGGTCAGGATGAGCACCACCGAAACGACGAACACGCCGGTCGAGATCAGAAGCGGCATCAGCACGGCGAGGAGGTACTCGACGCTGAACAGCGTCGGCTTGAGGATCTCCGGGTCGAAGGCCGCCCGCACTTCGCCGCGGGCCGCGTACGCCGTGAGCGCCGCGGGAACCGCGTAGTAAATGAACAGCAGCACGGGGACGAACGCCAGCGCGAGCAGCGCGCCGGTGACTCCGAGCAGCGCGCCCACGTCGCCGCCGATGCCCGACCCGACTCCGGCGACCGCCGAGATGACGATCCCGTACACGACGACCGGGACGATCGAGTACACGAGTGCGATGACCGTCGCGACGACGCCCTTCGCCAGCAGGTCTCCCCAGTCGTCGAACGCCGGGGGCACGTCGTCGCCCGCCACGGTCCGCTCCAGCACTCGGACGAGGTAGCCGAAGATCGCGAACGCCGGGATAACGAACACCGAGAGCAGCCCCAGCACGCCGCCGATGATGATCCGTCCGACCCAGTCGCCACGCGCGGGATACGACAGTCCGTCTTCGATCATGTCCGAACGGAACACCGATCTGATATATAAAAACACCGACACTGTCGCCGGTGTGACACCGGCCGTGTCTGGCAGCGGACAAGAACGCGGTCGCACTGAACCCGCTTTCCGCCGACTACTTGTCGCCCGCCCCGCTCATTCCGATATGGACAAACAGGCCGTCCGCGAGGCGGTGTGGGACGCCTTCGACGCAGGCGACCAGGCGCGGTTCCCGTTCCCGCCCCACGACCGGATCCCCAACTTCGCCGGCGCCGACGCCGCGGCGGAGCGGCTCGCGGAAACCGAGGCGTGGGAGTCGGCCGCGACGCTCAAGGCCAACCCCGACGCGCCGCAGCTCCCCGTCCGCCGGGCCGCGCTGCGCGCCGGCAAGACCGTCTACGTCGCGCAGCCGCGGCTCCGCGACCCGGACCCGTTCCTCCGGCTCGACCCCGCCGAGATTCCGCCCGCGGAGATCGACGACGCGACGACCGTCTCCGGAATCGGCGAGTACGGGACCCCGACCGCTCCCGAAGACGTCGACCACGTCGACCTGATCGCCGCCGGCTCGGTCGGGGTCACGACCGACGGCGCCCGGATCGGCAAGGGAGAGGGGTACAGCGACCTGGAGTGGGCCGTCCTCCGCGAGCTCGGCGCGGTCGATGCGGACACGACGGTCGCGACGACCGTCCACGAGCTTTCCGTCCTCGACGGGCCCGAGTCGGCGGCCGGCGCGGACGCTGACCTCCCCGCTCCCGACGCGCACGACGTTCCGCTCGACCTCGTCGTGACGCCGGAGCGGACGGTCCGGACCGACACGCCGTACCCGCGTCCGGACGGGGTCGACTGGGACGCGCTCGGCGCCGAGAAGCTGTCGGAAATCCCCGTCCTCGCGGAACGGGCGCCGGAAGAGAAGTGATCAGTCCGCGTGCTGCGGCGTCGGGGCGGACCGCTCGGTTCGGTTGTCGGCGACGTGGCCGCACTTCGGACAGACGACGGTGCGCTCGTCGCCGTCGCTGACGATGAGCCATCCGTCCGACAGGGCGCTCTCGAAGCGACACTCCGGGCAGAAGAGGACCGACTTCCCGCGGGAGGGCGGGGAACCGCTGGCGTCTGCGTTCATGCTAGGGTACAGGGCCCGAAGCTATAAGGGTCTTTTTCGACCTGATCGTTCAGTATGATCGGGATTACCAAACGCGACTGTCACGCGTTATCGGGGATAATAGATCGATCATTCTCCAACTCAGAAAAATACTGATCGGAAAACGTCACCATCGTTCGGCGGTATCCCTTCGCTCGCCCCGATCTGACCGCCCGGCGAGGCGTCCGCCCGTTCCTCGAACTACCGCGCGAGCGGCATGTTGTAGCTCGTCTCTTCGGCCATCACGTACTCCCAGGTGGCCTCGCACTCGCAGGACACCTGGTCGAAGACGCTCGGGTCCTGCCGCTTGTCGAAGTCCTTGATCGCGGTCTGGACGCGGTCGTCGCACTCGCCGCAGTTGTGCGCCCCGCGGTCGGAGCCGTGGCCGACCGGGTCGGAGACGACGATGGCGTCGACGTCGGCGGTCTCCTCCAGCACGTGCGCGACCGACCAGAGCCACGGCGGGCGGTACCCGCCCTCGAAGAACAGCTCGTCGACCATCGTGTACCGCTGGACGTTGGTCGGGTTCATCGAGACGGTGTGACAGCCGTCGACGTCGGCGCAGCGCCGGATCGAGTCGATCATGTCGGCGGCCGCCTCCGGCTCCGCGAGGAAGGGCGGCTTCAGCAGGAGGTAGGCCTTGATCCCCACGTCGGCGGCGAACTCGCCGTCGGCCGCGGCCGCCTCGGCGCAGGCGTCCTCGAAGTCGGCGAAGTCGAAGTACTTGTTCACGCAGTCGTGGCGGACGCGGTCCGTCGCGGTCTCCAGCCCGACGGCCACGTCGGTCGCGATGCCGTGGTCCGCGAAGTCGGCGATCTTCTCGCGGTCGACGAAGTCCGGCAGCGACTCGACGACGATCCGGTCCCGGTCCGCGAACGTCTCGGCGATCGCTCGCCGGGTCTCCGCCGGCACCTCGCGCTCGTCGAGGAAGGAGCCGGAGGTGTAGATCTTGATCAGCTCGGCCGGCTCGTCCGCCTCCTCCGACTCGTGGTCGAGGCACGCGTCGATCTGCGTCATGAGGTCCTCGTGGGCGACGCTGCCGCCTTCGACGGACTCGGCGACGTAGCCGCACATCGTGCAGCCGCCGGCGCGGGCCCACCGGCAGCCGCCGGTGTTTAGGATGATCGTGAGGGAGTTCACCACGCCGTCGGGCGTGTTGTCCTCGTCGATCCAGACGCGGGTGGGCTCCGTCGGGTCGTACGTCTCCGAGCGCTCGGCGCGGATGTCGCGCATCACGGCGTTGTGCGCGTCCATTCCGCGCCCCTGCTCGTACGCGTCGGGGCTCGGCTTGCTCATTGTCGGGGGAAGCGGGCGAGCGCGTAAAGCGGTGTCGTCATCGGGGGACGTACCGATACCGCCGGCCCGTCGTCTCGGATTACCGCCTCGTCATCGCCTCTGGTCGCGGTCCCGGCCGATCGTTCGAGAACCCTTCCCAAGAGGTCCTGTCATGATAAATATATACCAGTTTATAGAAAGATTTTATAAACGCCGCTAAGTGGAAGAAATCGATGTCACGGGACCGTGACTACGGACGGCGTGACGTGCTGCGAGCGGGTGGAATCGTACTCGGCGGGTCGCTCGTTTCCGGGTCGGCGACGGCCGCTGACGGCGACGGGTCGACGACGCTGACCCTTCTGTCCTACAATGACATCCAGACTGCCGCAGCGGAGGACAAGAACTTCCCGCGGCTGGTGACGCTCATCGAACAGCGCCGGGCGGCGGCCGACGGCCCGGTCGTCGTGGTCGGCGGCGGCGACGAGGTGGGACCGCACGCGCTCAGCCCGATCTCGCAGTGGCGCGCGCCGGTGGACGTGCTCAACGAGGTCGGACCGGACGCCGACGTGATCGGGAACCACGAGTTCGACTACGGGCTCGACCCAATCTCGGAGGTGACGGCCGATTCCGAGTTCCCGTGGCTCGCCACGAACCTCGTCGACAGCGAGACGGGCGAGGCGTTCGACGGCACGGAATCCACCAATATCGTCGAGCGCGGCGGCGTCAGCGTCGGGATCATCGGGCTCGTCGACGACGGCGCGACGTACGGGAAGACGAACATCGACTTCGAGGCGGAGGGCATCACCCTCGAAGACTACACCGAAACCGGCCCCGCGGAGGCGAAGCGACTCAAGGATGAGGAGGGCGTCGACGTCGTCGTCGCGCTCGCGCACACCGGCATCGGCGACGCCGAGGCCCTCGCCGAGGCCGACACGGACGACGACATCGACGTGGTCGTCGTCGGCGACGACGAGCAGTTCTATCCGCCCGAGGCGGTCGACGGGTCGATCGTCTCGGAGGCGCGAGCGCGCGCGCTCTACCTCAGCGAGATCGAACTGACGATCGAAGGCGGCGAGGTCACCGCGTTCGACGGGCAGCTGATCGAGGTCACCGAGGACATCGAGAAGAACCCCACCGCGTCCGACATCATCGCCGAGTACCGCGGAGAGGTGAGCCTCGACTCGCCGGTGGTGGAGACGGAGACGCCGCTCGACGCCACGTTCGGGTCGAATTACCACCGCGAGACGAACTACGGAAACGTGGTCACCGACGCGATGCGCGAGCGCGTCGACGCCGACGTCGCGATCACGAACGCCGGCGGAATCCGCTCCGACTCGGTGTACGGCCCCGGCGAGATCACCGGCGGAGACATCTTCAACACGCTTCCGTTCCCGAACACGGTCGTCTCGCTCGAGCTCACGGGCGAGGAGCTCGTCGAGACGCTGGAGAGCCAGGTCGTCACGCTGGAGAGCGAGACCGGACAGAACTTCGGCGAGGAGATCTCCCAGCAGACCAGCGGCGTGCGCTTCGAGTGGGTCCCCCACGAGGACGCCGACGAACTGGTCCGCGACGTGTACGTCGGCGGCGAGCCGCTCGACCCCGACGAGACCTACGAGGTGGCCGTCAACAGCTACATCGCGAACGGCGGGAGCGGCTACCCGCTCGACGACAAGCCCGTCGAGGACACCGGCGAACTCCAGGCGACGACGGTCGTGAACTACTTAGAGGAGAAAGATACCATCGCCCCGACCGTCGAGGGACGCATGCAGCGCGTCGACCGCGACCTCCCCGACGCCGCCGTCACCGTCGACGGGAACGGCAAGGTGGTCGCGCAGTTCGACGCGCCCGACGACGTCGAGTCGGTCGCCGAGGACACCGTCGCCGTGTGGACGACCGACGGTGAGCACCTCGACGCGGAGAAGGTCGTCTTCGACGAGGAGGACGAGACTCTCGTCGTCCGGGTCGACGACGGCGGCTTGGCGGACACTATCGAGGGCGCCGACGACGGCGACGAGGTCCCGCTGAACCTCTACGCCGAGTACGAGTCCAGCGAGTACGAGCAGATCTACTTCGAGCGTTCGCGGCTGAACGCCGACGTGACGGCGACCGTGCGGCGCCGCGGTCGCGGTCGCGCCGGTCCGCCGGGACGCTGACGCCGGCGACGCGCCCGGTTCGGCGACACTCCCGGCTCGCCGACGCCGGAGGGGTCAACGCTCGACCTCGCGATCGCTCGCCGACGCCGGCCCGCGGCCGCGAACGACCGCGACCGCCGCTCCGATCACCGCGCCGCCCGCGTTGACGGCGGCGTCGCCCCACGCGAACGAGCGCCACGGGATCGGGGCTTGGACGAGTTCGATCCCGAACCCGAACGCGACCGCGACGGCCGCCGCGAGGAGCGGGCCAAATCGGAACTCCCGAGTCACCGGAACGAGCAGGGCGGCGAGCACGGCGTAGCCGACGAGGTGAAACGGATCGGTGAGACCGATCCCGGCGGGGAGGGCGTCGAGGAGAGCGCCGAGCGCGCCGCCAAGCGCGTCGCTGCCCCCGCCGGACGACGACGGAACCGGCACCATCGATCCGACGAACACGACAACCGCGAACCCGAGGGCCCTCGTGCGGTCGCGGCCGGTCGGCCCCGGACCGCGCCCGGGCGCCCGCGGCCGCCCGTCTCGGTCGGTCACGGTCGCGCTTCGTCTCGCCGCCAATTATGGGCTGCGACTTCGAGAGATTCGGCGGCTGACCCGCGATACCGACCGAAACCGGTCGTTCACACCACGCCGCTGCCGGGCGCTGTGAGCCGTTCACACCCCGCCGCTGTCTCCGAGTATTTCCGCGTCGAACGGGCGCCCTGGTTATAAACATCGAGCCGACGACACGCCCCGTTTAGTAACCGGTACCAGTTGCGTTCAGAGGTGAACAACTAACACGCTGTGGTCCCTCTATAATGAACGAGCATTACATGACTGAAATGGGCGGCTACAGAGACCGTGTGGCACAGGTCGATCTCGGCGGTGGCGAGGTCAGCTACCGCGGGATCGACGACGACGACGCGGAGAAGTACATCGGCGCGCGCGGGCTCGGCGTCAAGTACGTCTTCGACAAGGGTCCCGACGTGGACCCGCTCGGACCGGAGAACCGACTGGCGTTCATGACGGGTCCGCTCACGGGCACCCAGACCGTGATGAGCGGTCGGATCGCCCTGGTGACGAAGTCCCCGCTGACGGGGACCGTCACCGACTCGCACCACGGCGGCTGGTCCGGCGCGCGGCTCAAGTGGGCCGGGCTCGACGGCATCCTGCTCGACGGCGCGAGCGACGAGCCGGTTTACCTGTTCGTCGAGGACGGCGACGTCGAGGTACGCGACGCCTCCCACCTCTGGGGACAGGGCGTCCACGACACCATCGACCAGCTCGGCGAGGAGGTCGACGGGAAGGTCGGCCGCGACGTCTCCGTGATGGCGATCGGCCAGGGCGGCGAGAACGAGGTACGCTACGGCTGCGTCATCAACGAGGACGACCGCGCCTCGGGCCGCGGCGGTACCGGCGCCGTGATGGGCTCGAAGAACGTGAAGGCGGTCGTGGTGAAATCGGGCACCGACATGCCCAAGCCCGCCGACCCGGAGACGTTCCAGGAGGGCTACCAGCAGGCGATGGAGGTCATCCGCGAGTCCGACGTCACCGCGCCCAACGAGGGCGGGCTCTCGATGTACGGGACGAACGTCCTGATGAACGCGACCGAGGAGATGGACGGCCTCCCGACGAAGAACGCGAAACACACCTCGACGGAGGCGTACAGCGAGACCGACGGCGTCGACGTTCAGGCCGAGCGCGTCTCCGGCGAGAACGTCCGCGAGAACATCCTCGTCGACGAGCCGACGTGTCACTCCTGTCCGGTGGCGTGCAAGAAGGAGGTCGAGGTCGACGTGACCCACAAGGGCGAGGACCTGAACGTCCGCATGGAGTCGTACGAGTACGAGTCCGCGTGGGCGCTCGGCCCGAACTCCGGGCACGACGACCGCGACGAGATCGCGGTCATGCTCGACCGGTGTAACGACCTCGGCATCGACACCATCGAGGCCGGCAACATGATGGCGATGGCGATGGAGATGAGCGAGGAGGGCAAACTCGAGGGCGTCGGCCACCTCGACTGGGGCGACTCCGAGACGATGATCGACCTCATCGAGGAGATCGGCCACCGCTCCAGCGACCTCGGCGACCTCCTCGCGGAGGGCCCCGAGCGCGTCGCCGACGCGAAGGACGCGCACGGCAACAAGCTCTCGGTGAAGGGCCAGACGATGGCCGCCTACGACCCGCGCTGTATGAAGGGCATGGGGATCGCGTACGCGACCTCCAACCGCGGCGCCTGCCACCTGCGCGGGTACACGCCGGCCGCCGAGATCCTCGGCATCCCGGAGAAGGTCGACCCGTACGAGTGGGAGGGCAAAGGCGAGCTCACCGCCACCTTCCAGGACCTACACGCGGTGTCGGACTCGTTCGACATCTGCAAGTTCAGCGCGTTCGCGGAGGGGATCGAGGAGTACGTGCTCCAGTACAACGGCATGACCGGTCGCGACCTCTCGGAGGACGAGCTGTTCGAGGCCGGCGAGCGCGTGTACAACCTCGAGCGCTACTTCAACAACCTCGCCGGCTTCGACGGCGCGGACGACACGCTGCCGAACCGGTTCATCGAGGGGCACCCGGACGCCATCCCCGGCACGGGCGCCAGCGAGGGCGAGCTCGTCGAACTCGACCAGCTGAAGGCCGAGTACTACGAGACCCGCGACTGGGTCGACGGCGTCGTCCCCGACGAGAAGCTCGAGGCGCTCGGCATCGACATCGGGCCCGGCACCGGCGTCTCCGCCGGCGACTCCGCGGCTCCGGCCGACGACTGAGGGCCTCTCCGGCCGACGGCTCTCCGTTTATTTTTAAGTGTCTCGCGTCGGAAGCACCGGCCATGTCGCACGACCCGCTTTCGCCCTCCGAAGCCCTCCGCACGCCGGTCGGCGCCGTTCTCGCGGCCCTGAGCCTGTTCGTGTTCGTCTACTCCCTCGTGATCGTCGGTCAGATCCTGTTCGGCGTCTGGGTCGTCCTCGTGCTCTCGGTCGGTCCGTACCTCTCGTACCGCCTGCTCGCGGCGCTCGACTCGCTGGCCGACGGTGCCCAGCGGATCGCCGCCGCCCGCGAGCGCGAGGCCGAGGACCGCTCCCGGTTCGACCGCCCCGCCGACCGCGACGCTTCAGACTCGCGCGAGGCTCCCGCGGAGCGCGCGACCGAACGGGAGCGCTGACGAAGCCGCTCCGGCCGCCGGATCCGTTTAAGCCCCCTCGCAGCGACTCGGGAGTATGAACTGGCGACTCGTCGCGACCCTCGGCGTCGGCGTGACCGCGTTCCTCCTCGCGGCCGCCGGCGTCACGGGACTGCTCGCGGCCTCGATCGAGTTCTCCGCGCTCGTCGGGCTCCCGGTCGGGATCCTCGTCGGCGCCGCGTCCGCGGCGGCGACGTGGCTCCGCCTCTGGAAGAATCCGGGCGCTCGCCCCGCGCTGCTCGGCGTCGCCGCGGCCGGCTACGCCGTCGTCGCCCTCGCGGCCGCCTCGTACGCGATCTCGTCGGTCCGCGGGGTCGTGAGCGTCGAGCGCGCGCTCGCCGTGGCCCTCCTCGTCGGCGTCGTCGCCTTCGCGCTGGCGAGGCGACGGCCGGACCGGTTCGACTGACTGGACGCCCCGAGCGCCGCGCACCTCGCTCCGCTCAGGCGAACACGACGAACCGGAACAGCCACAGCGTGACCATTCCGGTCGCGATGGTCGCGAACACGTTCTCCGTCCGCCACGCGACCGCGCCGGCGACGGCGCCCGCGATCAGCCGCTCGTCGAGGAGGGTCGCGGTGACGGACGGCCCGAGCGTCACCAGATCGGGGAGGACGAGCGCCGCGAGGACGGCCGGCGGGACGTACCGAAGTGGCCGCTGGAGGCGCGTCGGGACCCCGTCGATCCGGCCGAACAGGTGGATGAAGGAGAGCCGGATCCCGTAGGTGAGGACGCCGATGACGACGATGGCGACCCAGGCGCGCGGCGAGGCGACCAGCGCGGCGAGCGCGTCGGTCACGACGCCGTCACCCCCGCGTCGGGGACGGCCGCCGGGGGCGGGCCGTCCGTCACGACGCCGTCACCTCCGTCACCAGGCCGGCCGCGATCCCGCACAGCGCGCCGACGAGCAGTCCGAGGTTGAGCGGGAGCACGGCGGCGACGACGGCGACCGCGCCGCCCGCGCCGCCCGCGACGGTGGTGGGCCGGTCCTTCATCGCGGGGACGAGGAGCGCGAGGAACACGAGCGGCACCGCGAAGGTGAGCCCCCACGCGTCGGGGACGCCGGCGCCGAGAACGACGCCCGCGACCGTCCCGACCTGCCAGACGATCCACAGCGACGCGGCCGCGCCGAGGTAGTAGCGCCACCGGCTGCGGTCCGGGTTCTCGTCGAACTCGGCGACGGAGAGCGCGTACGCCTGGTCGGTGAGCAGGTACGCGAGCCCCGCGCGGAGTCTGCGCCCGTACTCCGCGAAGTGCGGCGCGATGGAGGCCGAGTACATCAGCATTCGGAGGTTGATCACGACGGCCGTGCCGACGACGACCGCGAGCGGCGCGTTCTCGCCGAGCAGTTCCAGCGCGGCGAGCTGGGAGGCGCCCGCGAACACGATCACTGACATCCCGACCGCCTCGGCCAGCCCGAGCCCGGCGTCGACCGTCGCGATACCGGCGACGAGCGCGAACGGCGCGACGCCGAGCAGTAGCGGCGACACGTCGCGCACGCCGGCCAGCAGATCCTCGTCGAGGGCGGGGCCGCGCACGGTTACTGCTCCGTCGGATACGGCGGCTCGTCGTACTTCGCCGCGAGGTGGTCGGCGTGCTCCAGCTTCGCGTTCGCCTTCCGGAAGGTGCCGAGCAGCGAGTGGACCTCGCGTTCCGTCGGGTGCGCGCGGCCGAGCAGCCGACGCATCAGCAGCGCGTTCTTCTCGCGGACGTGGTCGCGCTGGCCCGTCGCCGCGAGGAACTCGTCGAAGAACTCGTGGAAGCGTTCGACGTCGGCCTCCGGGGCGCGAGTCACCTCGGTGTCGGGCAGCTGCGTCTCGTCGACGGTGAGGTCGCGGAGCTCGTAGAGGAGCACGGTCGCGGCCTGCCCGAGGTTCAGGACGGGGTAGTCGTCGTCGGCCGGGATCGAACACACCTCGTCGAGCCGCGAGAGCTCCTCGTTGTTGAGCCCGCGTCCCTCACGGCCGAAGACGATGGCGGTGGGCGCGTCCACCGTCTTCAGCGACTCGCGGAGTTCGGCGGGCGTCTTGAACGGAAAGCGCTCGTGGCTGCGGTCGTCCTCGCCGGTGATCGCGGTGGTGCCGACCGTGTGGTAGTTCGCGACGACCTCGTCGAAGGTGACCTCCTCGGCGTTCGGGAGCACGTCTTCGCGCGCGTGACCGGCGAAGCCGTACGCCTCGCCGTCCTCCTCCAGTTCGGGGGGATCCACGAGCTTGAGGTCGGAGAGCCCAAAGTTCTTCATCGCTCGCGCGATGGTGCCGACGTTGCCCGGCGTCTCGGGCTCGACGACGACGACCACGGGCTTTTGCCGCCCGCTCGCGGCGTCCTCGGTCCGACCCTCGGCCGCGTCGGTCTCCGCCGTGCCGTCCGCTTCGCCGCCGTTCATCGGTCCGACGGGTAGTCGGCCGAGAGGTCGAGGTCGGAGTCCGCGAGCTCCGCTTCGGTGATCTCCTCGCCGTCGCGCTCCTCCTGGCCGGCGAGTTCGAGGATGTCGATCCGCTCGCCCTCGAAGTCGGCTTCGAGCCGCTCTTGGACCTCCTGCTGGTCGGGGAGGTCCGGGAGCCCGGCCGGGTCCTCCTCGACGTGCTCGACGGCGGCGTACCCCTCGGGGGCCTCGTTGCCGGCGGCGACCCACTCGTGGAAGCGGTCGGCGAACTCGACCGACCCCTTGTACTCGCTGCCGCCTTCCTCGCGGAACCAGTAGAGCAGATCCGGCTCGTGTTCGGGACAGAGGAGCACCTCGCCCTCCGGCTCGCCGTACACGATCTCCGCCTGGTTACAGCGGTTGATCTCCTCCTCGCCGTAGTCGAGGTAACAGACGTCGCAGGGCTCCTCGACGAGGCTGACGAGCCGCACGAGTCGCTCCCGGGGATCCTCCGGAATCTCGTCGAGGGGCTTCAGTTCCTCGTCGTCGGTGAATATCTCGTCCTCCTCGAAGCGCCATCCGCGGAGGCCGATGCTCACTTTCGCCATGTCGTAGGCTACGCTCCGGCGGCGATAAAAGCGCGTCCTTCCCGGCACGAGGACGGCCGCGACGTCACGCGAGGAGCCGGTCTTTTAAATCCACGAACCGCCTCGGTGCGAGCATGAGACGCCGTCGGCTGCTCGGACTGGCTGCCGTCGCGACCGCGGGTGCCGCGGCGGGCTGTCTCGGGGGCGGCGACACGGGCGACGGGACCGGCGGCGCCGACATCGAGTGGCCGTCTGGGACGTACGCCGACTACGAGACGACGACCGTGACCGTCGAGAGTCCCGAGGGCGAGGAGCGGGGCTCGGTGACCGCGGCGATCGCGGAGGACGGCGACGAGCGTCTCCTCGGGCTCAGCGACGCCGAGGCGCTGCCCGAGGACGGCGGGATGCTGTTCGTCTACGACGCCCCCCGAGGGAGCCTGACGTACGTGATGCGTCGGATGAGCTTCGGCATCGACATCGTCTTCGTCGACGGCGACCGGGAGATCGTCCGGATCCACAACGCGCCCGAACCGGGACCGAACGAGGACGGCGAGGAGCAACAGTATGACGGATCCGGCCAGTACGTGCTCGAGGTCCCCTACGAGTGGACCGACCGCCACGGCGTCGAAGTCGGCGACTCGCTCCGGTTCGATTTATAAATAGAGCTCAGGTGGCTGTCCGCCTGTTTATAAACGGTTGGTGACGGATCGACGGCGAACACCGCCAAAGCCCCAGCCGCGAGGCGCTACGCGCCACGGGCAACCGGCGGCTTCGCCGCCGGTGACTGCCCCTTTGAGTCCCGCCCGACCGCACAGTAACCGCACCTCACACCTCCCCAGCCTCGTCGGGCGCGTCCTTCGGGCTCCCTTCGGTCGCCCTCGGAGCGCCCGACTCCCTCGCGCGTGCGACTCGCGCCCTGTCGGGCGCTCGTCGGCACGCGCCACCGCCGCGTTCATTTATAAATAGATATGCGACTCGTTCCCCGGCGAGCGCGTCGGGTACTCGCCCCGTTTATGTCGCTCGCGCCCGTGGTAATCGTATGCGAAACGTGGACGCTGCGGGGCTGGGAATCGGCGACGACCACCCGCCCCGGATTATGGGCGTGCTCAACGTCTCCGAGGAGTCGCCGTACGACCCCAGCGTGTACGACGACCCCGGCGAGGCCGCCGCGTACGTCGACGAGGAACTGATCGGCGAGGGCGCCGACATCGTCGACGTGGGCCTCGAATCGGCCAACAAGGACCTCGACGTGCTCTCCGCCGAACAGGAGCTCGATCGGCTCGACACCGCGATCGAGACCCTCGAATCCACCTCGGGCGACGCCGTCTGGTCGATCGAGACGCGCTACCACGAGGTCGCCGACGAGGCGCTCTCGCGCGGCTTCGACATGGTCAACGACATCTGCGGGTTCGCGGACCCGGAGATGCCCCGCGTCTGCCGCGAGCACGACGTCGCCGTCTCGAAGATGGCCTCGCCGCCGGACCTCAAACGCCCGGGCGCGATCGAGGACGTGGACGACATCTACGAGGCGCTCTCGATGAACGGCTTCACCGACAAGACCATCCTCGACCCCGCGTTCGGCGGCTGGTCCGCGGCGAAGACCCACGACGACGACCGGGAGACGTTCCACCGCCTGCGCGAGTTCCGCGGCTACGGCCGCCCCCTGCTCGTCTCGATCAACCGCAAGAGCTTCCTCAAGACCATCGCCGGCCGCAGCACCGAAGAGGCGCTCCCGGTCTCGCTCGCCGCCACGTCGATGGCGGTCGAGCGCGGCGCCCACGTGATCCGCACCCACGACGTGGCGGAGACGCGCGACGCCGCGCTCGTCGGCGCCGAGTTCGCCCGCGACCGCCACTCCGGCGGCGACTCGGGCGCCGTCGCCGTCGAGGAGCTCGACGTGACGACGGTCCGCGAGGCCGAACGGCACCTCGACCGGATCGGCGCGGCGGAAGCGACGCAGGGCGACCGCGACGCGGCCGGCAACGCGGTCGTCCGCACCTACGAGCTCTCCGGCCTCGGCGACGCGGCGGTCGGCGCCCTGCGCGCCGCGACGGTCGGCGGCGACGCGAGCGGCGCCGCGTTCGCGCTGGGCGATCCGAACCGCGCTGCGTCGCCGTCGCCCCCGTCGGCGACCGACGGCGGCACCGGAGGGGAGGAACCCGGCGGAGACCGCCGCGGACTCCTGATCGGGACGCCCGCCGCGATCGAGTCGGTCCGAGAGGCCGTATCTGACGTTTCCGACCCGCTCGACGCCGCGCTCGCGGGTATCGACCACCACGTGAGTTAAGAGAAAGTTTATGCCCTCGTGTAGACAACCGATCGACCGGACGCCGGAGGGGCACGCGGGTAGGGGTACTCTGTGCCACTCCGGTCCATACCATAATTCGCCCGGCGAGCGGCGGCGCCGTTCTGCGCCCGGCGCGACGGGTTCCCGGAGCGTGGTCCGCCCGTGAACTTCGACGCCTTCGAGCCCGTCTACGAGGCGATCCTCGCCGACTTCGGGTTCGACCGCGCGGCCGACGAGCGCGCCCGCGACGTCGCCGCCGACCTCGCGACGCCGTTCCCGCTCAACCGGCTCGGCGACTGGTCGGGCGCGACGGTCGCCGTCGCGGGCGCGGCGCCCTGTCTCGCCGACGAGGTCTCGCTCGCCCGCGACGCCGACGTCGTCGTCGCGGCCTCGACCGCCGCCGACGTCCTCGCCGACCGCGGCGTCGCCGTCGACTGTATGGTGACCGACCTCGACAAGAACCCGGAGACAGCAGCGGAGCTGACTCGCGAGGGCGTGCCCGTCGTCGCCCACGCCCACGGTGACAACATTCCGACGGTCCGCGACTGGCTCCCCCGGTTCGCCGACGAGTGGACGCTGGCGACGACGCAGGCGGCCCCCGTCGGCCCGGTCCGGAACACCGGCGGGTTCACCGACGGTGACCGCGCCGCGTTCCTCGCCGACCACGTCGGGGCCGGCGAACTAATCTTCCCCGGGTGGAACTTCGACGACCCCGATGTCGACCCGATGAAGGCCCGAAAGCTCGATTGGGCCGCCCGCCTGCTGCGCTGGCTCGAACGCCGCCGCGGCGAGGCGTTCGCGGTCCTCGACGGTCGGCGCGAGGCGGTCGACGCCGCGCTTCGAGAAGCCCTCGGTGACCGGTTCGACGACTAAGTCGACTCCCGCTCGACCCGGGGTTCCGGGAACAGCTCCGCCTCGTCGCGCTCGCCGATCCACTCCGCCAGCTGGACGAGCTGGTCCGCGGCGGCCTCGAACAGCCGCTCGCTCTTCTCCGGAGTCACGTCGGTCGGGTCGCCGAACGCGCCGTTCGCGGAGTTCTCGACCGCGTCGTAGAACGTCCGCGCGCCGTGGACCATCGTGTCGGCGCTCTCGAGGTCGACGAGGCCGCCGTCGCGGGCGTCTTCGAGCCGGTCCTCGCGGACGAGGTCGGGCGCGAGGTGGGTGATCATCGCGGTCTCCTTCGGCCCGGCGTGGGGGCCGTTGCGCTCGAAGAGGTCGTCGACCAGCTCCGGGATCGACTCGTCCCACATCCACTCGACGGCGTAGGCGACCTCGTCCTCGTGGAGGCGGCGGCCGACCTCCCGGAGGTGCTGGACGTTGCCGCCGTGGGCGTTGACGAACACCACGCGGTCGATGCCGTGGTACGCGAGGTTCCGCGAGAACGACTCCACGTAGTCGCGGAACTCGGGCGGGTCGACCCACATCGTCCCCGGGAACTGCCGGTGGTGCGGGCTGACGCCGACGTTGATCGTCGGCGTTCGGAACGCGTCCGACCGCTCGGCGGCCGCCGTCGCGAGCCCCTCGGCGATCAGGTGATCGGTCGCGAGCGGGAGGTGCGGGCCGTGCTGTTCGGTCGAGCCGAGCGGGACGAGCGCGACGGAACCGGGGGACAGCGCGTCGCCCAACTCCGGCCAGGTGTGGTCCGCGAAGTACATACCTCCGCCTCGCGCGCGACACGTATCAACCCCGTCGTCTCGGTCGGGCTCGCCGGGATCGGGTGGGCGAGCGCCGCCGGGATCGAGCGCGCCGCGCCTCGTCGCCGCGCCGGCCCTGCGCCCCGTGTCGACACCCTTTTTGTGTCGTCCGGCCGAACCGAGGACCATGTTCGGAGGCGGCGGCATGAACCCGCGGAAGATGAAACAGATGATGAAACAGATGGGGATCGACGTCGAGGAACTCGACGCCGAGCGGGTCGTCATCGAGACGGCCGACGGCGACGACCTCGTCTTCGACGGCGCCCAGGTGACCAAGATGGACGCCCAGGGCCAGGAGACCTACCAGATCGTCGGCTCCCCCGACGAGGTGGCCGACGCGGGCGCCGGCGGCGCTGCCGCGGTCGAGGGCGGCGACGCGGACGACCCCGCGCTCGACGACGCGAGCGACGACGGCGACGACGGCATCCCGGAGGAGGACGTGAAACTGGTCGCCCAGCAGGCGGGCGTCTCGAAGGAGGCCGCCCGCGAGGCGCTGGAGGCGGCCAACGGCGAGCCCGCGCGAGCGATCTCGGACCTGCAGTGACGGACGCCGCGTACCTGCTCGTCCACGAGGACCGCGAGTACCTGCTGGAGCCCGGCGAGGAGTTCGGCACCGACCTCGGCGTGATCGAGGTCCCCGAGGATGTCGCGGCCGGCGACGAGGTCGAGACCCACCTCGGCACCGTCTTCGAGGTCCGCGCGCTCCGCGGCCCCGACCTGTTCAACCACCTCGAACGCACCGGCGCGCCGATGATGCCGCGCGACGTGGGGCTCGTGATGGGTCACACCGGCGCGTCCGGCGGCGACCGCGTCCTCGACGCCGGCACCGGCACGGGCATCCTCGCCGCGTACCTCGGCCGGGCCGGCGCCGACGTGACCACCTACGAGGTCGACGCCGAGTTCGCCGAGGTCGCCCGCG
This sequence comes from Halorubrum distributum JCM 10118, assembly GCF_000337335.1. GTDB lineage: Archaea > Halobacteriota > Halobacteria > Halobacteriales > Haloferacaceae > Halorubrum > Halorubrum distributum. Next base: position 81,605 of record NZ_AOJN01000055.1, on the reverse strand, counting down.
ACAACATGCGGACCGCGGGCGTCGCCGACCGCGTCGAGGTCCGGACCGGCGACCTCACCGAGGAGCTCGACGCGCTCGCGGAGGGCGAGCCGTTCGACGCCCTGACGCTCGACACCGGCGACGCGCCGGCCGTGGTCGAGCGCGCGGACGATCTGCTCGCGCCCGGCGGCCGCCTCGCCGTCTACTCCCCGTTCGTCGAGGGGACCCGCGAGGCCGCCCTCGCGGCCCGCGACGCCGGATTCGACGAGGTCGAGACGCTGGAGACGATCCAGCGCGAGATGGACTTCTCCGACCGCGGCTCGCGCCCCTCCACCGCCGGCGTGGGCCACACGGGGTACCTCGTGTTCGCGCGGGCGCCCTGAGTTCGGCGCCGCTACCGATTTTCCCGAAACGGCTGCCGAGACCGCCGCAACGCTCTTTCGGATCGCGGCAGTCACCGATCGGTGTGACCGCGGACGACGTCGGTATCGGGACCGACGCCGACGGCGCGAGCGACGGCTTCGGCGAGGCCTCCGAGGTCGCGGACGTCCTCCCGCGTCCCGCCGACGCGCTCGCCGATGCGGTCGAGACAGCGCTGGCGGGGCGGTCGGCCGTCGTCGCGGTCGGCGTGCCGATCCGGCTGCTCCCCGCGGTGCTCGCCGCTCGCGAGCGCTCCTCGGGCCCGCCGTGGCGGATCGCGTGCCGCCCCGGCGTCGTCGACGCGCTCTCACGGGCGCTCGTCCTCGGCACCGCGGTCGCCGAGGCGGTCGAGAACGGCGAAATCCGGATCCGGACCGGCGAGCCGCTCGGGCACGGGACGGGCGGGACGCTGTTCGCGAGCCCCGAGCGCGTCGACGCCGTCGTCGGCCCCTGCGGGGACCGGACGCTCGCGACGACGGCGACGGATACCGATCCGGAGGCGACCGACACGGATGCGGAGGCGGTCGACGGCGCCCGCGCGACCGCCGAGTCGCGGTTCGACGCGGCGTCGGCGGCGCCCGTCGAGATGCCCTCGCGGACTCGGCTGCTCGCCGACGCGCGCGAGGTCCTCGACGACCGGTTCGCGGACGACCTGGCGGCCCTGCTGGCGTCGCTCGACCCCGGCGAGTTCGGCCGCACGACGGAGGTGTCGGACCGGACGCTCCTCGTCGCGCTCGCGGCGCGACACGACCACCTCTTCCGGGATCTGCGGACGTGGGTCGGGACCGACGGCGTCGGGATCGCCCCGGCACAGGAGTTCACCGGCGATCGGCAGGCCCTCGTCGGTCGGGAGCTGATCGAGTCGATCAAGGTGCCGATGGGGCCGGGGCGGCCGATGCTCCGCCTCCGCGCGGTCGACGACGCGCTGTTGCGCGCCCGCGCCGAGGAGGTGCCGAGCGTCCTCCGTGGGCGGTTCGCGCTGCCGACCGACGCCGACGGGCGGATCCGAGACGACGCGAGCCGCGAGGGGCGGCGGCCGGTCTGGGAGCGGCGTCGGTGGTGACAAGAACTAACTCGCGGCGGCGCTCCCTCACAGGTATGACGACGTTCTCCGACAGGGTCGAGCGGATCTCGATAAGCGGGATCCGCGAGGTGTTCGAGGCGGCCGGCGACGACGCGATCAACCTCGGGCTCGGCCAGCCCGACTTCCCGACGCCGGACCACGCCCGGCGGGCCGCGGTCGACGCCATCGAGTCCGGGAAGGCCGACGCCTACACCGAGAACAAGGGAACCCGGTCGCTCCGGGAGGCCATCGCTGAGAAGCATCGCGCCGACCAGGGGATCGACCTCGACCCCGGGAACGTCATCGCGACCGCGGGCGGCAGCGAGGCGCTTCACGTCGCCCTCGAGGCCCACGTTGACGCCGGCGACGAGGTGTTGATCCCGGACCCGGGATTCGTCTCCTACGACGCGCTGACGAAGCTGACCGGCGGCGAGCCGGTCCCCGTCCCGCTCCGCGACGACCTTACCGTCGACCCGGCCGCCATCGAGGACGCGATCACCGACGACACCGCGGCGTTCGTCGTGAACTCGCCGGGCAACCCGACCGGGGCGGTCTCCTCCGAGGAAGACGTGCGCGAGTTCGCGCGCATCGCCGACGAGCACGACGTCCTCTGTATCTCGGACGAGGTGTACGAGTACACGGTGTTCGACGGCGAGCACCGCTCGCCGATCGAGTTCGCCGAGACGGACAACGTCGTCGTCGTCAACTCCGCCTCGAAGCTGTTCTCGATGACCGGCTGGCGGCTCGGCTGGGTGTACGGCGCCGAGGAGCGCGTCGAGCGCATGCTGCGCGTCCACCAGTACGCGCAGGCGTGCGCCTCGGCGCCGGCGCAGTACGCCGCCGAGGCCGCGCTGCGCGGCGACCGCGACGTCGTCGACGAGATGACCGCCTCCTTCGAGCGCCGCCGCGACATCCTGCTGGACGGCTTCGACGACATCGGCATCGACTGCCCGACGCCGCAGGGAGCGTTCTACGCGATGCCGCGCGTCCCGGAGGGGTTCGTCGACGAGTGTCTCGATCGCGGCGTCGTCGTCGTCCCCGGCGAGGCGTTCGGCGAGGGCGGCGCCGGCCACGCGCGGATCTCGTACGCGACCGACGAGGACGAGCTCCGCGAGGCGCTCGACGTGATGGGCGAAGCGTACGAGGCGGTCCGCTGACGCGGGCTCGAAACGCCTGGTGCCTCAGTTCTCCTCTTCGTCCAAAATCCGGAGATAGCGCTCGTAGTACTCGCCCCCGTACCGGATCATATCCTCCTCGCTCTCGCGGACGCCGGCGTCCTTCCGAACGTTCCCGTCGATGAAGGGCCGCGCGTCGATGGCGCGGAGCAACTCGACGTACGCGTCGGAGTACGGGTGCGTCTCGGCGTACTCGTTCCCGGCCGCCCGTCGGAGAATTCGGTCGGCCTCGTCGGAGAGCTCGTCCCGCCCGATTCTGGGTCCGACGAACGTCGCCCGGAGGATCGTCTCCATCCGCTCCGGGCTCTCGGCGACCGCCTCCGCGATCGGCCGGTACACCGCCTCGTGGAACCGCTCTCGCTCGATTTCGACCCGGTAGGTGGTGTCTCTGTAAGTGACGCGGTCAGGGCCGTCGGCGGCGAGCAGCGCGCTCTCCGCGCGGGCGGTCCCGTTACGGTACGCGTAGCCGCCCCGCTGGACCAGCCCCACGGGGTAGCCCCCCACGTCCCCGCGGGCCCGGGCCGCAAAGTGGGCGATGTGGACCGCACGCTGGTCGGCCTGCGGCAGGTCCCCCTCGTCGCCGGCGTCGGCCGCCGACTCCCCGCCGTCGTCGCTCCCGGATCCCTCGCCGTCGACCTCGAAGAGGCGGAGGACCGGATAGGTCTCGGCGACCTCGTCGACGACGACGGAACCGAGCTCGTAGTAGGTGCCGTCACGGAGGACGTACGCCGGGTCGTCGGGGCCCGCGAAGAACGGTCTCCGGTGCTGGGTCGCGTACGACTCGCCGGCCAGAACCGCGTCGAGGGCCGCCTCGTCCCACTCCTCGGGCGGGTCGTCGCGGCTGCGAACGTAGCGGTCGCGCAGCGACCCGTCGACCCGCGAGAGCGAGAGCCTGAGCTCCGGTCCGCCGCCGTCGCCCGCGTCGCCGTCGCTTCCGGTTCCGAGACAGCCGGCGGCGGCGCCGATTCCGCCCGCGAGCGCGCCGGCGAGGAGTCGACGGCGAGAGGGTGCGAGTTGGTCCATACGGTCCGTACAGACAGGCGACTGAAAGGTATTGCCGAGACGCAAACGCTGGCTTGAGTCACCGGGGCCGACGCCGACGAAGCGGGTCCGCCGACGGGGTTTGAATTACCCTTGGTTATTCGATGTCGGCGAAGAGTTTCCGCAAGTTATACCGTCGCCCGCGGAGTATCCGGCGGTAATGGACCGGAACATACAGGTCAGCCGCCTCGACCGGCAGGCGGTCGAGGACCAGGAGGTCGAGATCGTCGAGCGAAAGGGGATCGGTCACCCCGACTCTATCTGCGACGGGGTCGCGGAGTCCGTCTCGCGGGCGCTCTCGCAGCTCTACTTGGACCGCGTCGGCAAGGTGCTCCACTACAACACCGACGAGACGCAGCTGGTCGCCGGCCGCGCGGCCCCCGCGTTCGGCGGCGGCGAGGTCGTCGAGCCCATCTACATCCTCATCGTCGGCCGCGCCACGAAGGAGTACGACGGCGAGCAGCTCCCCGTCGACTCAACCGCGCTCGCGGCCGCCCGCGACTACCTCTCCGAGGCGATCCCGGAGCTGGAGTACGGCACTGACGTCGTCGTCGACGTGAAACTCGGCGAGGGCTCCGGCGACCTCCAGGACGTCTTCGGCGAGGAGACCCAGGAGGTCCCGATGGCCAACGACACCTCCTTCGGCGTCGGTCACGCCCCGCTCACCGAGACGGAGACCATCGTGTACGAGGCCGAGCGCGCGCTCAACACCACGTACCACGACGACCATCCCGAGCTCGGCCCCGACGTGAAGATCATGGGCAAACGCGAGGGCGACCGGATCGACATCACCGTCGCCGCCGCGATGGTCGACGCGTACGTCGACGGCCTCGACGAGTACGACGACGCGGTCGCGTCCGTCCGCGAGTACGTGGACGACCTGGCCCGCGAGTACACCGACCGCGAGGTCCACGTCGACGTCAACACCGCCGACGACTACGACGAGGGCTCCGTCTACCTCACCGTCACCGGCACCTCCGCCGAGCAGGGCGACGACGGCTCGGTCGGCCGCGGCAACCGCGCGAACGGGCTCATCACTCCGAACCGCCCGATGTCGATGGAGGCGACCTCCGGGAAGAACCCCGTCAACCACATCGGGAAGATATACAACCTCCTCTCGACCCGCGTCGCCGAGTCCGTCACGAGCGAGGTCGACGGCATCCGCGACCTCCAGGTCCGCCTGCTCTCGCAGATCGGCCGCCCGATCGACGAGCCGCACGTCGCGGACGCGCAGATCGTCACCGAGGACGACGTGGCGCTGGGCGACATCGAGGAAGACGTCCTCGCCATCGTCGACCGCGAGCTCGCTGACGTGACGGACGTGACCCGCAGCGTCATCGAGGGCGACGTCTCGACGTTCTGAGCGCAGAATAGTCGGAACGGCCAGCCGGTTCGAGGAGGACCGCCCCCGGGTTTCTACTGCCGAGACGCCGTACCGATCGGCATGGCAGACACTTCGGCTGACACCCCGAGGGATGTCGACCCCAAGTCCGACCTAACCGACGACGTGGCACTCGTCACGGGCGCGACGCGCGGTATCGGCGCCGAAATCGCCGCGGAGCTCGCCGACCTGGGCGCGACCGTCTACGCCGGGGCGCGCGACCCCGACGACGTGACCGCGACGGACCAGCACGCGGTCCGGTTGGACGTGACCGACGACGAGGAGGTCCGCGCCGCGGTCGACCGAATCGAACGCGAGCAGGGCTCGCTCGACGTCCTCGTGAACAACGCGGGCGTGTTCGCTCGGTCCGGCCCCCTCCACGAGATGGACACCGCGGACTTCGACCGCACGATGGCCGTGAACCTCCGCGGTCCGGTCGTCCTGACCAAGCACGCGCTGCCGCTCCTCCTGGACGGGCCCGGCGGTCGCGTCGTGACCCTCTCGTCGGGACTCGGGCGGTTCACCGACGGACAGATGGACGGCGACTACCCGGCCTACCGGCTCTCGAAGGTCGGCGTCGGCGGGCTGACGGCCTACTTACACGGCGAGTACGGCGATCGGGGCCTGATCGCGAACGCCGTCTCGCCCGGGTGGGTCCGGACCGACATGGGCGGCGACGGGGCGCCGCGACCGCCGTCGAAGGGCGCCGAAACGCCGGTCTGGCTGGCGCGGTTCGCGCCCGGGAGCCCCGCGGGACACCTCTGGAAGGACCGCGAGCGGGTCTCTTGGTAGTCACCGACCGCAACCGATTTCACCGCTCCCCGTGACCGCCGAGGTGTGACGCGGGTGTGTCTCCTCGGCGACCCCGACGTGGAGCTCTCCTACGAGCTGCTCTCCCGCGAGACGGCTCGCGACGCGCTCGCGACCTACGACATCGAGGAGCCGTTCGAGAACAGCGTCGCCGTCGACACCGTGAGCCTCGGCGCCGCCGTCTCCCTCCTCAACGACCTCGACTGGTACCTCGTCCGCTTCGTCGAGGAGGCGCTCGTCTTGGAGCCGTCCGTCGCGACCGACGAGTGGCTCTCCCGGGACCTCGCCCGCGAGGTCCGCGACGGCGACGTGCCACCCGAGGAGACCGACCAGCGCCTGAAGGTGTTCGGGCTCGTCGACGGCCGGCCGGTCGAGCCACTCTTCGTCCGACGGCGACAGGGCGAGACGCCTGAGTACGACCTCCGCGACGTCGACGAGACCGTCGTCGTCCGCGTGAGCGAGTCGGAGTTCTCCGGATAGGGGCGGGGTCCCGCTCCGTCACTCGTCGACTTCCGCGAGGATCCGCGTCCGGATCGGGTCGACGTCGACCGGCGCCCACGCCTCCACGTCGTAGGTCACGTCCGCGAGCGTCTCCAAGCGGTCGTCGTCGCCTCCGTTTATCGCCTCGACCGCCTCCTCGCGGAGCCGGTCGAGCACCGCGTCCGCGAGCGGCTCGCGGTCGACGCCCCGCTCGGGCACGTCGAGGATGTGGGGGAGGTCTTCCGCCCCCTCCGGGAGCGTCGGGAACGCGGCCGGCCCGACCGCGAGGGCGGTCGATTCCGCGGTGGGGTCCGCCTCGCCGTCCGCTGCGGCACCGTCGTCGGCGGGCGCGTCACCGGTGAGCGCCCCGCTCGGCGCCGGCACGAGCGCGTACTCGGCGACCGCGAGGTCGATGGCGGCGTCGATGGCGTCCTCGTCGACCTCGGCCCGCTGTTTGAACGCCAGCTCCGAGAGCGCGTTCGAGAGTTCGGCGCGGGTGAGCCACTCGAACAGGTCGACGACGCCGGCGAGGTCGTCGCGCGCGGCGACGCTCGGCCCGCTTCCGTCCGCCATCTCAGTCCTCCCCCGGGGCGGGCTCCGCCTGTCCGTCGTCGGTCGGCCGGGCGCCGACGGCGTCGACGCTGCCGGTCGCCCCGTCTCCGCGGACCGCGTCGAGGTCCTCGCGCGCCGCCTCGTGGACCTCGTCGGGGTCGACCGGAGCGTCCTCCCACGCCGGGAGCCGCGTGTCGGGGCCGGGTTCGCCGAGCGCCTCGGCGTACGTCGCCACCTGCGAGCGCTCGTCGTCCGCGTCGTACGAGAGCCCGTTGAACGCCGCGTCGGTCGCGTAGCCGTCGACTAGCGTCTCGGCGGCCTCGCGGTACCGCTCGGCGAGGCCGTCGTAGTCGACGTCGACGCCGGCGTCTTCGACCGCCCGCAGCGTCGCATCGCCGACCGCCCGGCTCATGTCGGCGAGGCCGGTCGGCCCCTCGACGGAGCGGTGGTCGTGCTCGTACCGGCCCAGGTCGACCTGCGCGCTGTCCGCGAAGCCGGCGTGGCCAAACGCCTCGCCGAGCGTCCCGACCTCCAGCCCCCAGCCGCGCTGGACGCGGAGCCGGGAGACGAGGTCGCTCGTCGCCGCGAACTCGCCGGCGAGCGCGTAGCGGAACGCGGAGAGGTACTCTAAGACGTCGGGCGTTCGGTCAGGCGCCGCGTCCCCGAGCGCGCGGACGAGCGGCCGGAAGAACAGCCTGAACAGCCGCCCGTACAGCGAGCCGTCCTCGACGCGGGCGTAGTACCCCTTCGAGAACCGGTACCTCTGTCCCAGCGGGAACAAGAGTCGGTTGACGAACGCCGGCGAGTACGTCTTCGTGTCCGCATCGTGGACGACGACGAACTCCTCATCGAGCGCGCGGCCGAGGGCGAGCCACACGTCGCGCCCCTTGCCGCGCTCGCCGTCGAGCCCCCGCGCCTCCAGCAGCGAGGCGAGTCGGGGGCCGTCGCACCACAGCGTCTCGACGTCGAGGTCGAACCCGTCCAGCCACTCCGCGAACGGGCCGGCGCGGTCGGCGGCGGCCCGCAGCGGCACGATCACGCGGGCCGGGTCGACCGTCTCCAGCGTCGAGAGCACGCGCTCGGCCGCGAGCGTCCCGTACTCGCGCTCGGTCATCGGCACGACGACCGCCGCGCGGTCCGTGGGGGCGTCGGGCCGGTGGTCGGTCAACGCGTGGAGGGTCGTCACGCGCTCCTGAACGTACTCCATTTACCGATCACACGGGAGCGACGCCCAAAACAGGTGCGGTACCACCAACCGGATCGGGGCTCCCTTCGCGAGTCCTCGCTTCCCGGATCCAACGCTCCCCGGGTCCGTCGCCGTCTCCGCGTTACGCCGCCCGCGTCGCCCCCGCCGCACCGCCGGGGACGCGCCCGAGGCGGTACAGGGCCGCGTACGCGGCGACGAGGACCACTAAGCCGCCCGCGAGCGCGAGGAAGACGGCGTCGTACCCCGCGCCCGCCTCGATGGCCTCCCCGACGACCCACGAGCCGGCCGCCTGCGTGGACATCATTCCGGCCGAGAACATCGCGTAGGCCGACGCGCGCGACTCGTCAGGTAGCGACGCCAACAGGTACGTGTCGCCCGCCGGGAACAGCATGTGAATGGCGAAGCCGACGACGACGCTCGCGGCGATCACCGCCGCCAACCCCTCCGCGACGACGACGAGGACGACCCCGCCGACGAACGCCGTGACGATGCCGAGCAGGTACGGCACGTGCGGGAGCCGGTCCGCGAGGTCGCCTGAGACGAGGAATGCGGGGACGCCGGCGGCGAAGATCACGGTCAGGAGGTTCCGCGCGGTCGCCGGCGGCAGCCCCTTGTCGATCATGTACAGCTCGTAGAAGTTGAACAGCCCCTGCCAGACGAAGCTCGTGAGCCCCATCAGCACGACGCCCGCGAGGATCAGCTTCCACTCCCGGCGGGCGGCCGCGAGGAAGTCGGTGTCGCCCGCGCCGGCGTCCGGGAGGTCGGTCCGCTTCGCGAGCGCGACGAAGAGGACCGTGCTGGCCGCCGCCGCGAGCGCCAGCGCGTAGAAGGCGTACCGCCAGTCGTACCAGAGCGCGACGGTGACCGCGGGCGCGGCGATGACGGCGGAGAGCTGGCTGGCCATGCCGTGGACGCCCATCACGCGCCCGACGCGCTGCGGGAACAGCTCCGAGATGAACGGGTTCGCGGCGACGAAGTAGACGCCGGAGGCCAGGCCGATCGCGAAGGCGGCGACCATCAGCGCGAGCACGCTCGGCGCGAGGGCGACGCCGAGCGCGCCGGCGGTCAGCATCGCGCCGGAGACGACGATCACGCTGCGCCGCGTGAAGCGCGTGAGCGCCCAGCCGGCGGGGAGCCGCGGGGCGGCCGAGCCGAGCCACGCGAGCGTGACGATGAGCCCGGCGGTCCCCTCGCGGATCCCGAACGCGTCGATGAACTCGCCCACGAGGGGGGCGAACACGACGCGAGCGAAGTTGACGAGGAAGACCAGCGCGCAAAGCGATCCGAACAGCCTGGTCCGTGACACGGCGGCGATTCCGCGCGCCCGGACACAAGCGTTGCGAAAGCGGTCTGGCAGTGACTCGACACTCCGCTCGCCGCCGTCGACGCCCATCTCGCCCTTCTCGGCCTCGCTTTCGGTGAACTCGTCAGACCGATGTCGTACAGGGTTTTTATGCGCCCCGGCGACAAACCCCGGGTATGAAATCCACGCGTAAGGGGCTCCGCGACGGCGACCTGATGAAGGACACCTACGAGCGGCTGAACTGCGCCGACTGCGAGCAGGTGTTGAAAAAGGAGAACGACCCCGACGAGGTGTTCTCGGTCCGCATCTGTCCGGAGTGCGGCGCGCGGTTCAAGGAGCTTCGCTGACGCCGTCACCCCCCGTCGTCGCCCTCTCTCCTCTCTCCCGTCGCGGTCGATTCGTCGCTGGTCGGCCGCGCTCAATTCGCCTCGAACGAGTCCTCGACCGACGCCGCCACCGTCCGCGCCTCGCCCGTGACGGTCTCGATCCACCGGTACCGGGTGTACGCCTCGACCGTCGACCGCGCGTTCCGGTCGCCCGCCGCGAGCGCCCCCTCCGGCTCCGCGAACAGCGGGAGGAACTGCGTCGCCAGCCACCGGGCCAGCGGGTTCTCGCTCCCCGCGAGCGCCGCCGCCGACTCGACCGCCGCGGTCCGCGCCGCGCCGACCGCGGCCGCGTCGTCGGGGAACATCGTCTCGCCCGCCTCGACCCGGTCGGCGACGTCGCCGAGCGCCCGGAGCCGCGTCCACGCGAGCGCGGTCCGCGTCAGCCCGGTCGCCGGGTCGTCGGGCTCGTAGTCGTCGAACGCGACCGGGTCGAACCACATGTCGTCGAAGCTCCGGTAGACGGCGCTCGACAGCAGGGCGGCGCTCGGCGCGCCGCGCGCGACCGCCCGGTCGTCGACGAACGCATCCGTGCCCGGGTTCTGTCGGAGGTCCTCGACGCCCTCCCCGTGGAGCTCGCGGAGCCGGTCGCCCACCGCGCGGCCGAGCCGGTTCATCTCGCGACGCAGCGGCTCGGCGACCGCTTCCGGGTCGGCGAGCGACGCCGCGTACCGGTCCCGGAGGTACCGCCCCGACTCGACCAGCGACTGGACGCGCTCGACCTCGCCGGCCGCGTCCCCGGTCCGGAGCGGGTTCGCCTGGTCGGCCGGGCCGCTGCCGACCAGCGTCCGTCGCCGTGCCTCGTCGTACCAGCGCTCGATCGGGCCGTAGACGGCGGCGCCCGCCACTGGGTCGGCCGCCGGGCCAGGCAGCTCCTCCAGCGTCTCGAACGCCCGGTTCCGAACCGTCCCGATGCCGGCGGTCACCGCCGCCGGGTCGCCCTCGACGGTCACGGCCGCCCACGTGCCGGCGGCGGTCGCGGCGCGGTCCCGCGCGGTAGCGTACCGCTCCGCCGCCTCCAACGGCGGGAGCGCCTCGTCGGACTCCGGGAGCGCCTCGCGGGCCCCCGCCCGCTCCGTCTCGATCTGCTCGCGGATCGCGCCGTTCGGGAGCGTCCCCCCGGTCAGCGGCTCCGGAATCGAGGAGAGAAGCCGGTCGACCCGGTCGGCGAACGCCGCCGCGACCGCGGGCTCGACGTCGACGGGGACGATCCGCGGCGGGTCGGGGACGGGCCGGTCGAACTCGCGCGGGACGCCCTCGACGTCGAGCGACGGCGGGTCGTCCCAGAACCGCGGCCCGCTCCCCCTGCCGGAGCACCCGGCGAGCGAGCCGAGCGCGACGGCGCCGGCGGCCGCGAGCACGTCGCGCCGGGTGAGCCGTCGCGGCATCAGAAGTCACCCCACTCGTCGGCGGCCGTGGCGTTCCCGGTCACGGTCGCGTTCCCGTCGATCACCGCGTACTCGGTGTCCGTCGTCCGACACGGCGACCGTCCGCTGGAGCCGGACCCCCGGAGCCGGTCGTCGAGCACCGCGGGAAGCCGGAAGATCAGGGCCAGCGTGACCCTGGTGCCGGCCTCGCACGCCTTATCGGGCGGCCTTAGCTCGCGGCAGTACTCGTACTCGACGCGCCCGGGCTGCCACGAGACCGAGTGGATCTCCAGCCGCTGGCAGGACAGGATACCGGCCGGAGAGACGTACACCGTCTCCGCGTCGTAGTCCGTCTCGTCGAGGAACGACCGGACCCGCTCGCGGTCCGCGTCGGAGACGCCCTCGGCGACCAACAGCTCGTCAGCTCGGTCCGCGCTCGTGACGAGTTCGCGGCCGATCCGGGCTGGCTCGTTCTCGTCGGTCGCCTCGCTCCCGTCGAGGAGGACGCTCTCGCCGGCCGGGTTCCGCGGCTTTACCACCGTCGGGTCCGTCTCCGTGCCTCTCGTCTGCGGTCGGGCGGACTCCGCTTCCGAGTCGCTCGCGCCAGAACAGCCCGCGAGCGCGCCGACGACGCCGAGAGCGGCGCTCCCGAGGAGGGCTCGTCGCGTGGGGGCCATGTGACGGGTTTCGACGGGTCCCGACAAACGTCTTGTGGCCGCCGGTCCGGCCGCTGGTGCCGGCTCCGCGGCGTCGCGGCCGTCGTCCGGCTCACTCGAAGACGGCGTCGAACGCCGACGCGCCGAGCGGGTCGAAGGTGCCGGCCGCGACGTTCTCGCGGACGTGGTCGGGGTCGGTCGTCCCGACGAGCGACGAGGTGACCCCCGGCGCGCTCCGCGCGAAGTTGAGCGCGCGCTGGGCCGGCGTCTCCCCCGCGAGCGTCGCGTCGACGTCGGCGGGAACCGCGCCCTCGACGGTCAGGTCCCCCTGTCCGACGCTCGCGCTCGTCACCACCGAGAGCCCGGCCTCGTGGGCGAATTCGAGGGTCGAGACGGGGCCGTCGGCGCCGGCGCCCGGCGGCGCGGGCTGGTTCCGCCGCGTGAACGCGTCCGCCATCGCGACGTTGAAGGGGAGCTGTATCGCCGCGAACCCGTGGTCGTCGTCGGGGCCGACCGCCTCGCCGGCGGCCTCGGCCCGCGAGAGCACCTCGCCGAGCGAGAGGTGGTCGTCGGCCTCGGCCGGGACCCGGAACGCGCTCCACGTGGCGACGCCGTACGCCCCGATATCTCCGGCCGCACGCCGGCGTTCGAGGGCCTCGAAGGCCGCGCCGATCTGGTCGTACACCTCGTCTCGCGACCGGGCGGCGAGCTGCGTCTCGGGGTTGTGGACGTAGAAGCAGTCGACCGAATCGAGGTCGAGCCGGTCGAGCGAGCGGTCCAGCGACCACTCCAGGTACGCCGGCGTCATCGCGTGCGCGCCGTTCGCAAGGTAGTCGGGGTCGACGATCCCGGGTTCGACGAACCGCTCGCGGACGTACGCGCTCGGGTCGGCCGGGCGCTCGCCGTCGAACGGGAGGAAGCCCCCCTTCGTCGCGACGACCACGGACTCGCGGTCGACGGGGGCGTCCCGGAGCGCCTCGCCGACGACGCGCTCGGCGCGGCCGCAGCGGTAGTTTGCGGCGGTGTCGACGTGGTTCACCCCCGACCGGAGCGCCAGTCCGATCGACTCGCGCGAGGCGTCGTCGACTTCGGGTGTCGGCTCGCCGAGGTACGTCCCGATCCCGACGCTGGAGACGACGCCCGGTCCGAAGCGACGGAAGTAGGTGCGCCCGAAGGCGTCGCCGAACCGGTTCCGGTACCCCCAGAGGGCCTCGCGAGTCGCCATGTGGTCGGGGTAGTCGGCTCGCGGGTAAAAGTCGCGCGGGAGGGCGGCTCGCCGCTGACGGGACTGACCTCGTCGAGGGCGCCGTTCAGTCGGAGACGCGGAAGGTCCGCGTCGTGTCCCTGTCACCGCGGACGACGTCGACCTCGACGAGACCCAGCGAGGTGAATATCTCGCCCCAGTCCCGGTAGTACAGCGGCGTCTCGTCGTCGACGTAGTTCACGTCCGGGTCCGCCGCCGCCGACTCGCGCGTCGGGTCCTCGATCTCGGCCGTGACGAGGACGTCGTCGGTGATCCGCGCGATCTCCGCGAAGGCCGACTCGACGTCCGGATGGAGGTGTTGCAGCGTCTCGACCGAGTACACCGCGTCGAACGCGCCGTCGTCGAACTCCTCCACGAGGTCCTCGATCGCGCCGCAGTAGAACGTCCCGTCCGCGGCGAGTTCGGGGTAGGCGTCTCGCATCGTCTCGAACGCCTCCGCGTTGATGTCGACCCCGGAGAGGTCCTCGAACCCGTGGGCGGCGAGGTGTTCGAGGTGCCGGCCCGAGCCGCATCCCAGTTCGAGGACGGCCGCGTCGCGGTCGAGGTGAGCGTCGAGGGCCTCGCGGATCAGCTCGCTCGTCTCGTTCGGTCCGTAGTGCGCGTAGTACGCCGGCGAGTATTCGCCCGCCCGGTTTGCCCACGACTCTCGGACGGAATCTGGTTCCACGTGTGCCAACGCGGGCAGAGAGGGAAAACGTCGTCGAACGGCGTCCCGCCGGCGGAGCGCGTCGATCCGCGTGTCCTCTCGTGTTTCGACGGATGAGTACAGTTAATTGCTACACTACCTCATGATTGTCTATGACAAGCGATGAATACGATTATATCGTGGTCGGCGCCGGGTCTGCGGGCTGCGTCCTCGCGAACCGACTCACCGCGGACGGGGAGACGAGCGTCCTGCTCTTGGAGGCGGGCACGCCCGACGACGACCGGAACATGCGGATCCCGGCGGCGTTCCCGGAGCTGTTCAAGACCGACGCGGACTGGGAGTACTACACCGAGCCGCAGGACGGCTGCGCCGGCCGGGAACTCTACTGGCCCCGCGGCAAGACGCTCGGGGGATGTTCCTCGACCAACGCGATGATCTACGTCCGGGGCCACCCCTCGGACTACGACGGCTGGGCCGAACTGGGCAACGACGGGTGGGGGTACGACTCGATGCTGGAGTACTTCAGGCGCGCGGAGACCTTCGAGCCGACTGACTCGTCTTACCACGGCGACGAGGGGCCGCTCAACGTCACCGACCAGTCGTCGCCGCGGCCCGCTTCCGAGGCGTTCGTCCGCGCGGCCGCGCAGGCCGGGTACGACCGCAACGACGACTTCAACGGGGCCGAGCAGGCCGGCGTCGGTCTCTACCACGTCACCCAGAAGAACGGGAAACGTCACAGCGCGGCCGACGCGTACCTCAAGCCGGCGCTCGATCGCCCGAACCTCACCGCCGAGACCGGCGCGCAGGTGACCGAGGTGACGATCGAGGACGGTCGCGCGACGGGGGTGGAGTACAGTCGGGACGGGGAGGCCCGGTCCGTCGACGCGACCGAGGAGGTCCTCGTCAGCGCCGGCGCCGTCAACTCCCCGCAGATCCTCATGCTCTCGGGGATCGGCGACCCCGACCACCTCGCGGACCACGGGATCGACGTGGAGGCGGCCTCGCCCGGCGTCGGCCGGAACCTCCAGGACCACCTGTTCGCGTTCACCGTCTACGAGACCGACGACGACGTCAGCACGCTGGACGACGCCGGGAGCCTCCGGGACCTGTTCAACTGGTTCGTCCGCAAGCGCGGGAAGCTCACCTCCAACGTCGGCGAGGCCGGCGGCTTCGTTCGCACCGACCCGGACGAGCCCCGGCCGGACCTCCAGTTCCACTTCGCGCCCTCCTACTTCATGGAACACGGGCTCGCGAACCCCGAGGAGGGGCGGGGGCTGTCGATCGGCGCGACGCAGCTCCGACCGGAGAGCCGCGGCCGCGTCAGGCTCAGCTCGACCGACCCGTTCGAGGCGCCCGCCATCGATCCGAACTACCTCGACGAACGTGCGGACCTCGAAACCCTCGTCGAGGGCGTCAAGCGCGCCCGCGAGATCGCCGACCAGGACGCCCTCTCGGAGTACCTCGGCCGCGAGCTTTGGCCCGGCGGGGACGTCGAGACCGACGAGGAGATCGCTCGACACGTCCGCGAGGAGTGTCACACCGTGTACCACCCCGTCGGGACGTGTAAGATGGGCGACGACCCGGCGGCGGTGGTGGACGACGAGCTCCGCGTCCGCGGGGTCGAGGGGCTCCGCGTCGTCGACGCGAGCGTGATGCCCACGCTCGTCGGCGGGAACACGAACGCACCGACGATCGCGATCGCCGAGCGGGCGGCGGACCTGATCCGCGAGGATCGGCCGGCGACTGCCGAGGGACCGCTCTCGGCCGCCGGCGACTGAGCCGGCTCGCCCCGTTTCAGTACTGATAGGCCTGCCCCGGCCTCTCTCGGTTCGGAATCAACTGACTCCGTCTCGCGCCTCCTGACGGTGTCCATACGTCGATCCAGGCCGGGCGTCAGACGCTCGCACGACGCAACGACTATACGGGGTCCGGGAGTCACGGGTGATAATGGCCTCGCTCACCGACCACCTGGCGGACCTCGTCGCGGACGTGGACGCCGCGCTGCTGTTCTCCCCGACGAGTTCCTTCTACGAGCGATTCGCGGACGCCGAGGTCGAGGTCGTCGTCGTCGCGCCCGACAACGACGTCGACGCGGAGACGTTCGTCGAGCTTCCCCTCCCGTTCGACAACGTCAAAGACCGGATCCGGTTCGGCATCGAGGGCGCGATGGACGAGGGGCTCCTCGCCGAGGGCGACGAGGTCGCGTGCGTCGCCTCGGTGTTCGACGGCGGCTCGGACGCGGTGATCCGGGCGACAGTGGACGAGGGGGTCCACACCGGGATCTACGACCTGTTCGCCAACTCGCGGGCGGAGCCGAGCGTGATCCGCGACGTGTTCGAGGTCGCGATCGAGCTCGGACAGAAGGGGCAGAAGGGGAAGCCGGTGGGCGCGCTGTTCGTCGTCGGCGACGCGGGGAAGGTGATGAACAAGTCGCGGCCGCTGTCGTACAACCCCTTCGAGAAGAGCCACGTTCACGTCGGCGACCCGATCGTGAACGTCATGCTCAAGGAGTTCTCGCGGCTCGACGGCGCCTTCGTCGTCTCCGACTCCGGGAAGATCGTCTCGGCGTACCGCTACCTCGAGCCCGCCGCCGAGGGGGTCGACATCCCGAAGGGGCTCGGCGCGCGCCACATGTCCGGCGCGGCGATCACCCGCGACACGAACTCGACCTCAATCGTCCTCTCCGAGTCCGACGGACTCGTCCGGGCGTTCAAGGCCGGGGAACTCGTCTTGGAGATCGATCCGGAGGAGTACTGACCCATGTCCGCGGCTCAGGTCGCCGTTCCCGACTTCCTCGTGAACGTGCCGTACCGGATCTGGCTGGCGCTCGCGGTGCTCGCGTTCGGGCTCGTGTTGGCGTACCTCACCGGCGTGATCAACCGCCGGCTGCTCCGGCGCGCCGGCGTCCCCGAGGTGATCGAGGGGACCGCCTTCGAGCGGACGGCCCGCGAGTTCGACACCTCCACGGTGCGAATCTTGGCCAAGCTGTCGAGCTACTTCATCCTCGCCGTCACCGTCATCGTCGCGCTCACCGTCGCGGACGTGAACTACCTCGAACAGTTCTGGTCGGGCGTCGCCGCGTTCCTCCCGCGGCTGTTCGTCGCCGTGGTCGTGTTCATCGTCGGAATCGTCGTCGGCGACAAGGCCGAACTGCTCGTCGCCGAGCGCCTCCGGGGGATCAAGCTCCCCGAACTCGGCGTGCTCCCGACGCTCGTGAAGTACAGCGTCGTGTACGTCGCGACGCTCATCGCGCTCGGCCAGGTCGGCGTCCAGACGCTCGCGCTCATCGTGCTGCTCGCGGCGTACGCGTTCGCGCTCGTGCTGTTCGCCGCGCTCGCGACGAAGGACTTGGTCGCCTCGGCCGCGGCCGGCGTCTTCCTGCTTCTCCGGCAGCCGTACGGCATCGGCGACGAGGTGCGGGTCGCCGGCGAGCGCGGCGTCGTTCAGGAGGTCGACCTCTTCGTCACCCACATCGAGACGGACGGCGAGGAACACGTCGTCCCGAACCACGCGGTGTTCCGCGAAGGGATCGTGCTGATCCGGGAGTAGCCCCCGATCCGACCACGTTGCGGCCGACGCCGACTCCGTTACCGATTCTCACGCTGTGAAAGTCGTTGTCACCCTATAACACGACCCGACGCCAACGTCGATACATGACCCCCGATACCGCGAGCGCCGCTTGCGACGGCTGGGACGGGAGCGAGTGCGAGGGGACGCCGCACTGCCCGCCGCGGTGTCCGCGCTTCGTCGACAAGGAGGGCGCGCGCTGGACGATCCGGCCCGCGACCGACGCCGATGAGCCGTTCCTCGCCGAGATGTACGAGGACTTCGGCCGTCCGCATCGCGCGCAGGGGCTCCCGCCGGTGAGTCGGCGACGGCGCGTCGACTGGATCCAGTCGATGCTGTCGGAAGGGAACAACGTCGTCGCCGAGCGGAATGGCGAGCTGTTCGGCCACGCAATGTACACGCCGACCGACGCCGACACCCCCGAACTCGCCGTCTTCGTCCACCCCGACGCGCAGGACCGCGGCGTCGGCACGGAGCTGTGCCGGCACGTGATCGCGAACGCCGCGGCCGCCGGCCGCGACGGGATCGAACTCCACGTCGAGACCGGGAACCGCCCCGCCCGGAGCGTCTACCGCACGGTCGGCTTCGAAGTCGTCGAGCGGCGCGGCGACCTCCGGATGCGGGTCGACCTCGACCAGCCGATCGCGACCGAGGTCCGCTGGCCGCCGCTCGCCCGCGAGGGCCCCGCGGAGCCGGCGGTCGACCCCTCGCCGGGCGACGGCGGGGCCTCGCGCTCGCCCGCGGACGACTGAACCGGTGAGGCGCGCGACGCCCCTCACGAGGAGGGCCCCCTCGCCACCGCAACCGTTAGGCCCCGCCGACCCCAGGGTCCCGTAACCGTGGACGACGCCATCGAGTGGCTGCGGGACCGCCCCTTCTACGAGGGACAGATCGCCGACCACCGGCGGATCCCGGCCCGCGAGCCGGAGTTCGCCGACGTCGACCTCGAACCGCGGCTCGCCGACGCGCTCGCGGAGCGCGGGATCGACCGGCTCTACCGCCACCAGGCCGACGCGATCGAGGCGGTCCGCGACGGCGACGACGCCGTGCTCGCGACCGAGACGGCGAGCGGCAAGTCGCTCGCGTACACCGTCCCCGCGTTCGAGGCGGCGATGGATCACGGCGGACGGACACTGTACATCGGGCCGCAGAACGCGCTGATCGCCGACCAAGAGGAGTCGCTGTCGGGGTTGGCCGGCGACCTCGGCTTCGGCAGCCGGGTCTCGGTCGACTCCTACACCGGGCGGCTGTCGCAGTCGGAGAAGCGGGACGTGCGCGACCGCCGGCCGACCGTCCTCCTCTCGAACCCGGACATGCTCCACTACGCGCTGCTGCCGTACGCGGGGCGCCTCTGGGACTGGTTCTTCTCGTCGCTGGAGTACGTCGTGATCGACGAGGTCCACAGCTACCGCGGCGTGTTCGGCTCGCAGGTCGCCCTGACGCTTCGACGGCTCGCGCGGACCTGCGAGCGGTTCGGCTCCGCCCCGCAGTTCGTCTGCTGTTCGGCGACGATCAACAACCCCGTCGACCACGTCGCGACAGTCACCGGCCGCGACCCCGACGGGATCGCCCTCGTCGACGAGGACACGTCGGGTCGGGGGCCGCGCGACTGGGTGCTGTGGAACCCGCCAGAGTACGACGACGACTGGCAGGAGCGCGGCAGCGGCCGTCGCAAGTCGAGCCACACGGAGAGCAAGCGGCTGTTCGTCGATCTCGTCACGGCGGGCCAGCAGACGCTGGCGTTCACGCGGGCGCGACAGACCGCGGAGCAGTACGCGACCGACAGCGCGAGCGACCTCCGCGAGCGGGGCGAGCGCGACCTCGCCGGAAAGGTGGGGGCCTACCAGGCCGCGCTCACCGACGACCGGCGCCGCGAGATCGAGGCCGACCTCCACGCCGGCGACCTGCGCGGCGTCTGGTCGACGAGCGCCCTCGAACTCGGCGTCGACGTGGGCGGGCTCGACGCGGTGGTGCTTGACGGCTACCCCGGAACCCGGATGTCGGCCCACCAGCGCGCGGGCCGCGCCGGCCGCGGGGAGGACCCCGCACTCGTGGTGATGGTCGGCGGCGAGGACCAGCTCGACCAGTACCTGATGCGCAACCCGAGCGACTTCTTCGACGCGCCGCCCGAGGACGCCATCTGCGACCCGGAGAACGGCCAGCTCATGCCCGGCCACGTCGCCTGCGCGGCCGACGAGAACTGGCTCTCGCCCGAGGACGAGCGCTTCTTCGGCGACTCCTTCCCGGGCGTCGTGGCGGACCTCACCGACGAGGGCGTGCTGAACCGGCGGGAGGCGGCCGCGGGCACGCGGTGGGTTCACGCGGGCGGCTCCAGTCCGCAGCAGTCCGTGAACCTGCGCACCGCCGAGGAGCGCGAGATCTCGCTGATCGAGCGGTCGAGCGGCGAGACGGTCGCGACGCTCGGCTTCGCCGACGCGCTCCGCGACGCCCACCCCGGCGCCATCTACCACCAGCAGGGCCGCACCTACGAGGTGGTCGAGCTGGACCTCGACCGCGACGTCGCCGAGCTCCAGCAGTCGTGGGCGGACTACTACACGCAGGTGCGCTCCGACAAGGACATCGTCGTGAACGAGGACCTCGACGAGCGCGCGCTCTCGGCGCGCGAAGACGTCCCCATCCGCTTCGCGGACGTTACGGTGACCGAGCGGATCACGGGGTTCGTCCGGAAGGACGCCGCGACCGGGGAGTCGCTGGGCGAGTCGACGCTCGACCTCCCCGAGACGACGCTGCGCACGAAGTCGCTGTACTTCCCCGTCCCGGGGGACATCGAACGCGAGATGCGGCGCCTCGGCGACGTGGTCGACGGCGACGGCTCGGGTGACCCCGAGGTCAGCGCCGACGGCGGCGAGCCGCCGAATGGCGAGTCGGCCGTTGACGACACCGCCGACGACGGGGAACCGATCCCGGGCGGCGAGTACGCGTTCAACGGCGGCATCCACGCGGCCGAACACGGGATCATCTCGCTGTTCCCGTTCCACCTGCTGTGCGACCGCGCCGACGTCGGCGGCATCTCGACGCCGCACCACCCGCACACCGAGGGGCCGGCGGTGTTCGTCTACGACGGCTACCCCGGCGGCGTCGGACTCACCCGCCGCGGCCACCGGCGGATCGAGGAGCTGATGACGCGGACGGCGCGGCTCATCGACACCTGCGACTGCGAGGGCGGCTGCCCCGCCTGCGTCCAGTCGCCGCACTGCGGCAACGGGAACGACCCCTTGGCGAAGGCGCCCGCCGTCCGCCTGCTCGAATCGCTGACCGGGGCCGAAGCGGGCCCCTGACTGGGTCCACCCAAAGCCCCTTGCTGCCGGGCGCCGAGAGATCCGACGATGGAGTTCGAGCTCGACGACGCCGCGGATCCCGCGGCCCGGGCGATGGAGTGGCTCGTCCTCGGCGCGGCGTACTTCCTCCTCCTGCTCTTTCTCATCGGCGTGTTCGACCTGTTCGTCTCGCTGTACCGCCTCCTCGTCGCCGGTAACTTCACCGATCCGGCCGAGGTGGTCGAGCTGCTCGACAGCGTCCTCCTTCTCCTGATCATCGTCGAGGTCCACCGAACGCTCGTGGCGTACGCGCGCGGCAAGCCCGTCCTCCGGATCGTCGTGAGCGCCGCGATCATCGCCGTCTCCCGACGTGTGATCAGCTTCCGGCTGGAGGACTACGGCGGGGGCAACGAGGCGCTGCTCGCGGCCGCGGCGCTCGGCGTGTTGATCCTCACGCTCACGCTCGGGTACTTCATGCTGGACCGCGTGAACGTTCCGGGGCGGCTGGAGCTCTGACCGGAACACCGAGCCGCGCTCGACCTGCGATCCCGGTGGTTTCACGGTGGACGCGCACGTGTCGATCCCATGGAGCTGTTCTGGCACCGACGGGACCTCAGAGTCGCCGACAACGTCGGGCTCGCGGCCGCGACGGGGGCCGGAGACGACGCGGACCGCGGCCCCGCCGCGCCCGTCTTCGTCTTCGATCCGGACGTCCTCGACCACGCGAGCGACGTGCGGGTGCGCCGCCTGCTCGACGGGCTGGCCGCGCTCCGCGACGACTACCGCGAGCGCGGGAGCGACCTGCTCGTCGCGCGCGGCGACCCCGAGTCGCTCCTCCCCCGTCTCGCGGACGCGCTCGACGCCGAGCGCGTCGTCTGGAACCGCGACTACTCCGGACTCGCCCGCGAGCGAGACGCGGCCGTCAGGCGCGCGCTCGACGCGGTCGACGTGGCGCGCGAGGCGCACCACGACGCGGTCCTCCACGAGCCCGACGCGATCCGGACGAACGCCGGCGACCCGTACTCCGTCTACAGCTACTACTGGAAGAAGTGGACCGACCGCGCGAAGGACGACCCGGCGCCGGCGCCGGCCGGCGAGGACCTCGTCGACGCCGACGGGCTCGCGGACGCGGTCGACGCGGTCGACTGGGGCGACGCGTCGGACGCGGTCGCCGACGGCGGGGACGCCGACGCCGGAAGGGTCACCGCCGACGCCGGTCCGAACGGCCTCGCAGTCGGCGACCTCCCGACGCCCGCAGACCTCGGTTTCGCGGAGCCTGACGCGGAGATCGGCCCCGCCGGGACCGCCGCGGCCCGCGAGCGCCTCGACGAGTTCCTCGACGAGGCGGTGTTCGCCTACGAGGCCGAGCGCGACTACCCCGCCGAGGAGGCGACCTCTCGACTGTCGGCCTTTTTGAAGTACGGCGAGATCGGCGTCCGGGAGGCGTACGCGGCCACGGAGGCAGCGATGGCCGAAGCGAAATCCGACGCGCGCCCCGACGACGCCCCCGAGCAGGTCGAGGAGTTCCAACAGCAGCTGGCGTGGCGGGAGTTCTACACGCAGGTCCTCTTCCACAACCCCGAGGTGGTGACGGCGAACTACAAGGCGTACGAGGAGGGGATCGAGTGGCGCGACGACCCCGAGGAGATCGCGGCGTGGAAGCGCGGCGAGACGGGGTACCCCATCGTCGACGCTGGGATGCGGCAGCTGCGCGAGGAGGCGTTCATGCACAACCGCGTGCGGATGATCGTCGCCTCGTTCCTCACGAAGGACCTCCTCGCCGACTGGCGGCACGGGTACGACCACTTCCGGGAGCACCTGGCCGACCACGACACCGCCAACGACAACGGCGGGTGGCAGTGGGCGGCCTCCACCGGGACCGACGCGCAGCCCTACTTCCGCATCTTCAACCCGATGACGCAGGGGGAGCGCTACGACCCCGACGCGGAGTATATAAAGAAATACGTGCCCGAGCTCCGGGGACTCGACGCCGACCTGATCCACGAGTGGCACGAGCTGTCGCCCACGCAGCGCGCGAACGCCGCGCCGGAGTACCCCGCGCCGATCGTCGACCACTCCGAACGGCGGGAGGAAGCGTTAGCGATGTACAAGCGAGCGCGCGGCGAAGACCCGGAGGAATAAGCCGGTGACGATGGATTCAGAGTCGCTGTGACGGCGACCACCGCCAAAGCCCGAGCCGTTCGCTTATAAACAGTTGATTCCGGATCGACGGTGAACACCATCAAAGCCCCAGCCGTGAGGCGGCCGCACGCTCGCTGCGCGCTTCAGTCGCTCGCTTCGCTCGCTCCCTCCAGTGCTTACGTCGCCTGCGGCCGCCTCACGGCTGCCCCTTTGAGTCCCACCCCGAACCGCACCGCAGCCTCGAGCCTCCCCAGCCTCGTCGACCGCCCTCCGCGTTGCTCCGGGCGGTCGACTCCCTCGCACGCGCTCCTCGCGGCCTATCGGCCGCTCGCAGGCGCGCGCCACCGCACGGCGGTTCTTATTTAAAAAGGCGTTATTTAAAACAGCGCCTCGCTCTCGTCGAGGACGCGCGCCGGGCCGCCGACCTCCCAGACGTCCGTGTCGATGCCGATCTCGGCGATCCGGCTCTCGACCTCGTCGGCGTGGTCGGCGAGCGTGTTCACGTACACCGAGGCGCCCGTGTCCGTCGAGAAGTAGACGGGGACGCCCGACTCCCGGAGCTCGCGGACCGCGTTGAACACCGCGATCGTCTCGGGCTGCCAGTACACCCAGCCCGCGGGGCCGGTCATCGTCGTGGCCGTCAGCGACAGCGAGTCGTGCTCGGCGGTCTCGAAGATCCGGTCGAAGTCGCCCGCGCGGAGGGCGTCGGTCATCTCGACCAGCTGGTCCTGGACGTGCGCGGTCCGCGCCTGCATCATGTGGCTGGCCGCGGCCTCGCGGTGCGCCTCCTCCGTCTCTTTATAAGCGGGGACGTGCGCGGCGACGATCCGGAGGTCCTCCTCGGGGTCGAACCCGTCCTCGCTCACGCCGGTGTCGAGGCGGTAGGAGCGGCAGTCCTCGTCGTTGAGGCCGGCGTCGAGCCGCGAGTACGCGCCGGTGACCGAGCGCGCTGCCGAGGAGGAGCCGCGGCGGGCGACGGTGGAGACCTCCGGGAGCGACATATCGAGGCCGGCGGCCTCCACGAGGGCGAGCGCGGCCGCCGCGAACCCGGACGACGAGGAGCCGAAGCCGATGTTCGACGGGAACGAGTTCTCGCTCTCCAGCCGCACCGCGGCGTCGACGCCCGCCAGCTCGCGGACGTGGTCGACGACCATGTCGATGCGCTCGGCCGCGCGCCCGTCCACTTCCTCGCCGCCGATGACGTAGGTGTCCTCGCTCGCGTCCGGCTGCCACTCGACGGTCGTCGTCGTCGCGGTCGGGGCGGTACAGAGGCTGATGCTGTCGTGATACGGGAGCCGCAGTTGCTCGTCGCGCATCCCGTGGTACTTGACGAGCCCCTGGATCGGGTGGGCTCGCGCGGTGGCCTTGCCTGTCATACCTCGGGAAGCGTCCGGCGGGGGATTAGTCGTTGCGATAGGTGGGAAGGAAACGATGCCCGCCGGCGGGCGCTCAGTACGTCTCGACGTCAAGGCCGTCGATGCGCTCGAAGTGATCGCGATTGCGGGTCACAACCGGTTCGTCGTTCAACAGCGCCGTCGCTCCAATGATACAGTCTTCTCTATCGATCTCTCGGCCTTGTGCGCGAAGCGAGCCGGAGATCTTTCCGGCTTTTCGCATCACGGTCTCGTCGGCGACGACCGCGTGGCGTGTGTCGAGCACGTCGAGAATCGCTTGACGGCGGTCTTCGGGGGCGTTCAACTGTGGGACCGCTTCGTACAGTTCGAGTACCGTTATCGAGGAAATCTTCTCGGGACGATTCTCCCGTTCGATGAGATCGAGGTATCGGACTGCGTCCCGATCGTCGTGTAGAACGTCGATGACGAACGTCGTGTCCTCGATCATCCGTCGCTCTGAACGTCCGAATCGAGGCGCTCACGCCGATCGCGAGACCGGGACCGCCCCTCCTCGACGAGAGATTCGAGTTCGTCGGCTTCGTCCTCTGAAAGGATCCCGGCGACCTCGGTCCACGATCGCTCGCCGGCGATCCGCTTGACCACGTCGGAAAACGACTCTCCCTCCCGCTTGTGCGATTTGAGCCGCTCGTAGGCTTCCTCGTCGAGCGAGATCGTTTTCGTCGACATTACAGTACACAGTTGCGTGTGTATATTTATAAATTTCAGCAACGACCTCTCCTCGCTTCGTCCGGCTTCCGTCCCCGCGACGACGACGGAACGGAGGGAACCCTTTTTGACCGGTCGGCGGGTACTCGGCGCCATGACCGAGTACACCGTCGAGTTCGTCGGCACCGGCGAGACGATCGAGGTGGCCGACACGGAGACGATCCTCAGTTCCTGTTTCGACGAGGGGATCGCCCAGGAGTACTCCTGCCGCGTCGGGATGTGTCTCGCCTGCTCCGCCGAGATCGTCGAGGGCGAGGTGACCCAGCCCGCGGCCCGCGGCCTCACCGACGAGGAGGCCGAGGAGTTCGCGCTCACCTGTATGGCGCGCCCGCAGTCCGACCTGAAGCTCGACCGGGGGAAGTACCCGCCGAGCATCGAGGACGACGCGGCGACCGCCGCCGAGGACGGCGACGGCGCGGGCGGCGCAGACGGCGCAGCCGCGGACGACGACTGAAAAGAGAGGCCCCTTTTCAACGGCTCAGTACGGCACCGCGTACAGCGCGACCGCGAGGAACGGGATCAGCGCGATCAGCATCGCGATGGCGTAGCCGAACATCTCGCGCGCCCTGACGTTCGTGATCGCGAGCAGCGGGAGCGCCCAGAACGGGTTCAGCAGGTTCGTGTGCGCGTCGCCGACCGCGTACGCGATGGTGGCCTGCCCGTAGGGCACGCCGAGTTCCTGCGCGGCCTGAAGCACCGACGGGCCGACGACGAGCCACTCGCCGCCGCCCGAGGGGACGAACAGGTTCGCGACGGAGCCGACGACCCACGCGATAACGGGGTACGTCGCCGCCGTCGACACTTCCAGCAGCCCCTCGGCGAGCAGCAGCGCCAGCCCGGAGCTGGCCATGATCCCCTGAATGCCGGCGAAGAAGGGGAACAGCAGGACGATGCCGGCCGCCGCGCCCGCCGCGTCGTTGAAGCGGTCGCGGTAGTACGCCGGGCGCTGGTAGATGAGCAGGCCGGCGAAGAGGAAGCCGAAGTTGACGGCGTTCAGCGTGAACGCGCCGAGCCCCTGCCCGGCGAACTGGAGCGCGAGGATGGCGACGCCCGACAGCGCGACCAGCCCGCCGATGATCCGGCTGTTATTCAGCCGCTCTGCGGGGACGTCGGCGACCTCGGCCGGCGGCTCGTCCACCGGGTCGGCGGCGTCGGCGGCGTCGGTGCCGCCGTCGGTGGCCGCGTCGTCAGTTGCGCGGCCCCCGTCCGCCGCGGAGTCAAACAGGTCCGCCTCGTCGACGTACTCCGTGACCCCCTTCGCGCGGTCGCCCGACGGCGCGAGGACGTACAGCACGGCGCTCGCGAAGACGATGGAGAGCGCGGTGAGCGTGAGCGCGTACGGGTGGAAGATGGTCTCTGCGGCCGGCACGGTCGACGTCAGGAACTCGAACCCGGTCCCCTCGCCGATGTTGTTCGCGTCGGTCAGCTGGAGGGGCGCGGAGCCGGAGATGCCCCAGTGCCACGTCAGGCCGAGCCCCATGTAGCCGGCGACCGCGAGCAGCGGGTAGTGAATGTTGATGTCCTTCTTGTGAGCGATCTTCCCCATCTCGCGGGCGAAGATGGCGCCCATGATGAGGCTGAACCCCCAGTGGACCCACGCCAGCGACATCGAGATGAAGCCGACGAACGCGGCGGCCTGCGCGCCGGAGTTCGGCACCTCGGCGAGCCGCTGTAAGATCGCGTTCACCCGCGGGTGGTACGCGATGACGAACCCGGTCATCAGGATGAGCACCATCTGCATCGAGAACCCGAGGAACGCCCAGAAGCCGCCGTACCAGAACTCCAACAGTTCCACCGGCCCGGAGTCCGTGGCCACCAGCCCGGCCACGTAGACGATATACGTCAACAGGATGGCGAAGACGAACGGGCTCGGCATCCACCGTTCGACCACCTCCGACATTCGGAATCCGATACGTTCGATGACGCCTGCCCCGTCACTCGCTGACATACATCCCGTCTCCAGTATCCTACAGTATAAATAATGGGATACGGTCGTATCGCGTGACACGTTCGCGTCCGGGGTAGCGGCGTCGCCCCGCGGACGCGCTGCCGTGCCCTACTCGACCCGCTCGAAGCGGTGACGCACCACGTCGGCGTCCTCGTCCCACTCGAAGCTGCCGCCGTGCGCGCGGACCATGCGCTCCTTGTACGCCTCCAGCGAGGGCGACCCCTCGCGCTTCGCGTCCTCGTCGGTCATGTCGCCGAGCGTGCGCTCGGTGACCTCGGTCAGTTCGAAGGCGACGCCCTCGATCTCGAACCTGTCGCCCTCGTTGCCGTACCGGTTCCCGCGGTGGAGCTGCGTCACCTCGCCGTCGAGGGCGGCCTGCTTTACGCGGTCGTTCGGAAGCAGGTCTGCCGGATCGTTCTCGGACATGTTCTACCGTTCGGCGCGGATCGGTTTATAAGCGCGGGCGAGTGTCGCCGGTCGCCGAGCGTGCGAACGGTCACCGCGTTCTGCGAATCTCGAAACCGTTGGTCGCGGGGATCCACATGGACGTGAACACCCGACTCGGCGGCCGAGCCGAGGGATTCAAGATACTGCCGGGTCCCATCTCAGACGATGCGACAGGACCACCTCATCACCGCGACCCAGCTCTCGCGGGATGACATCGAGGCCGTGCTCGACCGGGCCCGGGCGGTCGCCGACGACCCCGCCGCCTACGCGGACCGGCACGCCGGGCGCGTGCTCGCGCTCTGCTTCTTCGAGCCCAGCACGCGCACCCGGATGAGCTTCGACAGCGCGGCCAAGCGCCTCGGGATGAACACCATCGACATGGGCGACGTCGACTCCTCGTCGGTGTCGAAGGGGGAGTCGCTGTCGGACACCGTCCGCGTCATCGAGGGGTACGCCGACGCGCTCGTGCTCCGTCACCCCAGCGAGGGCGCCGCGACGCTGGCCGGCGAGCGCGTCGACGTCCCCGTGGTCAACGCGGGCGACGGCGCGGGGCAACACCCCTCCCAGACGCTGCTCGACCTCCACACGATCCGGGAGGACCACGGGCTCGACGACCTCACGATCGGGATCATGGGCGACCTGAAGTACGGGCGGACGGTCCACTCGCTGGCGGCCGCGCTGACGGAGTTCGACGCGAACCAGCACTTCATCAGCCCCGAGTCGCTGCGGCTCCCCCGCTCCGTGCGCTTCGACCTCCACGAGACGGGCGCGCAGATCCGCGAACACGAGGAGCTCGACCCGGTCCTCGACGAGCTCGACGTGCTGTACGTCACCCGGATCCAGAAGGAGCGGTTCCCCGACGAGAACGAGTACCACCGCGTCGCCGGCGAGTACCGGATCGACGCCGAGACGCTCGACGCCGCCGCCGACGACCTCACCGTGATGCACCCGCTCCCGCGCGTCGACGAAATCGCGCCCGACGTCGACGAGACCGAGCACGCGCGCTACTTCGAGCAGGCGCACAACGGGATCCCGGTGCGGATGGCGCTGCTCGACACCCTCTTGGAGAACGCGAATCCGGACGGCGACGAGGGGACGGAGGTGGACCGATGAGCGAACACGAACTGCGCGTCTCGAAGATCCGCGACGGCACCGTCATCGACCACGTCGAGGCGGGACAGGCGCTGAACGTCCTCGCCATCCTCGGGATCGACGGCTCCGAGGGGTTCGGCGTCTCGGTCGGGATGAACGTTCCCTCCGACCGGCTCGGCCGCAAGGACATCGTGAAGGTCGAAGACCGGGAGCTGTCGCAGTCGGAGGTCGACGTGCTCTCGCTCATCGCGCCCGAGGCGACGATCAACATCGTCCGCGACTTCGAGGTGGTCGAGAAGAACCGCGTCACGCGTCCCGACGGCGTGACGGGCGTGCTCTCCTGTCCGAACCGCAACTGTATCACCAACGCCGACGAGCCGATCGAGACCCGCTTCGACGTCGTCGCCGACGGCGTCCGCTGCGACTACTGCTCGACGATCCTCCGGGCCGACATCGCCGACCACATCGACGTTTGAAGCGTCGGCTCGCGTTCGGTGTGGGATACCCTCACGACTCTCCCTCCGGTAGATTTTAGCGCCCGCCGCCCGACGCATCGAGTATGAGCAAGAAAGCCAAGCTCGTCCTCGTGCTGTCGCTCGTCGCGCTCGCGTACTTCCTCTTCGCCGGCGACAAGCAGCCCGTCGAAGTCGAGTAACCGCGCGGCGCCGCGTTCGCGCCCTCCGCGAAGGGAATCGCGCGTCGAACCGAATCGCACGGGACCCGCATCGCGCGTCGACCGCGCCTGCGGCCGATCGCTGCGATACCGTCCGTTTTTACCGACCAGTCCCGTATCCGGCCCTATGTACGGGGTCGTCACGCGCAACGCCGACGAGGTCGCGATGGAGCCGTTCGACCTCGGCTTCTACGAGGTCAAAGACGTCACGGGGCGGGCGGCCGAGCCGCTGCCGAACGCCGTGAACATGGTGTCGTGTTTCGGCGACAACGCCGCCGCGAGCGAGAACGACGACCTCGTTCCCGTCGACGAGCGCGGCGAGCCGGCGACTCGCGACCGCGAGTACTTCGACTGGGCGTACATCTGCCCGACGCACCCGGAGTACCGCGAGGGCCTCTTCGAGATCGTCGCGGACTGCGCGGCCGAGAACGGGGACGTCCGCCTCGACGACGTGGGGTTCCCCCGCGAGGGGTTCTGCCACTGCGACCGCTGCGAGCGCCTGTTCGCCGAGAGCGATCGCGACGACTTCGCCGACTGGCGCGCGGACGTGATCACCGAGTTCGTCGCCGAGGCGGCCGAGCTGGTTCCGGGACGCCTCCTGCTCACGCTGTACCCCGACCCCTACCCCGACCACCTCTACGAGCGCGCCGGCCTCGACCTCGATCGGCTCGCCGAGCACGTCGACGAGTTCGTCGTCCCGCTGTACGACACCGAGTACGCGACGACCTACTGGCTGGAGGCGATCGCTCGCGGGTTCCGCTCGCGGCTCGGCGGCGACTACGACCTCCACGGCGCGCCGCCGGAGACGCCGTTCTCGCTGGAGCTGTACGCGGTCGACGTCGACGTCGACGACCTGATCCACGCGACGGAGGTCGCCGAGACGTACGCGAAGGACGTGTTCTTCGGCTACGACGCGAACAACGCGGCCGCCGCGCTCCGCCGGAAGGACGCCGACTCGCGCGACGGCGAGGTCCACCGGCCGGAGTAGTTCCGCGCCCGCGACCTCCGCGCGACCGGCGCGCTGGCGCGGCCGATACCGCTCCGCAGTGACGGGGGACCGTCTCCCGCCCCTCGTGCCGGTGGTGCTACTCGTCCGTGAGGAGCGAGACGCCCGCCTGAACGTCGTCGTACTCGCCGACCAGCGTGAGGCGATCGCCCTCGCGGAGCTCGTACGTCGCCTCCGGAACGAACGTCTCCTCGTCGTCAGTGACGAGTACGATGAGACAGCGCCCGGGGAGTTCGGGGCCCACCTCGTTGATCGGTCGGCCGACGAACTCCCGGTTCCGCAGCGTCACCTCTTGGACGTCGCCCTCCTCTCCGAGCATGTTCACCCACTGCGCCATCGCCGGGCGCTCGATGATGTCGTCGATCGCCTGCGCCACGGTGAACGTCGAGGAGATGGTGTCCACGCCGAGGTCGTTGAACGCCTCCACGTTGCTCGGGTCGTTCGCGCGGCAGACGACGCGGTCGACGTCGAAGTTCGTGGTCGCCTGTTGACCGACGAACAGGTTGACCTCGTCGCTTCCGGTCGCCGCGATGACGGTCTTTGCGCTCTCGACGCCCGCCGACCGGAGCGTCTCCACGTCCGTTCCGTCCCCGATGCGGACCGTCAGCCCCTCGCTCCGCGCTCGCTCGACGGCTGTCTCGTCGTTCTCGATGATGACGACGTTCTCTCCCCTGCTTTCGAGGCGAGCGGCGACCTCTCGGCCGACCCGCCCGCTGCCGATGATGAGTACACGCATTGGTATCACGTCGAGATACTCCGCGATCCGGCGAGCGAACCCGCCCTGTAACACGACCGTCGAAAAGATGACGAGGAAGACCGTTCCGACCAGCAGCGTCGCGGCCTCGGACTCGCCGGCGCTCTGTAGCTCGACCGCGAAGAGCGTCGCGACCGAGGCCGGGATGATGCCGCGCGGCCCGACGAAGCCGACGAACAGCCGCTCGGAACCGGTGAGGTCGGTGCCGCGCGTCGAGACCAGCACGTCCAGCGGCCGGATGACGAAGATGACGGCGGCGGCCACGACCGCCCCGCCGACGCCGAGGGCCATCAGATCGCTGAATTCGAGCAGCGCCGCCAGCGCGATGAAGATGAACGAGAGCACGATGAGCGTCACGTCGCCTTTGAACTCGGCGATCTGCGCTTCGTACGGGACGTTGGCGTTACCGAGGATGACTCCGGCGGTCGCGGCGGCGGCCACCCCGGCCTCGCTGGCGACGGTGTCGGCGGCGCCGAACGCGACGAGGGCGCCGGCCAAGACGACGAGCCGAGCGTTTCGCGGCGCGTCCCCGGGAGAGAGATCGATGTATCGGAGGACGACCCAGAGGGCGGCCGCGACGAGGACGCCGACGCCGACGCCGGTCCCGATCCGAGCGATGAACAGTTCAAGGAACGCCGCGACCGTCGGCTCCTCCAGTTGCATGATCTTGAAGACGACGACGGCGAGGATCGCCGCGGTAACGTCGTTGACGATCCCCTCTGTCTCCAGGGCGGTCGCGACGCGGTCGCGGACCGGGACGACGCGGAGAATCGGGGTAATCACCGTCGGCCCGGTCGCCACGAGCAGCGCCCCGATGAGAAACGACACACCCCAGTCGGCACCGAGCGCGAACCGGACGACCAGCGCCGTACCGACGAGGGAGATGGCGGCCCCGACCGTGACGAGGCGAACGCTCACCGTCGTGGCGCGTCGGATGTCCTCCACCCGCAGGTGGAACGCACCCTCGAAGACGATGATCGCGACCGAGAGGCCGACGATGGCTGGCAGTGCCGTGAACGTGTTCGGCGTGATGACGCCGAGGCCCTCGGGGCCGAGCGCGAGCCCGGCGATCAGCAGGAACACGATGCTTGGGACCGCGAGACGGTCGGCGAGCAACTGTGCGAACACCCCGATAGCGATGATCGCCGCCACCAACGGGATCAGCTGAGTCGACACGGTTGAGCCTCTCTCCGGTTTTATCAGACGGACGAATAAATCCACTGAAGGCGCCGTGGCTGCGCACTGAGGTCCGTCTCCGCCGTCACTCCCGTGAACGAGGGTTTATATACGGCGGCGGCCGACGCCTACTCGACCGGCCGCCGGCGTGCGACACACCGGTCGTCTCGCGTTCGCGTGAGGCGGCCGCCTTTCAACGTCCGCGCCGTAGCGGCGGTCACTCTACAGCGCTGAGCCGCAGGCTCGTCCGAGAGCAATCAGCTCGACCGGGCTCGCCCGAACTCATCTGTCGACCTCGCCCATGATCGTGTCCAGACTCCCCAGCGACGCGATCAGGTCGGGGATCGCCTCGCCCTCGGCCATCTCGGGGAGCGCTTGGAGGTTCGAGAACGACGGCCCGCGGATCTTGAACCGGGCGGGCTCGTCCGTCCCGTCGGCGCGGATGTAGATGCCGAGTTCCCCCTTCGCGGCCTCGACCGCGCGGTAGACCTCCGTGTCGTCGTCCGGGCGAATCGTTCGCGGCACGTTCGCTTGGACGGTCCGCTCGTCCTCGGGCCAGCCTTCGAGCAGGTCGACGCACTGCTCGACGATCCGCGCCGACTCCTCGACCTCGCGCATCCTGACGAGCAGCCGACTGTAGTTGTCGCAGCCGTCCTCGGTGACGACGTCCCAGTCGAGCTCGTCGTAGTAGCCGTACGGGTCGTCGCGGCGCAGGTCGTAGTCGACGCCCGACCCCCGGAGCACCGGACCGGTCGTCCCGTACTCCTTCGCGACCTCCGGCGGGAGGACACCGGTGTCGACCGTGCGGAGCTGTAGTATCTCGTTTCGGGTCAGGAGGTCGTGGTACTCCTCGATGCGCCGCGGGAGCCCATCGAGGTACTCGCGGACGCTCCGCAGGAACTCCTCCCGGGGCTCGGGGAGGTCCCACGCGACGCCGCCGAGCCGGAAGTAGTTGAACATCAGCCGCTGGCCCGTCAGGTCCTCGACGATGTCCTGGACGCGCTCGCGCTCTTGAATCGCGTACATGAACGTCGCCGTGAAGTCGCCGATCACGTCGAGCGCGTACGCCCCCATCGCCAGCATGTGCGAGAGGACCCGGCTGAACTCCGCGGCCATCGTCCGGATCACCTGCGCGTACTCGGGCACCTCGATGTCCGCGAGGTCCTCCGCGACGCGGGCGTACGCCCACTCGTTGAGCAGTCCGCCGCCGCCCCAGTCCCAGCGGTCCGGATACGGCATGATCTGGTGGCGGTACGTGCCGGACTGGGCCATCTGCTCCTCGCAGCGGTGGATGTAGCCGATGTCCGGCTCCACCCCGATCACCTGCTCCCCGTCGAGGGTCACCTGAAGGTGGAGGACGCCGTGGGTCGCCGGGTGGTGCGGCCCGATGTTGAGGAGCATGGTGTCGCTGCCGGTCGCGGTCGACGACCCGGGTTCGATCGGCTCGTTCTCGGAGAGGGCGGCGATCTGCGGCTGATCCTTATCGTAGTCCATCGACAGGGGGTGCCCCTGCCAGGTCTCGGGGAGCAGGATCCGCCGGAGGTCCGGGTGGTCGTCGTACTCGATCCCGACGAGGTCGTACGCCTCGCGCTCGTGCCAGTCCGCCGTTCGGAACACCGGTGCGGCCGACTCCGAGACGGGATCGCCCTTGTCGGCGGGGACGACGACGCTGACCGCACGCGTCGGGTCGTCGTACGAACGCAGGTGGTAGATCGACTCGTACCGCCCCTCGTACTCCTGTGCGGTGACGCAAGCGAGGTGGTCGTACCCCGCCTCGTCTCGCAGCGCGGTGAGCGCCTCCTGAACCGAGTCGGGACGGACTCGGGCGGCCGGGGCGTTCAGATGGTCCTCACGCGCCGTGACAAGCTCGCGGATCGACGAGAACGGATCGGCCGCCTCCTCGTCGTCGCGGTCGCGCAGCAGCTCCGTCGACATGGTCGAAGAGAGGCGGGCGCGCGACCCGAGGCTTCTGCCGGCTCAGTACGGGCATTTATAAGATCGCCGTCGTCACTGCTCGACGTGAAGTACCTGCGGCTCGAACTTCGGTATCCGCCCGATCTCATCCACCCGGTACACCGGCTCGTCGACGAGTCGGACGCCGTCGAGCGGGACGTGCTCCTCCACGGCAGCCTCTTCGACGAGACGGCCGACACGTTCCTGTTCTACGTCGAAGGGGATATCGACGTGTACGCCGAGGCGTTGCGGTCCGTCGACCGGATCCGGGAGTTCGAGGTCACCCGGATCGACGAGAGCGGGTACTACGTCTTCCTCACGCAGCGACGAGACGCCGTCGACGAGGCGATGTTCGAGTCGCTCCGACGGACCGGCGTCGTCGTCGTCCCGCCGATCGACTTCCGTCCCGACGGGGTCGCGCGCCTGACGGTGCTCGGGGAACACGGGCCGCTCCGGGACGCGCTCGCCGGGCTCCCGGAGCGAATCGACAGCGAGGTCCTCCGTATCGGCGAGTACGACTGGCGGCAGCACCTCTTCGACCCGGGCCTGACGGACCGGCAGTTCGACGCGCTCGCGGCCGCCGTCGACTGTGGGTACTACGAGTCCCCGCGGACGGCCTCCGTGGAGGAGGTCGCCGAGCGGATCGCCGCCGCCCCGAGCACCGCGTCCGAACACCTCCGGAAGGCCGAATCGGCGCTGATGAAGGCGTTCATCGAACTCCGAGACGTGGCCTGACCGGGCGGGTAGACGAGACGCGTGACCGTCGACGCGGCCTGGGCGGGCGGACGACGGCGTCACGGATAGCGGGGTGGCCTCAGTGAACCGTCCGGTCGTCGCTCGCGTCGATCTCCTCGATCGGGTCGGCGTTGCCGAACTCGGGCTCGGGTCCGTCGCCCGGCTCCGCCCAGTCGACCGCGTTCCGCAGCACCTGCCGCACGTCCTCGTCGTAGTAGATCGGGTACGTCTCGTGGCCCGGGCGGAAGTAGAACACCTTCCCGCTCCCGCGGCGGTAACAGCAGCCGGAGCGGAACGTCTCGCCGCCCTCGAACCAGGAGGTGAACACGAGGGTGTCGGGCGCCGGGACGTCGAAGCGCTCGCCGTACATCTCCGTCTCGTCGAGCTCGATCCGCTCGCCGATCCCGTCCGCGATCGGGTGGCTCGGCTCGACCGTCCACAGCCGCTCGCGCTCGGCGGCCTCGCGCCACTTCAGCGAGCAGCTGGTGCCCATCAATCTCTTAAAAATCTTCGAGTAGTGCGCGGAGTGGAGGACGATCAGCCCCGTCCCGTCGAGGACGCGCTCGTGGACGCGGTCGACGACCGCGTCGCGCACCTCGTCGTGGGCGGCGTGGCCCCACCAGACGAGCACGTCGGTGTCGTCCAGGACCGCCTCGCTGAGCCCGTGCTCCGGTCCCTCGTCGAGGGTCGCGGTCCGGACCTCGTGGCCGCCTTCCTCCAGCGCGTCGGCGACGACGGCGTGGATCCCCTCGGGATACACGTCGGCGACGACGTCGCTCTCGCGCTCGTGTCGGTGCTCGTTCCAGACCGTGACGCGTGCCATACGCGGGGTCGACGCCGGACCGACTTGAGCGCTCGCCTCGTCCGTCGCCGACCGACCGGAAAACACTTCGCGGTGGCGAGACAGGGCGGGACATGGCAAGTCCTCGTCAGCTGTACCGCCGCGCCGACGACTGGGCGCGCGGGCTCTCCAGAGTTCGGTACGCCCTCCTCACCGGAGCCGTGGTGACCGCGTCGGTCCTCGGCGTCGGCGTCCTCCTCGACACGTCGACGACGGTCTACGCGGTCACGATGGGCGTGACGATGGCCGTCCTCTACTACGCCGGTGACGTGAACTCCGAAGACGGCTGAGTCCGCGCGACTCAGGCGGTCGCTTCGACGTCGGCGAGTCGCTCGGCGAGGAACTCCGCGATCGAGACGGGCTCCTCCTCGACGAACCGCGCGAGCTCCTCGCCGTCCGCGCTCTCGACGACGACGGTCGGGATCAGCTCGATTCCGTACTCCCCGACCAGTTCGCCCTCCTTCCCGTCCGGCCCCTTCGTCACCGGGTACGCCTCGATTCGGTCGTCAGGGACCCCGGCGGCCGCGAGCGCGGCGCCGAACTCGGGGAGCTGTCGCCGGCAGTCGCCGCACCAGTCGCCGCCCCACACTTTAAATACGAAGTCGTCGGCTCCGAGCGCCGCGAGGACCGAATCGTCGAACGCCTCCGCGTCGAGGTCGTCGGCGGGCGCGAGCGTTTCGAGCGTCATGGCGCCCGGTAGGTCGTCGGGACACGTAAACCGCGCGTCGGTGGCAAACGCGGGGACGAACTGCGGTCGCGAGCGGTCAGTGACGCCGCCGGCAAGCCCGGCCGTGCGCATTCGCGACCCGCTTGCG
This sequence comes from Halorubrum distributum JCM 10118, assembly GCF_000337335.1. Taxonomy (GTDB): domain Archaea; phylum Halobacteriota; class Halobacteria; order Halobacteriales; family Haloferacaceae; genus Halorubrum; species Halorubrum distributum. The sequence continues at coordinate 45,331 of NZ_AOJN01000055.1, read as the reverse complement.
AACGGCGGACGCCTCCCGCGGCCGACGCGGTCGGTCCCCCTGCGGCGGACGGCGAGGCTATCGGGCGGTGACTCTCGACGCGTGTCACCACGTGCCGGGGGACTCTCGACTCCGTATTCCGTCTGGGACCGGCGACGCCGGATACGGATGGCGGCTCCGCCTCCGAAGGACCGAGCGTGTCAGGCGCGCAGGAGGTAGCGCGCGACGTGGAAGAGCTGCTTCCCGTGTTGCCAGGCGATCCCCCGCGGCTTCTGGATCGAGCGCGTCTCGACCGGCACTTCCCCGATCCTCGCGCCGTTCGCCGCCGCCTCGAGGACGAACGTGCCGCAGGTACACGCCGTGTCGAGCTCGAGGTCAACCGCGAGGGAGCGACGGAGGGCACGAAGCCCGGTGCCAGAATCCCGCGTGTCGATCTTCAACCGCGTCAGGCGGTTGAGCAGCCGTTCTGAGGGACGGGGAATGGTAGCTCTGGCCCCCAGAACCAAGTCCAACCCGTCTTCGCGAATCGGCCGGACGAGCCTCCGGATATCCGTCGGTCGGTGTTCCCCGTCAGCGTCGAACGTCACGACGACGTCGGACGAGGCCTCTCGGAACCCGCGTTTCAGCGCGGCGATGTAGCCCCCGTTGCGACGCTGTTCGATCACCGTCGCCCCCGCCGCGCCCGCTTCCGACGCGGTGCTGTCGGTCGACCCGTCGTCCACCACTAACACCGAGTAGTCTTCGACGAGCTCCCGAACCGTTGTCCCGATCCGGCCCGCCTCGTTGTACGCCGGGACGACGACGGTGACGTCTTCCATGGGAGGTGACGGAGTTCCACCACATTATGTCTGCTGAACGCGCGCTCCGTGTCCGAGCGGTCGGCCCCACAGATCTCGCCGATCTCGACGGCGCCGCTGATCCGGCGTTGCCGACCCCGACCGACGCTCCGCGAACCCGCGCTCAGTCGGCCGCTGTCGCGGTTCCTCGGTCGGGCTCGGACGGCGAGTTGAGATAGAGGTAGACTAACACGATAATCAGGGCGACCTGTGCCGCCTTGTCGACGTAGTCGACCACCCCGTATTCCGTCTTCGCCACGATCCAGATCGGGAACTGGACGGCGGTGTACGGAACGCCGATCAGGTAGAGCAGTCGCCGTCGGTAGGCGCGGAAGAAGAGCACGAGCGCGCCGCCGTAACCGACGCCGGCAAGCGCGACGGGAGCTCGTCCCTCGACGACGCCGGCGTACAGGTGGAGAACGCCGGTGACGACGACCAGCACGACTGCGAGCCACTGGAGCTGGCCGAGCGATCCGGCCCGTCCCGCGGCGTCGTTTTGCGTATTCATTACAATACTAACTCGCTCCCGACAGCAGATAAGTACTGTTATTACTCGCTCCGCGGTGCCGTAGCGCGTCCTGTCGTCGGTTCGCGTGCGGAGTTTCCGTCGCGGCGGTTGCGGCCGACGCCGCTCGAAGTGGGGAATAGGGGCACGACTGGTTCGCTCGCTCGCGGTCGGCGGCGCATTCGGTCCGCCGGTCGCCGCTTCCCCCGCCGACATCGATTGCCGCAGTCCGCGAGGCCTTTGGGTCGCGGCCGCCTCCGTTCGGGTAATGGACGACGACATCCTGTCGACGCTCGGCTCGCCGCTGGTGCGGGTCGACGCGCCCGCGGGAACGACCGTGGCGGCGAAGGTCGAGTCCCGGAACCCGGGCGGCTCGGCGAAGGACCGCCCCGCGCTGTACATGGTCGAGGCGGCGGAGGAGGCGGGCGAGATCGAGCCGGGCGACCGCATCGTCGAGCCGACCTCGGGCAACACCGGGATCGGGCTGGCGATGGTCGGCGCCGCGCGCGGCTACGACGTGACCCTCGTCATCCCCGAGGGGAAGTCGATCGAGCGCCGCCGCCTGATGAAGGCGTACGGCGCGACCGTCGAGCTCGTCGACGGCGACATCTCGGCCGCGAAGGAGCGCGCGGACGAGCTGGAGGCGGAGCCGAACACCGTCCAGCTCCGCCAGTTCGACAACCCCGCGAACCCCCGCGCCCACTACGAGACGACGGGGCCCGAAGTTCTCGACCAGGTCGGCGACCGGACCGTCGACGCCCTCGTCGCCGGCGTCGGCACCGGCGGCACGCTCTCCGGGATCGGTCGCCGACTGCGCGAGGCGTTCCCGGACGTCCGGATCGACGCCGTCGAACCCGCGGACAACGCCGTCCTCTCGGGCGAGGAGCCGAGCGTCGACGACTTCCAGGGAATGGGGCCGGGGTTCGTCTCGCCGAACCTCGACGTCGACCTGATCGACGAGGTCCACACCGTCGAGCTCGAGGCCGCCGAGGCGGAGTGCCGCCGACTCGCCCGCGAGGAGGGAATCTTGGTCGGCCAGTCGTCGGGCGCCTCGAACCTCGCCGCGAAGGACGTGGCGGCAGAGCTCCGCGACAGCGGCGCGTTCGCCGGAGAGAAGCCCCTCGTCGTCACCGTCTTCTGGGACAGCGGAGAGCGCTACCTGACGGCGGGCACCTTCGACGGACCGGACGAGGCGTGAACGCCGCGCTCCGCCGCCACCCGGGAGTTGATTAGCGTCCGGCGCGCAGATCGCACGATGAACACGCGCGCAGAATCGGCCCCGCCGGACGAGGGGACGGGGGACCGATCGGACCCCTCGGACCGCCGCTTCGACGGGCCGTGGCTCGCCGCGCTCGCGGCGACAGTCGGAACGTGGACGCTGCTGTACGCTCTCGACTGGGCGTTTCTGACGCCCGAGACGGCGCTCGGTGCGGCCGTCGGCTTCGCGCACGGCTACCTGCTCGCGCCGCTGGCGACCGCGACCATCCTGCTCGACGCGCTCTCGCTCGCCGAGCGGCGCGTCGTCGACCTCGGGGTCTTTAAATGGCTCTACGCGTTCGCCGCGCTCCCCGCGCCGCCGGTCGCCGCCGTCTACTACGCACACCGCGAGTGGCTGAAATCCGAGGACGCGGCCCTCCTCGGGGGCCCGTGATGCCGCCCGGCGAACCCTCCGGCGGGTCCGCGGACGACGCCGGCTCGGCGACCGGCGCGGGGACCGAGCCCACGACCGGCGCGGTCGACGCGCTCGTCACGGCTCCCGAGAGCGGCGCGCCCCCCGTCCGCCGCGACGCGGTCGAGATCCGCCCCGACGGCGTCGCGGGCGACCGCTACCGCAGCGGCGACGGCCACTTCCAGCTCGACGCCTGCGCGGTCACCCTCGTCGCGGCGGAGGCGCTCGCCGCCGTCCGCGAGGAGACCGGCATCGACGTGCGCGACGGCCGTCACCGCCGGAACGTCGTCGTCGACGGGTTCGGCGCCGAGATGGACGCGCTCCTCGACGCGACCGTCGCGGTCGGCGACGCCCTCCTGCGACCGACTCGCCGGCGCCCTCCCTGCGCCCACGTCGAGGAGCTCGCCGGCGAGGCCGGGCTCGCGTCGGCGCTCCGCAACCGCGGCGGCCTCTGCTGTGACGTGGTCGAGCCCGGCCGCGTCGCCGTCGGTGACGCGGTGCGGATCCGCGAGGCCGACCCGCGGACCGCCGGCGCGGCCATCGCGGAGCGGCTCGCGGACCGGGAGTGAACCGCGGACCGGGGGAAACCCCCCGACCGCTCGCCGGGAGAGGACAGTTTATACGGGTCGCACGAGAGGACCCAGACGAGACGTGAACCGCGCAGTCGACGCCACGAACGCTCGGACGTCCGCGCCCGGGAGGCGACCGGATCCGGCTCCGCGGAGGCGGCGGTCGGCGTGAACTGGCGCTACCGCCACACGGTGTTGACGCTGTGTATGCTCGCCTTCTTCGTGACGTACTTCGCCCGGCTGGCGATCAGCCCGGTCGTCCCCCTGATCATCGACGACTTCGCGGTGTCGAACACCGCGGTCGGCGTCGCGCTCTCCGGCATGTGGTTCGCCTACGGGCTCTCCCAGTTCCCGAGCGGGATCCTCGCCGACCGGTTCGGCGAGCGCCGCGTGATCCTCGTCGCTGTCGGCGGGACGACCGCGATGAGCATCCTGCTCGCCGTCGTGCCGGTCTTCCCCGCGTTCGTGTTGGCGGCGGTGCTTCTCGGGCTCGCGGCGGGGCTCCACTACGCGGTGGCGACCACGCTGCTCTCGCGGACGTTCGACGACCTCGGTACCGCGGTCGGGATCCACTCGCTGGGCGGGCCGCTCGCCGGGCTCGTCGCGCCGGTCGCCGCGACCTGGGTCGGCTTCAGGTACGGGTGGCGCCCGGGCGTCGCGCTGGCCGCGCTCGTCGGCGTCCCCATCTTCGTCCTGTTCGCGCGGCGAGTCCGGCCGACCGAGCCCCGGCGCCTGGACCAGCCGATGGCGGAGCGGCTCCGACTCGCGCCACTGCTCGAACTGATCGGGCGGCGCGAGGTCCTCGTCCCGCTCGCGGTGGCGACGCTCGGCACGTACGTCGCGCAGGGCGTCATCTCCTTCCTCCCGACGTTCCTCGTCGAGCTCCGCGGGTACTCGCCGGCGTTCGCCGGCGGCGTCTTCTCCGCGTTCTTCGTCGTCCGCGCGGGGGCGCAGGTCGGACTCGGCCGGCTCTCCGACCGGCTGGGCCGCGACGCGAGCATCGCCGCCGCCCTCCTCGGCGGCGCGCTCGGCCTCGGCGGGTTGGTCGCGCTCCCCGACCTCGTCGAACTCCCGACCGCGGTCGGGCTGCCCGCGCTCCCGGCGCTCGCCGGACTCGGGATCGCCGTGTTCCTTGCCGGCCTCGGCTCCTCGTTCTTCTCGGCCATCGACCCGCGGTTCATGGACGCGCTCGGCGACGCGGAGCGCGGCGCCGGCTTCGGGCTGATCCGGACCGTCTACACGGTGATCGGCTCGGCGGGCTCCGTCGGCGTCGGGCTCGTCGCGGACCTCTTCGGCTGGGCGGCGTCGTTCGCGGTCATCGCCGGCCTGTCGGGGCTCGCGTTCCTCGTCATCTCGACGAACGCGCTCGTCGGCGAGGGCCGGTGACGCGGCCGGGCCGCGCCCGCGACGGAGTCCAGGGCCTCCGCGGCCCACCGACGCCCCTCCGCGGTCACCCGACGTAGCGTCGCCTCGTCGAGCGCTCGCCGTCGGGGCCGCAGACGGCGACGACCTCGCCCTCGTCGTCGAGGACGGGCGCGCCCCGTCCGAGGTAGTGGTCGGTCGACGTGTCCGTGCCGGCGCCGACGTGGACCGTCAGGGTCTCGTCGGGACCGAGCGTGGCGCCCGGGAGGTCGCCCCGCTGGCCGTCGAGGTCGATGACGTAGCCGGTCAGGTCGATCGGGTCGTCCGCGGCGTTCCGCAGCGTCACCGACTCGTCGAGAACGTCTCCCGCCGCGTCGCCGACGTCGCTTCCGGGACCGGCGTCGACGGCGTCGATCACGAGTCCGTCCGGGTTCGCCTCCGCCGCGAACTCGGTGATATCGGCGAGCGTGTACCCCTCGGTCGGGGTCGGCTGCGGGAGGCTCGGCTCCCAGTCGTCGGGCGCGGCGTTCGGGTACGCGGTCTCGTCGGCCTCGATCAGCCCGATGAGCGTCTCGGCGACGATCCGGCTGCCGACCGCGCCCAAGCGTTCCCCGTCCTGCTGGTACTCCGCCTCGGCGAGCACGTAGTACCACAGCGGCGAGTCGGGGTCGGCGCCGCGGCCGTGCGCCCGGAGCACCTTCATGATCGGCGAGTCCTCGCCGAACGCCTCGTTCCGGATCGGATCGTACCCCATCCGCGCGGCGACGTCCTGTCCGGAGGGGATCCCGAGCGCCTTCGCGCGGCGGAGGTTCCGGACGGCGAGCGAGGTGTCCCCGGAGATCGGCAGGTCGAACAGCGTCGGCGCGAGGAGCGGCTCCGTCTTCCGCGCGGGCTGGTAGTCGCCGTCGCCGGTGTCCAGCAGGCGCGACCAGTCGACGACGAGGTCGCTCGGGACCGGGCGCCCGCCGCGGAGGTTCCGCCCGCCCCCGGCTCCGGTCGGGAACAGCGGCACCTCGCCGACCTCGTCGTTGACGTCGTACGCGTGACGGATCATGCTGTGACCGAAGCGGTAGGCGGCGCCGCCGAACTCGACGGGAATCGCCGGCGTGCGGCCCGGCGGGACGAAGTGCTGTCGGCCGCGCTCCTCGATGTCGTCGAGGACGTATCGGTCGCAGATCCGCGGCAGGAAGTCGTGGCGCACGACCCACTGGTAGTGCCACCTGACGAGCCGCTGCGCCGCTTCGAGGACGGACTCGCCCTCTTCGACAAGGTCGGAGCCCGGGCCTCGGAGGTGGTCGACGACGCGGTTGTGGAAGTTCACGAACGCGAGCTGGAGCTGGGAGACGACGACGTTCTCGTCGTTACGCGGGTCGCCGATCAGCGCCACCCCCTGATCGTTCCGCTGGAGGTCGGTCCCCGGGAGCCCCGAGAGGCCGCCGCCGTCCTCCGCGTCGGGCGCGGCCGCCTCGCCGGTGAGCAGCTTGCGCTCGTCCGTCTCGTGGTCGTAGAGGAACGGCGCCGCCTCCGCGTTCGTCCGGTACAGGGAGTCGAGGTCGAGCGCCGGCGTCCGGAAGTTTCGCAGCGCCGCCGGGTCGTTGCGCCGGTCGATGTCCGAGGTCGGGTCGAAGGTGATGTCGTGGTCGACGAACTGGCCGAAGATGCCGTAGCCGGCCGGTGTGTCGGCGTCGCCGACCGGGTCGTCCGGGGACTCCATCATCGGCGCGCCCGCCTCGCCGTCGGCGCCGCCGAGCGTCCGGAGCAGGTCCTCGTCGCGGTCGTACGGGTCGAGCCCCGGGAACTGCGTGTGGAACCGATGGCTCCTGACGGGACCCGCCGCCGTACACGCCGCGTCGTTCATCCCCCGGTGTTCGGTCCCGCCGTGGATCGCGACGCTGTGCGCATTCACCGTCAGGCGAAGCGTCGTCTCGCCCCCCTCCGGCCGGTCTCGCCCCCGGACCGGCTCGGTGTCGCCCCCGCCGGCGGGGTTCCGAACCGTGAACGAGACGTCGTCGACGTCGACGCCGCCGTCCGCATCGAGGACGAACTCCCCGTCGTCGCCGGTCGTCCAGTAGCCGATCCGGTCCCCGTCGCCGCCCCGTCGCTCCCCGACCACGACCCGACCCGCCAGGGGCCGGTCGTCACCGTCCACGACGCGACAGCATATCTTGCCAGTAGTACCCATGCTACCATAAACCAATCATCAGCGAGAAAAAATTTTCTAAATGAACTTTCAACGGGTTTGGCGGATCATGTTGCTGGTTCGATCGCGGCCTGCCGACCGGGTCTCGCGTGTGAACGCGTTCCGTGCGACCCGAACCTTCGAGTCGGATCGGACCGTACGTCCGCCGTGTACGACTACCACGCCCACACGAACTACTCGGACGGGGCGTTCCTGCGCTGGATGGTCGACGCGGCCGCGGACGCCGGTCTCGACGGGATCGGGTTCGCCGACCACTGTAACGTGTCGCCGGAGCCGAGCGCGCGGCGCTACAAGCGCGCGCTGGGGTTCAACCTCGACATGACGTACGAGCGGCGCCGCGAGGCCATCGAGGCGGTCCGCGAGGACGCCGCGATCGAGGTGTTCGACGCCGTCGAGATGGACTACGATCCCGCCCACGAAGGTGCGATCGCCGAGTTCCTCGCCGACGCCGGCTTCGACTACGCCGTCGGCAGCGTCCACGACCTCGACGGCGCGAACGTCCACACGCGCTCCCACTTCGCCGACAAGCCGGAGGCGGAACGGCGCGAACTGGTCGACCGCTACTTCGAGAAGCTGGTCGCCCTGGCCGAGTCGGAGCTGTTCGCGGTCGCCGCGCACCCGGACCTGATCGAGCGCAACCCCCACCTCCGCGGCTTCGCGACCGAGGACCACTACGCCGCCGTCGCCGACGCCTTCCGCGACTCGCGGACCGTCCCGGAGATCAACGCCGGGCGGCTGCTCGACGACTACGGCGAGTTCCACCCGGCGCCCGCGTTCCTCGACCGCCTCGTCGACGCCGACGTCGACGTGACCGTGGGGACCGACAGCCACGAGCCGGATGCGATCGCGCCCCGGGTACGGGAGATCGAGGCGGAACTCGACCGGCGCGGGCTGGAGCCCGTCGGGCTCGACCGCGTGGTGAAACGGGCCTGACGCGCTCGGCTATCGACTCCGACGACACCGCACGTGGTACGGCAGACCCTCCCGGGCCGTCACGGCCGCTCCGTCTACTCTCAGTCCTCGTCGTCGTAGTCGGTCGTAACCACCGCGCTGCGAATGTCTTGGTACCGCTGTGAGTTCTGTAGCTCTTCGAGGCCGATGTCGAGGGTCCCCGAGGCACCCTGGTCGGTCGCGACACCGCTCGTGAGGACGCTCTGAATGCCCTCCTCGATGGTCATGTCTATGTCGTGTACGTCCGACTGCGGGATGTACGTCAACAGCCCGCCGGTCACCGGGTTCGGCGCCAACGGCAGGAACATCGAGACCATCTCCTCGTGACCGGTCGACTCCTCGATCGTCACCGGGGCCTCGCCGGTCTTGAACCCGAGCACGTAGACGTTCTCGTCGAAGCACTGGACGAGCTTCACGTCCTGAAACTTGTCGTCTTGCTCGTCGAGAACCACGTCTCCCATCCGCCGGAAGCTCTTGTACACCGTCCCGACGCCCGGGATCGAAGACACCACCAGATCGAAGACGTCCACGACCCGCTGCCCGTAGCGGTTGCGTCCCACGACCCCGACGACGGCGATGACGAGCACGAGGACCGCGATCGCGATGAGCTCGGAGACGAACGCCACGACGTCGGCGTAGATCCCGATCTCGATGAGCAGCTGGACGAACCCGCCCGACTCGATGCGCTGGATGAGACCGGCCCACCGCAGGACCCGAATGAGCGGGTCCAGCGCGTTTCGAACGAATCCGATCGCGATGCTGACGATGTACAGCGTCACGACGACGGGGATCATGATCGCGACGCCCGTGATCAGCGAATCGTACACGCGCGAATACAGGGATCGCCCGGTCTGTTTCGCCCGGGTCGCTACTTGGGAGGGCTCGCTATCGTCGGGGGACGACATGATACCTTCCTCTGCGGGGAACGGTAAAATAAATGGTCATTCACGAACCCGCCGACGGAGGTTCCCGCGCGCCTATCGAGCGCGACGAAGCTACGCTTCGTCGAACAACGTCTCGCCCTCGACCATGTGCTCCTCAACGGTGTCCATGTCGAGCGTGAGGCCGAGACCGGGCTCCTCCGGCACCTCGATGTAGCCGTCCTCGATGACGTCCTCCTCGACGAGGTCCTCCCACCAGCCGAGCTCGTAGGAGTGATACTCGATGGCGAGCGAGTTCGGGATCGAGGTGCCGACGTGTGCCGCCGCCATCGTCGCGATCGGCGAGGCGACGTTGTGCATCGCGACCGGGACGTAGTACTGGTTCGCCACGTCCGCGATCTTGCGGGTCTCGCGCATGCCGCCGACCTTCGGCAGGTCGGGCGCGACGATGTCGACCGCCTGGTTCTCGATGAGGCGGCGCAGCTCGGTGACGCGGTAGCGGTTCTCGCCGACGGTGATCGGCGTCGTCGTGCTCTTGGTGACCTCCTCTTGGACCTCGAGGTTCTCCGGCGGCACGGGGTCTTCGAGCCACCACACGTCGTACTCCTCGATGGCGTCCGCGAGGCGCTTCGCGGAGCCGCCCGAGAACGTCCAGTGGCAGTCGAAGGAGACGTCGGCCTTGTCCTTCACGCGCTCGGTGACCTTCTCGACGATCTCCGCCTTGTGCCGGATCTCGCCGGGACGGAGGTGGCGGTTCGCGCGGTCCTTCTCGAAGCCGCTCGGGACGTCGAGGTCGAACTTCAGGGCGTCGTAGCCGAGCTCGTCGACGACACGCTCGGCCTCGTCGGCGCAGGCCTCGGGGTCCGCCTCCTCCTCGGTGTGGCAGTCGCAGTAGACGCGCATCTTGTCCCGATACTTGCCGCCGAGCAGCTGGTAGGCGGGGACGTCGAGGATCTTGCCGGCGAGGTCGTGGAGCGCGACCTCGATGCCGGAGATGGCCGTGACGGTGACGCCCTCGACGGAGCCCTCGCCGGACATCTTCTGGATCAGGTGCTCGTAGAGGCGGTCGATGTCGAGCGGGTTCTCGCCGACGACGAACGGCTTCATGCGCTCGATGAGCTCGGGCACGCCGGCGCCCCAGTACGCCTCGCCGGTGCCGACGACGCCAGCGTCGGTGTACACCCGGACGAGCGTCCACGGGAAGTTCCCGTCGACCATCGTCGTCTGAACGTCCGTGATCTCGACGTCGCGGCCGCCGCCGCGCGTCCCCGTGGTCCCCATCGTCTCGGCGGAGAGCTCCCGCATCGTGTACTCCGCGTTCGGGTCGTGGAGCGACTCGTAGTTTCGGCTCATGACCGGGTGGTTCATTCGGAACAGGGTAAACGTTTATCTTCGCGCGCCGCACGCCCGAACAGGTGGCTTTTCATCCCCGTACGTTCAAAAAGGGGGCATGGTCGAAATTACTGATTCTCTCGCGTGTCTGTACACGGGCCGGGTGGAGTCCCGCGGCGACGACTACGTCGTCACCGTCCCCGCCTCGGAGATCGAACACGGCAGCGTCACCGAGGGCGAAACGTATCGGATCGCAGTCTTAGACCGCGCCGGGCCCGACGAGGGCGAGTCGGCGGCCGCCGCCGACGGCGACGCCGCGACGACCCCCGACGCGAACGGCTCCTCCGGGGGGGCACCCTCCGACGACGGGCAGCGCCCCACCTCGCGCGGCGCCGCCGGCGCGGTCCAGCCGGACCCGCCCGTCTCGGAGGGCGAGGTGCGCGACGTGACGATCGAGACCCTGGGCGACAAAGGCGACGGGATCGCGAAGATCGAGCGCGGCTACGTCGTCATCGTCCCCGACGCCGAGCCCGGCGAGGAGCCGACCGTCGAGATCACGAGCGTCCGCGAGAACGTCTCGTTCGCGAACGTCGTCGAGGAGTAGCGCCGCCCGCCTGACGCTCCCGCCTCCGCCTCGCGACCCGCGCGCCCTCACGCGTTCCTTCTCACTCCGGCGGCTCGCCCCGGGAGAACAGCGCCCGCAGGTTCGACGGCGAGAAGAAGGAGGACGGCTCGTCCATGTGGACGCCGATCTCGCCCGAGAGCGCTCGCAGGCCGACCCGCTGGACCGGCTCCGGCAGCGAGTAACACCGCCGTATCGCCTTCCCGAGCCGGATCTCCGTCGCCAGCTCCGCGCGCCACTCGGACTCGTAGTCGGCGAGCGTCTCGGGGTCCTCCGGGTCGATGACGGACGCCGCGACGTCGGCCGCGCGCATCCCGTAGAGGATGCCGCCGCCGGTGAACGGCTTCGTCTGCGCCGCGGCGTCGCCGATCAGGAAGCCGCGCTCGCTGGTCGTCCGCGACGGCGGGCCGACCGGAATCGCGCCCGAGCAGCGTCGGTCCGTCGTCCCGCCGTACGCGTCGGTGAGCCGGTCGAACCGCGCCGACACGTCCTCGCTCGGCGGCGCCGCCAGCCCGTACTCGACGCCCGCGTCGCCGCGCGGGATCCGCCACGCGAAGAACGTCGGCGCGGTGAGATGGACGTCGACGTAGTCGCCCGCGTCCGGCTCGGGATCGAAGCCGAGGACCCCGTGGAGCAGCTCGTCCGGCTCGGGGAGGTCGAGCGCGCGGCGCACCCGCGAGGTCGGGCCGTCGCAGCCGGCGACCATCCGCGCCTCGACACGCTCCACGCCGCCAGCGGGCGTCTTGACGTCGACGACGACCCGGTCGGACCGCTCATCGATGCCGACGACCGTGTGGTCCTCCCGGACGTCGGCGCCGGCCTCGCGCGCGGCCTCCGCGAGCGTCCGGTCGAGCCCGACGCGGTCGATCACGTTCGACACCGGCTCTCGCTTGTAGAACGGGTACGCCCGCGACCCGGGACCGTCGACGTGGAAGCGGGCGCCGTACACCAGGTTCTGGAGGAGCGCGTCGCGGGCGCCGTCGGGAACGTACTCCCACACGTCGTCGGAGACGTGGCCGGAGCAGGCGAGCGGCTCGCCGACCGACCCCTTCTCGAAGGCGACGACGTCGCGGCCGGCCTCCGCCGCGCGCCGAGCGAACCGGGAGCCCGGCGGGCCCGCGCCGACGACGACGAAATCGTACATAGAGGGTGCGTGGTGACGCGGATATATAATTACGGCGTGCCGTACCGGAGGCGGGCAGGCGGGTCGCTGGCGGAGACGGAGCCGCGCGTCGGCGCTACGCGGACCCCTCCCGCGTCTCCAACCACTCCAGCGCCGCGTCGAGGTCGGTCCGCGGCGGCGAGCAGGTGAAGCCCTCACAGACGTAGGCGGTCGGCTCGCCGTCGGTCGCCCCGCGGTCCGCCCAGATCTGCGGGGCCGCCGTCATGTCGAGGCGGTCGAGCCACTCGTCGAGTCCGTCCTCTGTGGCCGGTCGCGGCGCGACGAGGGCGCCCGGCAGGTACCGCTCGCCGAGGGTTTCCCGCCAGTCGTCCGGCACCTCGTCGGCGGCGATCGTCACCTCGATCCCGCCGGTCTCGACGACGTTCGCGGCCCGCACGAGCGAGGCGTGTTCCAGCGGGCTCCCGCGGATCCGGTCGGCGTGCGTCGTCACGACGCGCTCCGCTATCTCGCGGAGCTCCCCGTCGGTCCGGAACCCGTCGAGGAGGGCGAGCGTCTCGGCCGCGACGCCGAGGCTCGACGGCGTCGACCGGTCGGTGAACTCCTGCGGCCGCGCGATGAGGGGGCCGGCGTCGTCGTCCGGCGTCCCGTCGGCATCGCGGTCCCGGGTGAAGTAGATCGTCCCGTCGTCGGCGTCGTAGAACTCGTCGACCAGCGCGTCGGCCAGCTCCAGCGCGAACCCGAGCGGCTCCGGGTCGCCGGTCGCGGCGTAGACGTCGAGCGCGCCGCGCGCGACGAACGCGTAGTCGTCGAGGTACCCCGGACCCCGCACGTCGCCGTCGAGCCACCGTCTGGCGAGCGCGCCCGTCTCGCGATCGGCGTCGTACAGCCGCTCGCGGCAGAATTCGAGCGCCTCGCGGGCGATCTCGGCGTACGGCTCGCCGAGGGTATCCCCCGCTCTCGCGAACGCGGAGATCGCCCGCCCGTTCCACGCGGCCAGCACCTTCTCGTCGCGGGCGGGCCGCGGGCGCTCCTCCCGGGCGTCGAACAGCGCCGTTCGGGCCGCCGTCAGCGCCTCGCGGACCTCGTCGGGCGAGCGGTCGCGGTCCGCGGCCAGCTCCTCGACCGACGCGGCTATCGTCGGCACGGTCGTGCCGCGCTCGAAGTTCCCGCCGGACCGGATCCCGTACCGCTCCTTCGCGAGCGACGCCGCCGGCTCGTCGAGGACGGCGTCGACCTCCTCGGGGGTCCAGACGTAGAAGGCGCCCTCGACGTCCTCGTCCTCGTCGGAGTCGCCCGTATCGTCGCCCCGCCGGCCCTCGGGCGGCCGGCTCCGCGCGTCGAGGGTGCTGAAGAACGCGCCACCCTCGTGGCGGAGCTCGCGGTCGAGGAACGCGAGCGACTCGCTCGCGACGCGGGCGTACGCGGGGTCGCCCGCGAGCCGGTAGCCGTCAAGGTAGGCCATCGGCAGCTCCGCGTTGTCGTACAGCATCTTCTCGAAGTGCGGGACCGTCCACTGACGGTCGACCGCGTAGCGGTGGAACCCGCCGCCGATCTGGTCGTACATCCCCCCGTTGGCCATCCCGTCGAGGGTTCCGGTCGCGGCCGACAGGAGCGCGTCGCGGCCGCGACCGGCGTACGCCCGCATGAGGAGGTCGATCCGGCCCGGCATCGGGAACTTCGCGCCGCCGCTCCCGAAGCCGCCGTGCTCCTCGTCGTAGCCGCGGAGCGCGGCCGCGGCGGCCGTGTCGAGCAGGTCGTCGCCGGGCGGGGAGGCTGTATCCTCACCGTCCGAGCCCACCGTCTCCGGCGTCGGGACCGACTCCAGCTCGTCGCGCGCGCTCTCGGCCCACTGGTCGGCGCGTCGCTTCATCTCCTCGCGCTGTTCGGGGTCGCTCCAGGAGTCGGCGATACGCTCGCAGAGCCCGCGGAAGCCGGGGTGATTCTGCCGCGGCTCGGGCGGGAAGTAGGTCCCGACGTAGAACGGCTTCCCCTCGGGCGTGCACCACGCCGAGAGCGGCCACCCGCCGCCGCCGGTGACGAGCTGGCAGACGGTCATGAACGTGCTGTCGACGTCCGGGCGCTCCTCGCGGTCGACCTTGATCGGGACGAACGACTCGTTCACCACGCCCGCGACCGACTCGTCCTCGAAGCTCTCCTCGGCCATGACGTGACACCAGTGACAGGAGGAGTAGCCGATGGAGACGAACACCGGCACGTCGTGTTCGCGGGCGCGCTCGAACGCCTCGTCGCCCCACGGCTGCCAGTTGACGGGGTTGTCCGCGTGCTGTTGGAGGTAGGGACTCGCCTCCCCGTCGAGGCGGTTCCGCTCGGTCGGCTGTGACATACGCCCGATTCGGCCCGGCGGGGCAAAAGGCGTCCGCACCGGAACGAGCGCCGGCCCCCGATCTCAGAAACATCCACGATTATGCGTATCTCGGGCCGAACAGAGAGTAAGGTTTACACTACCGTGCGGACACCCGTCGGGCATGACGGAGACCGTACTCCTGGTGGGGGGCGGCGGGCGCGAACACGCGATCGCCCGCGCCGTGGCGGACGACTGCGCGCTGTACGCCTGCGCGAGCGTCCGGAACCCGGGGATCCGACGACTCGCCGAGGGCTTCGAGGAGGTCGACGAGACCGACGCCGCCGCGGTCGCCGACTACGCGACCGAGGTGGGCGCGGACCTCGCGGTCATCGGCCCCGAGTCGGCGCTGGAGGCCGGCGTCGCGGACGCGCTCGACGACGCCGGTGTCTACGCGTTCGGCCCGCGGGCCGAGGAGGCGCGCTTGGAGACGGACAAGGCGTACCAGCGCGAGTTCATGGAGGAGCACGCGATTCCGGGCTGTCCGGACTACGCGGTGTTCGACGACATGGCGGCCGCCTGCGAGTACGTCGACGAGTACGACGGCGACCTCGCGGTCAAGCCCGCCGGCCTCACCGGCGGCAAGGGCGTGAAGGTGATCGGCGATCAGGTGACCGCGGAGGAGGCGAAGGCGTACCTCCGCGACGCCGACTACGACCGCGTCGTCCTCGAAGAGCGGCTCGTCGGCGAGGAGTTCACCATACAGGCGTTCGTCGCGAACGGCGACGTGCGGACCACGCCCGCGGTCCAGGACCACAAGCGCGCCTACGAGGGCGACGAGGGCCCGAACACGGGCGGGATGGGCTCGTACTCCGACACGGGCCGCTCGCTCCCGTTCATGGCCGAGGGCGACTACGAGGCCGCGGTCGACGTCCTCGACGCCGTCGTCGACGCGCTGCCCGACTACAAAGGCGTCCTCTACGGCCAGTTCATGCTCACCGACGAGGGGCCGAAGGTCGTCGAGTTCAACGCTCGCTTCGGCGACCCGGAGGCGATGAACACGCTGCCCGTCCTCGACACGCCGTTCGTCGACGTGCTCGCCGCCGCGCGCGACGGCGAGCCGCTCCCCGAGCTCTCCTTCTCGGGCGAGGCGACCGTTTGTAAGTACGCGGTCCCCGACGGCTACCCGACCGACCCCGACGCGGGCGCGGAGATCGCCGTCGACGAGGAGAGCGCGGGCGACGCGCTCCTCTACTACGCGAGCGTCGACGAGCGCGACGGCCGACTGTACACCACCACGTCGCGGGCGTTCGCCGTCGTCGGCCGCGGCGACTCCATCGCGGCCGCCGAGGCGCAGGCCGAGGACGCGCTGGCGGCCGCGGGTGACCGCGTCCGCATCCGCCACGACATCGGGAAGGCGGACCTCGTCCAGCGCCGGATCGACCACATGGACGAGCTTCGGAGCTGACCGGACCGCCCGCCGACCGCCGACCCGGAGCGACCCTTTTATTCTCCCCGTCCGAACGACACGACGTGACCGACGACGACGCGACGCGCGACGACGCGGACCCCGCCCGGAGCGACCGCCTCGACCGGTTTCAGACGCCGGGCCCGCGCAACTCCCTGTGGTCGTGGCCGGACGCGAAGTCGCCGCTCGCGGTCGTCCGTAACTACGTCGTCATCGTCCTCGCGCGGATCTGTCCGAGCCTCCGGCTGAAGAACTGGCTGCTTCGGCGGATCGGCGTCACGGTCGGGGCGGGCGTCGCGTGGGGGCTGGAGTCGACGCCGGACGTGTTCTGGCCCGAGCGGATCACCGTCGGCGACGACGCGATAATCGGGTACGACGCCACGCTGCTCTGCCACGAATTCCTCCACGAAGAGTACCGGCTCGGCGACGTGGTCGTCGAGGACGAGGCGATGGTCGGCGCGGGGGCGGTCGTCCTCCCCGGCGTCACCGTCGGCGAGGGGGCGCGCGTCGCCGCGAACTCGCTCGTCGCGGAGGACGTTCCCCCGGGCGCGACCGCCGCTGGGGTGCCCGCAGAGGTGGTCTCGCGGACGGACGCGGCCGCGAGCGACGACTGACCTGCGCGGCGATGCGGGTCTAACCGACGGTTACGCGGCGTCTTCGTTCGCGTCGGCATCCGAGTCGGCGTCGTCGGCCGCCGACTCCTCGGCGTCCGTGATGTGCGCCTCGGTGCTCACGCGCTCCAAGTCGACGCCGACCTCCTCGGCGACGGCGTCGAGGACGGCCCGCTGTTCGGCCATCTCGTTTTCGAGCGTCTTCACGCGCTCGGAGGTGTCTATCACCGTCTCCTGCGTCTCGTCGACCTCGTCGCGCAGCTCGCTGATCTTCTTGTAGGTTCGCTCCGCGCGGTCGGCGAGCGTCTGGATCTTCTTGGCGGTGTCCCCGAATCCCATATCGACGCGTCGGCCCGGCGATACGTGTGCTTTTCCGTTCGGTCCGGCGTCCGCGGCCGCTTCGGTGCGGGCACGCCTCCAGCCGCTTCCGTGCCGTCACGTCCCGGGCGACGGTGGACTTTTGCCCGACTCGCCCGTGATCAGGGTATGAGCGTCGACCGGATCCTGTTGACCAACGACGACGGCGTCGACGCCGCGGGGCTGCGCGCGCTGTACGAGGCGCTCGCCGACGAGTACGCGGTGACCGTCGTCGCGCCGGCCGACGACCAGTCCTCGGTCGGCCGCCGCCTCTCCGCGGACGTCGCCGTCGACGACCACGAGCTGGGGTACGTCGTCGACGGGACCCCGGTCGACTGCGTCGTCGCCGGGCTCGACGAGCTCGTCCCGGACGCGGACGCGGTCGTCGCGGGCTGTAACGAGGGCGCGAACCTCGGCGCCTACACGCTCGGCCGGTCGGGGACCGTCTCCGCGGCGGTCGAGGCGGCGTTCTTCGACGTGCCCGCGGTGGCGACCTCGATGTACGTGCCCGGCGGCGACGACTGGTGGAAACGCGAGTTCGAGCCGAGCGACTTCGCGCACGCGATCCGCGCGACGCGGTTCCTCGTCGACGAGGCGGTCGACGCGGAGGTGTTCGACCGCGCGGACTACCTCAACGTCAACGCGCCCGTCGCGAACGCGGACCGCGCGCCGCTCCGGGTCACGACGCCCTCGACGTGGTACGGGATGCGCGCGGAGCGGAACGGCGACGGCCGCGTGGGCTTTTCCGACCCGATCTGGGGACGGATGAACGACGGCGACGTGCCCGACCCGGTCGGGACCGACCGCCGGGCCGTCGTGGACGGCGAGGTGTCCGTCTCGCCGCTGTCTGTGCCGCACGCCGCCGAGCCGGACGCGGGGCTCGACGAGCTGGTAGACGCCTACGAGGCGGCGCTTCGGTCGTGAAGGGGGCCCGCGCCGCTCTGCGCCGCGCCGGCTTCCTCCCGTCGCGCTACTCGCCGTCGCCGGTGCTGACGGTCACCTTCGCCTCGCTCAGCACGCGGTCGCCCATCTCGTAGCCGGGCTCGTACACCTCGTGGATCGTGCCCTCGGGGCGGTCGCTGTCGACGCGGAGCATCACCTGGTGGCGCGCGGGGTCGACCGCCTCGCCCGGCTCGGGGTCGATCGACTCGACGCCCTCGTCGGCGAGCACCTCGTCGAACTTCTCCAGCGTCGACTCGACGCCCGGACGGAGGTCGCTCCCCTCGTCCTGGTCGAGCGCGCGCAGGAGGTCGTTCCGGACCGGGGTGAGCCGCTCGACGAGCGCCTCCGAGGCTCGCTCGCGGATGTCCTCCTGCTTCCGCTTCGCGCGCTCCTTGTAGTTGCTGAAGTCCGCCTTCGTGCGGGCGAGCTTGCTCGTCAGCTCCTCCACCTCCTCGTCGCGCTCGCGCAGTTCCTCGCGGGTCTCGGCGAGGTCGGCCTCCAGCGCCGCGACCTCGCGGGCGAGCGCCTCGTCGTGTTCGGCGACGGCCGCGGCGATCGCCTCGCCGTCGCGGCGGGCGTCGTCGGCCGATTCGTCGCCGCCCGGCTCGCCGCTCGCTCCCTCGGCGGCCGCCTCCGCCGTGCCGTTCGCTCTCGCCGCGTCGCCCTCGGCGTCGTCGGGGGACTCGACATCGACGGCGTCGTCGTCGCTCATACCCGATCGAAGTCGTTCGTCGGGGATAAGCGTTCAGAACCGCGACGCGACGAGTCCGAGCGCCCGTCCGGTGCCTTACTGTCGGGCGGACAGGGCCGTGACGACGCCGTTCGTCCAGCCGAACCCGTACTGGGGCTCGTACTCGCCCAGATCGGTCGTTTCGCCCACCGTCCGGACGTCGTACTTCTCCGCCATGCGGCCGGTCTCCTCGAAGGAACGCCGCGCGAGGTCGACCCAGCGGCCCGCGATCTCGTCCGCGAGGCCGCCGTGGCCGTATCGGCGCAGACCGGTGACGGCCATCCAGTGGAGTGGCGCCCAGCCGCTCGGCGCGTCCCACTGCTCGCCGGTGTCCTCCAGCGTCGTCACCAGTCCGCCGGGGCGGAGGAAGTCGCGACGGAGCCGGTCAGCGACCGCCGCCGCCCGGTCGTCGGTCGCGGCCCCGGTGAAGAGCGGTGCGACGCCGGCGAGCGTGAGGCGCTCCGACCGCTCGCCGTCGGCCCACGAGTGGTCGACGTAGAACCCGGCGTCCGCGTCCCAGCAGTACCGGTTGATCGCCTCTCGGCGGTCGGCCGCGAGGTCGGCGTACCGCTCGCCGGCCTCGTCCCGCCCGACACGCGGAAGCCACTCCGCGAGCGCGGACTCCATGCCGAAGAGGACCGCGTTGAGGTCGACCGGCACCAGTTCGGTCGTCCGGATGGTTTCGAGGCCGTCGCCCGCCAGCCACCGGGAGCTGAAGTCCCACCCGGACTCGCAGGCGGCTCGAACGTCGCGGAACAGCCTCGGCCGCTCGTCGACCGGGACCCGCTCTGCGAGCCGCCGGTCCTCGTGGTACGACTCCGGCCGCGGGCGGGCCCGGTCGTCCCAGTACCGGTTGAGGACCGTTCCGCCGCCGAGCCCGACGACGCGTCGGTGCGCCGCGGGGCCGTCTGCCTCGGCGACGCGGTCGGCGCCGTCCATCCAGAACTCGTGTTCCGTCCGGAGCGCCTCGACGTGGGGCGCGACCGCGTCGAACCCCTCCGCGCGCTCCAACACGCGGAGCATGCGGTAGAACAGCGGGACCTGCGACCGGCTGTCGTAGTACGCCCGGTTCCCGAGCGGAACGAAGTCGAACCGGTCGAGCAGCGACGCGACGTTCCCGACCATCCCCGCGATCAGGTCGGTCCGGCCCGCCGCCGCCAGCCCCTCGGCGGTGAAGTAGCTGTCCCAGTAGTACATCTCGCGGAAGCGACCGCCCGGCACGACGTGCGGGTTCGGGAGGGGGACGAGGGTCGACCCCGCAGAATCGGCGTCCTCGAACGTGCGGGTCAATGCGCCCCACAGCGACGAGACGTGGTCCTCCATCGAGCGCGACGCGGCGAGGTCCGGTGTCGCGGCGACCGGCTCCGGCAGCCTGAACTGGGATTCGACGAACGACGCCAGGTCGAAGTCGGCTCCGTCCCGACGCGTCAGGTATCGTTCGAACAGTAGATCCGGGGAGACGCGGGGCTCGGCGTCGACGAACCGCTTGCTGTCGTCGAAGAGGTCCCGCCGCTGGACGTTGCGGAAGAGTTCGCCGGAGATCTGCGGAAAATTGGTGTAATCGAAGAGACCGGAACTCATCCTCCTCACGTAGTGAAAGGATTGCTAAGTAATTATTGAATTAGCCGGACAGAGAACGGGTACACCCCACCGCCGACGGTCCTCTTATCCACGATCCATGATTAATTATAAGTGTAATAAATGAATATCGGCGGGTAGTCGATGACCCGTATTAGCATGCGATCGGTGAGCAAGTACTTCGACGGGGGTGACACGGTCGCCAACTACAAGCTGGACATGGAGGTGGACGACGGGGAGTTCGTGGTGTTCCTGGGACCGTCCGGCTGCGGGAAGACGACCGCGCTCCGGATGATCGCGGGGCTGGAGGACCTGTCCGAGGGCGAGATCTACTTCGACGACGAGCGAGTCGACGGGATGCCGCCCGCCGATCGCAACGTCGCGATGGTGTTCCAGAACTACGCGCTGTATCCGCACATGACCGTCAGGGAGAACATCGAGTACCCGCTGAAGGTCAGGGGCGTTCCGCCGGAGGAGCGCGACGAGCGGGTCGCGCAGGTCGCGGAGCTGCTCCACATCGAGGACCAGATGGACAGCGACCCGGGAGAGATATCCGGCGGGCAGCGCCAGCGGACCTCGCTCGCGCGGGCCATCGTCCGCGAGCCGTCGGTGTTCCTCCTCGACGAGCCGCTCAGTAACCTCGACGCGAAGCTCCGCTTGGAGATGCGCTCCGAGCTCAAGCGGATCCAGAACGAGCTCGGGATCACCACGGTGTACGTCACGCACAACCAGGAGGAGGCGATGAGCATGGGCGACAAGATCGTCGTGTTGAACGACGGCACTATCCGGCAGGTCGCCGACCCGGAGGAGCTGTACGAGCGGCCGCGGACCACCTGGGTCGCGAAGTTCATCGGGTCGCCGCCGATGAACCTCTTCGAGGGCGAGAACCGCGACGGCACCGTTCGGCTCGCCGAGGGCAACTCCCTCCCGATGCCGGCCGAGACGTCCTCGCAGACCGTGTCCGTCGGGGTCCGGCCCGAGGACATCGACGTGTCGACCGAGGCGCCCGACACCGACTGGACGGTGCCCGGCACGGTGAAAACGGTCGAACCGCTCGGGGAGTACGTGCTGGTCAACGTGGAGGTGGGCGGCTCCGTGGTGAACGTGAAGGTCCCGAAGACGGAGGCCGAAGCGGGGGACCCCGTTCACCTCACGTTCGACCCGACCGACGCGTACCTCTACGACGAGGACGGGGAACTGGTGGCCTGATACCATGTCAGTCGGATCGTACTTGGAGGACCGGCTCGACCGCGACCTCGACGGAGAGAAGCTCACGGCGATCCTCGTGTTCATGCTCCCCGGCCTCACGCTGTTCGCCATCTTCTCGGTCGGGCCGATGCTCTACTCGGCGGTCGGGAGCTTCTTCACCTGGGACGGGTTCACGATCGGGCAGTTCGCCGGGTTCGAGACGTGGATCGCGGCGTTCCAGGACGACGCGATCATCAACTGGGACAACCTCCTCGCCTTCCAGTACCCGATGGGGGCGCTCCCGCAGAACATCATCTGGATGGTCGTCCACGTCCCGCTGAGCACGCTGCTCGGCCTCGGACTCGCGCTGCTGTTCGCCGACCTGCGCGGCCGGAGCGTCCTCCGTTCGATGGTGTTCCTGGCGTTCACGACGCCGACCGTCGTGATCGGGCTCGTGCTGCTGTTCGTCTACGACCCGCAGGCCGGCATCTTCAACGGGCTGCTCCGGTCGATCGGGCTGGAGGGAATGGTCCGGAACTGGGTTCAAGAGCCCCAGATCGCGATCTACGCGCTGGTCGCCGGCGGCGTCTGGGTCCAGACCGGGTTCAGCATGCTGTTGTACAGCTCCGCCCTCGCGGGGATCGACCCTGCGCTGCTGGAGTCGGCCCGCGTCGACGGCGCGGGTCGGTTCCGCCGGTTCAAGGACATCATCTGGCCGCTCGTCAAGCCCGTGACCGCGGTCGTAGTGATCATGAGCATGATCTGGGTGATCCGGATCTTCGCCATCGTCTACGCGGCCGGCGGCCCGTCCGGGGGCCCCGGCGGGGTGTTCTCGGTGCTCGGGCTCGAGGTGTACCAGGCGGCGTTCTCCGTCCCGATCGAGTACAGCAAGGCGATGGTCGTCGCGCTCATCGAGCTCGTGATCGCGCTCCCGATGGCGTGGTACATCGCGTCAATGGACTGATCGACTATGACCGACACAACCCACTCAGACGATCCGACCGAGGCCGACAGCGAGCCGACGACCGACGGCGGTCGCGTGTACCACGAGCCGCCGGAGACCGCACCGATCTCCGACCGTCCGCTCCTCGAGCGCGCCCGCGCGTCGGTGCCGAGCGGTCCGCGCGCGCTCCGGTACGCGATCGCCATCGGCGTCGCGCTCCTGTGGCTGGTCCCGCTGATCGGGCTGTTCATGGCCTCCGTCCGCCCGCTCGACCAGATCATCCAGGGCTGGTGGAACTTCGAGACGGTCACCGTCACCTTCGAGAACTACGCCCGCGCGTGGACGTTCCAGTCGGGCCCGATGCGGCAGGCGATGCTGAACACGGCCATCGTCACGATCCCGTCCGTCCTCGCCGTGACGCTGCTCGGGACGATGGTGGCGTACCCGTTCGCCCGCTTCGACTTCCCGCTGAAGACCGGGCTGTTCTTCCTGCTCATCGTGGTCATGGCGGCGCCGCCGGAGCTGGTGGCGATGGGGAACTACAACACGCTGCGGCAGACCGGACTGTTCGACACGTACATGGGGCTCATCCTGGTCCACATCGGCTGGGGGATGGGGTGGGTCGTCATGTTCCTCCGGAACTTCCTCCTCGGGCTCCCCGAAGAGCTGGAGGAGGCCGCCCGGATCGACGGCGCGTCCCGCTACCAGATCTTCAAGTCCATCGTGCTGCCGTACTCCGCCCCGGCGCTCGTCTCCGTGGCGGTCATCCAGTTCACGTGGGTGTGGAACTCCTTCTTCTTCCCCCTCGTGTTCATGCGGTCCCGCGAGAACCAGCTCGCGCCGCAGGTGCTGCCCCTGATGAAGGGGCGCCTCCAGATCGACTGGGGGCTCGTGGCCGCCGGCTCGGTGCTGACGATGATCGTCCCCATCCTCCTGTTCGTCACGCTCCAGCGGTACTACAAGCAGGGGATGGTGGCCGCGGTGGCCGACTGAGTCTGCGCCGCGGGAGCTCTCGGGTCGAGAGGCGACTCGCTTTTCAGCCCCCGTCGACCCGCGCTCCGAGCGACGCGTTCTGGGAGGGCGTCAAAGCCGGACGACGCGCGAACGACGCCGTCGGGAGTCGCGTCACTCATTCCGCACTCGTCGCGGCACTCGAGATGCCGGAGTCACACGCGCCCGTCTGATACGTCCGTTAATTCCCGGTTAGGAGAGGTCCCGGGCATCGCTCCTCGGAGTGAGCGCCGGCGACGGCGCTAAGCGCGACTCCGGTCCACGGCGAGCGAAAACGGAACCCCGCGTCGGTCGTCTCAGTACGGCAGCACGCCGGTCGCGGTACCGAGCAGGAACGCGCCGACCGCGAGCACCTGCGCGACGAAGAACGCCTTCGAGGAGGCCCACCCGAAGTACAGAAGCGTCGCTATCGGGACCAGCCCGATGACAGACGGCCAGAGTCCCATCGTGAAGAGGATGGCGAGGAAGCCGGTCGTCACGAGGATGAGCACGTCCATCCCGAGCGAGACGAGGTTCCGGCGGCGGAGCTCTTCGGGGTCGAACATCCGCGCCAGCGACCCGCGGCGGTCGTCTCGGTCGTCCGCGGTCGACATCGACTCCATCGTTAGTCGTTAAGCGTCTCCTCGTGGGCGTCGTCGAGCGCGCTGGTGATGTCCCCGGTCGGCGTGTCGGGCGTGGCCCACAGGCCCTTGAGGACCGACCAGAACTCCTGCTGGAACGGGTTCCCGAGCGCGTCGTCGAGGTCCGGCACGACGGTCACCTCGGCGGCGAGGTCCGGCAGGTTCGCCATCACTTCGATCTCGTAGGCGTCGTCCGGCACCTCGGTGTTGGAGGCGATGAAGCCGCCGTCCTCGACCCACACCTGCTGGCCCTCGGCGGAGACGAACGAGCTCAGGGCGTCGCGGGCGGCGTCGACGTTGTCCGAGTACGTCGGCACGGTGAACCAGTTGACCGACGACGAGATGCCGTCGACGCCGGGCAGCCGGAAGACGCCGAGGTCGGACGGGTCCTGGACCGCGTCCTGCGCCGGCGTGAACGAGCCCATGAAGTACAGCGGGAGGCTGTTGTCCCAGAAGTACTCGTACTGGACGCCGAAGTCGCGGGTCTGGCTGAAGTACCCCTCGTCGTGGAGGGTCTTGATCTCGTCGAACGCCGTCGCGACCCGGTCGTCGGTGAAGGAGGCGTCGCCGTCGATGAGCCCCTGCTGGAGCGACGCGCCGTCCTCCTGCCGCATGAAGAAGCCCTCGGTGATGTCGCTGAGCGGCCAGCCGGTGCCGTTCCCGGAGGCGATCGGCGCGTCGACGCCCTCGATCGCCGAGATGTCGTCGAGCAGCGTCATGAACTCGTCCCAGTTCTCCGGCTCCGAGAGGTCGTGCTCGTTGAAGAACGACTTCCGGTACCAGAAGCCGGGCTTGAGGTCCATCTTGAACGGCGCGGCGTACACCTCGCCGTCGACGGTGACCCGCGACGGGTCGACCGCGAAGTCGTCGGCGTTCCACGCGTCGCCGACCGGCGCGAGGTGGCCGTTCTGGGCGTCCGAGATGATCCGCGCCGGCGAGGGCATCACGACGATGTCGGCGGAGGAGACGCCGGACTCGTAGTCCATCAGGGTCCCGGTGAGCAGGCTGTCGGTGTCGCGCGGGAAGTACTCCAGGCTCATGCCCGTCGACTCCTCCACGAAGTCCATCACCTTGCTGAACGACTCCTGCTCGCCGCCGGACCAGACGCCCGTGATCTCGAGGCTGTTACTTCCGCCGTCGCTGCCGTCCGAGCCGTCGCTGCCGTCGGAGCCGTCCCCGCCGTCCCCACCGTCGCCACCGTTGCCGGAACAGCCCGCGAGCGCAACGCTCCCGAGCACCGACGCGGTGCCGGTCGTCTTCAGTACGTCCCGCCGCGTAGTACAGGATCGATCATCGGACATGTCGTCCCAACCCACTCGGCCCAGTTACTTCAAATTTGGTTATTAATTACCGCTATAGTTACTAATCTCAACCGATCGATGACGAAGCCCGACCACGGCTATTTATGGATGTATCGGGCGGTAGTGGAGGATATGACGGACAGAGCTGACTCCGATTCCGACACGTCGGGCCGCCCGAATCTCGTCCTTGTTCACTGTCACGACCTCGGTCAACACCTCGGCTGCTACGGGGCCGACGTCGACACGCCGAACATCGACCGGATCGCGGCCGACGGCGCCCGGATGGCGAACAGCTTCTGTACGGCCCCGCAGTGCTCGCCGAGCCGGTCCAGCATGATGACGGGCTACTACCCCCACGAGAACGGCGTCATGGGGCTCGCGCACATGGGCTGGGCGCTCGGCGACGACTGGGAGACTCTCCCGAAGCGCCTCCGCTCGGCCGGGTACGACACGGCCCTGCTCGGCTTCCAGCACGAGGTCCCCGACGAACCAGAGCGGCTCGGCTACGACTACGTCGACAGCGGGACGAAGCGCGCGCTCGAACTCGTCGACGTCGTCGACGACTTCTTCGCCGAGCGCGTGGACGATGACGAGCCCTTTTTCGTCTCCATCGGCATCGAGGAGCCGCATCGCCCGTTCCGCCGGGAGTACCTGCCCGACGAGACGTACGAGGGCGCTGACCCCGACGCGGTCGACCTCGACGACTTCCCGTACCTTCCCGACGAACCGGGCGTTCGCGAGGACGCCGCCGACCTCACGGCCCTGATCGAGGAGGTGCTCGACCCGGCGGTGGGTCGCTACCGCGAGTCGCTCGCCGACGCCGGGCTGGCCGAGGAGACGGTCTTCGTGTTTACGACCGACCACGGACTGGCGATACCGCGCGCGAAGGGGACCTGCTACGACCCGGGGATCGAGACCGCGCTCTTAGTTCACCAGCCGGGCGCCGTCGAGGGCGGCGAAGTCCACGACGCGCTCGTCACCAACGCCGACTTCACGCCGACGATGCTGGACCTGCTCGGCGTCGACCCGCCGACGGACGCCTCCGGCGAGTCGTTCGCGCCGCTGCTCCGCGGGGAACCGCACGACGAGCGCGACCGGATCTTCGCCGAGATGACGTGGCACGACCGCTACAACCCGATCCGGGCGATCCGGACGGAGCGGTACAAGTACGTCCGCAACTTCTCCGTGCTGCCGAAGGTGTTCGTCCCGATGGACGTCGCGCCGACGGCTTCGGGACGCGAGGTCCACGAGGAGTTCCACGTCCCCCAGCGCCCGGCAGAGGAGCTGTACGACCTCGAAGCCGACCCGGACGAGTCGGAGAACCTCGCTTCGGACAAGAAGCCGTTCGAGCCGGCGGCCGAGGCGAGCGACCCGGACCCGGCCCACGTCGACGCCCTCGACCGACTGCGCGACGAACTGGAGAGTTGGATGGCGTCGACCGACGACCCCCTCCTCGACGGGCCCGTGCCGTACCCGGACATCGAGTGAGGCGTGCCGGCCGGCCGCGAAGTGACAGCGTCTCGGTGATTTTTATACACCGAGGTAGTTAATCGATCGTCATGGACACCGAGGAACTCCTGGAGACCCTCCAAGCCGCGGACCTCTCTTACTATCAGGCGAACGCGTACGTCACGCTGCTCGGACTGGGGACCGCGTCCGCGACCGAGGTCGCACAGGCCAGCGACGTGCCCGACGCGCGGATCTACGACGTGCTCCGCGACCTCGACGACTTCGGGTACGTGGAGCTGTACGAGCAGGAGACGTTCCAGGCGCGCGCGACCGACCCCGAGACGATCGTCTCCGGGCTCACCGACCGCGCGAGCGCGCTCGAATCGGCCGCCGCCGAGATCGAGGACCGCTACGAGCGGCCGACGCTGGACACCCAGACGGTCAGCATCGTCAAGCGGTTCGACACGGTGCTCGAGGCGGCGCGGACGTTCGTCCGCGACGCCGACACCCAGATCCACGCGACGCTCACTCCCGACCAGTTCGACGCGCTTCGTGGCGACCTGGCCGACGCCCGCGACCGCGGCGTCACGGTCAACGTCACGATGTTCGCCCTCGACGGCGACGAGCCGCTCGACGACGCCGACTACGAGGGCGCCGTCAGCGTCGCACACCGCCTCTCCCGGCCCGGCCCGTTCGTGCTCACCTCCGACCTCCGCCGCACGGCGTTCGCGCCGAACCCCGCCGCAGTCGAGGACTACGGCCTCATCCTCCGCAACCGGTCGTTCACGTACGTCTTCTTCTGGCACTTCCTGCTCTTCATGTGGATCCCCTCCCCGGTCGCGTACGAGGCCGACGCGACGGGCCCGAAGCGGTACGCCGACATTCGGCAGTTCCTGCTCGAGAACCGCGATCGGATCGGCGGAGACGAACCTCTCCACGTCGAGATCGAAGGGCGCGAGACCGACAGCGACCGATCCGTGACAATCACCGGGGAGGTCGTCGACGCCGAAAACCTCTCCGAGGGCGACGCCGACGAGGCCCGCGCCCCGAGCGTGCTGGCGCTGACCGGCACCGCCTCCATGATCGTCGACGACGGCGAGCGGCGCTGGACCGTCGGCGGGTGGGGCGCGACCTACGAGGAGGTGGAGGCGAACCGGATCCGCGTGACGGGCGTCGGCGCCGAACTCGACGCCGAACCGGCGGAGTGACGCCGGTCAACTTTTGCCCGTCCGCGACCCACCGGGACCATGACCATCGAACCCGACGCGGTCGCGGACCTCATCGAGGAGCACCTCTCCGACGCGGTCGCCCGCGTGACCGCGCCCCGGATCCACGACGACGAGGACGAGGACGCCCATTTCGCCGCGGTCGTCGTCTCGCCCGCCTTCGAGGGCGAGTCGCTCGTCGACCAGCACCAGCGCGTGTACGACGCGGTCGGCGACCACATGACGCGGTCCGTCCACGCCCTGGAGATCAAGACGTACACGCCCGAGGCGTACGCGGAACACGGCGACGGCACGCTCGACGACGACCTCCGCGAGGCGGGACTGCTCCCGGTCGACGACGCCTGACCCCCACCCGCGTCGTAAGCCCTTCAATACCTCACACCGATGCGATCCGACCTCGCACGCGCCGCGCGTGGGATCCTCGCCGCGGTCTCGCTGCTGTCGTTCGTCGCGCTCTTTCTCGCGCTCCAAGCGCGCGTCACCTCCCCGGCCGTCCTCGGCGGGCTCGCCGCGCTCGGGACCGCGACGCTGCTCGCGGCCGCGGGCCGGTCGGGAGTCCGGCGGCTGCTCGGCCGAGGCGAGTCGACCCCGGCGAACAGCGAGGACCCGGACACCGAGAGCGACGCGTGGCTCGACGAGCCGGCCGACGACACGCCGTGGACCGACCGCTCCGACCGCGCCCGCGGTGACTCCGACCCCGACTGGCCGCTCGCGCGGCTCGAACCCGCGCTCGACGACGCCTGGAACCGGTGGTCGGACGCCGCGCTTACGGTTGGGCTGGCCGCGCTGGGGGTCGGTTCGCTCGTCGTCCTCGCCACCTACCCGGGCGACGATCCCCCGCTCGGACTGCTGGTGCTGGTCGCGTTTGGGTTCAACGGAGCGCTCGTGACGCTCCCGTTCGTATTTAAATAAGGCGCCGACGTGTCGACGCTTCGATCAGCCGTCGTCAGTCTCGCTCGCGGTCGTCCTGTCGGATTTATCCGCGGAGTCGCCGCCGCCCCCGTCGTTATCTGCGGTGCCGTCGTCGCCGGCCCCGTCGTTATCTGCGGTGCCGTCTTCGCCGGCCCCGTCGTTATCTGCGGTGCCGTCGTCGCCGGCCCCGTCGTTATCTGCGGTGCCGTCTTCGCCCGCGACGCGGTCGGCGACCAATTCGGCGAGCGGGTCGACCGTGACCGTCAGGCGGGCGACCAGGAACACGACGGGGACGAGCGCGACGAACAGGAACGCGGCGTCGTAGGCCCACGCGGCGCCGTTCAACACCGGTACCGCGACGCCGGCGAGCCCGCGGTACGCGACGAGGACGGCCCCGAAGACGACGAGCCAGTGGACCACGCCGCCCGCGTTCTCGACGATCCGGTCCGGGCGAGCGTCCCCCTCCGCGTCGGCCTCGCCGAGCGCCAGGCGCGTCAGCAGCGCGAACTTGGGCGCGGCGTACAGGAGGATGCCCGCCACCGCGAGCGCGACGACGGCGGTCGCGACCGCGGCGAACGTCACGGGCGCGAAGGGGACGAGCCGGTCGACGCCCGGCAGGAGCGTGACGACGGCGAGGACGCCCACCACCGCCAGCGCGCCGATCAGGAACTTGCTCGTCGACCGGACCGTGTCGCGGTCGAGCGCCGTGCCGATCGCAGAGTCGTTCGAGCTCATGTGCGCCCGGCCGTTGCCGACGGAGCGATATATAAGGGCGAAGCGTTTGGGCCGATTTTCGGCCGTTTTTGTTCGATTTTCCCGGCCGCCCTGACCCGTGTCGCATGCTACCACTCAATTCGGTATTCGTTCGCATATTCCCGGGCGCTGGCGCCTTCCAGTACCTTTTACAGCGTCTCGCGGGAAGGTCGGCGCATGGGTGACGACTACCGCACGGAGGAGGACAGCCTCGGCGAGATGCAGGTGCCGGCGGACGCCTACTGGGGCGCACAGACCCAGCGCGCCGTCGAGAACTTCCCCGTCTCGGGGATCCCGATGAGCCGGCGGTTCATCCGCGCGCTCGGCGTCGTGAAGAAGGCCGCCGCGCAGGCGAACCGGGACCTCGACCTCATCGACGAGGATACCGCCGACGCCATCATCGCCGCCGCCGACGAGGTGATCGCTGGCGAGCACGACGACCAGTTCCCGGTCGACGTGTTCCAGACCGGCTCCGGCACCTCTTCGAACATGAACGCCAACGAGGTGATCGCCAACCGCGCGGCCGAGATCGCGGGCGCGGAGATCGGCGACCGCGTCGTCCACCCCAACGACCACGTCAACTACGGGCAGTCGAGCAACGACGTGATCCCGACGGCGATGCACGTCGCCGCGCTGGAGGCGGTCGAGAAGGACCTCGTCCCCGCGCTGGAGACGCTCCACGCCGAGCTCGAGGCCAAGGAGACCGAGTTCGACGGCGTCGTCAAGACCGGGCGAACGCACCTCCAGGACGCCACCCCGATCCGGCTCGGCCAGGAGTTCAGCGGCTACCGGACGCAGGTCGCGAAGGGGATCGAGCGCGCCGAGGGCGTCCAGTCGAACCTCCGCGAGCTCGCCCTCGGCGGCACCGCGGTCGGGACCGGGCTCAACACCCACCCCGAGTTCCCCGAGCTCGCCGCGGAGTACATCTCCGACGAGACCGGGACGGAGTTCCGCGAGGCGGCGAACCACTTCGAGGCGCAGGCCGCCCACGACGCGATGGCGGAGGGCCACGGCGCGCTCCGCACCATCGCCGGCAGCCTGAACAAGATGGCCAACGACTTGCGGCTGCTCGCCTCCGGCCCGCGCAACGGCCTCGGCGAGGTCGAGCAGCCGGAGAACCAGCCCGGCTCCTCGATCATGCCCGGGAAGATCAACCCGGTCGTCGCGGAGTCGGTCAACCAGGTCCACAAGCAGGTCGTCGGCAACGACGCCGCCGTCTCCGCGGGCGCCGCCCGCGGCGAGATCGACCTGAACCTGTACAAGCCCGTCATCGCGCACAACTTCCTCGAGTCCGCGGAGCTGCTCTCGAACGTCGCCGAGACGTTCGGCGAGCGCTTCGTCGGGAAGCTGGAGGCCAACGAGGAGCACTGCGAGACGCGCGTGGAGCAGTCGATGGCGCTGGCGACCGCGCTGAACCCCGCGATCGGCTACGACAAGGCGAGCAAGGTCGCGAAGACGGCCCTGAAGGAGGACAAGAGCGTCCGCGAGGCCGCCGTCGAGGCCGGCTACCTCACCGAGGAGGAGGCCGACGAGGTGCTCGACCCCGAGGCGATGACCCACCGCGTCATCCTCGGCGACGAGGACTGAGGGACCCAACGTTCGCGTTTCGCCCGCGGGCGTCGGGGGGAGCGTTCGCGCCGGATCGGAACCATTTAAGCCGATGTCGGTACCGATCCCACACGGATGAAACTTCACGAGTATCAAGCGAAGTCTCTCTTCGCGGACGCCGGGATCCCGGTTCCGGACTCCCGGCTCGCGACGAGCGTCGACGAGGCCCTCGACGCCGTCGACGAGATCGGCTACCCGGCCGCGATCAAAGCGCAGGTCCACGTCGGCGGCCGCGGCAAGGCCGGCGGGATCAAGATCGCGACCGACCGCGAGGAGGCCGAGCAGTACGCCGAGGAGATCCTCGGCATGGACCTGAAGGGCTACACGGTCGATCAGGTCCTCGTCGAGGCGGGCGTCGACTTCGTCGACGAACTGTACGTCGGCGTCACGATGGACCGCGGCGAGGGGAAGCCGGTCCTGATGGTGTCGACCGAGGGCGGCGTGAACATCGAGGAGGTCGCCGAGGAGAACCCCGACGCGATCGCGCGCGAGCACGTCGACCCCGCGTTCGGGCTCCACCCGTATCAGGCCCGCAAGGTCGTCTACGAGGCCGGCGTCGATGCCGACGTCGCGCTCGACGTGGCCTCGATCCTCTCGACGCTGTACGACCTCTACGAGGAGAACGACGCCTCCGAGATCGAGGTCAACCCGGTCATGATCACGGGCGACCGCGACGTGGTCGCCGCGGACGCCGTGATGAACATCGACGAGGACGCGCTGTTCCGCCAGTCGGACCTCGCCGAGATGGCCCAGGAGTCCTACGAGGACGACCTCGAACGCAAGGCCGGCGAGTACGGCTTCGACTACGTCCGCCTCTCGGGCAACGTCGGCATCATCGGCAACGGCGCCGGGCTCGTGATGACGACGCTGGACCTGGTCGACTACTACGGCGGTTCGCCCGCCAACTTCCTCGACATCGGCGGCGGCGCGAAGGCCGAGCGCGTCACGCAGGCGCTCGACATGGTGTTCTCCGACGACAACGTCGACGCCGTCGTGTTCAACATCTTCGGCGGGATCACCCGGGGCGACGAGGTCGCCAAGGGGATCAACGAGGCGCTCGAGCAGTTCGACGAGATCCCCAAGAAGGTGGTCGTCCGGCTCGCCGGCACGAACGCCGAGGAGGGGATGGAGATTCTGAACACCGACCTCGTCGAGGTCGAGAAGACGCTGGAGGACGCGGTCCAGCGCGCGGTGAAGAACGCGGATGAGGTGACCCAATGAGCATTTTCGTCGACGACGACACCAGAGTGGTGGTCCAGGGGATCACCGGCGGGGAGGGGAAGTTCCACGCCGGCCAGATGATCGAGTACGGCACCAACGTCGTCGCCGGCGCGGTGCCCGGCAAGGGCGGGCAGGAGGTCCACGGCGTCCCCGTCTACGACACCGTCGACGAGGCGGTCGAGGCGGAGGACGCGGACGCCTCCGTCATCTTCGTGCCGCCGGCGTTCGCCGCCGACGCGATCTTCGAGTCGCTCGACACGGACCTCGACCTCGCGGTCGCGATCACCGAGGGGATCCCGACCCAGGACATGGCGAAGGTGAACAAGCGCTTGGGCGAGACCGACACCCGCCTCATCGGCCCGAACTGTCCCGGGATCATCACCCCCGGCGAGGCGAAGCTCGGCATCCTCCCCGGCAACATCTTCTCCGAGGGGAACGTCGGGCTCGTCTCCCGCTCCGGCACGCTCACCTACCAGGTCGTCGACAACCTCACCGAGCGCGGGCTCGGCCAGTCGACCGCGATCGGCATCGGCGGCGACCCGATCATCGGTACCTCCTTCGTCGACGCCCTCGAGGCGTTCGAGGCCGACACCGAGACCGACGCCGTCGTGATGTGCGGCGAGATCGGCGGCGAGGACGAGGAGCAGGCCGCGAAGTTCATCGGCGAGCACATGGACACGCCGGTCGCCGGCTTCATCGCCGGGCGCACGGCGCCGCCGGGCAAGCGCATGGGCCACGCGGGCGCCATCGTCTCCGGCTCCGGTACGGGCACCGCGCAGTCGAAGATCGACGCGCTCAACGACGCGGGCGTCCCCGTCGGCGACACCCCCGAGGAGGTCGCCGACCACGTCGAGGACTTCCTTTAGGGCGCCTCGCGACGCATCGCGTCCCCCGTCGGCTCCGGTTTCGGCTCGGACTCCGGTTTTCAATATCGGTAGCCGGAGCGAAAGCTAAAATTAGCGGTAGGGTAACACACGCACATGAATTCGGGTCCCGACGAGACGCCGCCCGACGCCGGTGCGGCCGAAACCGACGCGTCGGGACCGACCGAGGGCGCGACCCGCGTCCTGTTCGTCGACGACGAGCCCGGGGCGGCCGACCTCGCCGCCACTCACGTCGAGCGACTCGTGGACGGCATCGAGACGATCACTCGCACGTCCCCCGACGAGGCGCTCGACGCGGTCCGGAGCGAGCGCGTCGACTGCGTCGTCAGCGACTTCGACATGCCGGGGGCCGACGGGCTCGAACTGCTCGAATCGGTCCGCGAGCTCGGCCCCGGGATCCCCTTCGTGCTGTTCACCGGCAAGGGGAGCGAGGAGATCGCGAGCGAGGCCATCTCCGCCGGCGTCACCGACTACCTCCAGAAGGGCGCCGGGCGGGACCGCTACGAGATGCTCGCGAACAGCGTCGCGAACGCGCTCGGCCGGCGCCGAGCGGAGCGCGACCTCCGCGAGGTGAACGCGAAGGTCACGGCGATCCACGAGTTCGCGACGGCGCTGGCGTCCGTGACCGAGGTTTCGACGGTGTTCGAGCGCACGGTCGACGCGGCCGAGGAGATCCTCGAATTCGACCGCTGCGTCACCGCCCGCCGGCGCGGCGACCGGGTCGTCCCCGCGGTCCTCTCAGAGAGCGTCACCGAGGCGGAGGTCCGGACGTTCGACGTCGGCGAGGGCGTCGTCGGGACCACGGTCGCCGACCAGGAGACGATCGTGGTCGACAACCTCAGCGTCGACCCCGCGGACCCGGACGAACTGGAGGACCCCTCCTCTCCGGGCCGGTCCGCATCCGGGACCGACCGACGGGAGGGATCGGCGGTGGCCGACCCGGTCGCCGACAACATTCGGTCGGCGATCAGCGTTCCGATCGGCTCGCACGGCGTGTTACAGGCAGTCTCCGACGGCTACGCCGCGTTCGACGAGCGCGACGTGGAGTTCGCTGAACTGATCGCCTCGCACGCCGCGAACGCGATCGAGCGGATCGAGACGGAGGCCGAGCTCCGACGGGAGCGCGACCGGCTGACGGCGCTGTTCCACGACCTACCGCTCCCGGCTGTCCGCACCGTCGCCCTCGGCGAGGATGGTCGCCGCCTCGACGCCGCCAACGAGGCGTTCGAGCGCACGTTCGGGTACGGCGCCGACAGCGGGTACGAGGAGGTTCGGGACGCGATCATCCCGGCCGCCGCCGAGCGGCTCGAACCGGAGGCGGTGCTCGAACGCGACGAGCCATCGCGGCGCCAGGTCCGCCGCCGGACCGCCGACGGGATGCGCGACTTCATCCTCCACGTCATTCCCGTCAAACAGTCGGGCGAGACAGTCATTTACAGCGTCTACGCCGACATCGAGGACCAGAAGCGCGTCGAGCGGACGCTGCGCCGGCTCCACGCGACGACCCGCGAGATGTTCGGCGGCGAGGACCGCGCGGACATCGCGGCGCTGGCGTCCCGTGCGGCGATCGATATCCTCGAGTTCCCGAACAGCGGCGTCCGGCTGTACGACCCCGAGGCGAACGTCCTCCGCCCGACGGCGATAAGCGAGGAGGCGACGGAGGCCTTCGGTGACAGGCCGGCGTTCGGTCCGGGCGACGGCCGCGTCTGGGAGGCGTTCGAGACGGGTCAGCCGGTCGTGGTCGACGACCTCGCCGCGGTCGACACCGCGGTCGGGTACGGCGAACTCAGGAGCCTCTTGGTCGTGCCGCTCGGCGACCACGGCGCGATGCCGCTCGGGGCGCGCGAACCGGGCTTCTTCGACGAGACGGACCTCCAGCTGGCCCGCGTCCTCGCCGCGAACGTCACGGTCGCGCTCGACCACGCCGAGCGGACCGAGCAGCTCCGCGACCGCGACGCCGCGCTCCAGCGGGAGATCGACCGGCTGGAGAAGTTCGCGGGGTTCGTCTCCCACGACCTCCGGAATCCGCTCAACGTCGCCGCCGGGCGGGCCGACCTGGCCCGGTCGCTGACGGACGACGCCGCCGTCATCGAAGAGCTCGACCGGGCCGAGGACGCGCACGACCGGATGAGCCAGCTGATAGACGACCTCCTCGCGCTGGCTCGGCAGGGCCGGACGGTCGACGAGATCGAGTCCGTCCCGCTGGACGAGGCCGCCGAACGCGCGTGGCGCACCGTCGACACCGACGACGCGACGCTCGACGTCTCCGAGGCGACGGCCGCGGTCGAGGCGGACCCGGAGCGGCTCCGCACGCTGTTCGAGAACCTGTTTATAAATAGTGTGGAACACGGGTCCGCGAACAGTCGGTCGGAGCCCGACGACAGCGCCGAGCTCGGCTCGGACACCGACGCCGAAGGCGACACCGACGCCGCCGACCTCACCGTCTCCGTCGGGTCGCTCCCGGACGGATTCTACGTCGCCGACGACGGGGCCGGCTTCGACATCGACCCGGAGGCGGCGACGGAGTACGGCCGTTCGAGCGCGTCGAACGGGACGGGGTTCGGCCTCGCGATCGTGCGCGAGATCGCGACCGCGCACGGCTGGGAGCTGTCGATCGACGGCGACGATGGCGCTCGGTTCGAGTTCCGCCAGCAAGCTGGTATATAAAAACCGGGTTGGCGTGCGCGGCCGGCGCACAGGCGGGCCACGGTTATGCGCGAATCGCCCCTGTACGTAACGTATGGACGAAGGTACCCGGAAGCTGCTCGAACCGCTCCCGCCGAGCGCCAAGCTGGTCTACTACGTGCTCGACGCGGAGGGGAGGTTCGACCAGACCGGCCTCGCCGAGGAGACCCGCCTCTCGACGCGCACCGTCCGGTTCGCGGTCGAGAAGCTCACCGAGGTCGGGCTCGTCGAGGAGGGGCTGTGCCCCCGCGACGCCCGCCGCTCCGTCTACCAGGCCGTGCCGCCCGCGGAGCGCGATCCCGTCGACGAGCCGGAGGCGACCGCCGAGTCGGCCTCCGATGCCGACGCGCCGGCCGCCGCTGTCGCCGAGGACTGAGGCCCGAAGGTGCTCGCCTCGTCCCACCGACGCCCCGATCCGTCGCGCTTTTGCCCCCGGGACCGGTAGCAAACTCACTCCGATGGCGACGTACCACATCGAAACCTACGGCTGTAGCTCGAACCGGGGAGAGAGCCGGGAGATCGAGCGCGCCCTCCGCGACGGGGGGCACCGCCCGGCCGACGGCCCCAAAGACGCGGACGTCGCCATCCTCAACACCTGTACCGTCGTCGAGAAGACCGAGCGAAACATGCTCCGCCGCGCCGAGGAGCTGTCGGATATGACGGCCGAACTCGTCGTCACCGGCTGTATGGCGCTCGCGCAGGGCGAGATGTTCGCCGACGCGGACGTCGACGCCGAGATCCTCCACTGGGACGAGGTTCCCTCCTACGTCCTCAACGGCGAGTGCCCGACGGTCACGCCGGACGCCGAGCCGGTCCTCGACGGCGTCGTCGGCATCCTCCCCATCGCGCGCGGCTGCATGAGCAACTGCTCGTACTGTATCACCAAGTTCGCCACCGGCCGCGTCGACTCCCCGTCCGTCGAGGAGAACGTCGAGAAGGCCCGGGCCCTGGTCCACGCCGGCGCGAAGGAGATCCGCGTCACCGGTCAAGACACGGGCGTCTACGGCTGGGATAACGGCGACCGGAAGCTCCCGGAGCTGCTCGACCGCATCTGCGACATCGACGGCGAGTTCCGGGTCCGGCTGGGGATGGCGAACCCCGGCGGGATCCACGGGATCCACGAGGAGCTCGCCGACGTGTTCGCCGAGAACGAGGAGCTGTACGACTTCATCCACGCGCCCGTCCAGTCGGGCTCCGACGACGTGCTGGAAGACATGCGCCGGCAGCACCGCGTCGAGAAGTTCCGCGAGGTCGTCGAGACGTTCGACGACCGCCTCGACCACTGGACGCTCTCGACCGACTTCATCGTCGGCTTCCCCACCGAGGACGAGGCCGACCACGAGCTGTCGATGGACCTGCTCGCCGAGGTCCGCCCCGAGAAGATCAACGTCACCCGCTTCTCGAAGCGCCCCGGCACCGACGCCGCCGACATGAAGGGGCTCGGCGGGACCGTCAAGAAGGAGCGCTCGAAGGCGATGTCCGAGCTGAAGATGGAGGTCGTCGGCGAGGCGTACGAGTCGATGGTCGGCGAGACGTTCGAGGCGCTCGTCGTCGAGGAGGGGACCGGCGACTCCGTGAAGTGCCGCGACGGCGCCTACCGACAGATCATCGTCCAGAACGCGACCGATCGCGGCGTCGAGGTCGGCGACTTCCTCACCGTCGAGGTGACCGGCCAAAACACGGTGTACGCGTTCGGCGACCCGGTCGAGACCGAGCGCGACCCGGTCGACGGCGATTCGGTCGAGCGCGACGACCGGCCGGAATCGACGGCTTCGTCGGCGTAACGACCCGAGCCACGTCGCCAGCGGTATTTCTCCGGGGCGTCGGCTCAGGCGGGCCCGTCCTGATCCGGCTCCGTTCTCCCGGTTCCGGCGAAGTCAGAATCGCTCCATCCGGAAGGCCTCTCCGCCCGATCGCCGAGTCCGACGGCCTCCGGGACCGGGCCGATCGACCCGTCGGATTCGAGGTGATCCGGGAGCCGGATCCGGACGACGGTCCCGTGCGGGTCGTTCTCCGCGAACTCGACCGTTCCGCCGGCCCGGGTCACGGTCCAGTATATCAGCCACAGCCCGAGTCCCTCGGTGTGTTCCAGCGGCGTCTCCTCGGCGTTCCGGAGCGTCTCCCGTTCGATCTCCGGGATCCCCCGCCCGGTGTCCGCGATCGAGAGGGTCGTCGCGTCGTCGTCCCGATCCACGCGCACCGTGACCGTCACGTCGTCGTCGTTGTGTTCGATCGCGTTCCGCAGCGCCTCCTCGATCGCGAGCGGGAGCGACGGGTGCGCACGGACGAGACAGCGGTCCGGCAGCTCCGTCCGGACGGCGACGCCGGGCGCCTCCGCGGTCAACTCCGCTACTCGCTCCTCGACGACGGCGACGAGGTCGAACGACTGACGCGACTCGGTCCGCCAGATCGACGCGATCCGGCGGGTCCGCTCGCTCGTCTCGACGAGGGCTTCGAGGTGCGTCCGAGCGATCGCCGCCCGCTCCGCGACCTCCGCGTCGTCCTCGACGTCCTCGATCCCGTCGAGGTAGCCGAGCCCGACCGACAGCTCGTTGCGGATGTTGTGGCGCAGCACGCGGTCGTTGATGGAGAGCAGGGTGGCGAGCTCCTGCGCTTCGGCGAGCTGTTCGTCGGCCTTCACCGCGTACGGTCCCGCACGAGACCCGACCGCCGCGCCGAGGCTCGCGGCGAACGAGATCAGAAAGGAAAGCTTGAACGCGTGGTGTTCGAGCAGCCAGATGAGCCAGACGACGCCGGCGAGCGCGGCGAACGAGAGGGCGGTCAGGGCGGCGATCCGGACCGCCCGCCACCGGCCGGACACCGAGATTCCCCAGTCGGGCAGGTCGTACACCGTGTAGAAGACGAAGCCGGAGAGCCCGACGATCAGCGCCGACTCGAGCAGCGAGCCCACGCCACCCCCCTGGAGCGCCAGATGTCCGGCGCCGAGCCCGGCAGAGAGGACGCCGAGCGCGGCGAATCCGACGCGGGGGGTCAGGGAGGTCATCGAGTGCGGTACTCCTTCCCGACGTTTAGGACTTTCTCGGGAGACCCGCCGAGACGGACGGCATTAGTCCTCCTCGTAGATCAGTTCGACCTCGTCGGCGAACCGGTCTAAGATGTTCCGCCGCTTCTTCTTCATCGTCGGCGTGAGCAGGTCGTTGTCCTCGGTGAACTCCTCTTCGACGAGTCGGAACTGCTTGATCTTCTCGTACGACTCGAACTCCTCGTTCACGCGGTCGACCTCCGATTGAATCCGCTCGCGGACCCTGTCGTCGCGGCAGATCGCCGCGTGCTCGTCGGGCAGGTCGATCCCCTCGGCGTCGGCCCACGCCGCGATCTTCTCGAAGTTCGGCACGATGAGCGCGGAGACGAACTTCCGGCCGTCCCCGAGGACGACGCACTGCTCGACGAACTCGTTGGCGGCGAAGCGGTCCTCGATGGGGCCGGGGGCGACGTTCTTCCCGGTCGAGAGCACGAGCAGCTGCTTGGCGCGCTCGCGGAAGGCGACGTACCCGTCCGGCCTGAGCTGGACGATGTCGCCGGTGCGGAACCACGGCTCCGCGGCGGCCGGCGCCGCGTCTTCGGCCGCCCTGTCGTCGTCCGCGTCGTCGGATCCCTCCCCGTCGACGCCAACGCGCTCGTCGGCCGGGGTCCCGGCGGTGACGACGTCGTCGGGGAGGTCGTCCGCGTCGACGAACGCCTCCGCGGTCGCGTCCGGGCGGTTCCAGTAGCCGTCCGTCACCTGCGGGCCGCGGACGAGGAGTTCGCCCACGTCGCCGGCCAGGTCCGCGACCTCCTCGCCCACGACGGAGCCGTCGATCGCGATCTCTGTGTTCACGACCGGCGGGCCGATGGTCCCCACCTGCGGCCGCTCGGGCGGGTTGACGCAGATCACCGGCGACGTCTCCGTCAGCCCGTACCCCTCCAGGATCGGGAGGTCCATCGCGTGGTACAGCGCGCACAGCTCGGCCGACAGCGACCCGCCGCCCGAGATGAAGAAGTCGACGTTGCCGCCGATCGCGTCCCGGACCGACGAGAAGACGAGCCGGTCGGCGACCGCGCGCTTGGCGTCGAGCAGGGCCCCGGGGTCGTCGGCTTCGTGGTGCGCGCGGCCGACGCCGACCGCCCACTCGAAGATGCGCTCCTTCACGGGCGACTCGCCCGCCTGTTCGCGGATCGCGTCGTACAGCTTCTCGTAGACGCGCGGGACGCTGGTCGTCGTCGTCGGGCGCACCAGCCCGAAGTCCTCCCGGAGCGAGTCGGGGCTCTCCGCGTACGCGACCGTCGCGCCGGCGGCGAACATCATGTAGTGGCCCGCCATCCGCTCGAAGACGTGCGCCAGCGGGAGGAACGAGAGGGTGGTCGTCTCCGCGGAGATACCGGGTACCCCCGGGTCGCGGTCGGGTCGGTCGGCGAACCGACGGTAACACTGCGAGACGTTGTCGCGGAAGTTCGCGTGCGTGAGGCGGACGCCCTTCGGCTTCCCGGTGGTGCCGGAGGTGTAGATGAGACTGGCGAGGTCGCCGACGTCGGCCGCGTCGATCCACCCCTCGTAGGTCGCCTCGTCGAACGCGTCGGCGCCGCGCTCGTGGACCTCGCCGAGGGTGTACACGTCGTCGAGGGCGCCGTCGTCGAGCGCGTCGGCGTCGACACCGACGTCCGCGGTCGATATCTCGTCGGTGTCGACGTCGTCGACGGTCACGATCGCGTCGAGATCGTGTTCGAGGTCGCCGCGCACCGCGAGTACGTCCTCGAGCATCTCGCGGCTCTCGGCGACGACGACGGTCGCCTCGGGGTCCTCCAGCAGGTACCGCAACTGCCTCGGCGACGAGGAGGCGTAGACCGTCGTCACGACGGCGCCCGCGGCCAGCGCCGCGAAGTCTGTCTGGGCCCACTCCATGCGCGTCTGCGAGTACATCGCCACCCGCGTGTCGTCGTCGACGCCGAGTTCGCGGAAGCCCGCGGCGAGGTTCCGGACGATCCCGCGCATCTCGGCGTACGTCAGGTCGGCGTACTCGCCCGCGGGCGCCTCCGGAACGACCCCGTCGGCGACGAGCGACCGGTCGTGGATCCCCCCCTTGTACCGCTGCGCGATCCGGTCAGCGTGTCGCTCCGCGGTGCGTTCGAACATCTCGGAGAGCGTTTCCCGGGCGACCGCGTCGTCCGTGAACGCTCGTTCCGCCGCTTGCCAACTCATACACGCTCAGTCCCGCCCTACCTTCATAAACAATCCGGTAGTTTTGAGTTTCTCTCCGCTCGGAGCGGTCGCTGGGCGGTCAGCGGGCGAACAGCGGGCGAACAGCGGGCGAACAGCGGGCGAACAGCGGGCGAACAGCGGGCGAACAGCGACTACCAGGCGGTCAGCGGCCGCCGGTGATCCGCGTGCCGACGCGGTCTCTGTCCGTCCGGATGCCGTCGGCGACCTCCGCGATCTGCGCGAGGATCGGGTACCGCGGCCCGTCGGTGGAGCCGTAGAGGTAGTCGTAGAACGGGCGCTCGCGGTCGCCGTCGAGCGCCGTTTCGGGGGTCAGCGGCGGGTCGTCCAGCGAGCGCTGGCGATCGGCGGCGAGGTCGTCGCACTCCTCTTCGAGCTCCGCCAGCCGGTTCCAGACGTCGATCGCCGCGTCGGTCTCGCGGCCGGACCGGATCCCCTCCAAGTGACCGAGCAGCCGTCGGCGGCGGCGGTCGATCGACGACAGCGTCGCCTCTCGGTCGCCCAGCTCACCGATCTCCTCGTCTATCGCGTCGACGAGTCGCTCGCGCGCCTCGGCGGCGCGGCGGCTCCGGTCGACGAGCGCCGACCGGGTGCCGGCGGACAACCCCCCGTCGGACGCCAGCGCGGTCGCCGTGTCCGGGCCGAGCTCGGCGGCCAGGCTCTCTGCGGCCGACTCGTCGTACTCGGCCCGGTAGTGGGGCAGCGACAACACGGTGTCGTGGTACGCGGCCATCACCCGCCTCAGCGTCCCGTTGTCGCCCGCCGGCCCGTTTCCGGGGCGCCGGCCGCCGCCGGCGCCGTCGAGTCCGCGGAGCGCGCCGGCGGGCACGCCGGAGGGCGTCGCGTCCGTCGCGACGGAGACGGTGTCGATCCCCGCGACCCGGTCGGCGAACGACTCGAACGCGTCCCGCTCGTCGAGGACGCGGCGCCGCTCGCTGCGACAGGCCGACTCGGCGTCGCGGACGTACGCGAACCCCAGCAGCGCGAGCACGCCGGCGAGCGCGACCGCCGTGATCACTCTCGGCTCGGTCGCGACCGCCCACAGCTCGCACCAGCCGCTCCCGCAGTTCGCGCCCGTCACCCCCTGATCTGGAATCTGAAAGACCGCCGTCGAACCCGGATGAACGCTCATTGTACCTGTTAACACGGTACACGCACAAAGCGTTTTGGGCCGCACGGAGTCGTTCGACGGGCTACGCGGCGTTCGAGCGGCTGCGGCGACGCTCGAGAAGTACGACGGTGACCGGTGCGGCACGCGCGACTTGCCCGTGGCCCGCTCAGTTCCGGACGCCGTCGTCGGTGATCACGGTGTCGATCATCCCGATCGGCGTGGCGTCGTAGCTGGGGTTCTCGATCTCCACGTCCTCGACGGGCTCGCGCATCACCTCGACGGCGTCGCGGAACTCGTTCTCGAAGCGGAACTCCTCGATGGTCTTCGCGCCCGAGCCGACCGCGGTGACGGGAACGCCGAGTTCGCGGGCGGTGACCACGAGGGGGAAGGTGCCGATCCGGTTGTAGTAGGTGCCGCCCGTGATACAAGTGATTCCGAGGAGGACGCGGTCGCAGTCCCGGAGGGCGTACCCCATCGCGCCGTCGACGACCATCCGCGTCTCGACGCGGGACATCCCCGCGAGGACGCGAGCGGTCTTGCGCCCGAGTGTGCGCGGGCGCGCCTCGGTGACGTAGACGGTGAGGTGGGCGCCGTCGCGCGCGGCGTTCTCGATCGCCTCCAGCACCGTCGTCGAGTAGTCGTGGACGAGCAGCGTGTCGCCGTCCTCGATGCGCTCGGCCGCGTTGGCGGCCGCTTCGCCCTTCGCCGTCTCGATGTCGTCGACGACGCGGGCGATCACGTCCTCCAAGAGCTGCTTCGCGCCCTCGACGCTCGTCGCCTCGCCGACGATGGAGCGCTCAACGTCGCGCATCGCGTTGTGAAGCGCGGCGTGGGA
This sequence comes from Halorubrum distributum JCM 10118, assembly GCF_000337335.1. Lineage (GTDB taxonomy): Archaea > Halobacteriota > Halobacteria > Halobacteriales > Haloferacaceae > Halorubrum > Halorubrum distributum. Next base: position 2,352 of record NZ_AOJN01000055.1, on the reverse strand, counting down.
GGGGTTCGACCGGCGCAACACGCCCGCGTTGTGTTCGAGGTCGCGCTCGAACTCGTCGACGGTCACGTACTCGCGGTCGAGCAGGTCCGCGAGCGACCGCGTCGCCTTCACGGCCACCGCCGACGTGCTGTGGGTCCGCATCGCCCGGATCTCGGCGACGGTCTCGTCGATCATGCCCGAACGGTCGGCCGCGCCGGTAAAAGGGGTTCCGGGGGCGAGCCGGCGGCGCAGCGAATCGCCGCCGGCGCGCCGAGGCGCCCGGCGGACTACTCGAACCCGAGTCGGTCGACCGCGCGCGGCAGACACCCCTCTTCCGGCTCGACGTACGAGTAGTGGTCCGCGACCAGGTCGGTGACGTCGACGTCGGCGTAGTTGTCGGGCGCCGTCGCGCCCTCAGCGAGCCCGCCGTGCCCGACCGCTCGCGTCCGGTCCGAGGCGCGGTACACCCAGCCGAGGACGCGGTCGTTCCGGCTGTGGAAGTTGTAGACCGGTGCGTCGATCGCCGCGATCGCGGGGCCGTATCGGCCGTCGACGGCGGCGCTGTCGCGCGGGATCGCGCCGCCGAACAGCGAGACCGAGGCGAGGGCGTCCGGCCGCCCGCAGTCGGCGAGTTCGCGGAGCGCCGCGCCCGTCACGCGGGCGCCGAGCGAGTGGGCGAACAGGTGGACAGGTCGGCCGTCCTCGTCCGCCCAGGCGGTCAGCCAATCGGCGAGCGGGACGCCGTTGGCGTCGGCGGTCTCCTTGGCCGGTCCCCAGTCGACGTTGGACGCCCACGAGTAGCCGATCACGGGGCGGGCGCTGGTCTCTTCGCTGGATTCCTTCGCCGCCGCGAGTCCGAGCCGAGCGGTGTACGCCAGATCTCGGGCCGACTCCGCGTCCGCCCCCAGACCGTGGACGAACAGGACCACGGAGTCGGCCCCGTCGAACGCCCACGCCCCCGACCGCTCCGTCGGGTCGCCGGCGTCGAGGCGCCCCCGCGTCGACACCATCGGCTGCGTCTCGGGCGCCTCGTACCCGCCGGCGTCGCCGTCGAGCGCGTTCGCGACGTAGAGGCCGCCGCCCCCGAGGAGGCCGATTCCACCCGCGGCGCCGTAGAGGAGGCGTCGTCGCGTGACGAGGCCAGAGGGACCGTCCGATGCGTCCGAGCCGTCAGCGGGGGTATCGGATGAGATGTCGGAACGTCGCCCCGGACGATCAAATAGCTGACGCGGCGGCGACGGCTGTTTATAAATGGATACCGTACGAGGCGTATGAGCTACCCGGTCACGTACTACTGTCCGCACTGCGGGACGCTCGTCGCGCTCGACCGCGAGGGGTATCTCGCGGACAAGTCGGTGACGCCGTACCCGCTGGAGGGATGGACGTACGTCGCGCCCACGGAGCCGTTCGACGGGGAGGAGGACGGCGAGAGCGATGACACTGCCGTCGAGGCCGACGGCGTCCGGTTCGTCTGCGGCGAGAGCGACGGCGTCGACTGGGACCCGCACGACGGCGTGCGGGGCACCGACGTCGGCGGCGACGAGCCGTACCGGGAACCCGACGCCGAGGGCGTCGGCTGCGGCGAGCCGTTCTACCTCTCGTTCGTCCGCTACGAGGAGGGGCGAGAGATTGATCCGGAAGCGGAGGCGGAGCCCGTCGAGATCAACCCCGACCCGCGGCCGAGCGGACCCCGCGGACCGGGAGGTCCGGGCGAGGCAGGCGGACCGGACGACTCCGACGGCGGCTTCTGGTGAGCGGTCGGGTCGACCCCCGTTCGGGCGGCAGCATCCGTTACGCCGGAAAATACTTCAGTTGAAGGCCGGAATCGCCGCGTATGCCCGGCAGCCGATCGAACTCCCCGCTCGGGAGGGCCGTCGGCGCGGCCGTCGCCCTCCTCGCGGTCGCCCTCCTCGCGTTGGACCGGTGGACCGACCTCGCCGTCCCGTACGGCTACGACTCCGGCAGCACCGCGCTGTTCCTCGTCGGCGCGGCCGCCGCCGTCCTCGCCGTCGCGCTCGGTGGCTACCGGTACTTCATCAGCGAGTGACGGCCGTCGGGACTGTCGGGGCGGTTCGGCAGTCCGGCGTCGATTTCGATGAGTTCGCATTTATAAGCAGTTGCCGCTGAACTGAGAGCGACGCGCCTCGTCTCGTGGGATTATTTATAAATGAGCGGCCGCGGACCACCGGGAATCGCCAAAGTCCCAGCCGCCTGTTTATGAATCGACGCCAGCAGATCGACAGTGACTACCGCCGAAGCCCTAACCGCCCGTTTATAAATAATCGAGCGCTCTTCTGTAGGAGATTGTTGATACTGCTGAGCTGCTGCTGTCGAGTCGAAGAGGACAAGGACACCGCGTCAGCGGTGTCCGAC
>NZ_AOJN01000054.1 GCF_000337335.1 Halorubrum distributum JCM 10118 | reverse complement strand
AGAACTCTATCGCAAACCAGGACGAGAAGCTCTCAAACACGCCGTCAAAGCCACTCTCTGAAATCAACAATGTGCTACACAAGAGCGATAATCGAGAGTGGATCGGCGGCGAACACCGCCAAAGCCCCAGCCGCGAGGCGGGCGCACGCTCGCTGCGCTCCTCACTCGGTCGCTCACTCCGTTCGCTCCCTCGTTGCGGTGCTTGCGTCGCCTGCGCCCGCCTCGCGGCTGCCCCTTTGAGTCCCGCCCCGCACAGCACCGCCCCGCGCCTCACGCCTCCCCAGCCTCGTCGGCCTCCCTTCGCTTCGCTCCGGTCGGCCGACTCCCTCGCGCGGTGCTGTTCGCGCCCTTCGGGCGCTCACAGGCACGCGCCGACGGCACCTCTCATTTATAAACAACTGAACGCGGGATGCGTTCGCTTTTAAGTAGTTGAGAGCCGCGGGCCGCAAGTCGAACAACCAAACCCCTTAAACGGGGAGCGAGTACCCTCGTCCATGGAAAGCATCAACCGGACCGCGATCGAGCTGGTCGACGAGGCGCTCGACTTCGCCGGCGAGCTGGACGTCGTCGGCTACGAGCTGGACAACGGCGCCACCGTCGTCGACTTCGGAATCGACGCGGCCGGCGGCGTCGAGGCGGGACTGCTGCTCGCGGAGATCCAGACCGCCGGGCTCGCGAACCTTCAGACCCGGATGGGGAAGCTCGCGGGCGCGCCGCGCCAGTACGTCGAGCTGTCGACCGACCNCCCCGCCGTGGCGCTGCTCTGCTCGCAGAAGGCCGGCTGGGAGATCACGACCGAGGGCGGCTTCGAGGGGCTCGGCTCCGGGCCGGCCCGCGCGCTCGTCGGCCGCGAGACCGAGTTCGAGCGCGTCGGCTACTACGACTCCTCCGAGTTCGCCACGCTCGCGATCGAGTCGACGGCGCTCCCCGACGAGGAGGTCGCCGAGCAGGTCGCGGACATGGCCGAGGTCGACACCGACGGCGTGTTCCTCCCGACGTTCGCCACCGGTTCGACCGCCGGCTCCGTCACCACCGCGGCCCGCGCCGCCGAGCTCGCCGTCTTCCGCCTGCTGGAGGTCGGCTACGAGCCCACGGACGTGCTCCACGCCTCCGGCTCCGCGCCGCTCGCGCCCCCGACCCGCGACGAGACCGAGGCGATGGGCCGGACGAACGACGCCTTGGCGTACGGCGGCGAGGTCCACCTCCAGGTCGCGCGCGACGACGACCGCTTCGACGAGATCGTCTCGACCGCCAGCGAGGAGTACGGCACCCCGTTCGTCGACGTGTTCGAGGACGCCGACTGGGACTTCTACGACGTCCCCGAGAGCGTGTTCGCCCCGGCGCAGGTCACCGTCGATGTCGTCGACGGCCCCGTCTACACCGTCGGCGAGACCGACGAGGAACTGCTCGCGGAGTCGTTCGGCTACCGCTGAGCCGAGCGACGACCGGCCGACTCAGCCCCAGAACCCCGTGCGCCTCAAACCCGTCCCCGAACCCCCGGCCGACCTCGACGCGCTCCGCGAGTACCAGCGCGCGGTCCCGCTCGTCCCCGGCGATACCGACGACTGCTGCGCCCGACTGCGGCGGCGCCGTGACCTCCCGGACCGACAGACCGCCAACGACTGGCTCGCGTTCCTGCGCGCGCTCGGCCTCGTCGAAGAGACCGCTCGGGGGTTCGTCCGGGCCGACACCGAGCCAACCCCCGAGCGCGTCCGGGAGGGGCTCCGCGAGGGCGTGCTCCTCGTCCCCGAGGCGCTCGCGGCGCTGCGTGAGGCCTCGCACGACGACCCCCTGACTCCGGACGACCTCTTCGCGGCCACTCGCGATCGGGTCCCGCGTCACGACCGCGCCCGGAACCCCGAGTGGGAGACCGCATGGCGCGACCGCGCGGCCCGGCTGCTGGGGTGGCTCGCGCTCGTCGACCTCGCGGCGCCGGTCGACGGCGCTCCGGATTCGCCCGGGGGAGGACCGGCGTACGTCGCGGGCGACGCGCTCTGACCCGGCCGGCGGCTTCGCCGCGACCGTTCAGCCGCCCCCGCAACAAGCCTTTTACTCGCCGCCGGAGAGGGAGTCGCATGGGACGCTTCGACGGGCGCACGGTCCGCTACGAGCCGACGAGCGTCAAGGACCTGCTCGTCGAGATGAAGGACACCGCGGAGCTGCTGATCGACCTCTCGTACTCGGCGGTCCTCCACGGGAGCCCGACGGTCGCCCACGAGGTCGTCGAGCTCGAACACCGGATGGACGTGCTCCAGATGCGCGCCCGGATGAGCCTGATGCTCGCGGCGCGGAACCCGAGCGAGGCGGAGACGCTCGCGCCCGTCCTCGGCGTCATCGCCGCCGCCGACAAGGTCGCCGACGCCGCGGGCGACATCGCGAAGATCGTCACCGAGGAGATCGGCCTCCCGGACGCGATGCGAGGCGCGCTCTCGGCCGGCGTCGAGACGCTCGTCCGCGGGACGGTGGCCGCCGACTCCGCGTACGCCGGCCGGACGCTCGCCGACATCGACCTCGAGTCGGTGACCGGCGTCCGGGTCATCGCGGTCCGGCGCGACGAGGACTGGATCCTCAACCCCGGACCGACCACCCGGCTGGTGGCGGGCGACGTGACCCTTCTTCGCGGCCCCGAGGCCGGCGTCGCGGACGTCTACCCCGAGCTGAGCGGCGAGCCGTTCGAGCCGGAGCCCGAGGCCGAGCCCGCGATCGACGACCTCGAACGCGCGGTCGACTCGATCGTGTTGATGAAGAACCTCTCGGAGCTCGCCGTCGACCTCGCGTACGGCTCCGTCCTCTTCGACAACGAGGAGCTCGCCGAGGAGGTGAGCAACCTGGAGATCGAGGTGGACGCGCTCCAGTCGCGCTTCGAGGCGTGGACCCTTCGGGCCGCGGCCGAGGCCGCCGACCCGGTGTCGCTGCGCGGGCTCATCCACCTCGGCGTCGCGACCGAGGAGATCTCCGACGCCGCGCTCGCGATCACCGAGGGGGTCCGCCGCGACCTCGACGTCCACCCGGTCGTGGAGATGGCGGTCCAGGAGTCCGACGAGATCATCACCCGGACCGAGGTCGCCGCGGGGAGCGACCTCGACGGGACCGAGGTGGTCGACGGCGTGCCCGCGACCGACATCTCGACGAGCGTCCTCGCGATCCGGCGCTCGGACGACGAGTGGCTGGTGGGGCCCGACATCGACACAACGCTCCGCGGCGGCGACGTGATCATCGCGAAGGGGACCCGGACCTCGGCCGAGGAGTTCGATGCCCTCGCGGCGTGAGGCGGACGGGGAGCGAGGGGAGGCGGCCCCCGCTGACGCGGACCCCGCCTCTCTCGCCCGGGCCTACTACGACGCGCTCGACGCCGGCGAGTACGACCGGCTGGCGTCGCTGCTCGACCCCGACTTCGTCCAGCGGCGCCCCGACCGCACCTTCGAGGGACGCGACCGCTTCGTCGCGTTCATGCGCGACGAGCGGCCGAACACGGACACGACCCACGCGGTCGAGCGCGTCTATCCGGCGGGCCCCGGGGTGGCGGTCCGCGGCCGGCTGCTCGACGCCGACGGCGAGGAACTGTTCGCGTTCGTCGACGTGTTCGACGTCGACGCGGACGACGGGACGCTGGCCGCGCTGGAGACGTACGCGGCGGAGTAGTAACGTCGCGCGGTCGACGCCGCCCGCGTCACCGTCGCCTACCAGGCCGCGCGCAACACGCCGAGGATCCCCTCCGCGGTCGCGTCGAGGCCGGCCGGCGCGCGCGCCATCGGCGGGTCCTCGGCGACGAACTCGGCGATCGCCGGGAGGTCGTCCTCGTCGGTCTCTGGCAGGTCCCGCAGCCGGCTCGGCACGTCGAGCGCGTCGCGGACCTCGGCCACCGCCTCGACGACGTCCTCCGCGATCGCGTCGTCGTCGCGGCCGTCGGTCGGCACTCCCAGTCCGGCCGCGAGCGCCCGGCGGCTCGCGTCGACCTCGTCGAAGAGGTACGCCAGCGCGTGCGGCGCGACGACCGCGTGGATCGCGCCCTGCTGGACGTCGTAGCGCCGGGCGAACCCGTGGCCGAACGCGTGGATCACGCTGATCTTGCGGTCGAGCTGGACGAGCAGCGCCCCGACGACGGCGCGGTCCGTCGCCTCCTCGCCGCCGGGCCGGTCGCCCGCCACGCGCGGCAGCGCGTCCGAGAGGAGCCGGAGCCCGTGGACCGCGGCCGCGTCGCTCACCGGGTCGGCGTCGCGGGCGTACGGCGTCTCGATTCCCTTGTCGAAGCCGTTCATGGCCGACCCGGCCAGCACCGACTGCGGGGTCGTCTCGAACAGCGCCGGGTCGGCCACGTCCGCGACCGGCCACGCGCCGCTCCCGCTGACGTTCACCGGCTGGCCCGTCGGCGACTCCTCGGCCGCGAAGACCTCCAGCGACCCGCCGGTCGAGACGTCCGCGCCCGCGAACGTCGTCGGCACGACGACGAACGGGAAGGCGGGGCCGCTCCCGGGCGCGAGCTCGCCGAGCGCGTCCGGTCCGGCCTCCGCGTCTGCGCGGATCTCGCCGAGGTCGCGGCCGTCGGCCGCGAGCAGCGTCGCCTGCCTGGCGATGTCGAGGCTGGCGCCGCCGCCGACCGCGACGAGGACGTCCGCGCCGACCTCGGCGCGCGCGTCGAGCAGGTCGAAGGCGGTCTCGACCCGCTTGTCGGGAGTCGTCCCGTCGAATATCCCGGCGAGCCGGTCGCCGAGCCCCTCCCTGACCGGGTCCATCAGTGCGTCGTTCGCGCCCGTGTTCGAGCCGCAGACGACGAGCGCGTCGTCGAGGTCGCGCTCGCCGAGCCAGCCGCCGAGGTCGGCGATTCGGCCTCGCCCGTACCGGATCTCGCAGCCGCGGTGGACGTGTTCGAAGGAGTCCGCGATCGGTAGCATCGCTGGGCGATACGCGGGGCGGCGGTTTGTAGCTGTGGGAAGGGGCCGCATACCGCGGTCGTTCGCGGGGTGAGGTCGGACGCTTCGCCGACTCGCCGACCTCGTCTCCACTCGCCGCCCCCGGCTCGGCTCGCCGCCCCCGACTCCACTCGCTGCCCCCGACTCCACTTGCGCTCACGCCCGCGCGCGTGCGCCGGCTTTATAACCCGACGGCGATTAGCGACGGTAAGTTCCTATGTCAGAGCAGAGCGAATACGGAGCCGGCCAGATTCAGGTCCTCGAGGGCCTGCAGGCCGTCCGTAAGCGACCGGCGATGTACATCGGGTCCACGGACGGTCGAGGGCTCCACCATCTCGTCTACGAGGTCGTCGACAACTCCATCGACGAGGCGCTCGCGGGTCACTGCGAGGAGATCGAAGTGCGGATCCACGACGACGGCTCCGTCTCCGTCAGCGACGACGGGCGCGGCATCCCCGTCGACACCCACGAGGAGTACGACCGCCCCGCGCTGGAGGTCATCCTGACCGTCCTCCACGCCGGCGGAAAGTTCGACTCCAAGTCGTACCAGGTCTCCGGCGGCCTCCACGGCGTCGGCGTCAGCGTCGTCAACGCGCTCTCCGAGCTGCTGGAGGTCGAGGTCAAGCGCGACGGCGGCGTCTTCCGCCACCGGTTCGCGGGGGGCGAGCCCGCCGAGGACGGCTTCGAGCGCGTCCGCGACATGGAATCGGGCGAGTCGACGGGCACGGAGATCCGCTTCTGGCCCGACGAGGAGATCTTCGAGACGACCGAGTTCCAGACGTCGACGCTCGCCAACCGGCTCCGCGAGCTCGCCTTCCTCAACTCCGGGGTCGAGATCCGGCTCGTCGACGACCGCGACGACACCGAGGAGACGTTCAAGTACGACGGCGGGATCCGCGAGTTCGTCGCGTACCTCAACGAGACGCGCTCCCCGATCCACGAGGAGGTCATCTACTTCGAGGACGAGACCGACGGCGTCCACGTCGAGGTCGCGATGCAGGCGACCGAGGAGCTTCAGGGCTCCGTCCACGCGTTCGCGAACAACATCAACACCCGCGAGGGCGGCACCCACCTCACCGGGTTCAAGACCGCCCTGACGCGGACCGTCAACGACTACGCCAACGAGCACGGGCTCGTCGACGACCTCGACGCCAACCTCAAAGGCGAGGACGTCCGCGAGGGCCTCACGGCCGTCGTCTCGGTGAAACACCCGGACCCGCAGTTCGAGGGGCAGACGAAGACGAAGCTCGGCAACAGCGAGGTCCGCGGCGTCGTCGAGTCCGCGACCCACGAGAAGCTCGGGACGTTCTTCGAGGAGAACCCCGACACCGCCGAGAAGGTGGTCCACAAGGCCGCGGAGGCCGCGCGCGCCCGGAAGGCCGCGAAGAAGGCCGAGGAGCTCACCCGGCGCAAGTCCGCGCTGGAGTCGACAGCGCTCCCCGGCAAGCTGGCGGACTGTCAGACCCGTGACCCCACCGAGGCCGAGCTGTTCGTGGTCGAGGGCGACTCCGCCGGCGGCTCGGCCAAGCAGGGCCGGAACCGAGAGAACCAGGCGATCTTGCCCCTCAAAGGGAAGATCCTCAACGTCGAGAAACACCGCCTCGACCGCATCCTGGAGAACGACGAGATCCGCGCGCTGATCACCGCGATCGGCGCCGGGATCGGCGAGGAGTTCGACATCGACGACGTCCGGTACAACAAGATCATCCTCATGACGGACGCCGACGTCGACGGCGCCCACATCCGGACGCTCCTCCTGACGCTCCTCTACCGCCACATGAAGCCCCTGCTCGAAGCGGGCTACGTGTACGCGGCCCAGCCGCCCCTCTACCGCGTCCGCTACCGCGGCGAGACGTACGACGCGATGACCGAGGCGGAGCGCGACCGCATCGTCGAGGAGGAGTGCGACGGCAACCCCACGCAGGTCCAGCGGTTCAAGGGCCTCGGCGAGATGAATCCCGACCAGCTGTGGGACACCACCATGGACCCGGAGAACCGCCGGCTCAAGCGGATCACCATCGACGACGCGGCCGCGGCGGACCGGATGTTCAACGTGCTGATGGGTGACGCGGTCGAGCCGCGCAAACAGTTCATCAAGGAACACGCGACCGAAGCAGAGTGGGTGGACATATGAGCTCTGAGACGCCAGACGCCGACCCCGGCTACGTACGGGCGGCACAGGTGACGAACGCGCGCATCGAAGACGAGATGGAGCAGTCGTACATCGACTACGCGATGTCCGTCATCGCGGGGCGGGCGCTCCCCGACGTGCGCGACGGGCTGAAGCCCGTCCACCGCCGGATCCTCTTCGCGATGAACGAGGCGGGCGTGACGAGCAACTCCGCGCACCGCAAGTCCTCCTCCGTCGTCGGCGAGACGATGGGGGACTACCACCCGCACGGCGACAGCGCCATCTACGACACGCTCGCGCGGATGGCGCAGGACTTCTCGATGCGCTATCCCCTCGTCGACGGGCAGGGGAACTTCGGCTCCGTCGACGGCGACCCGCCGGCCGCGATGCGGTACACGGAGGCCCGGATGGCCCCCATCGCCGAGGAGCTGCTGGCCGACATCGAGCGCGACACCGTCGACTTCTCCGCGAACTACGACGACCGCCTCGAAGAGCCGGAGGTGCTGCCGGCGGCGTTCCCGAACCTGCTCGTCAACGGCTCCTCCGGCATCGCCGTCGGGATGTCGACGAACATCCCGCCCCACAACCTCGGCGAGGTGATCGACGCCACCGTCGAGCTGATCGAGACCCCCGACGCGACCGTCGAGGACCTGATGGAACACGTCAAGGGGCCGGACTTCCCGACCGGCGCGAACATCGTCGGCCGGAACGCGGTCCACAAGGCGTACAAGACGGGTCGCGGACGGATCCGCGTCCGCGCGGAGTTCGAGGTCCACGAGGAGGAGGGCCGGATCGTCATCAGCGAGCTCCCCTTCCAGCAGAACAAGTCGCGGCTCGTCGAGCGGATCGCCGAGGACGTCAACGAGGGCGCGATCGAGGGGATCCGCGACCTCCGCGACGAGTCCGACCGCGACGGGATCCGGATCGTCGTCGAGCTCAAGCGCGACGCGATGGCCGAGGTCGTGAAGAACCAGCTGCTGGAGAGCCACCTCGAGCGCACGTTCGGCGTCATCAACCTCGCCCTCGTCGACGGCTCGCCGCAGGTGCTGGACCTCAAGCAGACGCTCGAACACTACGTCGACCACCGCCGCGAGGTCGTGCGCCGGCGCTCCGAGCACGAGCTCGCCGAGCGCGAGGACCGCGCGCACATCCTCGAAGGGCGGCTGAAGGCCCTCGACAACGTCGACAGCGTCGTCGAGACGATCCAGGACTCCGACGACCGCGACGCCGCGAAGGCCGCGCTGGAGTCGACGTTCGACTTCACCGAGGCGCAGGCGGCCCACATCGTCCGGATGCAGCTCGGCTCGCTCACCTCGATGGAGACGGCGGAAATCGAAGAGGAGTACGAGGAGGTGAAAGCGCGGATCGAGCGGCTGGAGACGATCCTCTCGGACCCCGACGAGCTCGATCAGGTGATCGTCGACGAGCTGCGGGAGATCAAAGCCGAGTACGACGACGAGCGCCGCACGAGCTTCATCGAGGACGCGGGCGACGTGACCCACGAGGACCTGATCCCCGAAGAGGAGTGCGTCGTCGTGATGAGCGAGGACGATTACATCAAGCGGATGCCGCTCGACGAGTTCCGCGCGCAGAACCGCGGCGGGAAGGGGATCATCGGCACCGGACTCAAGGAGGGCGACCGCGTCTCCTCGGTGTTCGCGGCCAACTCCCACGACTACCTGCTCGTGTTCACGAACCGCGGGCAGATCTACGAGCTGAAGACGTACGAGATCCCGGAGATGTCACGCACGGCCCGCGGGAAGTCCGCGGTCAACCTCCTCGATCTGGACGACGGCGAGGAGATCGAGTCGGTGGTCAACACCGAGGACCTCGACGACGACGAGTTCCTCACGATGGTCACCCGCGACGGCTACATCAAGCGGACCGCCGTCGACGAGTTCGGCAACATCCGGTCGACGGGGATCCGCGCGATCCGGCTGGAGGACGGCGACGAGCTCGTCGACGTCGAGGTGACCGACGGCGAGCGCGACATCGTCATCGGCAGCCGGAACGGGATGGCGATCCGCTTCGACGAGTCGGACGCCCGCGCGATGGGGCGCACGGCCCGCGGCGTGATCGGCATCGACCTCCGCGAGGGCGACGCCGTCGCCGGCGTCGCGGCCATCGACGACGAGTACCACAACTGGGTGCTCACCGTCACCGAGAACGGCTACGGGAAGCGCTCGGACCTCGACGAGTACCGCCCGCAGTCGCGCAACGGGAAGGGGCTCGTCGACATCAAGACCGGCGACCGCAACGGCGAGGTCGTCGCCATCGAGGCGGTCACCTACGGCGACCACCTCGTCGCGATGAGCGGAGCCGGGCAGATCATGCGGACCCGCGTCGAGGAGATTTCGACGGTGAGCCGCAACACGAAGGGCGTCATCGTGATGAACCTCGACCCCGACGACGAGGTCGCCTCCGTCGACATCGTCCCCGAGTCGGTCCACGCCGCCGCGGACGAGGCGGACGCTGACGAGGCGGACGACGACGAGTAGCCGTCTCCCGTCCCTCTTCGCCTGCGTCGACGACCGCGAGTCGCGTGTCCGCGCTTGATGTCCCGTCGACGTCGACGTGGTCGTCGAGGGAGACGACGGCGCGACGTACGAGGAGGCGTCCGGTCGCGTCGACGCCGGCGTCGCTCGCGCGTTCGAGATCATCGTCGACGCCAGCGGGCGCCACGAGGTAACGGTGACGCGCGCCGACTGGGAGGGACGGTTGGCGTGGGACGCGGCGACCTGTCGGCTGTACGACGGCGGGGTCACGTCGACGCGAGACCGTCGAGGTCGCGGGCGAGTGCGTCGACCCGCGCCGAGTCCTTCAGGAAAGTTACTTACTGTCGCCGCGAAAACCCCCGGACGAGATGGACGAGTACGAGGGGATAGACGAGGTCGTACACGAGCCGGGCGAGGCGTTCGCCGAGTCGACGAACGTCGCCGCGTTCATGCGCGAGTACGGGATCGACGACTACGAGGGGCTCATCGAGCGCACCACTTCGGAGGTCCCGGGCGAGCCCGAATCGGGCGTCGACTGGTTCTGGGACGAGATCGTCGACTACCTCGACATCGAGTTTTACACCGACTACGACGCCGTCCGTGACGACGCGGACGGCCCGCAGTTCTCCGACTGGTACCCCGGCGGCGAGGTCAACGTCGCGCACAACGTCGTCGACCGCCACGCAGCGGTCGACTCGCCGAACCGCAACAGCGTCGCGCTGATCTGGGAGGGCGAGCCCGGCGACGTCCGCGAGATCACCTTCCACGAGCTCCGCCGACAGAGCGACCGCGTCGCGAACTACCTGACGGAGGCGGGGATCGAGACCGGCGACACCGTCGGGCTGTACATGCCGATGGTTCCCGAAGTCGTCGCGATCCTCTACGGCTGCCTGAAGGTCGGCGCGATCGCCGTCCCGATCTTCTCCGGGTTCGGCCGCGAGGCGACCGCGACGCGGATCGAAGACGCGGAGCCGTCCGTGCTGTTCACGGGCGACGGGTTCTACCGGCGGGGCGACGAGGTCCGGCTGAAGGCGACCGCGGACGACGCGGTCGCGGACGCCGGCCACGTCGAGGAGGTGGTCGTCTACGACCGACTGGGGGCGACGCCGGCGAGCGACGGCGACGGAGCCGAAGAGAGCGGTGCCGCCGACGCGGACTCCGTCCCGTGGGACGACGGTCGCGACCGGACGTGGGACGAGGCGGTCGGCTCCCAGCCCGCGACGTACGAGACGAAGTGCCTCCCGAGCGACCAGGAGTCCATGCTGCTGTACTCCTCGGGGACGACGGGGACGCCGAAGGGGATCGTCCACACCCACGCCGGGGTTCTCACGCAGTGCGCGAAGGAGATCCACTTCGGCTTCGACCAGAAGCCCGCGGACCGGTTCTTCTGGGTCTCCGACATCGGCTGGATGATGGGCCCGTGGACGCTGATCGGCAACCACGCGTTCGGCGGCACGGTGGTGATGTACGAGGGCGCGCCCGACCACCCCGAGCCGGACCGCTTCTGGGAGATGATCGACCGGCACTCGATTACGCAGTTCGGCATCTCGCCGACCGCGATCCGCGCGCTCCGCAAGCACGGGGACGAGTGGGTTGAGGACCACGACCTCTCCTCGCTTCGAATCCTCGGCTCCACCGGCGAGCCGTGGGACCCCGAGTCGTGGCGCTGGTTCTACGACGCGGTCGGCGGCGGGGAGTGCCCTCTCATCAACATCTCCGGCGGCACCGAGATCTGCGGCTGTTTCCTGATGCCGATGCCGAACCAGCCCCTCAAGCCCTGTACGCTCGGCGGGCCGGGGCTCGGGATGGACATCGACATCGTCGACGAGACCGGCGAGTCGGTGAAGGAGTCGGGGCGCCGCGGCTACCTCGTCGCGCGCGACTCGTGTCCGTCGATGACGAAGTCGCTGTGGTCGGGCGACGAGCGGTACCTGGAGGAGTACTGGTCGACGTGGCCCGACCTCTGGGACCACGGCGACTTCGCGCAGAAGGACGAGGACGGCTTCTGGTTCCTCCACGGCCGCGCCGACGACGCCTTGAACGTCGCGGGGCGGAAGGTCGGCCCGGCCGAGATCGAGGGCGTCCTCATCGACCACGACGCGGTCAACCAAGCCGCGGCGGTCGGCGTCCCCGACGACACCACCGGCACCGCCGTCGTCGCGTACGTCGTCCTCGAACCGGACGTCGACCCGAGCGACGACCTCCGCGAGGAGCTGCGGGCGCTGGTCGGCGACGAGCACGGCAAGCCGTTCCGGCCGCGAGAGCTGTTGTTCGTGGACGCGTTCCCGAAAACGCAGTCCGGGAAGATCATCCGACGTGCGATCGAGTCGGTGTACAACGACGAGGACCCCGGGGACCTCTCGTCGATGGAGAACCCCGAGGCGCTGGAGGCGCTGCGCGACCCGGACTGAACTCCTCGACGGTCGCGTCCGCCATCCTCCCGCTTTAGGCGGTCGCCTCCCTCACCTTCCCGCTTCAGGCGGTCGCGTCCGCCACCGCCTCGTCGAGGGCTTCGTAGTCCGGCTCCTGTCCGGCGTTGTCCGCGAGCCAGCGGTACGTCACGGTCCCGTCCGCGTCGATCACGAAGACGGCGCGCTGCGCGACCGTCTCGACGCCGTAGTGTTCGAAGTCCTCGATCACGTCGTACGCCTCGATCGCGCGGTGGTCCGGGTCGGCGACCAAGGCGAACGGGAGGTCGTACTGGACGCGGTACGCGCCGAGCGCGTGCGGGAGGTCGGTGCTCACGCCGAACAGGGCGCAGTCGTCGCGGTCGAACCCGTCGCGGAGCGCCTCCATCTCGTCGGTACAGGTGTTCGAGAAGGCGGCGGGGAAGAAGGCGAGCACGACCGGCTCCTCACCGATGTGGTCGGCGAGGTCGAACGGCTCGATGTCGCCGTCTACGAGCGATCCGGTGAATTCGGGGGCGTCGTCGCCGACGTCTGGCATATCAAACGTCTCGTCGGCCGCAGGTATCACGGTTTCGACGCCGGAACCCGGCCCGAGTCCCGGTCTCCCCGATCCGTATCGATGGAACGAATCCAGCTCGGCGCTCGGGGGGAGAGTCAAGTGCGTCACCGACAAACGCCCGCTCATGTCCGGCCCTCCACGCCAACTCACCCGCCGACGGACGGCACTGCTCGCGGCGACTGTCCCGCTGACTTCGCTGTCCGGTTGTCTCACGGACGACTCCGCGGACGGCGCCCGCGCGGAGACCGCGCTTCAGCTCGACGAGGCCTCACCCGTGGGCGTCTCGAACGAGTTCAGCACCCCGATCGACGCCGTCGGCCACGCGGGACGGACTGCCGTCCGGACCGCGGTCGATGGCGGCGAGGCGACGGTCGAGGGATACTACGCGCCGGGCGTCTCGGCGCCGTACGTCGTCACCGATTCGCCCGCGTACTACCGGGTCGAAACCGAGACAGTCCGCTCCGTCGCGGCGCCGGGGTACGACTACACGGTCGAGGTCGATTCCGTCGACTCGTTCCTCCTCGATCCCCCGTCGAGCGTGTCGTTTGCCGACCTCCCGGAGCACGACCGGGACGCCGTTCGCGACGCGCTCGGGAACGCGTCGCTGATCCACGCGCCCCACTATCCGCCGTTCGAGGTCACGTTCGCGTACGCGTCCGCCGAGCGCCGGGAGCGCTCCCTGTTCGTGCCGGAGAACGACGGCCAACGGGTCGAGTGGGACGGCGAACTGCTCCGGTTCGCGTTCGAGGGGGAACGGTCGGTCGACGTGGCGACGGTGGCCGTCCGCGCCGACCGCGTCGCCTCGTCGCAGCGCGAGTTCCGTCGGGTCGTCGGCGAGGAGCGCGGCCGGTCGATCGGCGATCCGACCGCGGACCAGCGAGCGATCCTCGACGAGGCCGTCGACTCGGAGTACGCCGAGTCCCCGCCACACTCGGAGGCATTCGCGACGGTCCTCGACGCGCTCTCGGCTGACGGGGAGGTCGTCCCGCTCGTCCGCTACGACGGCAGCTGGTACTTCACGCATCTTTCCCGGCCGGACTGACTCGGGCGCCCCGCGTCGAATCGGACGAGGCAAAAAGACTATAATCGACACAGGGCTACTGCGAGACAGAGATGGTAAGTGCGACACCACTGATCGGCGGCATTCCGGCGGGGCCGGAGCTCCTCATCATCCTGCTCGTGTTGGTCCTGCTGTTCGGGGCGAACAAGATCCCGAAGCTCGCTCGGTCGACCGGGCAGGCGATGGGAGAGTTCAAGAAGGGCCGCGAGCAGGTCGAAGAGGAACTGAAAGACATGCAAGACGGCGAGAAGGCGGACTCGACGCTCGACGACGAGGACGACGACCTCGACGAGCTCGAGACCGAGACCGACAAGGAAACGAGCACGTAAGCCGGCCCCCTCCGCCGACCGATCCCCGCAGTCCCGTTTTCTCCACTCGTTCTGGGCGCGTGGCCTAGCGGACAGGGCGAGAGGTTCCTAACCTCTCGATCGCGGGTTCGAATCCCGTCGCGCCCGTTCCTTCGCTTCGCTCAGTCACGGGCGCGACTGGCTCCACGCTCGCTCGCTTCGCTCGCTCGCGTGGATCCCGCCGCGCCCTTTTATACGTTTAAATGGCGTTCGCTGGAGCAGTTGAGGCTATTTAAATGGCGTTCGCTGGAGCAGTTGAGGCTATTTAAATGGCGTTCGCTGGAGCAGTTGAGGCTATTTAAATGGCGTTCGCTGGAGTCGACTCTTCCGAGCGAGACTCAGTCAGTACCCTCCCCCAGCCGTCGGAACGAGTGCGACGCGAGCGCGACCGACCCGACCGCGATGGCGAGCGTCGCGCCCGCCAGAAACGGCCCCGGCTCGTACAGCAGCGGCGGGTGGTAGCCGAACCCGTAGTCGAGGACGACGTTGGCGACGCCGAGCGCGAGCGTCGCGGCGAGCGCGCCACGCGTCGTGCGACCGAACGCGGGGAACAGCAGCGCGAGCCCCACGAACAGCAGGTGCGTTCCGATCACGCCCCAGTAGTAGATCCAGGCGTCGGGCGCGGCCACGTACTCGCCGAACGCGAGGTTGAGCGAGACAAGCGGCCAGACGCCGAACTGGACCAGCCAGACGAACGCGAGCGTGTGGAGGTACGCCAGCGGCCGCGACGCGGGGGCGTCCGCCGTGACGTCGCCGCCGCGTCGCACGGTCGCGACGAGGGTCGCGAGGACTGCGCCGCCGAGCGCGACCGCGACCGCCGAGTCCGCGTACAGCGGCCAGAGCGCGACCGGCACCTCGCCCGCGGTCGGCGCGTAGTACCCGATCCCCACCGCGAGCATGAACGCGGTGAACGCGCAGACGACGGCGAGGCTCCGCGGCGTCCCGAGCAGCTCCTCGGCGATCGCGGCCCGGACCCGCCGCCTGACCGACGGCCGGCGGAGTCGTCGAAGCCGTCGGAGCCGCTCGGTGCGTGACACGGACGACGATCGGTGCGCGGGGGCCTAAAATCCGCCCGTCCGCGACGATTATCAATCGCGGTGTTTTGCGAGACACCTTTTTCAACGGACGCGCCGTTCCCCCGACCATGGCCAACGAGGACGCCGAGCGGTCCGCCCCGCGGTCCGACCCCGAGGGCGATCGATCGGCGTCCGGCGCGTCCGACTCCGACCCGAAGGACGCGGACGCGACCGAACCGGACGCGGCAGACACGGAGACGACCGAACCGGACACGGTAGACACGGAGACGACCGAACCGGACGCGGTAGACACGGACACGGCGGAAGAGGAATCGGCGGATGGGGACGCGACGGGCGCGGAGCCGGAAGAGCGACACGAGACGGCGGATTCGGACGGCGCGGTGTCCGTCCTCTCGGAGTCCGACGAGCGGGACGAAACGAGCGACGGCGCGCCGGTCGTCACCGACCGGTACACCTGGCGATCGCTGCTGACGGAACGCGGACGCGAGGACGCCGCCGAGCGCGTGTACGCCGACGTGCCGGACGCGCCGGTCGTCCCGGCAGACGCGGTCGCCTTCCACCTGCCGAACGGCGTCGACCGGGTCGTCCGTGCCCCGGGCGTCGACGAGCCCTTCGAGGCGGACGGCGAGACCGAGGTGCCCGGCCACGGGACCCCCGAGCGGGGGACGCTCGTGGCCGGCACCGACGCCGTCGTCCTCGACGGCGCCGCCGTCGTGCCGACCGGTGAGCGGGTGGCGGCGCCGGCGACGCCCGAATCCGCCGAGAAGGACGAGCGCGAGAAAGACGTCGCTGACGAGGGGGACCCCGAAAAAAACGGGGACGCCGAGACCGTCGGAGACGCTACGCCGGACGAGGCGGGATCCGGCGCCGACGAGACGGACTCGGACGAAGTGGGAGAGACGGACTCGGACGAAGTGGGAGAGACGGACTCGGACGAAGTGGGAGAGACGGACTCGGACNGAGACGGACTCGGACGAAGTGGGAGAGACGGACTCGGACGAAGTGGGAGAGACGGACTCGGACGAAGTGGGAGAGACGGACTCGGACAACGAGAGCGCAGTCGCTGATGCCGGCGCGGACGAGGGCGGAGAGTCGCGTTCGGATACGGACGGGGAACGCGACGGAGACGAGGCCGAACGCGGTGATACCGGCCCCGAGACGGTCTTCGACGCCCCGGTCGGCCGCGGCGGCGTCTCCGGCGTGGTCGTCGCGTCCGGCGGCGACGTCGAGTCGGTCCCGTCGCGCGCGCCGACTCCGGACGAGTGGGACCGGGTCGAGTTCGACCCGGCGACGCTCCTCGGGTTCGACCCGAGCGAGACCGACAACCGGTTCCGCGCCGCGGCCGCGGTCGGAGACGTCCTCTGGGACCTGTGCGCGGCCCGGTACGACCCCTACTCCGTCCCGGTGTTGAAGGGGTACTACACGTGGGACGACTACCGCGAGGAGTTCTTCCTCGACGAGGACGGGAACCCGCCGACCGAGGAGAACGAGGAGGGAGAGGCGGTGCCGCTCTCGTTCACCCATGAGGACAAGACCGAGGCGCTCGGCTTCGACCCGGACCGGACCGAGGAGCTGCTCGGCGCGGGCGGGACCGCCGCGGCCGACCTCGCCGACCTCGTCGACGAGCGGACCGTGGACGTCAACCCCGAGGTCGACGAGGACGCGTTCTTCTCGACGGACGAGGGACACACCACGCTGACGAACCGGTACGACCTGGAGAAGGCGGTGCCGATGCCGAAGAAGACGCACTTCCAAGAGGAGGAGCGTTACTGGGTGAACAAGCCGTACGCGTTCGTCATCGTCTTCCGGTCGCGGAAGGAGAACGAGGCGAAGTACTACGCCGTTCAGCCGTACCGGACGGAGATCGAGGCGGACCTCACCGAGTTCCTCACCGGGAAGCTCCGCACGTCGATCAAGTACGCCGACGAGTCGATCGCGGGCGGCGACGAGGCGTTCCGCGAGGAGGTGATCGTCGAGGAGGCGCGCACGCTGCTCGACCGCTACGGGCTCTACGAGGACGACGGCGAGGAGCGGGGGATCGCGGACACGTTGGTCGACCGGTTCGGGATCGACCCGACGGCGGGGATCGCCGGGCGGATCGCGGAGTCGCTGGGCTACGAGCCGCCGATGGAAGCGCCCACGGACCGGCCGAAAATCAGCGCCCGGCCCGAGCCCGCGGTGCTCGCGGAGGACTCCCGGACCCTGTCGGCCCACCAGGTCGAGAAGCTGCTGTACTACCTCAAGCGGGACTTCGTCGGCTACGAGCGGATCGACCCGATCAAGTACGACATCAACGTCGAGGACATCTCCTGTGACGGGTACAACTCCCCCGTCTTCGTCTACCACTCCGAGTACGAGCAGATCATCACTAACGTCTACCACGGCACCGACGAGCTCGACGACTTCGTCGTGAAGCTCGCGCAGCGCTCCGGGAAGGGGATCTCGAAGCGCAGGCCGCAGGTGGACGCCACGCTGCCGGACGGCTCTCGCGCCCAGCTCACGCTCGGCCGCGAGGTGTCCGACCACGGGACCAACTACACGATCCGCCAGTTCAACGACGTCCCCTTCACCCCGATCGACCTGATCAACTGGAAGACGTTCTCGCTCGACGAGATGGCCTTTTTGTGGCTCTCGATCGAGAACCACAAGAGCCTGATCTTCGCGGGCGGCACCGCCTCCGGGAAGACGACGAGCCTGAACGCCGTCTCGCTTTTCATCCCCTCGAACGCGAAGATCGTCTCCATCGAGGACACGCGCGAGGTGGAGCTCCCCCAGCGCAACTGGATCGCCTCCGTCACGCGCCCCTCCTTCTCGGACGACGACAAGGGCGACATCGACGAGTTCGACTTACTGGAGGCCGCGCTCCGCCAGCGCCCAGACTACATCGTGATGGGCGAGATCCGCGGCGAGGAGGGTCGGACAGCCTTCCAGGTGATGTCGACGGGTCACACCACCTACACCACGTTCCACGCCGACTCCGTGGGCGAGGTGCTCAAGCGGTTCACCACCGACCCGATCAACGTCTCGAAGACGATGTTCACCGCCCTCGATCTGGTCTCGATCCAGACGTCGACGCGGGTTCAGGGCAAGAAGGTGCGCCGGAACAAGTCGATCACCGAGATCAACCACTACGACGCCGAGAACGACGAGATCAACGTTCAGGACGTGTTCCAGTGGCAGGCCGAGACGGACGAGTTCCTGCAGATGGGCGACTCGAACACCCTCGAAGACATCATGTTCGACCGCGGGTGGAGCCGCGAGACGCTAAACGAGGAGCTCCGCAAGCGACGGGTCGTGTTGGCCTACCTCATCGATCGCGGGCTCAACAGCTACGCGCAGGTGGCCGCGACGTTCCAGGCGTTCATCAACGACCCCGAGACGGTCCTCGCCCTGATGGCAAACGAGGAGCTGGAGCGCTCGCTGGAGGACCTCCGGGAGATGGAGTCGGTCCTGATCAACGTCGACCGCGAGAAGGAGGAGCTAGTCCCCCGGCCGAATCCTGACGCGGACGGCGAGGCGGAGGCCGCGGAGATACTCGACGCCGCCGATGACATCTTCGAGACGTACCGCGGCGAGGTGCCCGACTCGGTCGCCGACGCCCTCTTGGAGATGAACCACGCGGGCGACGTCGAGGCCGCCCCGAGCGACTGCGAGGCGCTCGCCGAGACGGCCCTGGAGGCCAAAGCGGCCTACGACGAGCCGGCCGGTCCGGAACCGGCGACGAGCGGGACGGGCTCGGACGGCCCGGACGAGCCGCGCCCGGACGCGGAGGACCCGAGGTCCTCGGGAACCCCGTCGCCGGGCCCCGCGCACGGCGACTTCGAGGGAGTCTCCGAGGCGGCCGGCGACGGCTCCGGCGAGCAGAACCGGATCGACTTCGGGGAGCCGTTCGACGAGGGGGTCGACGTGCTCTCGTCGCCCGCGGCCCCGAACGAGCGGGGCGCAGCGCGCGACCCGGACGCGGACCCCGAACCAGATTCGGACCCCGACGTGAGCCAGGGGTTCAGCGCCGCGGGCTCCGCGGCTGGCGAGCCCTCAGAGGCGACCGACGACGAAGGGCCGGATGAGGGCGGCGGAGAGTCTTCGGAGGAAGCGGACGAGAGCGGCGACACCGAGGCCGAAGGTGAGAGCGACACCGAGGCCGAAGGCGAGAGCGATGACGGCTTCGACGACGGCTCGACCGACGACATCGACGACTGGGGGTTCGACGCCGTCGAACCCGCGGAGGAGGGGTGACCCCGTTGTGAGGGCCGCGTCGTGAGCCTCGACGTGGACGCCGGCGACGGCGGCATGGACGCGAACGTCCTCGCGGAGCTGTGTTACCCGGTGTTCGAGCTGCTGTTCGACCCCGAGGGCGACTTCGTTGCGGACGTCGAGCGCAAGCTGGCGGAGGCGCGGATGCCTGACCAGGTCGAGATGTACGTCTCGCTGGCGCTGGCGGTCGGACTGCTGGTCGGCGGGGCGCTGTGGGCGCTCGGCACCCTGGTCGGCTACGGGGTGTTCTCGCTCGGGCTGATCGACCCGTCGTCGCTCTCGCTCGGTATGCCGGCGCCGACGCCCGGGATAGCCGAGCTGCTCCGCTCGCTCGTCGTGCCGACCGCGGTGCTCCTCAGCGGGCTGATATTCGGCTCGATCGGGTTCGCGATCGGGTTCGGCGGCGTCGTCGCGGTCCCGTACTCGCGGGCCTCCGCACGGAAGCGAGAGATCAACCTCCTGCTCGCGGACTCGGTGTCGTTCATGTACGCGCTCTCAGTCGGCGGGCTGAACCAGCTCGAGATCCTGCGCGCGATGGCGACCGCCGAGGACACCTACGGCGAGGTGTCCCGGGAGTTCCAGAGCATCGTCAACGAGACGGAGTACTTCGGGACCGACTACCGGAACGCGATCCGCCAGCAGTCGATGGAGACCCCCTCCGACGAGCTCTCGCAGTTCCTCGCGGACATGCTCTCGATCGTCAACTCCGGCGGCGACATGGAGAGCTTCCTGAAGGACAAAAAGGAGAAACACCTCCGCACGTCGAAACAGGAGCGCGAGATGACCTTGGAGACCCTGGAGCTGTTCGGCGAGATGTACATGACGCTCTCCTTATTTCCGCTCCTGCTCATCATCATCCTCGTCATCATGGGGATGATGGGCGAGGCCGACGACCGGCTGCTGTACGCGACCGTGTACGTCCTCATCCCCTTGGTCGGCGCCGGGTTCCTCGTGTTGGTCTCGACGGTGAAACAGGACGAGCCCGGCGACGGCTACCTCCAACCGGACGGCGGCAGCGAACGGCTCCGACAGACGAGCCAAGAGGGGCTCTTCCACTTCGGACTCGTGGAGGCGTTCGTGGGGACGTTCGGCGTCTTCGATCGCATCCGCGATCGCGAGGGGACCCACAAGACGAAGGAGATCCTCGCCGCACCGCACCTCTTCCTCCGCGAGAATCCGCTGTACACCCTCGCGCTGACCGTGCCCGCGGCGGTCGCGCTCGTCGTCGTCGCGGCCGCGGCCGGGTCGGCGCCGACGACGTTCGACGGGTGGGTCGCACGTCCGGTGTGGTCGGCGTTCGTCTGGCTCTACGTCCCGGTCTACGTCGTGTTGATCCCGCTCGGGTTCTTCTACGAGTGGCACCAGCGCTCGCGCCGGGCGGTGACCGGGAAGCTCTCGGAGACGCTCCGGAAGCTCTCCTCCGCGAACGACACCGGACAGACGCTGCTCGAGTCCGTCCAGACGGTCTCGGAGACGTCGACGGGGAAGCTCGCCGAGGAGTTCGAGGTGATCCACGCGAAGGTGAACTACGGGATGAGCCTGCGGGACGCCCTCGTGGAGTTCAACAACTCGTACGCGGTGCCCCGGCTCGCGCGGACGGTGAAGCTGATCACGGAGGCGCAGGAGGCGTCCTCGCAGATCACGGACGTGCTGACGACGGCCGCGCAGGCCTCCGAGAACCAGGACGACATCGAGCGCGAGCGGAAGTCCCGGACCCGGATGCAGGTGGCGATCATCGTGATGACGTACGTCACGCTGCTCGGCGTGATGGCCATCCTCCAGACGCAGTTCATCGACGTGATGGGCGACCTTGTCTCCCAGAGCGACGGGGGCGGCGGGGCCGGGTTCGGCGGAGGCGGGGGCGGCGTCGACCCCGACGTGCTCTCAATGCTGTTCTTTCACGCGGTGACGATCCAGGCGATCCTCTCGGGTTTCATCAGCGGCTACATCCGCGACGCGGAGCTGATCTCCGGCGTGAAGTTCGCCGTGATCCTGATGACGCTGGCGCTGGGGGTGTGGATCTATGTCGGATGACCGCGGACAGACCGTCCTCGACTTCGTCGTCGGAATGTCGGTGTTCCTCGTCGCGGTCGGGTTCACCTTCGCGTTCGTCCCGTCGCTGCTGGAGCCGTACGCCGTCGGCGAGGGGGCGACCGTCATCGTCGCCGAGCGCGGCGCGGCGCGGCTGGCGGAGTCGTCGCTCGCCGGATCCTCGCTCGCCGGCGCGGGATCGACCGCGACGCTGTCGCACGCGTGTACGCTCGGCTTCTTCAACGAGACGGCCCCGGGCGCGGCGGCCGAGTCGGACTGCGCGTGGACGGCGACCGCCGCCGACCTCCACGCGGAACTCGGCGTCGACGACCTGCGCGGGCTCAACCTCACGGTCACGCAGCACGGGGCGATAAAGAGGCTGGACTCCGACGACGGCCCCGTCGCGATGCGCGCCGGCCCCGCGCCGCCGAGCAGCACGAGCGTCTCGTCGGCGAGCCGCATCGTCACCATCGACGACCCCGGAGACCGAGAGCCGCCGGAGACCTACCGGCTCACGCTGCGGGTGTGGTGAGATGTTCGTCGAACACCTCCCCGACGACCGCGGGCAGGCGCACACGCTGGAGGCGTTCACGGCGGCGCTACTCCTCGTCACCGGCCTCATCTTCGCGACGCAGGCGACGGCCGTCACGCCGCTGTCGGCGAGCACGTCGAACCAGCACGTCGAGAATCAGGCGTCGATCGCGGCACAGGACCTGCTTTCGACGACCGACGCGAGCGGAAACCTCTCGGCGGCGCTCCTGTACTACGACAACGGGAGCTTCGTCGGAGCCACCGACGAGGAGGGGTACGCGGGGATGCCCCCGGAATCGCACCCGTTACACGACCCGCTGACGGAGGCGTTCGGCGACCGCCAGATCGCGTTCGACATCGACGTTTACTACCCGGACGACAGCAGCGACGGGACGGGCGACGTCGCGATGGTCGATATGGGCTCACCGAGCGACAACGCGGCGACCGCCAGCATCCGCGTGACGCTGTACGGCGACGACCGGTTCGGCGCCGACGACCAGCACGTCCTCGCTGAGGACGGTCCCGGCAGGGGATACTTCGCCGACCCGGTCGACGGGAACGGTGAAATCCTGTACACGGTCGTGGAGGTGCGCATCACCGCATGGCAGATGTGAGCATCTCCAGTCCTCTCGGCGGCGGAGACGCCGATCGCGACGAGGACCGGGCGCAGATCATCCTGATCACGGGGCTGACGCTCGCGGTCCTCTTCGTCGCGGTCGTGCTCCTGTTGAACACCGTCATCTACACGGAGAACCTCGCGACCCGCGGCGCCGACGCGGGCGGGGCGGAAGCGATCGAGTTCCGCGACGGCGTCACGGAGGACCTCGCCGGAATCTTACACCGCGAACACCGGAACGCGAGCGACGGCGACGTCTTCACCGAATTCAACGCGAGCGCGGAGACGTACGCCGAGACGGTCGCCGACCTCCGAGCGCGAGACGGGGTGATCGCCGACGTTCGGGTGAGAGGATCCACCGTCGAGGACGGCTACTTCATCGCGCAAAACGAGACCGAGAGCGGCCTCCGGAACATGACGGCGCCCGACTCGAACGCAGCGGACTGGACCGTCGCGGGGAACGCGACCCGGACGCGGAACTTCCGTATGGCGGTCGACCCTACCTCGCTGCCGGAGTCGACGAGCGGCGCGTTCACCGTCGTGGCCGACGGGACGACCGGGGGCACCAACGAGACGTGGTCGGCGACGCTGACGGGCGAGGCCGACGGCAACCTCACCGTGACGGTGGAAAACGCGACCGGGACGACTAACGAGACGTTCGCACCCCGTCCGGACGGGAACCACACGGTCGATTTCACCGCCGGCACGGTCAACGGCGAGCCATTCGACGCGCTGTTCTGGGCCGAAGCGGTCCAGACCGAGAGCGAACCACACCCGCCGTACAATATCCGCTACGAGAACGGCGACGCGGCGGAGGGGACGTACCACCTCGTCGTCGACAATCGCGACGGCGGCGCGGACGCCGACCACTCTTCCCGGCCGTACGTCACCGAGGCTGTGTACCGCGTCAAAGTCGAGATCGGTCACCGGACGCCGGAGCTGACCTACCGCGACGTGATACGGCTCGCGCCGGGTGAGCGCGATGCGTGACCGCTTGGGCGGGTCGGACCGCGCCGTGTCGGTCACCGTCGGCTACGTGATGACGCTCGCCGTCTCGACGCTGCTGCTCTCGGGGCTGTTCGTCGCGGGCGGGTCGTTCGTCGACACGCAGCGGGAGCGCGCGGCACAGGGGGAGCTCACCGTCGTCGGCGAGCGGATCGCGGCCGACATCGGGACCGTCGACCGGCTCGTCGCGACCGCGGAGTCCCGAGACAACCTCACGGTCCACCGACCGCTGACGCTCCCGGACAGGGTCTCGGGGACCGGCTACCGGATACGGATCGAAGCGAACGGCACCCAGGGGACGATCGCGCTCGAAAGCGAGCAGACTGACGCGACCGTGGAAGTCCCCTTCCGCACGAGCGAGATCGTCGCGGTCGAGAACGCGACCGTCGACGGCGGCGACCTGCGGATCCGGTGGGACCCGGACGGCGGGGCCGACGGCGACGGCGCAGTGGTGGTGAGCGAGCCGTGACGGGCTCCGACCGCGCGTCCGCGTTCGCCACCGCCGACCGCGGCGTCAGCGAGACCGTCGGGTTCGTCCTGGTGTTCGCGTTGATCGCGACGACCATCGCCGTCACGTTCACCGTCGGGCTCGGGGGGCTGGAGGACGCCCAGCTCGCCGAGCGCGACAACAACGTCGAGCGCGCGTTCGACGTCCTCCACGACAACCTCAACGACCTCAGCCGGGACGGCGTGCCGAGCCGCGCGACCGAGCTCCGGCTCGGCGGCGGCGAGCTGGCGTTCAACGACGAGTCCGAGTTCCGACTCAACGGGACGGGGTTCGAGTCACAGGTTATCGAGGGGGGATCCCTCACGTACCGGGGCGCCGGCAACACCCGGATCGTCTACGAGAACGGCGCGGTGTTCCGGATGGACGGCGACAACGGCGTGATGATCAGAGAGCCCGACCTGCTGGTCGGCGACACGGTCGTCTACTCGCTGTACGGGCTCGACGGTCCCGCGGAGTCGGTGAGCGGCGACCGGACGGTCCTCGTCGTCGGCGAGCGCACGGACCGGGAAGTCGCGGCCGACGACCAGACGGCCGCTAAAAACGTCACGCTCGACATCAACTCCACGCAGGCGATCGTCTGGGAGCGGTACTACAGCGACCTCGCCGACGAGCACGAGGGGATAGCGGTGTCGACGAACGACTCCGCCGACCTCACGGTGACGTTCGTCGCCGACCACTACGACCGGTTCGTCGTCCACCGGACTGCAGCGCGGGTCTCGTTCTCGGACTGACCGGGACGCGCGGTGCGCGCCGACCGCCGGGCTCAGTCGGACTCGACGACCACGGTGTGCGTGGAGACGTGGAGGTGGCTGACGACGGGGACCGACCTGCCGTCGAACGGCTGATTGTCCCGCAGCGCCTCGTCGTAGTGGAGCTTCAGTCGCGCCTCGTTGAACTCGAACTCGTTCGCCGTGAACGACCCCGTGAACGTCATCGACCCGTCGAGGGTCAGCGTGCTCTCCGGCGCGTACAACACCCCCGTGAAATTGACGCGACCGTTGTTGCCGTTGATGTCGATCGGGTCCTCGCCCGAGTAGAGCCAGAGGTTCTCCGTCCGGTCCCCGTCCGCCGAGACGTTCGCGCCGTCGTCGAGGGTGACGCGGCCCAGCGTGAACAGCTCGAGCCGCGTGTCCTTCTCGGTCGATATCGACGCCGGCCCGCCGGCCGTCCCGTCGCCCCGGACGGTGACCGGTCCGCTGACGTGGAGGTTCACGCGGTCGCCGCCCTCCGCTTGGACCGCGTCCGTTCCGCCGACGAACATCCTCCCGTCCACCAGCACGTCGATCTCGTCGCTGTGGGCGTCGAGCACGAGGGAGCCGCCGTCCTCGATGTCGAGGTCGCCGTCGACCTTGAGCGTCGTCCCGCTCTCGACGGTGAGACTGTTCCCGGCCGAGACGACGAGGTCGCCGGTGAACTTCGTGTCTTCGGACACGGTCTCGGTCCCGCCGTCGAACGCGAACGACCCCGTCGTACGTTCTGTGTCGCGGTCTCGCAGATCGTCGATCTGCTGTCTGATCGCCCCGGATACGGGATTCAGGCTGACGAAATCGACGTTAGTCCGTATCTCTCCGCTCACGTTTACCTTCTTTTCGAACTGTCCGGGTGGGAAATCGTCTGCCCCCATGAGCAGGTCTCCGCGTATCCGGATCTCCTCCAGCTTGCCGATCCCGCCCTCCCCCTTCCCGAACCCGCCGTTGGTCCACACCACCGCGTTGTCGTCAGCGGTGTCGGGCCCGTACCGATTGGGATCAGAATCGGAACCGGAATCGTAGCTGTCGGCTTCGAGCCGCCTGATTCCGCCCGCAGCGATGCTCGACCCTCCGACCGCCGAGGCGCTCGTCGTGAGCGTTGGGTGAACGGTCTTCGTCCGGATCTCGACCCGGACCTCGTTCGAGGACAACTGCGTGACGTTCGCCTCGGTCCTGGATTCGAAGAAGCGCCCCCACGCCTCGGCGTACTCGCTCTCGACGGTGATAGTGACGTTTCCACCCAGAAGCGGGTTCGAGACGTTCTCCGACGCGAACAGCTCCTCCGGCCGCTCGCCGCTCTCGCTGATGGCGACCGAGTCGGAGAGGTCCCCCTCGCCGGCGACCGTCACCAGCGGAAGGGTGAGCGTGTCGCCGCGGTAGTGGAACTCCGGCGGCGAGACCATCCGCGCGCCGTCCGGGTTCGCGCGCCAGACGCCGCCGCCCTGGTAGGCGATGACGTCGTCGCCGCGCTCGTAGATGATCGCTCCGAGCGTGGTCTCGTTCGTGTAGGTCCCGTTCTCGGTCTCGACCTCGATCCGCATCGATCCCGCCCCCTCGTCGACGCGCAGGTCCGCGTTCCGTCCCGGATCGAGCCGAAGGCGCTGGGAGGGCGACCCGCCGTGCGCGACGAGGCTCGCCTTGGAGTCCACCTGCGTCATCGCCCCCTCGACGCGCTGGATGTCGGCGGTCCGCTGGGAGTCGTCGAGCGCGGTCGCGCCGAGCGCGACGGTGGTGCCGACGACCGCGACGGTCAGCCCCAACAGCAGCACCGTGCCGAGCACCTCGCTCTGCCCGCGCTCGGCGGTCGCTCCGCGTTCACCCCCGTTCATACGGCCTCGTAGGACGGGTCCGCTGATAAACGTGGACACCCGCGTATCAGTCGCGATAGCCCGAACCGAGGGCGACCGCGCTCCTGACACTCCGACCCGTGCGAGACCGAGAGCCGGGGATATATCTCGCCGGCGTCCCTCCGGGGATCCGTGACCGAGCGACTCTACCTCGCGGACGACACGGTGACGGCGTTCGAGGCGACCGTCGAGCGCGTCCTCTCGGATCCGGACCGCCTCGTCCTCGACCGGACCCACTTCTACCCGACCGGCGGCGGCCAGCCGCACGACACCGGAACCGTTCGGGTCCCCGACGGCGAGGCGAACGCTCGCTGGCGCGTCGTCGACGTCGAGATGGCCGACACGGTTCACCACGAGGTCGAACCGGTCGGCGGGGAGAACGACGAGAACGACGGGGTGGCCGACGGGGCCGAGTCGCCTCCCCTCCCGGAACCAGGTACCGAGGTCGCCTGCGAGGTCGACGCCGACCGTCGTGCGGCGCATTCGCGGTACCACACCGCACAGCACCTGCTGTCGGCGCTGCTGCTCGACGAGTTCGGCGCGCGGACGACGGGCAACCAGCTGTACGACGACCGCGCACGCCTCGACGCCGAGTACGACCGGTTCGCGGACGACGAACTCGAGCGTATCGAGTCGCGGCTCAACGAGCTCGTCGCCGACGGGCGACCGGTGTCGAGCTACACGATGGACCGCGAGACCGCGGAGGCGACGCTGGACACCGACCGGACGCGGATCGACCTCCTCCCGGACTCGATCGAGGAGCTTCGGATCGTCGAAATCGCGGGCGCGGACGAGCCGTACGACCGCACCGCTTGCGCGGGGACACACGTCGCGAACACCGCGGACATCGGCGAGGTCGTCGTCACCGGCCGGGAGACGAAGGGCCCCGAGGAGGAGCGCGTCCGGTTCGCGCTCGCCGAACACGTCGACGCGGACTGACGGCCGCGTCGGCCCCCCGAGCGCGCCTCCGGCCCTCGCCCGCGATCCCGCCGTTTAAATACGATCCGCGGTAGGTTCGGGCATGAAGTTCTGCGACGAGTGCGGATCCATGATGAAATCCGGCGAGGGCGAAGACCACTGGGTGTGCGACGCCTGCGGCTACGAGATCGGGCGCGACGACGGCGACGACGAGTGGACGACCCAGTCGCAGGTCGAGTCCGAGATAGTCGACGTGAGCGACGCGGAGGACAAGGGTCTCCCGACGACGACGGCCCAGTGCCCCGAGTGCGACAACGACCGGGCGTACTGGTACATGCAGCAGATCCGCTCGGCCGACGAGTCCGAGACCCGCTTTTTCGTCTGTACCGAGTGCGAACACAAGTGGCGAGAAGACGATCACTGACCGCGCTTTCACCCGCTCCACCTCCTTTCCCGGTGCCAGTTTGACTCCTCTCCTGGTGCCAGTTTGACTCCTCTCTTGGTGCCCGTCCGTTTTATTCCCGTCCGGAGAGAGGCGGGACCATGGAGCCACCGGCCGTCCCCAGCGACCGCCTCGACGGCTGGACGCTCGTCGCGGAGACGACGGAGCGCCCCTTCGAGGCCGGCCCGGTCTCGGTCACGGCCGGGACGACGCGCTACGAGCGCGAGACAGCGCCTCCGCGGCCCTTCTTCTTCGCGAGCCGGCTCCGGATCACGCCGGACGCCGGACCGAACCCCGCCCTGACCCGGCTCGTCGAGTCGCGGGCCCGCGAGGGGTTCCGCGACCGCCTCGCCGACCGAGAGATCACCGACCTCGCGCGCCGCGACGAGCGGCATCTCGACCTCGACGACCCGGGCGCGTCGCGCGCGACGCTCACCGTGTTTCACGGCCGCTGTGCGGTCGACGGCCAACGGGTTCCCGTCGAGGCCCTGCTCGCGGTGTGGGAGGCAGGCGAGTACCTGCTCGCGGGCGGCGCCTACCCGACCGGCGACGGCTTCGAGGCGACGAGGCAGGACGTGCTGGCGCTGGTGCGCGGGGTTCGGCCGCCGGACGCCGCCGATGGCGACGACGGCGTCGAGCGCTCGGAGTAACCGGTCAGCAGTCGACCGCGCCGGCGCTCGACTCGATAGGCGACCCGTCGTCCTCGTAGTCGGCGTCGCCGACCGACCCGGCGAACATCGGAAGCTGGAGTTCGTAGGTGTACAGCACGTCGAACGCCGCGAGCGGGTCGAACCCGTTCGCGATCGCCTCCCGTCCGGTCAGCCTGACCCCCGCGGCGAGCGCCACGATCGGTTCGCCGTCGAGCCGCCCGGCGGTCTCGACGCCGAACTCGTTGCCCGCGCCGGGATCGGTCAGCACGGAGAGGTGGATCACCGTCTCCATCGTCGCCCCACCCTCGCCGTCGCCGATCGAGATCGGATACCCGCTCCCGGTGAAACACCGCGTGATAGGGGCGACCTCGCTCCGGTTCGCGTCGACGCCGGGCCCGACGGTCGATGGCCCGGCGGCGGGACCTTCGGCCGCCGACTGCGTCGCCGTTTCCCCCGACGCCGCGGCCTGACCCGCGACCGCGCCGGCGCCGAGGCTCGCGGCGAGCAGCAGCAGCGCGAGCGCGAGGGCGCGGACGCGAGTCCGCCGCGGACGTGTCATCGACCGTTCCTTCGTCGGCCCGGGTTAAATCACCGCGGTCGGCGGTATCAGTCGAGAGAATCGCCGCCGAGGAGCCCCTCGACGAGCAGCTCCGCGGACGCGACGTTCGTCGCCAGCGGCACGTCCTTCACGTCGCAGACGCGCAGCAGCGCTGAGATGTCGGGCTCGTGGGCCTGTGCGGTCAGCGGATCCCGGAGGAAGACGACGCCGTCGATCCGGTCGCTCGCGATCATCGCGCCGATCTGGAGGTCGCCGCCGAACGGGCCCGAGGCCTGCCGGTTCACGGAGAGCCCGGTGGCGTCCGCGATGCGTTTCCCCGTCGTCCCGGTGGTTACCAGTTCGCACTCGTCGAGGACGGCTGTGTGCGACTCGACGAACGCGACCATCTCGTCTTTCAGTTCGTCGTGAGCGATGAGCGCGATGCGCATACGCTGGGCTCGCGGCGGCGTCGCTTAAATACTGGCTTCGGCGCAGCCGGGCCCCGCAAGACGCGGGGCGCTCCCGTCACGGCGCGGCCGGCACCCCTCGTCGCGGCCGCGCCCGCCCGCCTCACTCGCCGGTGGCCGTCGAACCGTCCACACACCGCGCTTCGAGCCAGTCGAACTGCGCGGACAGCTCTCTTCGCCGCTGTCGCTCGATGACGGTGCCGTCGAGGAGGTCGCCGATCAGGGCCACGTCGAGCGCGAACTCCGTCGTCGCGGTCACCTCGCTTCCCCCCGCGGCCGGCGCCACGACGTACTCCGTTCGCATCGACTCGAAGATCCCCTCGCGCTGCTCGGAAGCGAGGTCGGCATCCGGGTCGTCGACGAGTTCGAGCGTCAGTTCGATCGACGCGACGCCGACGTCGTTGGCCACGCGCACCGTCTCGCCGTCGGCTTCGACCTCGTCGAACCCCGAAGAGCGGACGAACGCCTCGGCGTCCGCCATCGCGTCGCGGACGGCTTCCGGGGGCGCTTCGATCGCTCGTGAGAGGGTGACTTCGTTCATTCCGGTGTCGCGTATCGCCGCTGGTTCGGGCTCGAAACCGTTCCGCGGTTCACTCCGCAGGTGCGGGCTCGTCGCCCGTGCCGTCGCCCTCGACCGTGCCGCCGCCCGCTCCCGCGCCGCCCGCTTCCGCGTCGCTTTCGACGGCGTCCGAGCCACCGACCGCTCGGGGCGCAGCGAACCGCCCGAGCGCGACCCGAGCCAGCGTGCCGGGGCTGTGCCGGCGGATCACCCGAACCGCGTTGACCGCGAAGACGGCGACGCCGAGCGTCACCAGCGTCATCCCGACGAGCGCCGGTCCCCGGGCTCCGCCCCCGAGCGCCGTCCCCGACGCGCCCGCGAGGAGGTCGGCGGCGGCGACGAGCGCGGTCCCGACGAACAGCAGCGTTCCGTCGGCGGCCGCGAGCCGATCGTC
Organism: Halorubrum distributum JCM 10118; assembly: GCF_000337335.1. Taxonomy (GTDB): domain Archaea; phylum Halobacteriota; class Halobacteria; order Halobacteriales; family Haloferacaceae; genus Halorubrum; species Halorubrum distributum. Next base: position 9,396 of record NZ_AOJN01000054.1, on the reverse strand, counting down.
GTAGAGGTCGTCTATCATCGGCACCGCCTCGAAGCCGAGTCGGTCGCTGTACCGCTCGACCCAGACGACGAACGGGACGATGTGGTACAGCGTCCCGAGGATCACGAACCCGACCACGCCGAGCAGCAGCAGGGGCGCGCTGCCGGGGCCGCCGAGGACGTGTTCCGGGGCGGTCGGCGACCGAATCCACGCCGGCGCGGCGGTCGCGACCCACGCGGCCAGCGCGAGCGCGACGACAGCGTACCGCGTGTGCATCGGCGTGCGCTCGACGCGCATCTCGGAGAGCCGGCGGGCGAGGACGACCGCGAACCCCAGCGCGGCGAGCAGAACCAGTGCCGCGCCGACGCGGGCGAGGGCGGTCGATCCGACCAGTCTCCCGCCCGCGAGCCCGACGACGCCGACCGGGTGACCGACCTCCTCGACCGCGCGGAGGCGGTGGTCGATCCCGCGGAGCGCCGTCTGCGTGAACATCGTTCCGAGCTGGTACAGGGCGCCGTATATCGTCGTGAGCACCGCGCCGAAGACGGCGAGGGTGACGTGGGCGCCGCGGACGCCGGCGTGCGAGACGCCGAGGCCCGCGAGGAGCCCGGAGCCGAGGTCCGCCGCGAGCAGGACGCCGAGGCCGGTCAGGACGACGAAGAACGCGAGCGCCACGACGAAGTGGCGCTCGGTCACGTCGAACTCCTCGACCGTCGCGAGCGTCCGACCGACGTTGTAGACGAACGTCCAGAAGCCGCAGAGCATGACGGCGCCGAACCCCGCGAGCCAGGAGAGGCGGCCCAGCGCGAGCGCGGCCCCGAACCCGACCAGTCCCCCGACCACCAGCGCGAGCTGCGCGCTCGCGAGCCGCCGCGAGCGGAGCGTCGTCCCGGACCACACCGGGACGAACTGCGTCATCGCGCCCATGATCGTCACGCACACCCACCCGATCAGGAACAGGTGGACGTGGACGAGCCCGCCGAGCCCCGGCACCGCGTCGACGACCAGACCGATTCCGACGAGCAGGGCGCCGCCGAGGAGCGCCAGTCCGACGAGGAAGTGTCGAAGCGGGACCGTCATCGGCGGCCCCCTCGCCGTGTCGATTCCGCCCGGAACTGCTCCCATGTTCGGATCACGGACCGCCGCCGCCCTCCGACTGTTCCCGAAGATGTTCGCGGAAGCGTCGGACCGCGGGAACGCGGCTCCCGGCCGGCGGGCGCCGGGGGCCGCGAGGCGGCCGCACCTCCGAACGGGGCGGTCTTAAGTCCGTCCGGTAACGAGGGGGCTCCATGCCACGCGACCGAGACACCGCGCCGCTCGGCGTCCGGAGCCTCCGCGACGCCGCGGGGGTGTCGTAGATGGGCGGGGGTTCGACGGACGGCGATTCGGTGGACGACCGACCGGCAGGCGGCCGAGCGATCGGCGTCGACGTCGGGGGAACGTTCACCGACGTGGCGCTCTCGCTCGACGGCGACCTCGTCACCGCGAAGGTGCCGAGCACCGACGACCAGAGCGAGGGCGTCGCGGCCGGCATCGAGAAGGCCTGCGAGGCGGCCGGGATCGACCCCGAGAGCGTGACCGAGTTCTCCCACGCGATGACCGTCTCCGTCAACGCGCTGCTGGAGGGCGACGGCGCGCGTACCGCGCTCGTGACGACCGAGGGGTTCCGCGACGTACTGGAGATCGGCCGGCAGACCCGGCCGTCGCTGTACGACCTCGACGCCGAGAAGCCGACGCCGCTGGTCCCCAGGCGTCGCCGGTTCGAGGTGTCCGAGCGCTCGACCGCCGACGGGGTCGAGCGACCGATCGACGACGAGGCGATCGAGTCGGTCGTCGCCGACCTCCGCGACGCGGACGTCGAGTCGGTCGCGGTCTGCCTGCTCCACGCCTACGCGCACCCGGTGAACGAGGAGCGCCTCGCGGACGCGCTGCGCGACGCGCTCGGCGTGCCGGTGTCGGCCTCCCACGAGGTGCTCCCGGAGTTCCGCGAGTACGAGCGCACCTCGACGACGGTCGTCGACGCGTACGTGCGCCCGGCGATCGACGGCTACGTCGGTCGGCTCACCGAGCGCGCGCGGGACCTGGGGCTGCCGCAACCGCGGATCATGCAGGCCAACGGCGGCGTCACCGACGCCGACACCGTCAGGCGGAACGCCGTGACGACGGTCCTCTCGGGGCCGGCGGCGGGCGTCGTGGGCGCGAGCGCGACGGCCGGGACCGACGGCGACCCCGGGGGCCTGATCACCTTCGACATGGGCGGCACCTCGAGCGACGTGAGCCTCGTCCGCGACGGCGAGGTCGAGCGCACGACGGAGTCGGCGATCGCCGACCGACCGATCGGCACGCCGATGGTCGACGTCGAGACGGTGGGCGCGGGCGGCGGGTCGATCGCGTGGGTCGACGCCGGCGGCGCGCTCCGGATCGGGCCGCGCTCGGCGGGCGCCGACCCCGGGCCGGCCTGTTACGGGAAGGGCGGCACGGAGCCGACCGTCACGGACGCGAACCTCGTGTTGGGGTACGTCGGCGCGGACACCGACCTCGGCGGCGACCTGTCGCTCGACGCGGCGGCCGCCCGCGACGCCCTTGCCGACCTCGCCGACGAGGCGGGGATGGAGGGCCCTGTCGAAGCCGCGCTGGGCGTCCACCGCGTGGCGAACGCGGACATGACGCGCGCGATCCGCTCCGTCACCGTCGAGCGCGGTCACGACCCCCGAGAGTTCGGCCTCGTCGCCTTCGGCGGCGCCGGACCGATGCACGCCGTCTCCATCGCCGACGGCCTCGACGTCGAGCGGGTTATCGTCCCGCACGCATCCGGCGTCCTGTCGGCGTACGGCCTGCTCGCAGCCGACGAGACCCGCGACGCGGTTCGGACCCGTCAGGGCCCGCTCGCCGCGGTCGATCCCGACGCGATCGACGCGCTCTACGGGGACCTCGCCGACGGCCTGTTGGACGAGGTCAGCGACCCGGACGCGGCGCGCGTCGAGTACGCCGCGGACTGCCGGTACGCCGGGCAGAGCTTCGAGCTCACCGTCGACGTCGAGCGGCCGTTCGACCCCGCGGCGGTCGGCGATCGGTTCGCGACGGCCCACGAGTCGGCGTACGGCTACCGGGCCGACGAGCCGGTCGAGCTGGTGAACTGCCGCGCGACGGCCACGGTCCCGCGGAGCGCGCCGACGGTCGGCGTCGACGCGGTCGACGATCCCGGGCCGCGGACCACCCGCCAGGCGGTGTTCCCCGCCGGCGCGCGCGAGACCCCGGTCTACGACCGTGATCGGTTCCCGGCCGACGAGGGCGTCGAGGGCCCGGTCGTTATCGAGGGCCCGGAGAGTACGGTCGTCGTCCCGCCAGCGTGGGGCGTCCGACTGCGCGGCGACGGCGCGCTGGTGGCGGAGGTGAGCGACGCGTGACCGACGCGGAGACCGACCCCGGCGTCGACCCGGTCACGCTGGAGATCCTCCGGAACCAGCTGGAGAGCGTCGCGAGCGAGATGGGCCACGTGCTGATCCGCGGCGCCTACTCGCCGAACATCAAGGAGCGGCAGGACTGCTCGACGGCGCTGTTCGACGCCGACGGCCGCATGGTCGCGCAGGCCGAACACATCCCGGTCCACCTCGGCGCGATGCCCGACGCGGTCGAGGTCGTCCTCGAGAAGGACCCGAAGCCGGGCGACGTGTTCGTCGTCAACGACCCGTTCGCCGGGGGGACGCACCTCCCCGACGTCACGCTCGTCTCGCCGATCGCCCCGGACGACGAGATCGTCGGATACGCCGTGTCGCGCGCGCATCACGCCGACGTGGGCGGGAGCGCGCCGGGGAGTATGCCGCCGGGCGCGCGGGAGATATACGAGGAGGGGCTCCGCCTGCCGGCGGTCCGGCTCGTCGACGGCGGCGAGCCGAACGAGGCGGTCCGCGACCTCATCCTCGCGAACGTCCGCACGCCGGACGAGCGCGAGGCGGACCTCCGCGCGCAGCGCGCCGCGAACGCGCGCGCCGAGGAGCGCGTCGGCGAGCTGCTCGACGAACACGGCGACGCGCTCCTCGACGCCTTCGACGCCGTCGTCGACTACTCCCGCGAGCGGGTCGAGAGCGAGATACGCGCGCTCCCGGACGGGACCTACCGCGCCGCCGACGTTCTCGAGGGCGACGGGGTCACCGACGGTGACATCCCCGTCGAGGTGGCGGTCACCGTCGACGGCGCCGCGATCGACGTCGACTTCGCCGGCACCGCCGACCAGGTGGACGGCAATCTCAACGCGCCGTTCTCCGTCGCGAAGAGCGCGGTGTACTTCGTCGTGCGCGCGGTCACCGATCCGGATATCCCGCCGAACCACGGCTGCTACGAGCCGGTCTCGATCTCGGCGCCGGAGGGATCGCTGCTCGATCCTCGACCGCCGGCCGCGGTCGTCGGCGGGAACGTCGAGACGAGCCAGCGCGTCGCGGACGTCACCCTCGCCGCGCTCGCGGCGGCGGTGCCGGACGCCGTCCCCGCCGGCGGACAGGGGACGATGAACAACCTGATCATCGGCGACCGCGGCGGCGAGTTCACCTACTACGAGACGATCGCGGGTGGATTCGGCGGTCGCCCGACCAAGGACGGGATGGACGGCGTTCAGGTCGGGATGACGAACACGCTCAACACGCCGGTCGAGGCGCTGGAGACGGCGTACCCGCTGCGGGTCGAGCGATACGCGCTGCGCCCGTCGAGCGGCGGCGACGGCCGCCACCGCGGCGGCCTCGGAATCGAGCGGACGCTCACCGTCGAGGCGGACGCGACCGTCTCGCTTTTGACCGAGCGCCGCCGGACCGCGCCGCGCGGGCTCGACGGCGGCGAGGACGGCGCGCTCGGCGAGAACCTGATCGACGGCGAGGCGGTCCCGGCGAAGGCGTCCGTCGACGTCGCCGCCGGAACGACGGTCTCTATCCGCACCCCGGGCGGCGGCGGGCACGGCGACCCGGCGGAGCGCGACACGGAGGCTCGGGAGCGCGACCGACGGGACGGAAAGGTCGAGGATTGAGATGGCAAGCCGACCGGCGACCATTTATAAGTAGAGGTGGCGGTGGCGCGTGCCTGCGAGCGGCCGAAGCGAAGCGGAGGCCGCGAGTCGCACGCGCGAGGGAGTCGGCGGTCCGGAGCAAAGCGGAGGACCGCCGACGAGGCTGGGGAGGTGTGAGGTGCTGTGCGGAGCGGTGCGGGGCGGTGCGGGGCGGGGATCAAAGGGGCAGCCGGGAGGGCGGCGTAGGCGTTCACGAGAGCGGAGCTCTCGTGAGCCAATCAGAACGCAGAGCGTTCTGATGACGACGTAAGCACCGCAGCGAAGGAACGGAGTGACTGAGCGAGGAGCACAACGAGCGTACGCCGCCCTCCCGGCTAAGGCTTTGGCGGTGTTCTCAGCTACTTCGGTGACCGCTATTTATAAGTGAGCGACTGGGACGTTGACGGTGTTCTCCGCTGCTCTAGGGAGGTGATTTATGAAAGAGCGGCTGGGGCTATGGCGGTGTTCTCCGCGCTGGCAACGATTTATAAGCGAACAGCGAAACTCAAATGCTCAGTCACCGCGCCGACAATCACGGACACTCGACCGCCCTCACCCGAACCGGTCGCTTATTTAAACCGGAACGTCTCCAGGTTCTTCGGCGCGAACGTCCGCATGTTGTAGTCGTGGTACAGCGCGGACGAGAGGTCCTGAACGGAACTCTCGTCGCCGTGGACGCACAGCACCTTCTCCGGGCGCGGGTTCATCGTCTTCACGAAGTTCTCCAGCCCCTGTCGGTCGGCGTGGCCGGAGAAGCCGTCGACGACCTCGGTGCCCATCTCCAGGGTGAGCGTGTCGCCGCGGCTCCCGCCGCCCCAGCCGTCGACCGGAATCTCGTCCCAGCCGTTCTGGATCCGGCGGCCGAGCGTCCCCTGCGCCTGATAGCCGACGAAGACGAGGTTCGAGTCCGGGTCGGGGCCGATGTGGCGGAGCCACGACATGATCGGCCCGCCCTCGATCATCCCGGAGGTGGAAATGACGATGCACTCGTCGCCGTCGGCGACCTCCTGCCGCTCGTCCTCGCCGGCGTCGATGTGGTTGAACTGGTCGGCGAGGAACGGGTTCTCGTCCTCGTGGAAGATGCGGTCGCGGAGGTCGTCGCGGAGGTACTCGGGGTAGGTGGTGTGGATCGCGGTCGCCTCCCAGATCATCCCGTCGAGGTGGACGGGCATCTCGGGGATCTCTCCCTCGCGCATCGCCTCCTCCAAGACGAGCATGATCTCTTGGGAGCGACCAACGGCGAAGGCGGGGATGACGACCTTCCCGCCCTGCTCGTACGTCTCGTTGATGACCTCCTTGAGCGCCTCCTCGGAGTCCTCCTGGTCGGTCTGGTAGTCGTTGCGGCCGCCGTAGGTGGACTCCAGCACGAGCGTCTCGACGCGCGGGAAGTCGTTGACGGCGCCGTTGAACAGGCGGGTGTCCTCGTAGTGGATGTCGCCCGAGAACGCGACGTTGTAGAGGCCGTCGCCGATGTGGAAGTGGGTGACGGCGCTGCCGAGGATGTGGCCCGCGTTGTGGAACGTGAGCTTCACGTCGGGCGCGACGTCCGTCACGTCGCCGTACTCCAGCGGGATGGTGTGTTTGATCGCCTCGCGGACCTGTGCGGACTCGTAGGGCGGCGTCCGCCCGTCCTTCGCGGCGACGTCAAGGTAGTCCAGCGTGAGCAGGCCCATCAGGTCTCGGGTCGGCTCCGTCGTGTAGATGGGGCCGTCGTAGCCGTACTTGTACAGCAGCGGGACCAGCGCCGAGTGGTCGAGGTGGGCGTGCGTCAGGATGACCGCGTCGAGCGTCGCCGCGCCCGCGCCGAGCGCCTCGGGCACCTGGAGGTACGGCACCTCGCCCTCCGCGCCGGGCTTGTCGCCGCAGTCGATGAGGATCCGGGTCTCGGGCGTCGAGAGGATGAAGGCCGCGCGGCCGACCTCGCGACAGCAGCCGAGCGTCGTGATCCGGACCCACTCGTCGTCGGACATCTCCTCGCGGTGGATCTGGCGGCCGACGCGTTCGAGGATGTCGCGGCGCTCCTCGCGCTCGTTCTTCAGGAAGCCGCGGACGTTCGAGACGGTGGAGGACTCTATCGGCGGCGTCCGAACGACCTCGGGGGTCCAGCCGACCTCCTGGGTGATCTCGCGGAGCGTCGAGCCGCGGCGGCCGATCACCATCCCGGGCTTTTCGGCCTCGATGACGACCTCACCGGTGTCCTCGTGGAAGTCGAGGTCGGTCACGCCGGCCTCCTCCGGGATCACCTCGCGGACCTCGTCTTCGGCCCGCGCCGGCGGCGAGAGGGCGCTCGGGTCCGGACGGACCGTGATCCGCTTCCGGAGCTTCGAGGCGAGCCGGCGGATCAGGTCGCCGTCGCCCGCGAAGCGCTTGGGGTCGCGCGTGTACACGACCAGCTCCGGCCCCTCGTATTTCACGTCGGTGACCGTGATGTCGTTTGGAATCTCCTGTTCTATCTCGGATTTCAACGTATCGAGTTGCTTGTCGACTTGACTCATATCTCACTGCGGGTCGTCGAGGCCGCCGTCGTCGTCGAATCGCGTCGCGCGTCGCGCGGCGACTCGACGCCGATCGATCGACCGTGACGGGGTAGGCATAGTGGAAGTACTGTCCGTACTGGTTCCGTACGCGGGAACAGCCAGCGAAAACCCGCTTGGATCGCACTACTGCCCCGCCGTTATAAAAGCCTTCGCAAAGGGCAAGCCGCAGGCGGCACAACCCGGCCCATGCGCGTCACGCCGCAGACGGTCCGCGACGAACACGCCTGGGTCCGCGACCGCGCCGACGTCGTCGTCCCGATACTCAACGACACCCGCGACCGCCTCGGCCGGCTCTTCGAGACGGACGTCGACGCGGTGGCGCCCGACGCGTACCGCCGCGAGGTCGACGTCGTCTTCGCCGACGGCGAAGTCGCGGTCAACGCCGCGGCCTGCGTCGCGCTCCTCCGCGACCTCGACGTGGCGGGCGACTACCCCGGGTTCGTCGTCGACGAGGTCCTCGGCCGCGAACTGGCGGCGACGATCGCGGGCGGCCGCCCGCTCTCGCTGCTCGCGCAAGCGACGTTCCACGTCGCGGACATCTACGTGGACCGGGACGTGACGGCGGGCGAGTCAGACGAACGCGGCGCCGGAACCGCCGGCGCCGACGACCTCGACGCCGCGCTCGCGGCGGGGTTCCAGACGCGGCTCCCGGGGTGGGACTGGCGAGAGGGAGAGAGTCCGTTCGCGGTCGACAGCGGGGAGTGACAGCGCGCAGAGCGGTCGACGCTGCGACCGCTTACGACGTGAAATTACGGACGAACCCGTACGCCTTGTCGAGCAGCGCGTCCGGGAGGAACCGGGCGAGGACCCCGACGCGCGCGACGGTCCCGGGCTGGACCCGCGCTGGCGGCCGCGTCGCGCTCGCGGCGTCGTAGATGGCGTTCGCGACCAGCTCCGGCTCGACCGCCCCGGGGCCGTCGCCGCCGATCAGCTTGGCGTCCTCGAACATCGCGTAGAACTCGTCGTAGGCGTCGGTCCGCTCGACTCCCTCGCGCTCGTCGGGGTCGGCCTCCCGCTCCGCGCGCTCCGAGAAGTTCGTCTTCACGGGGCCGGGCTCGACGACGACCACGTCGATCCCGAGGTCCGCGACCTCGTTGCGGAGCGCGTCCGACATCGCCTCCAGCGCGAACTTCGAGCCGCTGTACACGCCGCCCCCGGGCATCGACACCCGGCCCGCGACCGACGAGACGTTGACGATGGTCCCGTCGCGCTCGCGACGCATCGCGGGGAGGACCGCGCGGATCAGCCGATGCGGCCCGTACACGTTCACGTCGAACTGGTCGTGGACGCGCTCCGTGGTCACGTCCTCGACCGGACCGAACTGGCCGTAGCCGGCGTTGTTGATCAGCGCGTCGATCGCCCCCTCCTCGTCTAAGATCCGCTCGACGACGCGGTCGACGTCTCCCTGGTCGGTGACGTCGAGCGTGGCGAGCTCACAGCCCCCCTCGCCGAGCGCCTCGACGTCCGCGGGGTTCCGCGCGGTGGCGTACACGGTCCATCCCTCGTCGAGGAACGCGTGCGCCGCGGCGCGGCCGATACCCGAGGAACAGCCGGTGATGAGTGCCGTCTTCTGCACGCCTCTCCGGTCAGTCTCCGGCGCAATAACTCTCCCGGCCCGGCGGCGGACCGTCGCCGGCGGCCGGGAAGCAACCCGTCGCGTTACTCCTCGTCGTCCGTCGCGCCGTCGGCGTCCTCGCCGTCCGCCTCGTCCTCGTCGGTCGGGAGCAGGTCGCGCTCGTCGAGAATCTCCTCGATCTCGTCCGAGGAGCGCTCGGCGTACTCGGGGTCGTCGACGGTGATCGTGGCGACGCCGACGCCGTCGGGGGTCCTGTCTCTTATACACATCTC
>NZ_AOJN01000053.1 GCF_000337335.1 Halorubrum distributum JCM 10118 | reverse complement strand
GCGGAGCTGGTTCACCTGTGCCTGGCGGCGCGCGAAGTCGATGAGCTGGCGGGCGTCGGCGACGTGGCCCGCGCTCGCGACGCCGACGTGGTCGTCGGCCTTGTGGAGCTTCTCGATGCTCTCGGGCTCCATGAGGGGAGAGCGGGCGCGCTTGTCGGCCGCGAGGACGACGCCGTCCTCGGCGCGGATCCCGACGCTCGCCGTCCCTCGTTTCACCGCCTCCCGGGCGTACTCGACCTGGTAGAGTCGGCCGTCCGGAGAGAAGATTGTGATGCCGCGGTCGTACGCCTGTTGTTGGGATTGGCCCTGCATGATATCACTCGGTATCGAACGTCGTCGCGCCGACGCGGCCCGACTCGACCCGCACGTCGCACGCGTCTCCGCGCACGACCGCGGGCCGCTCGGCGCCCTCGAACGCGACGTCTCGCTGTGTCGAACTGGGGGTCGCGCGACCCATATATCTTTCCTCACAGGCACGCACCGTCCCCGAAATCCCCCTGACGAGGATTCCGACCGGCTCGTCGTCGACCTCGCTCACGCAGGCGATCGCGGCGCGCGCGTCGTCGACGTGCCCGTGTCTGACGCGGACGACGGCCTCCCCGGTCCCGTCTGCGTGGGCGAACGACAGGAGCGTGAGGTCGGCGTCGGCGCTGCCCGCGTCCCCGAGGAGGTTGCCGGCGCTGTACCACAGCGCGCGCTGGAACGCCCGCCGCCGGATCGATGCCTCCGCCCGCGACTCGATCCCGACCGCGAGGTAGCGCCACCGCGGCCGGAGGTGCTTCGGGAGGTGTTTCACGGGGCGATCACGCCGGGAGCTCCCGGATCCGCTCCGCGACGATCACCGCCACCTGGTCGTGGACGCGCTCGACCGCGGTCACCGCGAACCCCTCGTCGGTGAACGCCTCGACCAGCGTCCCGACCGTCGCGGGGTCGTCGACCTGGGGGCTGTAGAACGGCGCCTCCGGGTCCGGCTCCTCGAAGAAGGCGACGTCGCCGAGGACGATCCGGCGCGTTCCCGTGTCGGCCATCACGCCGATCGCCTCGCGCTTCTCGTCGTCCGCGAGGTGGTGGAGCGCGAAGTTCGAGGTGACGACGTCGACGCGCTGGTCCGGGTCGAGGCCGGGGTCGCGGAACTCGCCGTACGCGAACTCGACGTTGTCGTGCCCGCGCTCTTCGGCCTTCCGACGCCCCTCCTCCATCATCCCCTCGCTGATGTCGCGCGCGAGGACGCGCTCGGCGTCCTCGGCGACCGGGAGCGCGATGGCGCCGGTGCCGGCGCCCAGGTCGAGGACCACGTCGTCGACCTCGGGCGCCGCGTGGTCGATCACGAGGCTCGCGCAGGCGTGGTACTCCTCGCTCTTCGAGTCGTCGTACGCCGCCGCCTTCTCGGAGAACCGCTCGGCGTGTTCCTCAACCGTCTTCTTCATACCTGCCACGTCGGACCCCCGGCTCTATGAAGCCCTCGGAGCGGCGGTCGCGGTTACGCTCGACGAGGTCGCCCCACGCACGGAGCCCCTCGCGGACGAACTCGGCGTCGAACCCGACCGCCTCGCCGACCGCGACCAGTTCGCGGGGCGCCCGGAGTTCGAGGTGCGAGCGCGCGTTCGCGCTCACGACGTACGGCGCGTCGTAGTGGGAGACGATCTCGCGGAGCTTCCGGAGGTCCGCCAGCGCCCGGACGCGCTTCCCGCCGGTCGCGCGCAGCGCCGGGCCGAAGTCGAACTCGACGCGGACCCCGTTGTCGCGCGCCGCCTTCGCGAGGACGTGGTTGAAGTCGCCGCCTCCCGCCATCGGGCGGACGAGGGCGTCGACGCGAGCCTGCTCGACCGCGAACCGGTTCAGGGCGTCGTCGCCCCCGACGACGCAGACCGCGGTCCGGTCGGAGCGGTAGTTCCCGACCGCGCCGGAGGCGCTCGTGGGGTCGTCGGCGTCGATCTCGACCGCGTCGACGACGTCGATCCCGTACTCCTCGCGGAGGGCCTGCGGGTCGCGGACGGGACTCTCGTCAGTGTCGGCGGCGGCCGATCCGCCGTCACCGGCCGAATTTTCTCCGTCGACGGCCGGATCCAGCGCGTCGCGCGTCCGCACCACGATCCCGTCGTAGCCGTGCCGGGCGGCGGTCGCGGCGTGGCGCGCGACGGTCGCCTCCCCGTCGGGGTAGGCGTGAACGGCCTCGTACATGAGGGCCCGTTTCGCGGCCGAGCGTATCGGCGTTGCGCTTTCGGCGCTCCCGATCCGCGGGTCACCCCTCGCGGGCGGACTCCTCCGCCTTCTTCCACTCGCGGCGCGGGTCCTCGCCGGTGAACCACGTCGCGATCTCGTCCGGGTCGTCCTCGCGGGCGGCCCGACGCCGGCCCCACTCGACGACCGCCTTCGCCAGCGTGATCGGGAGGAGGTACGGGAGGAGGACGGCCCCGACGCCGAACGCGTCGGCGACGCGGTCGAGCAGCCCGGGAGCGAGGGCCGCCTCGACGACGAAGACGCCGACGGTGACCGGGACGACGGTGAGCATTCCGATGACGAAGTAGAAGAAGACGACGCGCTGGGCCGCCTCGACGACCATGTACGGCGACCGCTCCTCGTACGCCCGCTCGGCGAAGAACTCCCGGCGGACCTCCGCGACCTGCGCGCCGCAGACGCCGAGCGCCGCGAGTCCGACCGTGGGCGTGAGATACGACAGCGCGTCCCACCCCACCGGGACCAGCGGGAACAGCAGAAACGCGAACACGCCCAGCGACCGACGGACGACGCGGAAGTTCCGCCGGTAGATCGGCGGGAGCCACGAGACGAGGCGAATCGGAGTCGGGTCGCTTTCCCACACCTCGTCGCGCTCCGCGTCCTCGTCGTAGCCGGTGATGTAGAACGAGCGGTCCTCCAAGACGATCGGTCGCTCCGCGAACATCGCGGCGGCGGCGTGAGCGAGGACGAGGGCGGCAACCTCGATCCAGTACACCGCGAGCAGTTCGCCGACGCGCCAGCCGAACGCGACGACGCCGGCGAGGGGGAGGAGGTTCGTCGCGACGACGAGCGCGAGCGCCCCGCGGCTCGTGGGGGCGAGCGGGCGCGACGGGCCGCGGTCGGGCCTCGGCGATCCGTCGGAGGGCATCGTGTCGTCTCCGGTTCGCGCCGAACATAAATCTCGCCACCCCGCCGCCCTTTTTGTCCGCCCGCCGGGACACTCGCGTATGGCCGCCGACTTAGAGGAGAAGACCGACCGCTACGAGCGGATGCTCGCGGACGCGTTGGCGGTCGCGGAGCCCCGCCCTCCGGCCGACACGCCGCTGGGCGAGGCCGCCGCGGACGTGACCGAGATGGCCGAGTCGTACCTCGACGACGGGCGCCACTTCCGCGAGGCCGGCGACCCGGTGAACGCGCTCGCGTCCTACTCGTACGGCTACGGCTGGCTCGACGCCGGCGTGCGCCTCGGGCTGTTCGCGGTGCCCGACGACACCGAGTTGTTCACCACGTGAGATAGCGACCCGGGTTCTCCCCACCGTCGCGAGCGGCCCCGAGGGACGCGCTTAAGCGGTGACGCCCGCCACTGGTGGCATGGACGAACTCGCGGACCTGACCGAGCGGCTCGTCTCGATCCCCTCCCACGAGGACGAGACGGCCGCGGGCGACGCCGTCGAGGAGTGGCTGCGCGCGGAGACGGACGCGACCGTCGAGCGCGACGACGCCGGAAACGTACTCGCGTTCGCGGGCGCGACCGACGACCCGGATGCCGACTCGCTCGCCTTCGTCGGCCACCACGACGTGGTACCGCCGGCGCCCGAGCAGACGACCGGAGACGGACTCGACGGCGACTACGTCGTCGAGCGCCGCAACGGCCGGATCTACGGCCGCGGGACGGCAGACATGAAGGGGTCGGTCGCGGCCGCAATGTGCGCCTTCCGGGACGCGACGCCGCCGGAGGACCGGGAGCTGGTCTTCGCCTCGTTCGTCGGCGAGGAGGTCGGCGGCGAGGGCGCGCGCCACGCCATCGACGCCGGGTTCGCGCCGGACCGAGCCGTCGTCGCGGAGGGGTCGACGAACTACTCGAAGCCCGGCGTCACGGACGTCGTCGTCGCCCACCGCGGACGCCGCGGATCGCGGCTCGTCGCCCGCGGGGAGGCCGCGCACGCCTCGGAGCCGGAGGCGGGCGTGAACGCCATCTACCGCGCCTGCGACGCCATCGACGCGGTCCGCGACCTCGACGTGCCCGACGCGACGGTCCTCGGCAACGACGTGTCGGGGTCGCTCGCGGTCACGATCGTCGACGGCGGCGAGACGTGGAACGTCATCCCGGAGCGTTGCGAGGCGACGGTCGACGAGCGCACGGTCCCCGGCGGCCGTGCCGACCTCGCTGGCGTCGCCGGCGCGACGCCCGGCGTCGAGCTCGTCGTCGACCAAGACCTCCCGCCGATGGCCTGCGACGACGCGGCGTTCGCCGACGCCGCGCTCGACGTTGCCAGCTCGGTCCACGACCAGCGCGGCCTCGACGCGCCCGAACACGTCACCAAGCCGCACGCGACCGACGCGGGGTGGCTCGCGCAAGCGGGCACCGACTGCCTCGTCTGTGGCGCCTCGGAGCCGGGGGAGGCGCACACCGACACCGAGAGCGCGAGTCTGGACGTCCTCGACCGCTGTTACCGGATTTATACCGGGATCGCCGAGCGGGAACTGTAGCAGTCGGAACCGGGGGTCCCGCGCGCGCGGCGCGGCGGTCGAGCGACGGTTCGCGGCCGCCTCGCGCGACCCCGTATGGAAGGGGTTTTATGCGCTCCGCGGAAAGTGTGCGCCACTATGGGAGACAAGTCGAAGGCTCAAAAGAAGCGTCTGGCGAAGGCGGAGCGCCAGAACACCCGCGTCCCCGCGTGGGTCATGATGAAGACGGACATGAACGTGACGCGAAACCCCAAGCGGCGCAACTGGCGCCGGAACGACCTGGACGAGTAAATGTCGACGAACGACTTCGAGGAGCGCGTCGTCACCGTCCCGCTCCGCGACGCCAAAGAGAAGCCCGTCCAGCAGCGCGCCGACTACGCCATGAAGATCACGCGACAGCACCTCGCCAAGCACTTCTCCGTCGACGAGGGCGACGTGATCATCGACGGCTCCGTCAACGAGGCCGTCTGGGAGAACGGGCGACAGAACCCGCCCAGCACGGTGCGGGTCCGCGCGGCTCGGTTCGTCGAGGACGGCGAACCGGTCGTCGAGGCCGAACACGCCGAGTAACGTGTTACGGGCGACCTTCACCGGCTCGTCGTACGTGGGCGTGTTCGCCCGCGCCGTCGACGACATCCTGCTGGTCCGGCCGGACGTCGACGAGGAACTCGCCGAGGGCCTCGGGGCGGAACTCGGCGCGGAGCCGCTGCTGACGACGGTCGGGAGGTCCAACACGGTCGGTGCGCTCGCGACGGGTAACGAGCACGGCGTGCTCGTCTCCTCGCGCGCGACCGAGCGCGAGAAGGACCGAATCGCCGACGCCGCCGGCGCCCCGGTGCGCGAACTGCCGGGCGAGATCAACGCCGCCGGCAACGTCGTCCTCGCGAACGACTACGGCGCGTACGTCCACCCGGACCTCTCGCGCGAGTCGGTCCGGACGATCAAAGAGGTCCTCGAGGTCCCCGTGACCCGGGGCGACCTCGGCGACGTCCGGACGGTCGGCACGGCGGCGGTCGCCAACAACGCGGGCGTGCTCTGTCACCCGCAGTCGACCGAGTCGGAACTTCAGGCGGTCGAGGAGGCGCTCGACGTCCGCGCCGACCTCGGCACGGTCAACTACGGCGCGCCGCTCGTCGGCTCCGGCCTCGTCGCTACCGACGAGGGGTACGTCGTCGGCGAGGACACGACCGGCCCCGAACTCGGCCGGATCGAGGAGACGCTCGGCTTCATCGAGTAGCCCGTCCGCTCGCGGCCCGTCTTCTCCCCGTCGCCTCCTCCCACATTTAAGAGTCGCAGCGGAGTTGGAGACGGTATGTCCGCTATCGAGTGTCGCAACCTCTCCAAGTACTACGGGGACGTCCGGGGAATTGAGGACGTCTCCTTCGCCGTCCAGAACGGCGAGGTGTTCGGCTTCCTCGGCCCGAACGGCGCGGGAAAGACGACCGCGATTCGCACCCTGCTGGGGTTCCTCTCGCCGACGAGCGGCGGCGCGACCCTGCTCGGGAACGACGCGGCGGACCCCGTCGAGTCCCGCCGCGCCCGCGAGCGGACCGGGTACCTCCCCGGCGACCCCGGACTCGACCGCGACCGCACAGCGAAGGCCTTTCTCGACCATCAAGCGGCGCTCCGGGGCGCGTCGAGCCGCGAGGACCTCGTCGACCGGTTCGGGCTCGACGAGTCGCGCCGGATCGCCGAGCTCTCGCGGGGGAACAGACAGAAGGTGGCGCTGGTCGCCGCGTTCATGCACGACCCCGACCTGCTGCTGCTCGACGAGCCCACTTCCGGGCTCGACCCGCTGCTTCAAGAGGAGTTCGCCGCCCTCGTGCGCGAACGCGTGGACGACGGGGCGAGCGTCCTCCTCTCGTCGCACGTCCTCGGCGAGGTGGCCGCGCTCTGTGACCGCGTGGGCGTCCTCCGGGAGGGGCACCTCGTCGCGGTCGAGTCCGTCTCGGACCTCCGGTCGCGCGGCGGAAAACAGGTCCGCGTCCGCGTCGCGGAGGGCGTCGACCGGGACGACTTCGAGGTCCGGGGCATCATGAACCTCCGCGTCGGCGAGACGGTCTCGTTCACGTGGACCGGCGAATACGACGACCTGATCGACCTGCTCTCCGGCTACACCGTGCTCGACCTCGACGTCGTCGACGCGCCCCTCGAAGAGGCGTTCATGACGTTCTACGACGGCGACGTGCCGGGCCCGACGGGGAGCGGGGGCGGCGAGAGCTCAGGTTCCGACGCGGCGGGAAGTGGGGCGGTCGGCTCCGGAGGTGAGGGCCGATGAGCGATCGTCCGGCTCCGTGGCTCGCGATCGCGCGGTACGACGCCACCGGTCGAGCCCGCGGGTCGCTCGTGGTGACGGGGCTGCTCTCCGCGTTCCTGTTGCTCTTCTTAGCCTTCTTCCCCTCGTTGTCGACCGCGGGAATCGACCTCGACGCGTACGTCGACGCGTTCCCGCCGGCGTTTCGAGAGGCGTTCGGGATCATCGCCATCTCCTCCATCGAGGGGTTCCTCGCGGTGGAGTTCTACCAGTTCGCGTGGCTGCTCTTGGTCGGCCTCTACCTCGCGTACCTCGCCGGGGGGACGATCGCCGGTGACGTCGCCTCCGGCCGGATGGACCTCACGCTGTCGGCGCCGGTCGCGCGCCGCGACGTGGTGATCGGACGGTTCCTCGGACTGGTCCCGCTCGTCCTCCTGTTGAACGTCGTGCTCCCCGTCGTCGCGTACGTCGGCGTCCTCGCGGTCGGGGAGACGATCGCGGTCGAACGGCTCGTCGCGGTCCACGCGCTGGCGGTCCCGTACCACCTGACCTGCGTCGCGGTCGGGATCGCCGTGTCGACGCTCGCCTCGCGGCCGGGGATCGCCCAGCGGGTCGCGCTCGGCGCGCTGTTCGCGCTGTTCATGTTCGAGTCCGTCGTCGCGAGCACCGACTACGCCGAGGCGGGAGACCTCAGCCCGACGGCGCATTACGACCCCTCCGGGGTCCTCGTGTTGGGCGAGTACGACGTCACGGGCGCGGCGGTCCTGCTCGCGGCGACGACCGTCCTCGTCGCCCTCGCCGTCGTTCGGTTCCGCCGCGCGGATCTCTCGGGGTAAAAGGCCGCGCACCGAGACCGCTCCGCCGTCGTTCGAGGCCGATCCGTTCCGACCCCGGACGCCTCGCCGCCTGTCCCTTTTTAGGAAGATACTTCCCTGTCCCTGCCGGATCGGGGAACATGAGTACCTACACGGTGAGTGGACGGTTCCAGAGCCGAGACGGCGACCAGCCGTTCACGAAGGACGTTGAGGCGGAAAACGAGGACCTCGCCCGCGAGCGGATCTACACCACGGTCGGGAGTCAGCACAACCGCAAGCGTACCCAGATCGACATCGAGGAGGTGTCCGAGGCATGATGGGTGGCGGACAACAGCAGCTCCAGCAGCTCTCGCAGGAACTTCAGGAACTCGACGAGGAGATCGAGGCGCTCGAAGCCGAGATCGCGGACTACCGCGAGGAGAAGGCCGACATCGACGACGCGATCGAGGCCATCCAGACGCTCGACACGGGCGCGACCGTTCAGGTCCCGCTCGGCGGCGGCGCCTACCTCCGCGCGGAGGTCCAGGACATCGACGAGGTCATCGTCTCGCTCGGCGGTAACTACTCCGCGGAGCAGGAGCAGGACGACGCCATCGACGTCCTCCGGCGCAAGCAGGAGGCGCTCGACGACCGCATCGAGGAGACCGAGGAGGAGGTCGAGGAGCTCGAGTCCGAGAGCGACGAGCTCGAACAGCAGGCCCAGCAGATGCAACAGCAGATGCAGCAACAGCAGATGCAGCAGATGCAGCAGGCCGAGGAAGGCGACGGGGAGTAAGACGGAGACTATACCGTGTTCGACGGACTGAAAGACAAGCTCTCCGGCTTCCGCGAGGACGTCGAGGAGTCGACCGAGGGTGAGGACGAAGCGGCGCCAGACGACGAGGCGGCCGCCGAGAGCGACGAGACCGACGCCTCGACCGACCCCGTCGGAGAAGACAGCGACGCCGCCGCGGTCGAGACCGGTTCCGACGAGCCGACCGCGGACGGCGACTCGTCGTCGAACGACGACGAGCCGAGCACCTTCCAGCGCGCGAAGGCGTTCGCGACCGGCCGGATCATCATCGAGGAAGAGGACCTCGAGGAACCGCTGTGGAACCTCGAGATGGCGTTGCTCGAGAGCGACGTGGAGATGAGCGTCGCCGAGCAGATCCTGGACAGCGTCCGCGAGAGCATGCTCGGCGAGTCGCGAAAGCAGGTCGAGACGACGGGCGAGCTCGTCGAGTCGGCGCTTCACGACGCACTCCTCGACGTGATCGCGGTCGGCCAGTTCGACTTCGAACAGCGGATCTCGGAGGCCGACAAGCCGGTCACCATCGTCTTCACCGGCGTCAACGGCGTCGGAAAGACGACGAGCATCGCGAAGCTCTCGGAGTGGCTCGCCGACCGCGGCTACTCCTCCGTCCTCGCGAACGGCGACACCTACCGCGCGGGGGCCAACGAGCAGATCCGCGAGCACGCCGACCGGCTCGGCCGCGACCTGATCAGCCACGACCAGGGCGGCGACCCGGCGGCCGTCATCTACGACGGCGTCGAGTACGCGGAGGCGAACGACATCGACGTCGTTCTCGGCGACACGGCGGGCCGCCTCCACACGAGCGACGATCTGATGGCCCAGCTGGAGAAGATCGACCGCGTCGTCGACCCGGACATGACGCTGTTCGTCGACGAGGCGGTCGCGGGCCAGGACGCGGTCAACCGCGCGAAGGAGTTCGACGACGCCGCCGCGATCGACGGCGCGATATTGACGAAGGCGGACGCCGACTCCTCGGGCGGCGCGGCCATCTCGGTCGCGTACGTCACCGGGAAGCCGATCCTCTTCCTCGGCACCGGACAGGGGTACGACGACATCACGCTGTTCGACCCGGAAGACCTCGTCGAGAGCCTGCTCGACGAGGAGTAGCGCTCGGTCGCCCCCGAGCGACCGGCTTCTTCGCTCTCCCCGGCTCGCGAGCGGCGGCTCTGGGGGCGCACAGCGGCCCGATCGGTCAACGGTCGACCGGACCGATTCGTCGCTTCGATCAGTCGTCGCCCGCCTTCGGCTTTCGATCCGCCGACGGGCCGTCGAGGGGTTCGGGATCTCCGTCGGTCGACCGCCGCTCGACGCGGGTCACAATCCGCGCCCCGACCGTCGCCGAACCCGCGCCGAGGACGGCGCCGACGACGACGTCAGTCGCCCAGTGGATCCCGAGGAACATCGTCGAGTAGACGACGGCGGCGGCGAGGGTGCCGGAAATCCCGGCCCACCGCGGGAACCGGCGCCGGGAGCGCCACGCGACGGCGGCCACCGCCACCGAGAGCGAGGCGTGGAGCGACGGGAAGACGTTCGTGTTCGACGCGACCGCGGCGGTGAGCTCCTGCGTCTCCGGGTAGAACTGGTACATCAGCCCGTCGACCGAGTCGAGGTACTTGCGCGGCCCGTACCCGATGAACAGCGTGTAACAGAGGGTTCCGACCGCGTAGTTCAGCATGTAGGCGACGAGCAGTTCCTTCAGGTGTCGCCGTCCGCCCGCTCCGGCGAGGAAGTACACCGTCGGCCCGGCGACGAGGAGGACCGCGAACCCGAGCATGTACGCCACCGAGAAGGGTTCGAGCGTCGCATCCGGCGTCGCGCGCTGAAGCGCGGCCACGAACTCTCCCTCGATCGCGTACAGCTCGCCGGTGATGCGCCAGTCGAGCGCGCGGGAGAGCCGAATGCGGTACCCCTGGGTGAGCTGTTTGACCGCTAATAACCCCAGCGCCGCCGCGAGGTACGGGGCGACCTCGCGAGCGCGGCCGCCGAGGTCGTTCGTCGCGCGAGACAGCTGTCGAGGCCCGACACAGAGGAGGGCTGTGACCGCCGTCCCGACGGCTACCGAGAGGCCGGTGAGGGCGGTCACTCTGAGGAGCGCCATCGTCGTTTCCTCATCGTCTTCGCGACACATGAGTGACACGATGTTCGAGTACACCCGTCCAATTCGCTCAAGATCAGCGCGAGCGGCCGACCGAGCCGCTGATTCCCGCACCTTCGGCTGTGGCGGAGAGATCTCACCACTGCTGTGTGCGATGGCCCCGGCGTGACGAGGCACAACCTCGGAGGATGGATTCGATGCGTGCCTTCTATTCACGTCAGTCTGGCAGAATCGAAAGGAGAGCTGGTATATTAGCATCTGTTGTAATCCTCAGATGCTGACAGTAACCAGCTGCTGAATACAGAGGATACAACTGTCACCGACCGGTTGCGCTCAGTTATATTCCCACGCAGCGTTCAAGGCCGTATGGTCACGTGGCAGCAACGCTCGGTGACGTGGTGGTGGGATATGGGTGCCGGGGTCGTCACGGCGGCGGCGGCACTCGCCGCCTCCCTCCTTTATTTGCTCGTGGCGATGGTTGTCCCGTTACGGCTGTCGCCAGACGCGCAGTACTGGGTCGGACACGCGCCACAGTTCGCGTTTGTCGCGGGATTTGTGCTGGGCGCAATCGTCTGGCGACGGGTCATGTCTCGGGTATCTACTCCGGAACAGGGGGCCTTCGTGGGTAGCGCGATGGCCCTCGGAATCGTGGCACTCGTCCCAATACTGGCAGGAGTGTACGTACTACTGTTTCCACTCCTCTTCAGTATCGTTACCGGGCAGGGGTTACACTACGCAATACAGCTCTATCCGGAACCGCTGTGGACTGCTGTCGATGTTATTCGAACCGTCGCTACTGCGTGGAGTCCGCTGGTCGGTGCCCTGCTCGTTCCCCTCGGAGCGGTCACAGGGTGGGCCTCTCAGCGTCGCCGTCGGTTCAGTGGGCACTGACTGTGTTGACTCGTGAGCGGGCCGGTGTCCGCGGGCACGTTTGCCACTCACCTAACCGACTCGCGCGATATATTTAGTATGCCGCCGAAAACAAATCATCGTTTGAGGATTCCAACAGAGCCGCTTGCGATTATCAAGGTGACTCACAGGTGCGGTCGCCTCGATTGTCTTCGTGAACCCTCCCGTTTCGCCTCTGGACATATCGCTGCCGACAGAGCTCGGATCGATATTGAATGGAGCGAATTGGAGACCGATTCATGCTGACTGATGGAGGGTAACTCCCATTGAGACGTACGCGGCGTCGCGAACAGCGAACTCAATCGGTCGTCATCGAATCCGGGAGTTGCTTAGGCGGCAGGAGCAAGCAGACGGCGTTTCCCCCGGAATTCCGCGATTCGAACAACACCTCTCCGCCGAGCGATTCGACGCACCACTTCATCACGAACAGGCCGATCCCGGAGCCATGGGACGTGCTCGTAGTGACGGTCGGCGAAAACAGCGCGGCGATCTCCTCGGGTGGGATCGGCGGATTCGTGTCTTCGATGCGGATCTCCGCGCGACCGGTGTTGGGCGACGGGCCGACCGTTATCTCGACTGCCGGCGCCTCGTCGTTGCTGTGGACAATCGCGTTCTCAACGGCGTGTGCGAGCGCGTACTCGAACGCATCGTTGACGTCTATCCACATCCGTTTCCGTTCGCTGACTCGGATGTCCGCGTCGGGGTGTTCGGCGCCTATCCGATTCGCGATGTCCCGCACGGCGCCCGCGGCGGAAACCCGGGCGACGCTCGTCTGCGAGTCGGTCACCGCGTGTTCGATTTGTTTCACGGACGTCGCAATGTTCCCGAGCTTCTCTCCTCTGGAAAGAATGGTTGAGACCACTTCTTTGGGCGGTTCGCTCTCAGAGCCGTTCATCAACTGCTCCGCACATCCGATGATAATCGCGGCCTCGTTCCGGAGGTTGTGCCGAAGGACCCGCCAGAACAGCTCCGCTCGATGGTGGGTGTCGTAGTGACGCGTAATGTCCCGTACCTCGACGTGGACACAGCGGTCCGCCGTCGGACGCTGTCGAGAAGTAAACACCTGAATCCAGATGAGTTCGCCGTCCGCTCGTTTGGCTCGCCACACGAACTGCTGCGGGCTTCCGTTGGCGGCCCTAGAGAGTCGATTGTGGAACTCAGACTCGGTGTGTGGGTACGTGTTTGCCGTGTATTCGGCCACGGAGAGCTCACGCAGTTGGTCCGAACTGTAACCGAGGATTTCCTCCAGTCGCGCATTCGCGTCGATAACAGCCCCGGAGGCGGCGTCATAGATCGCCACACCGGTGTGGAGCGTATCGAGTACCGGGGATAGCGTCCCGCATTCGGGCGAGGACATACACCTGGGGATTTCACCGAGGCACGGTTTTCGTTGCTATGAGTGATATATATCGCTCCGTACGAAATCAGCGGCCGAACGGGCGTTCTCTGATCAAGAGAGAATCGAATTTGTATCAAACCGACTACGACATGATCGCCAATCTCCGGAGTTCCATCCGGATCCACGCCATAGCCGGATCATTTCAATCTGAAAAACCGTGATCTAAATGTCGGAGTGGACTCGTCTTCGTCGAGCGAGAACGGGCACCAAGGACCGGTCACGACGAGTATATATCCCACCGGTCGGCTTCTGACGCGTCCGTTCGCCTATTATAAGGGTTCAAGCACAGGCTGCCGAATAACTCGAACGAGTAACAGATGACAACAGATACCAACCGGAGGTCGAAGAACGACGAGACGACCGGGCGGAAATCGGTGAGTCCCGCGTTCACCGGTCTGGTACACCAAGTCGACAGGCGGTCGTCGGGTCCCGATCGGGTCACGGTGTTCCCGGCTGAGGCGACCGATGACGAGCGGCTGTCGACGTGGGTGACGGTGGATGTCGACTCCGTCGTCAAGCCCGAATGCTTCCGATAACCCCCCGGATGTACCGCGACTGCGGCGGGCGAGACGGTCGCGAAGCCCGACGCTGCCGGTCCCCGTCGAATCCGAAGCCCCGATCGACGCGGACTCGGATCTTTCGCCCGCCACCGATTCGGACGCCTCTACCGGTGACGGACGAATCCGAGGTGATCCGTCGGTGGGCATGAAACGACGGGAACTCCTCAACAAAACGCTGGACCGAGTCGCGCTCGGGGTCGTCGCTTCCTCGGTCCTCGAACTGTCCGATCTGTGGTCTGTGGCGCTGTCTCTTTCTGCGAGCGAGCCGACGCGGCCGACACCCATCGACGGGAAAGATTCGGTCGCTCGGGAACGGACCGCGGACGGCTACGCCATGACGTACGAGTGGACGGACCGGTCCGGGCGTGAGTGGCGTCTGGAGTTTCCGATCGAACGGTCCGCGTACAGAGAAGCGGCCGACGAGACGCACGGATATCTGAGTGGCTTCGAAGCGGCGAAGGCGAGCGCTCATGCCGAGCGGCTCACGGAGACGCTCGTCAACGCGAGCGCGATGGGCGAGAGTGCTCGACGGTCGCTCCCTGAGTCGGTCCTTCTCGACGGAGCGATCGGACTTGTACACTCGCTCGAATACGCGACGGATGCGGAATCGATGGGAGCGCCGGACTATATCCGAACCGTCGAGGAGACGCTTGTCGATGGCTGCGGTGACTGCGAGGACCTCACGTATCTGCTTGTCGGGATGCTTTCGCAGCCGGCGATCGGCTACCGGACCGCGATGGTGATCCTTCCCGGTCACATGCTGGTCGGCGTTCACAGGGACGACCTCCCGGCGGTGTACGCGGACGCGCCCACCCTCCCGGGAGGGACGTACGTCGCAATAGAGTGCACCACGTCTCGCCCGATTGGTGAGTTCAAAGACGAGCCCGTGCTAGCGGTGTACGGCGACGGCGTCGAATACATCGACCAGTCGGCGATCACCGACACGGGTGAGGAGTTCCTCCGAGACCCGACGCAGTTTCAGACGATTGCTGACGCGTCGGCGAAGCGCCCCCACTGACCGGAGCAACCGTGGTCAACAACTCCACCTTACTTCGCTCAGTCTACCGACTTCGCTCGGTGGGGGAGGATGTTATCCGTGAGCTTAGCCTCGATACGGACGGTTTCAAATATTATATATTAGTATATACAACTATTGATCGGGCTTCTTGTAGTTAGCGTAGCATCTGTAAGTCATGGAATCGGCTATGGTCCTTAGCTGTCCAGTTTGTAACGCCGTTCGCGCGCTCGAAGGGCGACGAAGCGAGTATTCGAAACAGGATCTGTACGCTCGCGTGAAGCCACATCTAGGTAGACACGATCTCAACGAGCCCAAAATGGCGATTCGAAAGTACGGGATCATTTCTAACGCTACTGAAATTGTCATCCCCTCAGAGACTACTCAGCGACTTCCGATCGGAGAGTGGATGGAACGCGACGACACATGGCTTCCCGATGGTGCCCTGTCCGGTGGCGAAGGGTCTCTGTCAGCACCCGAACCGTCAGTCGAGATCTCATCCCGCTAGTCCGATGTCGAAAGATAACCGATCCCAGTCAGGTGAACCCGAAAAATGAGTGCTACTCTCTCATTTGTAAGGTGTCGTTTCCGCTGACTCAAAAATGATAGGAATCTTTTAGTTTGACAGATACAGGAGCCGCGTCACGGTATCCACGTTCTCCTTGCGGGTGATTCTGTGACCGACAGAGACCTCACAGACCCAGAGTACTACCTCAACAGAGAACTCTCCGAACTGGCGTTTCAGGAGCGAGTTCTTCGAGAGGGAATGGACGATCGGAATCTGCCGCTCGAACGGCTCCGATTTCTCGCGTTCTTCACAAAAAACACGGACGAGTTCTTCATGAAGCGCGTCGGCGGACTCAAACAGCAGATCGACGCCGGCGTGACGAAGACGACGCCCGATGGACGGACACCGAAAGAGCAGTGGGTCGAAGTACTCGACACCGCACGCCCGCTCTTTGCGCAGCAGTCGGAATACTGGCAGTCTGTTCTCAAACCGACGCTCGCCGACGAAGGGATCGAGATCTGTACCCCTGACGAGTTACCCGAAGGAGATCAAGAACAGCTGCGGACGCACTTCGAGGAGTCTATTCTGCCGACACTGACGCCGCTCGCATTCGATCCCGCTCACCCGTTCCCGTTCATCTCTAACCTCTCGCTTTCGCTCGCTGTGCTCTCGTCGAACGGGGGCGAAGAGCCGACATTCACCCGGATCAAGATTCCGCCGAATCAACCCCGCCTCATCAGCGTTTCTGGCGAGGCTGACAGGTACGTTCTCATCGAAGACCTCATCGAACGTAACCTTGACCTGTTGCTCCCTGATCTCGATATCCGTGACGTATCGAAATTCAAGGTGACGCGAAACGCCGAGGTGCGGCGGAACGAAGAGGTCGCCGAAGACCTCGTCGATATGGTTGAGGAGGTCATCGAACAGCGACGCTTCGCGACGGTGGTTCGGCTGGAGGTTGACGCCGATATGCCCGATGAGTCACTGACGATTCTCAAAGATCAGCTCGGGGTCGACGACCGAGAAGTGTTCCACCGTGAGGGACCGATCGACTTCGAGGACTTCTTCGAGCTCATCGATCTCGATCGCCCCGATCTCAAGC
Organism: Halorubrum distributum JCM 10118; assembly: GCF_000337335.1. GTDB lineage: Archaea > Halobacteriota > Halobacteria > Halobacteriales > Haloferacaceae > Halorubrum > Halorubrum distributum. The sequence continues at coordinate 36,619 of NZ_AOJN01000053.1, read as the reverse complement.
CGCCGGCGTGGTCACCAAAGCCTCATCCCCGATTAGGCTCACTGGCGAGTGATACTAGAGACGAGACGAAGAGTATCTTTGACGAAGTTAAACACGGGGACATTCTCGCGCACCACCCGTATCACTCGTTCGAGGGGACGGTTCAGCGATTTCTCAACGCGGCCGCGACCGATCCCGACGTGCTCGCGGTGAAGGCGGCGATCTATCGAACCGCGAGCGACTCGAAGGTAATTCAGAGCCTTATAAATGCCGCCGACAACGGCAAGCAGGTCGCGGTGATGGTCGAACTGAAGGCTCGGTTCGACGAGAAAAACAACCTCGAATGGGTTCGGCAACTCGAAGAGGAGGGCATCCACGTCGCGTACGGGACTGTAGGGTTGAAGACGCACACGAAGACGGCGCTCGTCGTGCGTCGAGAGGACGATGGCGTTCAGCTCTACTCGCACATCGGCACCGGAAACTACCATTCAGGAACTGCGAAAGGGTACTCCGACCTGGGGTTGTTGACCGCTGATCGAGACATTGGGTTCGATCTCACGAAGGTGTTCAATTTCTTCACCGGACCGACGCTCGACGACCGCTTCCGAAAACTCTTGATTGCACCCGTAACGATGCGTGAGCGGTTCACGGAGATGGTCAGACGAGAGGCCGAGCATGCTCGTGCTGGTCAGCGGGCACGGATCGTGGTCAAAATAAACGGGCTTGAAGACCCGTCGATGGTCGAGGAACTCTATCGTGCTTCGATGGCCGGCGTCGAAATCGATTTGATCGTTCGAGATATCTGCCGGCTTCGTCCCAGTATTGAAGGACTAAGCGAGAATATCACCGTCCACTCGATCGTCGGCCGATTCCTCGAACACGCTCGGATATTTTACTTCGAGAACGGAGGCAGTCCCGAGTGGTACATCGGCTCCGCCGATTGGATGACCCGGAATCTCGATTATCGAGTAGAAGCGGTCACGCCGGTCGAAGACACGCAACTGCGCGAACAGCTCCGATTCATTTTGGAGGCGTCATTAACAGACAATCGCCGTCGGTGGGTGATGCAGAGCGACGGAACCTACGAAGCGGTCTCTTCGGACGACGACCCGGTTCGAGACATCCAAGAGATACTGATGGCAGCTACGGAAGCAGCACTCGATCACGGCTACGGACCGGGGATGATTGTCGATACGGATCTAATCGAGGAAGCGCTTCTCGTTGAAGATGTCACGGAGATCGAGACGGACGCGAGATCCGAGGTGTCGGACGAAGCCGATCTCGATACCGATGAAAAACAAACTCACTCGGATGGGGGAGACGTGTCCGTGTTCGACGTATACTCCGATCACTGATACCGTCCTGATAGCGAGACGTACGACTGGGCTGTTCGGACGGCGGAGGGCGACCGACGATACTTCAAAACGCGCGACGGAGCACGGAACCGTCTTCAGACTGAGTACAAGTGACTACGTTCATGAGGAGTTCGCTATTTGAGAGTCAGATACTCTCCGATCGATCCTTGATCGATGAAGGTCTCAGTGTCGCTACCGGTGTACTCGTTCTTTGTGCGGCAACCGTAGTAGCGTACGCTGTCCTTCGAATCGGCTACGCTGGTGACGGAATCAGCGCCGGGGCCTACAATTTCGCTTCGAATGTCGTTCTGTCCGGTAGCGTCCTCGGTGGGGCCCTGATCGCTGGAGTGCTCGGTTGCGAGCGTGTGAGCATCTTGATCAGCGTTCTGTTGGGACTGGCTCCAGTTGTGGGAATCTGTCTCGGCTCATTGGTGACTGTTGCTCTCGGTATCGGGTATTACGACTCGGGACCGGCTTCTCTTTTCACCGGCCTCCTTCTGTTCTGTTCCGTGGCGAACGGAATCGCATGGACACTAGGCCGAGTGTTTCGTTAATCGCCCGCTATCGTTCCACTTCGGATAGTGGCTAAGAGGGTCACAAAAGAACTAGTTTGGGAAATATCTCTCTTCTATCGAGGATCGAATAAATAGAGCCGCTCAGGCCGGATCGACAATTTTCGAGTTGGCGCGTTCTTGATGCGTCTTCGCCTCTACGGTGTGGAATTCGTCATTCCGGTAGTCGTACGCGGTGAGCGTTCCGCCGTAGACGCAGCCGGTATCAAGGCCGACGGCATGTTCTCGCTCCACCGGGTGGTCATGAACAGTGTGGCCGAAGAAGACGCGATAGGGCCCCTCATAATCATCATACCAAAACGGTCCGTCGTACCCATCACCATGCGGGGAACGCATCGTCAGCAGCTCTTCGACGGTGTGGTCAGCCAGCGACCGTTGAGGATCGATGCCACCGTGGACGACGAGCACTTCGTCGAATGAGATGGCAACCGGAAGTGATTGGAAATACTCGCGGTCACTCTCGCGGAGCCAGTCCGGGTTCTTGTCGCCGCGCACAATCTTCTGCTCATTGTTTCCACGGACACTGACGAGACGCGAATCCTCACGAACGAGATCGATAACACCAGGACTGTCCGGCCCTTTTCTGACGAGGTCACCGACGAAGACGACAAGATCGTCGCCCGCTAATTCGAGGTCGGTGAGGAGCCGTTCGAGAATCTTTCGGCTCCCGTGGACATCTCCGACGATGTAGATCTTCCCGTAGCTGTCGATTTTGAACCGTTCATGTTGTGCTTCAACACCGTTACCGAACTGTGGTTTCGTGTTCATGTGGGTGGGTCCAGAGCCGAAACAGTTCGTCTGAGGATCGGACTCAAATAGAGGTATTACGCTCCCGAATTAATCAGTTTGTATTAGTAGACTATACTGCTATGTAGTTCTCGATGGCGAAGTGTGCGGGTTGACTGACCCTTTCTCGACTGTTCTATTGCGTTTATTCTGCGGCTCTAACATCGAGGTAAGAGCTTGAGGCCGCCTACCGCGACGGGTCGTCTACTAAGACTGTCATCCGTGATCCGCCGCTGCGGCCGCGCTCTCGCTCGAAGCGTACGACTCGGAGTGATAGAGCGCGTCACCGGACTCTGGATCGAACAGGTGTAGCCGAGCTGGGTCGTACGCGATCGAAACCGTGTCGTCGGGGCGGATCTCGGACCGTGCCTTCGCCTGGATCTTACAGGGTGTCTCCCCGATCGAGCAGTGTAACAGCAGGCTATCACCGAGCGGCTCGGTCACGTTCACGGTCGCGTTGAGCGTCTCGTCGCCCGTGTTGGGCCGGTCGGTCGCCATGTACAAATCCTCCGGACGCACGCCGAGTACGGCCCGCTGTCCGTCGCGAATCGACGCATCTCCGCTCTCCTTCGCGCCGTTCCGAACACCCCCGTCGGCGTTCGGAAGCTGGATCGTAAACGCGTCGTGAACGGCGGTCCCGTTCTCGATGTCAACAGGGAGCATGTTCATCGCCGGGTCGCCAATAAACTCGGCGACGAACCGGTTTGCCGGGAAATCGTACAACGTCTGAGGCTCGTCGACCTGCATGATCCGCCCGTCGTTCATCACGACGACGCGCTCGCCGAGTGTCATCGCCTCCGTCTGGTCGTGGGTCACGTACACGGTTGTTGTCCCGAGTGAGGTGTGTAGCTGTGCGAGCTCTGCGCGCATCTGGATGCGGAGCTTCGCGTCGAGGTTCGAGAGCGGCTCGTCCATCAGGAACGCGTCGGGATCGCGAACGATGGCCCTCCCGAGGGCCACTCGCTGGCGCTCCCCGCCAGACATCGCCTGCGGCTTCCGGTCGAGCAGGTCGGCGATATCGAGCGTCTCCGCGGCCTCCTCGACGCGCCGGTCGATCTCCTCGTCAGTGAAGTCGCCGCTCGATTTCATGCCGAAGGTGATATTTCGCCGCCCGGTCATGTGCGGGTACAGCGCGTAGTTTTGGAACACCATCGCGACGTTCCGGTCCTTCGGTTCGACGGCGGTGACGTCTCGACCGTCCATGACGATCTCGCCGTCGGTCGCGTCTTCGAGGCCGGCGAGCAGCCGGAGCGTCGTGCTCTTGCCGCAGCCGCTCGGGCCAACGATGACGAGGAACTCCCCGTCGACGATCTCGAGGTCGATCCCGTTGACTGCGACGACGTCGTCGAACTCCTTCCGGAGGTTGTGTAGTGTTACGGTTGTCATTGTCACTTCTGTTGGATACTGAACGTCTCTAACAGCGGCTTTCGGAACACGATCATCAGGAGCAGCGGGGGTAAAAGCGTCAGCGTGGAGCCGGCCATCACGAGCGACCACGAGAGCTGTCCGCCCTGTACGTCGCCCTGTAACAGCTGGAGGCCGACCTGCGCGACCTGGTTCGCCTCGGAGTCGATGATGATCAGCGGCCAGAGATACTGGTTCCACGCGTAGACGAACATGATGATCGAGACGCCGACGAGGACCCCCTTCGACATCGGAAGCAGCACGAACAGCATGAACTTCAGCGGGCCGACGCCGTCCAGCTTCGCCGTCTCGACGATGGACGTCGGGATCGACAGGAAGTGCTGGCGGAGGATGAACACCGTCGTCGCGCTCGCGAGGTATGGGACCGTGATTGCGAGGATCGTGTTGCTCCACCCGAGGTCGTTCATCAGCTGGAACAGTGGGATGAACCGGACGGGAACCGGCAGAAGCAGTGTGAACAAAATAAACAGGAACACGAGGTCCTTGTACGGGACCCGGTAGTAGACGATCGCCATCGCTGCGAACACCGAGATGATGAGCTTCCCGACGACGATCACGACCGACATCGCCAACGAGTTCCACATGAAGCGGCCGAACTGATAGTCCACGAGCACTTCGCGGTAGTTCTCAACGGCGTAACCCCCGGGGAGGAGGTCGACGACGCTGGTGACGACCCCGGACTGTTTCGTGCTGACGGCCAGCGCGACGGCGATCGGGAACACCACCGCCACGACGAGGAGCAGGAGCTGGAAGTGGGTCCCGAGATCGTCTTCGTGGATCCGCTGCGTCTCGTAGTTGCCTCTCAGCGCGTCGACCCGCTGTTTCGCGTATTGGAGTACTCCAACCATCTTAGCCACCGTAATATGAGTATTTGTCCGTAATCTGGAACTGGACGAACATCAGCACGCCAACGATGACGAACAACACGACCGACTTCGCGGAGGCGATGCCGAAGTTGAAAAAGGAAAATCCTTCTTGGTACAGGTTGAATATCAGGATGTTCGTCGCGTTCGACGGCCCGCCGCTCGTGAGGAGGTCGACGAACGCGAACGTGCCGAAGAAGGCGTAGATCGTGTTGATGATGACGAGGAAGAATATCGTCGGCGTCATGATCGGGATGTACACAGACACGAGCCGGCGCAGCCCGCCGACTCCGTCCAGTTCGGCGGTCTCCGTGAGCGTGTCCGGCACGTTGTTCATCGCGGCGATCATGAATATCACATTGTAGCCGATCTGTTTCCAGATGGCCGCCAACGCCACGACGACGAACGCCTGCGACCCGTTGTTGAACCAGTCGACTTCGACGCCGAGCGACTCGATGGGCCCCGTCAGCACGCCGAGTGTTGGGTGAGTAATAAAGAGGAACACGAGCGCGCCGACCGCCGGCGGAAGCGCGTATGGCCAGATCACGGAAATCAGGTAGAGCCCCTGACCCGTGTCGACCTCGTGGATGAGGAAGGTCAGATACAGCGACACGACGACGACGCCGACGACGACGACGGCCGCGAAGACCACCGAGATGATAATGCTCTGATGGTACCCCGAACTGGTCAACAGCTCGACGTAGTTCTCGAGCCCGACGAACACCTCGGCCCGTCCGAAGCTTGAGTCGAAGAAGCTGGTCCGAAACGCCAGCGCCGTCGGGTAATAGAGGAACACCACCGTGACGAGGAGCGTCGGCAGCAACAGCAACCCCGACTCGATCCGACTGTCGAATATTTCGCGTGTGGACATTCGTGTGAGATGACGTTGTGTGGGTTGGATGGGGCGTGGGTTCGAATTGTTTAGAGCTGGCGTGCGTCGGTCGGCCTCGTCAGTTGTAGTAGCCGTCCAGCACGTCTTCGACCTCCGTTTTGAGCGCTTCAACCTCGGCGTCCATGTCGTCGGCGTTCAGGATGTCGACGGACTTGTCCTGGATCACCGTCTGAACGTTCCGCGCCGGCCCGAGGAGCGCGCGCTTCGTTGCCGGGTCGCTCGCATCCCCGCTCTGGAGCTGATCGAGAGCGACGCCGTACATCGGGTTCTCTTCGAACCAGCCCTCCTCACGAAGCGAGTCGACCGACGGCTGCGTGATCGGGTAGTACCCCGACCCCTTGTGCCACTGCGTCTGGACCTCCGGTTCGGACATGTACTGTAAGAGCTGGCCGATGTCCTCGTACCGCGACTCGGGGAGCCCGTCAGGTACGTAAAACGAGGCGCCACCGATCACAGGACCGACGCGCGTGTCGCTGATGCTCGGATACGGGGCGGCGCCGACCTCGAAACCGTCTGAGTCTGCAATGAGTCCGGCGACTGACGCGGTGCTTGTCAGCAGCATCGCCGACTCCTGTTCGGTGAAGAGCGACGTGGCTTCGCCCCACGCCTCAATCCCCGGATTCGTGTAGAGGTCGTCTTCGGCCATCCCCCTCCACCACTCGAACATGTCGTAGGCCGCGTCCGGCGTTCGGAACTCGGAGGGCTCGCCGGCGTGGCCGTTCTCGGCGTCCGTCATCAGCTCGCCTTCGAACCCGTACCACGTCTCAACGAACCACACGTGGTTCGGCCAGGTGATCCCGAACTGCGTCACGTCTTGGTCGACGAGTTGCTCCGATGCGCTCCTGACCTCGGCCAGCGTCTGCGGCGGGTCGTCGGGGTCGAGCCCGGCCTCCTCGAAAGCGTCCCGGTTGATGTACATGATCGCGTTGGAGTTGTTGAACGGGAGCGAGGCGAGCTCACCGTCAACGGTGAAGAACTCAGCGACGTTGTCGAGGAAGACGCCCGAATCGAAGTTGTCGGGGAGGATCTCCTCGACGGGTCGGACTTGGTCCGTGTCGAGCACCTGCTGTGCGAACAGGCTGTCAACTTGGAGCATGTCCGAGACGTTCCCGGAGTCGAACGCGGACAGGGTGTTCGTCAGGACGTTCTCGTAGCTGTCTTGGAACTCCATGTTAACTGGTTTCCCCGTCTCGTCTTCGAAGTCAGACCCGATCTGGTCGAGCGTCTCCCCGTTCGTCCCGCCCATAGCGTGCCAGACGGTGAGTTCCTCGGCGATCGGAGAGAACTCCGCTCCGCCGCTGCCGCTGCTGCCTCCGAGACAACCGGCAAGACCTGTCGCCGCGGCGAGCGCGGCGCCAGTGGTCGTGAGGGTGTTCCGCCGTGAGATACCATTTGAACTCCCGCGAGTTGGAGCCATACACGCCAACCATTCCGAACGAAGTTCATAACCGTTGATAATAGTTCTCCCGAGCGGCACGGTTCAATCCATGTTAACATACACTAGTCAATAGGTATACATACCTCCACGTATCGCTCCGGAACATAGCCGACGGTTCGGCGGCCGAAGCTCACTCCGACAGCAGCGTCGAGTAGTCGGCGATGAGCCCGTCGACGCCGGCCTCGACGAGGCGTTCCGCCTGATACCACGTCTCGACCGTCCAAACGTTGACCGCGCGGCCGTCTGTCCGAGCGGCTTCGACGATGTCGGTGCCGCCGAACCGCGAGTCGTCGAAGAAGGGAGTCCGTCGGACCATCTCCGCAGGCGGGTGAACCGCCGCGGCGTCGTACCGCTCGGCGATGGAGATCCCGTCCTCAACCGAGTCCCACAGGATCGGCGCGACCGGGTACGTCGACCGCTCGGCTGCGACCGCGACCGCCGCTTCGTAGAATGACGAGAGGAGGACCTCGTGATCGGTCGCGTCCAGTGCTGCGAGAACTCGGTCGACGAATGGGCCCCAGATCGATTTCCGCGCTTCGAGATCCCTCTCAGAGAGCTTCTCCCCGAACCGGAGCGACCCGCTGCCCGGGTTCTTCAACTCGACGTTGACGCCGACATCCGTCGGGATCGCAGCGAGCATCTCATCGAGCCGGGGCACTGTCTCTCCGCTTCCGAGCACCTCTGCGCTCGTGACCGTCTCCGTATCCGTCTCCCACACGACGCCGTCGACGTCCGTAACCCCCGGCTCGTCCCCGTCGCGACCCGCGAGCTCGTCGTCGTGGAACACCACGACATCGCCCTCACTGGTGGCGACGACATCGAACTCGACGAAATCGGCGCGGCCGCCGGGGCCGTCCTCACGCGTTGCCGCCCGCGCCGCTGTAAGCGTGTTCTCGGGGTTTTCTCCCGCAAAACCCCGATGCGCGACGAGCGTCAGGTTGTCCGTTGGCGAGGGAGGTGGGTCGTCGGTCACAGTTTGGGTGTCCTCATTGGTCCCGCCGTCGGTCAGTCGACGTGCGCCACGCGCGACGGCGAGGCCGCCGATCCCCGCCGCGCCCGCGGTCCCGACTAATACTGCTCGACGACGGTGGGAGCTGGCATCCGGGCAGGCGTCCCCGTCGACGCTCCTCACGTCGGCCCCGGCGGCGACGCCTTCTTCAATCTCCTCGCAGCGAGATCCAGACGAGACCCCACACGCTGGACACGCTAACCGATCAAAGCGATCCATAGGCTGATAACGAGATCGTGGTAATTAACGGCTGCTATGAGTGGTATTGACCGATACGTAATCGGCGAGCGAGCGTCCCGTCGACTTGAGAACTTATATGTGATGTATATACGTCTCAATAGCTCAACACGGGTCTGAGAGTACTTCTCAGATTGCCTACCAAGACCGCTATGCCTGAAGTAACAGCTATACCGATCCCACTCGCTTGTGGAGGTGTGACTGAATCCGATGAGCGGACGGACCACCAGATCGCGTTCGTGTGCGTCCAAAACGCAGGACGGAGCCAAATGGCGGCGGCGTTCGCTGAGCGCGAGCGCGACCGTCGCGGTGTGGGCGATCAGCTTACGATCGTTACCGGTGGCACACAGCCTGCGAACCACGTCCACGAGATCGTCGTCGAAGCAATGAGAGAGCGAGACATCGATCTCAGCGACCGAACGCCGCGAGAGGTGACGCCAGACGAGCTACAGGCGGTCGATATCGTCGTCACGATGGGGTGTTCGGCATCGGATGTATGCCCGGCAACGTGGAACGGCGAGAATCGCGATTGGGGGCTCGACGATCCCCACGAGCGCCCGATCGAGCAGGTTCGGGAGATCCGTGACGAGATCGAAGAACGTGTCGTCTCGCTGTTCGACGAACTCCTGTCGCAAACTCCGTCCGCGGAGTGACAATTGGCAGGGTCGTCAGCCGGAATGACCCCTGTCGACCTCCGCTAACAGCAGCCGTCGTCGTCGGCGCCGCAGACGCTCCCGTAGTCGACACCGGTCTCGTCGCCGATCGCTTCGTTACACTGCATCACCATCGTGGTGAACGCGAACTCCGAGGAGGACTCTTTCGCCGCCGCAAGCTCTTCGCCGAGCGCCTCGGCGGCCGCGACGACCTCTTCGTCTGTCACTTCGGACTCGCTGGCGTCCTGACCGGAAGCGCTCAACAGCACCCACCTCCGGTGGACCGCGCGAACTCCTCGCCGATCTCGTCGCTGATGGCGTCGTTCGTTCGCTTGAGCAGTTCTATCAGATCGGCCTGTGCGGCCTGCTGACGCTGGATCGTCTCGTTGTTCGACATTTCGGTCTGGAGCTGCTTCAGCTCGGCCATCACCGACTCGTCGAAACCGCCGCGTTGCATCTGCTGTTGCTTTCGCTGGTACTCGCGGAGCAGCGCCATCGCGTCGTCATCGTCCTGTAACGCCTCGTCGGCCGCGACGAACCGCTGATACGTCTCAGACTCGTCGAGCGTGTCGAGGAACTCGTGGAGCGCCGCCTCAATGTTGGCTTCTACGTCTTCCTCAGTAGACACGCCCACGCTGTCCTCGGCCGCACCTTCCACGTCCTGTGCGTCGCTCACGAGGGCGTCACCTCCGGTGCGTCCGCTTCGACAACGTCTGCGAGTCCGGTAATCTCCTCACCGAAGGCGCTGAGTTCGTCGAGCCCAATCGGTTCGTCCTGCCGGAGCGGCGCCAACATCAACGGCGCGTCGAACCGGTCACGGATCTCGTCGAGATACTGCGCCTGCTGAGCGCGCCGATTCGCGAAGAAGGCGTTGTCGCCGTACTCCTCGGGGAGGAGGTAGTTGGCGACGACCAGCGAGGTCTCGATGCCGACCTGATCTTTGAGGTCGGCGGCGGCCCGGTAGGCTTCCATCATAGGCGTGTACTCGGGGTACATCACGAACGCGAACGTGCTCCGTTCGGGGTCTTTCATCGTCTCGATGACCTCGTCGTACTGGTCGCCTTTGGCGGGGGCAGCCCCCTTCGTCAGCGAGCCGAGGTCCATGAACCCCTTCCAGTCGGAGGGAAGTTCGAGCAAGCGAAGGGTGTGGCCTGTCGGCGCCGTGTCGAAGACGACCACGTCGTAGCCGTCCTCGTCGAAGTAGCTCACGAACTTTTCGAGCGCGGCCATCTCCTCGGCACAGGGCGATTCCAATTCCTCTTCGACGTTCGCGATCGCGGCGTCGACGTCGATCTGCGTGTCCTCTTTGTCCTCGTACATCTCGGTGACATGGTCGAGGACTTGCTCGCGGTACTCCGCAAGCGCTTTTTCTTGGTCGATTCGCGCCGCGTCGAGGTTCTCCTGGCCGACCGAGGTGGGTTCGTGGCCCACGGGCTCACCGAAGATGTCCTCTAAGTGCGCGGCCGGATCGGTCGTGACGACAAGCGTCTCGTGGCCCGCCTCAGCGAGTTTCGTCGCTGCCGTCGAGGCGACCGTGCTCTTGCCGACGCCGCCCTTCCCGGTGAAAAAGAGGTACTCCGTCTCCTCGCCCGGCGTGAGCTGGTCGACAACCGCGTCGGCGTCCGCCATCGAATCGAACTCGACCGCACCGTCAGCGTCCACGTCGGTCGCGGTCCCGACGTCGACGGTCGCCTCCGTGCCGTCGTAGAGGACACCGCCCACGTCAGCGAGCAGGTCGAGCCCGGCTATCTCGCCGGGCTGGAGCGGGTATGTCGCCGTCGCGTCCGCGTCGAACTCCTCGCGGGCGCGCTCGATAACGGCCTGCTCGTCCGCGCGTTTCCCCTCGAAGAAGGGGTCCTCGCACACCGACTCTGGGAGGTAGCCGTTGAGGATCAACAGCTGCGACTCGATCCCGAGGTCGCCGAGGTCGCTCGCGCTGCGTTCGATCTCGTCGATCGAGGAGTCCTCCGGCTTGCCGACGAAGGCGAAGGAAGTGCGCTCGTCGTCCTGGAGCGTGTCGATCGCGCGCTCGTAATCCTGTTTCTTGTCCTCCATCGAGGCCGCCGGCCCGATACAGGTCGAGCCGCCCTTCTCGAGTTCGGCGTTCCAGTCGGAGGGGAGCTCCATCAGCCGGATGGTGTGGCCCGTCGGTGCGGTGTCGAAGACGACGACGTCGTACTCCGGGCTGTCCATGAAGTCGACGAAGTTGTCGAAGGCGGCGATCTCCTCGACGCAGGGGCTGTTGAGCTGCTCTTCGACCGTCTGGATCTCCTCTTCACCGAGCAGTTCGCGCATCGGCTCGATCGTCTCCTGGCGGTACTCCTCGGCGGCGGTGTCCGGGTCGATCTCGATCGCCGAGAGGTTCTCGATCCCGTCGATCGCGGTGACCTCATGGCCGATCGACTGCCCGAAGATGTCCGAGAGATTCGGGGCGGGGTCGGTGGTCACCAGCAGCGTCTCGTAGTCGTTGTCGGCGAGCCACGTCGCGGTCGCACAGCTCACCGTGCTCTTGCCGACGCCGCCCTTCCCGCTGAAGAAAACGAACTCGGTTTCGTCGCTACTCGGTTCGACGACCTCACGCGCGCTCGTCGCTGTCGACTGTGATTGTGCCATTTATTAGGCCTCCTGTGGCGCGGCGTTGCCGTCGATGGCCGCGGTCAGTTCGTCGTACGAGAGGTACTCGCCCTCGGCGACGATCTCGTCGTTGACGACCGTGATAGGGAGAATCGACGGTCCGTCCTCCTGAACGCGGTCGTAGATCCGCTGCGTTTCGAGGAACTGATCGATGTTGTGCTGCATGTTCGCCCGGTTGACTTCGAGCTCGTCGAACGCGTCTTCGAGCTGGTCAAGCGCCGCGCTGACCTCAACGAGTTCGTCGTCGGGGTCGGGACCGCAGACGCCGGTGGAGCAACACATCGCTTCTTCGTACAGGGTAAGTTCGGTCATGATTGAGTCGGATCGCGGTCGTACGTCTGACGTATCGTTCACAGCAGGACACGTTTGTTTGTCCTCTCTGTGGCCGATTCATTTGAACAAACTCTCATACAATTATAAGCTCTTCGGTCGGATATCTCCACATCGGTCGCACAGTCATTTCATCTTGAACGGCCGAGACCCCCCGATCACCCGATAAATCCGTTGGTGGCCCACGATCCTGGGTCGTCGACACACGTCGTGGTTCGACACTTCGACGCCGGGGCACTCACGAGGACGAGCGCACTTTCGACATCACCGTTCTGGATCTGCCGCGCCGCAGTCGGCGGAATCCAAACCGCGTCGCCGGCTTCGAGTTCGACGGATTCGTCGTCGATAACGACGGTAGCTTCACCCTCTAAGAGGACGTATATCTCCTCGTGATCCTCCGCGGCGTGGTCATGCGACTTATTCCGCCATCCGGGTTCACAGCGCGCGATTGACACGCCGACCTGCTCGCTATCGAGCGAGTCAGTAAGCGGCCGCATCGCGCCCGAGGTGGTCTCGATGTCGGTGTAATTGACCCGTTTGTAGGAACCGGTCACGGCGAACACCCTGTAGCGGCGCATTCGGTCGTATCGTTGCTCGAGCCTGCCGAGATGGTCGTTGTCGACCGCCAGACACCTGCCACAAGTCTCGTCTCTTTCACACGAGACAATATTTGAGAGATTACTATATTGTTTTCGCTGTCCAGCTATCAGTTGAGACGGCGCTCCGCAACGTTTAATCCCAGCTTGGTTCAATTGTTTGTATGTCATCTACCGAGCGTTTACAGCGGTACGTCGCCGACGAATGTGGCTCCTGTACAGATGAAGATCTCGCCGACCGGTTAGCGGAGCTAGAAGAACTGAACGAGAGCGTCGGCGGGTCGGACCTGGAGACCGATATCGAGCTACTGTCGGCGCTCGGCAACGAGACCCGATACAAGATCGTTCGGATGCTTCACGCGGCTGATGACGAGGAGCTATGCGTGTGTGAGCTCTCGCCGCTCTTGGACGTGAGCGACAGCGCAATCAGCCACGCCCTCTCGCAGCTCACTGATGCTGGCCTCGTCACGCGCCGGAAGGAAGGGAAGTGGCGGATGTATCGCGCCACGCCGCGTGCGAACGCGGTCCTCGTCGCTCTCGACGGGTCGCGGTCGCTGTAAGAAGGTTCCCGGCTCAGAGTAGCCCGGCGAAGACGGTGTTGAACAGCACACCGACGGTGATCCCGATCGTCACGACCGTCGTCGCGTAGATCGCGAGCAGCCGGCGTTCGAACAGCTTGTTCAGGAGGATCAGGTTCGGGATGCTGATCCCCGCCCCGCCGATGACGAACGCAATCACCGTTCCGATCGGGATCCCCGCCTCAGTGAGCGAGTGCGCGATCGGCAGCATTCCGCTGATGCTCACGTAGATCGGCGCACCGGCGAGTGCGGCGATCGGGGTCGCGAGCGGGTTCCCCGGCCCGGCGATCCGCTGGAGGAGCTCCGCCGGTACGGCGCCGTGGATCAGCGCGCCGATCGCGATCCCGACCGCGATGTACGGGAGTGTGTCGCGGAAGAAGGAGAGCGCGCCCTCCCCCGCGGCAGTCACGCGTTCCTTGTGGGTTCTGTTCGTCGCCGTCGTCCCGCACTCGCTACATCCGCCAGCGTCGGCTGCCCCCGACGTGTCCGAGGGAGTCGCTCCGCCGTCGGTCGCGATTTCACGACCGCCCGCGGTGATCCGGACGTCCTTGATATACCCGTCGAGTTCGAACGTCCCGATGATGAGTCCCGCGACGATCGCCGCGAGCAGCGCCGTCGTCACGTACGCGACGGTCACGCCGGTCCCGAACAGCCCGAACAGCAGGAACACGGCGATCCAGTTGACGATCGGGGAGGCGAGCAGAAACGAGAACGCCATGCCCGTGGGGGCGCCGGCCCCCAACAGGCCCGCCAAGACCGGGACGGTCGAACACGAGCAGAACGGCGTCACCGCGCCGAGGCCCGCCGCGAGGACGTTCCCGCTGCCGTGGTCGCGTGCGCGAAGCATCTCTTCGACGCGCTCGGGCGGGAGGTACTCCTGTGCGAGCCCGACGAGGAACGACGCACCGATGAACAGCGGCGTGAGGACCATCGCGAGGTGGAGGAAGTAGTCCCACGAGTCGAGCAGCGCCGCTTCGGTCCCCGGCGGGATCATCGGTCTTCACCTAGCGCCGCGGCCAGATCGAGCAGCTGGAGACTCGCCGTGTCCGCGATCCGGTAGTACGTCCACTTCCCCTCCTTGCGCGTGGCGACGATGCCGGCGTCACGGAGCTTCCTGAGGTGCGACGCGACCGTCGACTGGGGCGCGTCGAGAACGGTCTCCAACTCGCAGGCGCAGAGCTCGCCCTCTCGGAGCGCGTGAACGACCGCGAGTCGCTTCTCGTTGGCCAGCGCCTTGAACGCCGACAGCTCCGCCTCGACGACCGCGTCGTCCGCCCGTCGAGTCTCCGGGAACGGCCCGTCACAGCAGACGCCCTCCTCCATCCGTCGGAGCGTCCCGCTCGCGGATTCGGAGCCCGCTTGAGCCGCCGCGTTCTGTTCCTGCGACATTATCGATCAGTCCTCCGTACGGTCGGCGCGCTCGTCCGGCGCGTCCGCCTCGTTTTCGTCCGAGTCCACCTCCTCTATCTGCATATCACAGCAGCTCTCATTATCATTCGACTCGCCACCGAGCAGTCGGTCGAGTATCGACATACACATCGATATATCTCGATATGACTTAATTCATTTGGTGTACTGCTCAGGTGTCCCGCGAACGCGCCCAGACCGACATCACATTCAAATGAACGGTATCGGCGCACTCTCTTATTGAGTCGACGGAACGATTCGATACGCAGTAAACAGGAAAAAGAAGCTCTAAAAGCCTTTAATGAGAATTTAGCACTGATTACAACCCCAGCCCGAGTGGTTCACCTTATTCGCGACACGGCGGGACAAGCAGACTCTTTTATATTTGAAGATAAACTAAATCATATGTTGGATCAGGTAGCGGCTCTTGGAGACCCCAGATGGACCACAAAAACGGGATATTGATTGGTGAGTCACTGAGTGAAGAGAGTAAATGCCGGCGCGACGACGTTATTGACACCGGCGCATTCGGCATGCAGGCCAGCGGGTCGGACGTGGTCTTCTTCCAAGGTGTCCTCCCGGATATCAACCGGACAGTACGGGGATCTGAGCCGATCGACAAGCAGATCGAGATGTGTCTGGATCAGCTCGAACTTATGTTAGAAACCGTACCGGGTACCTCGTGGACATCATGAAGGTTGAGAGCCAACTCGGAGACCTAGACGCGGCGGCAGCAATCCCTTTGACGATGAACAGAGTATGTTTGTAGTCATGTTGGTGTGGTAACTTTGCGATCGACCCCACCATTTCTTGAATGAGTGGTTCCGGTAGCCCCCCTTTCAAAGATGGTCCTCGCATGCAGTCTCTGTGCGAAGCGTACCAGCTGGGGATCACTATCCGAAACGAACTCAAAAAAGCCGATCTCGTCACCGCGTTCGAAAACCTCGATCACTCGATAGACACGATCGAAGACGGGTATCCAGCGTGGCATCCTGCGCCACTCTCCTTTCGCGCGATAATCCTCTCATTTGTGTTCATGAAAATAACGGGTGACTCGTACGCCGAGTTTTCTCGACGACTCACCCGGCAACCGGAAGTAGCGACTATCCTCGGCTTCAGTCGAGTACCCGATGAATCAGCGTTCTCGCGGGCGTGGCGAAATCGATTCGACGACGCAGCCCACGAATACGTCCACGCTGCTGCCCATTTCGTTGTTAAAGAAGTCCACGATCGCGACATCTCAGCTCCGAAGGTGCGGCCAAAGGCAGAGATCGTCGACGACACGCGAGAAGATACAGATCCAGTCGAAGACGAATCCTTCTCACAGGAGAAGATTATCCAGACGACGCGCCTCGCGCGTGATCACGCCTATGGACACTTCGACTCTGGTCGGGCGTCGAACGCCTCGTACGAGGACACGCAATTTTTCGAGTTACAGACGTTCATGGGGATGGTCCGCTGTGGCACCTCGCAGGGAGCGACTCGCTTCCAATATCGGCGCGGGAAAGAGTACGGACCGCATGGTGATACCCACCTCCGCGCAGTCAAACAATTTGGCCCCGAAGAACTCGTGAGGGGATTCAACAAAACGACGGATCGCTTACTCTCGGTGATCGCCTCTAAAGCATCGTTCCGGCGTCCAGTCACAGCCGCGATCGACATCACGACTATTCCCTACTACGGAGAGGTCGAAGAGATGCCGATGGTCAGCGGGACCAAGGACAGAGACGGTCGAGCGTTCAAATTCGCAACACTCTCGATCATTGGACAGAATATCCCGCTCGTTCTCGCCGTGGAACCGGTTCGAGAGAGCTCTGAGTGGGATGAGAACCCGTCGAATCAGATCCATCGTACTGTGCGACGGCTCGTTCGACGAGCAAAAGAGCACGTTCCAATCGAGACAGTGCTGTGTGATCGAGAGTTTGACTCGATACAAGTGTTCCAGACGCTCTCAAACCTCGATGTGAACTACCTCATTCCGAAGCGGGTCTCCAGCTCCGAACGGGAGGTGCTTGACCAAATGGACAAAGACGACCAGGAAGTCGCTGTGGAGTCGGCCTCTGTCCATGTGGAATCTGGATCGCATCCAATGCGTCTCCTGTATGTTCCCTCAACGAGTGGCGATGGTACGGCGGTCTTCGCGACGAATCTCCGAGTCGATCCCGAGGAGGCCGAGTCGTTCTGTCAGCGCTACAGCCGCCGGTGGCAGATCGAGAGTGAGTACAAATCGATCAAAGGTGACTTTCTCGCCAAGACCTCCTCGAAAGACTACCGCGTTCGATTGTTCTACTTCGTATTCGCGGTCCTTTTGTACAATATCTGGCGGCTCACCGACTTCTTGCTGAAAGCGGGCGTGGGAGGTGAGATGGACTACGCACCCGTGTTGACTGCGGGTGAGTGTGTTGAACTCGTTGCCTCGTCGTTGATTCCACATGACTAACCGGCTGATCCCCCCTGAGTCCGCCGTTTGGGAGTGACAACCCTAATCAGGAGCGCCAGAATCTACGCAATTTTGAACGCTCGTCTAGTAGATACAACCAATAGGGATCCAAATCAGGACTGATCGGTGAGAAGAACCACGAATTGATGCTAATTCGACCTGAAACTGGCCTATCCTCCGAAACTGTGGGACGAGGAAGACCGCGGCTTTCGATATAGCGACATACAGTTTACTCGCACGCTCTCGAACAGAATGAGTCGCCGTCTAATCGACCGAGTTCGACTGCGTCACGGGAAAAGCCGGTATACGTTCGCCTCGTAAACCTCTCGCACCTGATCCCCCCAGTTGTGGGTGTAGGTGTCGATCACGTCGTCGGCGACGTCGCCGCGGAGGTACTTCACCACGCCGCGGTCGCCCGTCCGGTCCCGGAGGTGCGTCGTGAAGAAGTGTCGGAAGTAGTGGGGCGTGACGTTCTCGTCGGCGCCGCCGCCGGTCCGATACCACCCCTCCTCGCGGGCGTGGCGCTCAACGACGTGTCTGACAGCCTCTGGTCGGAGCCGCTCGCCCCACCCTTCCGCAGTACCGACGAACAGCGGCTCCGCGGGCGACGGCGAATCCGGCCGAACGGCGAGCCACGCCTTCAGCGTCCGACGGAGCTCGTCGTCGACCGGGATCACGGTCCCGCGCTTCCGCTTGTTCGCGGCCGTTCGAACCTCCCCGTTCAGCTCCTCGCCGACGGTCGCCTCGGCGGTCACGAATATCGAGTCCGGCCGCTCGGACAGCGCCGGCCGGCCCCCGAGCGAGTACGCCGCTTCGAGGTCCGGATCGGTGACCGCCAGGTCTCGTAGATCGAGGTTACACAGCTCGCCGACCCGCATTCCGGTCTTCAGGAGGGTGACCACGACCGCGCGATGGAGCGGGTGGCGGATCCCGGCGACGAACGACCGCATCGCCGGGATCGAGACGTCGCGACGCGCCGGGTCCTTGTCGACGGTCTCGTCCATCTCCTCCATCACCAGCGTCATCGGATTGCCGTCGAAGGCGCCAACCTCCGTCATGTACCCGTAGAACCGGTGGAGGTACGCCGCGTACGTCGCGACCGTGCTGTCGGTGACGTCCCCCCGCAGCGAGTGCACGAACGACATACAGTCGCGGTGCGTCGCCGCCTTCGGGTCCGTAGCATCGAGGAACTCCTCGAACCGCCGGAGGACGCGTTCGTACGCCTCTCTGGTCCGGTCGGTCTTCCCGTGATAGGTGAGGTCCTCGAGGAAGTACCCGACCGGGTCGTCGGGGTCGGGGTCGGCGCGCGCGCTACTCATCGGTCAACACGTACCCTCCTTCCCGGCCGCTGTACCGAACGCGGTTGCGCTCCTGGAGCTCGTCGAGCGTCGCCTCCAGTTCGTCCTCCACGTCGCCGACCACGGCCTCGACGAGTTCGTCCCACGAACGGGGTCCCGATTCGAGAGCCGCCCGGACGCCCCTTTCGAGGTCGTGACCCCCGGGGTCAGCGCCCTCGGAAGCGGCTTCCTCGCTGTCGCCGGTGTCGTCCGGCGCGAAGCCTCTGCGTCCGGCCTGTACCATCGTCCTGACGAACTCGCTCAACGACATGTCGAGCTCGTCGGCGTGGTCGCGCCAGACGTCCTTCTGTTCCGTCGGCACGTACGTCTTCACCGACTGTCGATCGCCTCCCATAGCTCTCGGACGACGGTTCTCACGGCCGCGACTTCAATCTATCCCAGATTTACGGATAAGTGACCTTATCTCGGTAAGTGGTACTCTATTTTCCGCGCTGCGGAATACTTATCCGTATTTATAACACTATCCGCAGTGGATTTAGGGTACAGATATCCGGATATATTTTAGGAAACCATCGCCCGCCGAGATTCCTCCCGGGAGACGCGGCTGGATCGTCGCGAAGCCCGGTGCCCACCACCTGTGGCCGGAGTACGGCCCTGGTTGTTCTCGTCGTCCGACGACGACTCGGAACAGATCGTTTGAGGGGCTCTCGGTCGGGCACCGCGACTCGTGTCGTATTGTGGCTCCGAATCGAGGGAAGAATTCGGCCTGACTCGCACACGTATATTCTATGCCGCTATACGATACGCGGAGTCACACGCGGATCTCGGAGTCGGTCGTTTCGCGATCGAGCGCCCGGAGGACGCGAGAGACGGAATCGTCCGTCTCGGCCGCGTTACGCATCAGGACCGTCTCGCTGGGGAAGAGGTGTTCGCCGACGGAGAGGCCGTGCTCGCGCGCCGTGGAGCCGGTAACCGTGAGGTACACGCCGAGGCCGACCCGGGCGATCGCGGCCTCCTCCTCCTCGTCCGCGGCGGGATAGACGAACTCGACCCCGTCGAGCGCGTCGGTACCCAACACCGCGGTGACCAACCGCTCGTATCGCGGGGAAATACACAGCGGCCCCTCGTAGTCGGCGAGGTACGCGCGGTCGAACGTCGTGTTCGGTGCCCGCCGGTCCTCGCGGCCCATCAGGGTGTGGTACACCGTGTCTCCGAGCCCGGTCACGACGCGCACGTCGGTGTCGACCGGGTCGATCCGGTCGTTGATGTCCGAGATGTTGCCGAGCCCGGTGTCTCGAATCCCGACCACCTCTTCTAAGACGAGGTCGGCGGAGTCGAATCCGAGCCCGAACTCGTGGGTTCGAAGCGCGCGAAACGGCTCCTCGCGACCGACGAGCTTGACCGTCACGTCGCCCAGATCGACCGTCGCGGCGTCGAAGACGATCCGTCGCGGCTTCCCGTTCCGGTCGTCGCGCATCAGCGTGAACTCCGGCTCTGCCGTCGTCGTCGGGTCCGAGTACTCGGCGAGCCGGTCGTAGGGGCCCGCCTCGGCGTCGACCGACCCCTTCGTGACGGCCTTCTCGTATCGGAGCGTGTTGCTCACGCTGTCCGCGAGCCGGTCGAGACGTTCGTCGCTTGCGACGGCCGCGATCCGCTCTAAGACCGCTTCGAGCGGGCGACCCTTGCGAGGGACGGCGACCGGAACCGGATCAGTCATTGACCAATCTGCGGCCGCGCGCGTAAAACGGGTTGCGTTTTGAACCGGCTTGATCGAGGCCGACGGCGCCGTTTCACGTCGGCCGTATCTCGTCGAAAATCGTCGATTTAGGGGCCGAAAGCCTCGTTGAGGCGCGAGCGGAACTCGTCGAGCTCGTCGAGGTGGTCGTTGATCTCGTCTAGCTCGGCCGCCACGTCGTCGAGATCCTCGCCGAGGCGGTCCTCGATGTCGGTGAGCCGCGTGTCGACCTCCGCGAGGTCGTCCCACAGGTCGTCGAACTCCTCGTCGAAGCGGTCGAGCCCGGCCTCGACGTCGTCGACGCGCTCCGCCGCATCGGCGGCGCGCTCCTCGGCCCCTTCGGCCCGTTCCTCGGCGTTCTCGGCGCGCTCGGCCGCCCTGTCGACTTCCTCGTACAGCGTCTCGACGTCGTCGCCCAGGTCGTCGACCGCGTCTTCGACCGCGTCGGCCTGCCCCTCGACCCGATCGACGTCGGCGGCGAGGTCGTCGACGTCGGTCTCGACGGTCGAGACGGCACTCTGAACCGACTCGACGGCCTCGTCGACGGACGCGACATCGTCTTCGACCGCCCGCACGTCCGCTTCAACGCCGTGAACGTCGCCTTCGACAGCCTCGACGTCCTCTTCGACGGCGTCCACCCGCCCGTCGACCGCGTCCACCGCCTCGGTGGCGGAGTCGACCGCGGAGTCGACGCGGTCGACGTCCGACGATATCGACTCGCGCTCGTCGGCAGCCGCGTCGAGGCGGTCGTCGAGGGCGTCGACCTCGGACTCGACGTCGTCGACGCGTTCGTCGATCCCGTCGAGGATCTCCCGCGCCGTCCCCTCCCCGTCGATGAATTCGGCGAGCGCGTCGGCGTACGCCTCGATGTCGGCCACGCTCGACTGGAGGCGGGCGATCCGCACGTCGACGCTGCGCGGCACGCCGCCCTCGAACGCCCCTTCGATCGTCTCGATATCCTCTTCGTCGGCCGCCCCAGACCTGATCTCGGCCGCCAGCGCCGCCGCGAGGCCGCCCTCGCCGGGCAGCGTCGCGGGCTCGTCGGTCTCGTCGGCTGGTTCCTCGTCCGCCGCTCCGTCGTCGAGAACCTCTTCTACGGCCGTCTCGTCGGCTTCAGCCGGTTCCTCGGACGCCTCGTCGGCCGCCGGTTCGGGTTCGGTGTCGGTCTCCGTCGCCGCGGTACCGATCGGCCCTCCCTCGTGCGCGGTCACGGCTGCCGTTCCCTCGTCGACCGCACGAGGTTCTGGAGCCTCGGGCTCCGGCTCGTCGCCGTCGTCGGATTCCGCGTCGACTTCCGGCTCGTCTCCGGCTTCCGCTGATTCGTCGGGTTCAACGTCTCTCTTCTCGGTTTCAGACGGCTCGGCGGGTTCTTCGACCGGATCGTCCGGCAGCAGCTCGTCGTCCTCCGCCATGCCGGGGAGCGTCGCGCGGTCGCCGGAGAGCACCTCCCGTACCGCGTCCGTGTCGCCGGCGCCGAGGACGTCCTCTATCTCCTCGCCGACCGGGACGTGTTCGATCACCGGCGTCCCGAGGAACCCGTCGAGGTCGGGGTCGTCGTCGCGGATTCCGAACACCGTCTCCACGCTCTCGTCGGGATCGATCACGCGCTCGAACTCCACGCGGTGGTCCTTGTACGCCGTCCAGTTCTCGCTCTCGTACTCCGGGTGGAACCCGACCCGGTCCATCGGGAACGACTCCGGGATCCGGTCGACGATACGTACCCGTACCGGGTCTTCGCGGTGCGAAGAGAGGGTGTACATCACCGCGGGCACGGGGAACGCGTCGTCCGTGAAGGATTTCTCGACGCGGATCCCGTCCTCGTCGACGGTCGTGGCCGCCTCCGCCGTCCGTTCGCTCATATCCGCACGTCCCGGAGCAGGGGCTTAAATTCCACGGGCCGCGTTTCGTGGTTGATAACCGAAACGTCGCGAAAACGCCCGCTCGGCTCCAGATTACAGGTCGAGCCGGTCGCCGATCTCGACTATCTCCAACCGCTCCGGCGACTCGTAGCTCCGGACGTGGTCGTGGAGCGCGGTCGGGTCGGCGGTCAGCCCCTTCCACATGTCCCAGTGGGTCGGCACCAGCCGGTCGAGCCCGAGGTCGTTCGCGGCCGTCGCGATCTCGTTTTCGTCGCTGTACCACTTCGTCTGGACCGGCTCGCCCGTCGCCTTGTCTGGAACCGTGCCCTCGGAGCCGAACGCGAGGATGCCGAGGTCGATGTCGAACCGATCTGCGAGGCCCGTAAAGGACGGCGAGGGCTTGCTGTCGCCGGCGTGGAACACCGTGCCGGCGTCGTGTTCGATCACGTAGCCGACGGGATGGGTGGCGTCGGCGTCGCGCGTCTCCACCACGTGAACGGTGAACTCGCCGATCCGCAGCTCGTCGCCCTCCCGAACCTCGGTGAAGGCCGCTTCGCTCACCGCGTACTCCTCGGTCCAGCGCTCCTCATCGCGCGCGACCGCGAGCGAGTCGTCGGGTGCGACGAGGTCGGCGTCGGTGTTCTCTAAGATCGGCGCCTGCGACGGACCGTGAACGTGGTCCGTGTGCTCGTGGGTGGCCAGCACGGCGTCGGCGGCCTCGACGTCCGCGGGATCGAACGGGATCGGAACCATGCGGATCGTCCGCGGCGGGTCGCCGGTGCCGACGTACGGGTCGATCCAGAGGACCGTCCCCTCGCTCCCCTTGATCGCGAATCCGTTACAGCCCAGGTACCACAGCGCCACGGTGTCGGGGTTGGCGTCCGCGACCGCGCGCGGCAGCCAGTCTCCCCAGTCGGAGTCGACCATGGGCGTCGATGCGGAAGCTGCGGGGGTAATTATTCCGAAGTGGTCCCGCGTTTTCGAGCCGAGTCCGAATTACGTCGTCTGTTCTACAACGCAACCCTGTCTGGATTCGAACTTATGTATCTCATATCGCTATATAGAAATCGGCAAGCGGGAAGTTGAGACTATACCGGTTTCAGCGGGGCTGTGATGCGTGAATTTGGCCGGGTCAGTCAACGCAGACCACCTCAAATCACTCCCCAAGCGGCCATTCCTATCAGACTTCCAATCGTATGGACGAATTATCGCGACTTTCAACAGTGTAGCCACTCAGACGGCGCGCTAACCTGGGCTGAGTGTCTCTCTACCCAATTCCAGTCTCCTTCTTCAGCAGCGTCAGCGTGTTGTCGGCTGTTACGATCGGTGAATGTTCGTACTCACCAGTCAACTCAACCTGCACGAGCAGATCGACAGCCCGCCAGATCGAGTACAACAGGCAGGCGAATGCGAAGTAGAAGAACCGTAGCCCGAAATCCTTGGATGTCGTCGCCGCCATGAATCGCTTTATCGACCTGTAGCCGCTCTCAATCTCCCACCGATACCCGTACTCCGTGAGGTGCCCACTCCCGCCATTCGTCATGAACACCGAATACTGTCGATAGTCGTCGTGCTCGGAGTCCTCTTTCCGACGGTAGATCAGCGTCGTCTCGTGCCATTCGTTCTTCCCGAGATGGAGCTTCCGGTCGGTCTCGTAGCGGTCCTGACCCCGTTGGAGCAACCGCTTGGCCTGGGCTTTCTCGCTGGTCTGCATCCGCTTGGGAACGACATAGGAAAGCCCGCGCTGGCTGAGCATCTCCAGGACGTGCTGGCTATCGAACTCCCGGTCCATCAAGACGTTATCGACGTGAACGAGGCCCTCAGCCGAATCAAGCAAATCCTCGACGATTTCCAGTCGTGTCTCCCCCTTCCGGACGGGGCGCGCGTCCAGCACAATCGGGACGGCATTCCCGACCAACTGCACCGTCGCCCACTGGTAGGCGTATTCGTCGGTCTTCTCCTTCGTGCCGATAATCTCGTCTTCGTAGCCCGTTCTATCGCCCGTGAACGGGTCAGCTTCGGTAATATCGATGGCGACGATCCCCGCTCGAAAGAACTCCTCTGTCTCCACAACTTCGTTCAGGAGCCGAGTGATGGCCTGCCGGTACATCTCCCTGATCTCCGCGATAGAGAGGTCACGAACTTGCTCGCGATGGGCGTGCCCCAGCGGTGTCCGATCCCGAGTCGACTCGTAGAGGAAACTACGAGCACCTTCGTTCGCAGCCAGCCGCTCGCGAAGTCCGAGATATGTCTGCAGGCCCCAGTAGGCGTTCTCGTGGATCTCACAGCCCTCGCCACGGTCCAAGGAGAATGCCGGGAAGACGACACGGCTGACGTGATTGCTTATCTTCGCTGCTTCTTCCAAAACAGTCTGGTCGTCCGGATCGGTCGCCTCAGACTCGTCATTATGGTACTGGAGCTTCCGTTCTGGGTCACGAGGCACCGTAACACCGGCATTCTGTGCGTTGATGAGAATCGTCTGAGCCGTTCTCTCGACTGTCTCACGGAGGTCGGCACTGAAGCGCTTGTTCCAACTGCGCCAGAGTGTCGACTGATCGGGGACGGAGTCGAACCCGAGCGAGCGACGGGGTCCTGAGCGCTGGTGGAGATACTCGACAAGCGCCGTTTCGTGGCTCCAGCCATGTATCTCTTTCAGCAGGAATGCCCTGAAGAGCTGTGGCATCTCGTATCGAGTCAGACCGGAGTACTGGTCGTGGGGACTGAAATCCACGTAGGACAGTGGATACTGACAGACGAATCCCTCGACCGAATCGTGGGCGTCGTGCTCGAACCAGATTCCCGAGACAGTCCGGAAATCCTCCGTGAGCGCCGTCAGTGAACTCTGGTCGTACAGTGGTGTCGAGTCGTAGGCCGGCCAATCGAGATGCTGTGTTGTCGCTATCGAACGGAAGACATCGCGTCGAGAGACGGCAGTCGGTGCCATCAGGGACACGTCTGCCGTTCTCGACCAATGATATGACGTTCTCCCCAATGCTCACGTGTGGGACTCAGGCCTTCTCAGTTTCGGGGGCGCTCACAGACAGCAACCCCGTCGCTATCAGCCGCCGGGTGATCGCCCACCCCGTTATCGAATCCGCGGCTAAAGACACCTCGTTCGTGCTCACGGCCGTCTGCCCTCGTTTCGGTGAACAAACTTACCCAAATCGCCTCACGGTCGGCCAGTAACGATATGTATGGAGGTTCCCAGTCTCAACTTCTGCCGAGGCTTGCTCGACCTTCGGGGTCAGCGATACTTCGAGAAACGGTACAGGCGGATGCCGAATAATAGCTCTACTTGCTCGGAGCAGCCGTATTACGAAATGCCAAATCGATCATAACACAACATCCATCTCTTCAGAATATCCATCGCCAATATGGCAGTTCCATTCTGGCGTTCGTCTGATCTTCCTCCGGCGAGCGTTCTGAAGTACTACCTCTACAAATCGACGAAGGCTGTCGAGTTTTACCGCCCGATTATGTACCTCTTCTTTCTCGCACAAGGGCTCAATTTCACGCAAATTGCCATCCTCGAAGCGATATACAATCTGACGACGTTGCTGGGTGAAATTCCGACGGGCTACATCGGTGACCGTGTCGGTCGGCGCAACAGCCTCCTGACCGGCACCGCGCTCATCTCGCTCACACTGATTGGCATCGGACTATCTAGTTCGTTCTGGGCGCTCGCGACTCTGTACGTCTGCTGGTCGATGGGCTACAACTTCCGGTCGGGAAGCGAAGATGCCTGGCTGTACGATACGCTCACCGACGACCTCTCCGAAGACCAGTTCGCGCACGTCCGTGGGCGCGGCGAATCCGTCGCCCTGGCAATCGGCGCTGGAGCGGCAATCATCGGGGGGTATCTTGGGAGCATTGACCTCTCGTATCCGTGGTTCGTCGCTGCGGGAGTGACAGCAATCGGCGTGTTCGTTCTCCTGACGATAGACGAGCCCGCGACCTACGAACGAACCGACACCACGGCGTTGAGCTTTCGTCGCACACTCTCGATCATCCGGCGGACGATCTCAGAGCGAAACATACGGGCGTTCGTGCTGTATTACTACGTCCTCTACGCAGCAGTGACGTATCTCGTTTTCGTGTTCCTTCAACCAATATTCGAGACCATCGTTCTCGACTTCGGTGTCTCACAGTCGCAGGTGAGATCACTGCTCGGGTGGTTCTATGCGGCGTACAGTCTCTTTGGTGCCGGGCTGAGCTACTATACTGGGACGATTCGTGCCCGTCTGGGGCTTCGGACGTGGTTTCTGTGGCTGCCCTTCGTCGTCGGCGGCGCGCTAGTGGGGATGTATTTCGTCCCCGTTCTGGCCTTACCGACCTTCCTGCTAATCCGCGGACTCTCCGACGTGACCCGATCATTCGCTGGCCAGTACATCAACGACCGCATCGAGACGATGGGACGGGCGACGATTCTCAGTGCCATGGCGATGGTTAGCGGACTCGCTGTCGTTCCGTTCCAACTTGGGAGTGGTGTCATCTCCGATGTCGTTTCCCCGCTGTTCGCGCTCGCCGTAGCGGGGGTTGTGCTGGTCGTCAGTTCGGCAGGAATCTTACTCTGGGAGGCACCTATCGAGGAATAAGGGCCATCACTGCCGACTCGCGGAGAGCGCATACTCGGAACTCTTGTACAAGCAGTCCGAATCGCACCTGATGCGGACAAGTTTCAACATCCCAGATGCAGTCGTCGAAGAGTTCGATCAAGTCTGGCAAGACGAGGGACTCAACAATCGGTCACGAGCGGTTCGTGAGGCGATGCAGGAGTACATTGAGACTCATTCCCGACTCGAAGACCTCAGCGAGAACATTATCGCGCTCGTCGCCTTCGACTACCGCCATCACGAGGTGATCGGGGAACTCCACGGTGTCCAGCACGACTATCAGGACGTGATTCTCAACACGAGTCACACCCACCAGGGGGAGTGGTGTCTCGAGTCCTTGTTCTGCCAGGGCGCCGGCGAACGCGTCCGGGAGCTGACCTACCGCCTTCGTGACTTCGACGGCGTGAATCGGGTGAAAATTATGGTGATTCGAGATAACTGAGCGAGATAGACATCCCGTGAATTCGCACGCTCAGTCCGCTGCCGTTGCTGTGTTTCCGGCTGAATCGGACGACGTGTTCAGATAGAGGTAGATCAACACAAGGATCAAGGCGACCTGAACCGCCTTGTCAACGTAGTCGACCATTCCGTATTCTGACTTGGCTACGATCCAGAGGGGGAATTGCACGGCCGTATACGGAATCCCGGTCAGGTAGAGCAGTCGCCGCCGATAGTCGAAGAAGAACAGCACAAGTGCACCGGCGTAGCCGACACCTGCGAGTGCAACGGGAATCCGTCCCTCGACGATACCAGCATACACGTGGAGAACGCCAGTGACCACGACTAACGCAACTGCTAGCCACTGGAGTTGGGTGAGCGATCCGATCCGACCCGCGGACCTATTTTGTGCGTTCATCACAATACTACATCTTCCGGGATAGGAGATAAGTACTGTTATTATCAGACTCTTGGTGTCGTCATACGACGCGAGTTAAGCGGTTGTGCCGGTTTCTCAGTCACGTGGTTGTAGCTACGCTTTCGCTCGGAAGAGGGCAGTATTCACACAACCGATTCGTTCACTCACTACCAGCTATGCATTAATAGCCCCAGTCTCAACTTCTGAGACCCCGAAGAAGTTGTGACTTCGGGAGAGTAGCCAGATATTCACTGGCGTGTTTGTCAGCAAGGGTTTCAACACGGCTAAATCATTCTATGAAAGGCATATTAGAAATGTAAAGATTGATCCGAACTCAGGTCTGGCTCTGATAGAGAAGAACCAGGATGGCAAGTCCGATGAAGAAGTCCGGGAGAAACACGAACGCGCCGATATTTGGGCGAGGGTGGAAGCCGAAGACGTTGTGTACTACTGGATTTGACGTACCCGCGTATAGGAGCAGCGCGAGACTTAGCACAAGTAGGCTTGCTGTGTACTTGTTCGGAAGGTCGCGATAAAGCTGTACGTAGATAGCTGCGAGTGTCACCAGCAACACGAGGTTCAGGGTTGTAAAGAAAACCTCCATCCGAATGAGCAGTTCAACCTGTGAGGACAGCGCCCTCGACGGAGGGCCATGGGACGGAACTGATGTGAAGAGTGCGACTAAGAGTGCGATACCACTCGCGATGGTCGCACTCGCTACTGTCGTTCCAAGTGGACTCTCGATCCAGTTACGCATCATCATCAACTCCGGCCTGTTCCGCCACGTCTTCCATGATATCGAGGTTGTTCATCATTCTGTCTGAGAGGAAGTACATCTGCCCGTAATTGTCGCCCTCCGTGGTCACGATATTGCTCTCTTGGAGGACTTCGAGGTGGTGCTGCACTGTTTTGTAGTTCAAATCTAGGTCATTCGACAATTGATTGGTGTTTCGTGGCTGGTCGTTGAGTGCGCGGAGGATACGAAGCCGATTTCGGCCTCCACGAGACCCACCAATGAGCCACCAGAGCAACTGCCGCATCTATCGAGTATTCATTTGGTCGGGGCAAATACATTCTGTCTCGGTCCGAACGATACTATACCCCCGAATTAGTCACTAATCCAGGAGATAATCCGATCAGCGATTTCACCGTTATTGTCGTCTTGCATCATGAGATGTGTATTTCCGGATATCCCTTCGTCCGGAAGGTTAAGCAGCGTCGATGCGGGACTTGTCTCTCCTGCGAGCTCTGCAGTTGTCTGGGTCGCTTCCTTGCGACCAGTCTGCCCACGCTCGTCGACATAATCGCCATACACACCCATGAACGGTGCATCACCACCCATCTCCGCCACAGTTTGCGGGTCAGTCGGCGCACCGACCGGCTCAACTGCGATGATCCGTTCAACGAGGTCTGGCACAGCTTGTGCAACCGTGAATCCGGAACTACCGCCCGCTGAGTGAACGAGCAGTACTGCCGGACCAACACGATTGAGAAGCGCCTCTAGAGCGGCAGTCTCTTGGGGTGATGCGAACTGACTCCCACCGCCACCTCCGGTAGTCGACCCAGTCTGGGTTCCATCTGTGGTCTCAGTGGAATCCGCAGATGTAGAGTTCTGGTTGCCGCCACGTCTGCCGGTCTGGCTTCCACCTTGCCTACCGCCACCTCCGCCACCAGTGCTAACGTATGCGGGGAATGACGCAACGAGTTGGTCGACCGACTCAACCGGGTATCGAACGTCCTCGTATGGGTCACCGACTTCAGGTCCGAACCCCCACGTCGGCCATGCTCGATCGATAGACCACCGAGAGAGTGACGCAGAGTCAGAGCTCTGGAGGGCAGCAGTGTCTAAGCCACCTGAATCGACGTTTCGAGGCGGGTTGAATACATACACTGGGTGGCCAGCTTCGGCAAAGTACTCCACCCAGCCGCGTCGACCGTCAGGTGTCGTCCGGTAAATATACGGTGACAACCCAAGGCCAGGCACCATTACGACGGGTGACTTGTCGGTGGCCGTATCGGGCCGTGTATATACGACTTCAGCACGTCCGTCGATGACCGTACTACTGCTTGTGTCTGCGTTGCCGACGTAGAAGTTACCGAACGTCGGAGAGTCGTCATTCTGTTGTTCGGATTGCGGAGAGGTCTGTGTATTGGTGTTCGGTCCGCTGTTGTCTGTTGTGCTGTTGCACCCTGCGATAGTCGCAGCAAGTGTGACTCCAGTTGCGCGAAGAAACGCTTTCCGAGAGATACCCGATAACATACAGGTCGTACTGGCCGGGGATCTAACTTAGTTGATTGCCGAAATCGGCCACAGGTTAGGCACAAATTCATTCCAGTTCATACAGAACGCCCGATATTGACAGGTGATAGTAATTTAAGGTAATACTGTGTCGCCCAGAGCGTATACATTGAGAGTGCCAGTCTCAACTATCACGGCAAGCGGTGCGAAATCACGCACAGCCACGAGACGCAGAGTGAGGCCGCTTCGGTCGTCCGTGGCGGCCTCGGCGACACTCATCCGCGAAAGAGGTTCACCACTTCGTCGACGACGTCCGACTCGACGGCGAGAATGTACTGCTCCGACGGCTCCAGCATCGTCTCGGGGCCGGCGAGGGCCTCCCGATCCGACGTGGAGATGAGGAGACTGCCGGACGGGAGCGCTACCTCGTCGAGTCGGTGGCCCGCCACGGGAGCCGACTCGGCGACGGTCAGCTCGACGATGTCGAGATCCGCGGTGGGGAACACCAGCGTTCGAATCTCCTCGCCCGTGAGCATGTCCGCCGCGTGGTCGCCACTGAGCGACTGCGGGAGGAGCGTGGCATCGACCACCTCGTCGTGTCCCTGCTCGGTCCGGGTCTCAGACCTGGCCAGCGTGCGGATCGACGGCGCGAGGTAGTGAGCCGTCATACAGATCTCCGTGTTCGTTTCTGTCTTGTCGGTGAGCGCGGCGATGGCGTCGGCGTCGGGTAAGTCCGCCTGCCTGAGGATCGACTGGCTCGTGGCGTCGCCGTGGATCACCGGGCCGAGATATGCGTCGGAAAGCTCCTCGACCCGGTCCTCGTCTCTCTCGATCAGCAAGACCTCGTGACCCTGTTCGGTGAGGTTCTCCGCGGTCTGTAGTCCGACTCGCCCCCCGCCGGCGATAACGAACCGCTTCGTTTGGGTCATCGTGCCGCGCCTCGGCGCGTGGCGTCTTTAATCCGCCCCGGAGTTCCTATCTGTTCGGAACGTCGATTCGGAGAAGGTATCCTCAAACAGCGGGTTATCAGCACCCGTCACGATTCCTACGTCTGGAAAATTCCCCCCGAAAATAAAGTGATTAAATCAGATGGGTGGGAGCGTACGATGGACGACGCGGGACACGCAGAACCGAACCGATGAGCGGGAGTCAAACTCGGTCCCCGGAGGCGGAACTGGGGCTGCTCGACGCGACGATGATCGGCATGGGAGCGATGATCGGCGCGGGGATCTTCGTGTTGACCGGGTTGGCTGCCGAGATAGCCGGTCCGGCGGCGATAATCGTCTTCGCCCTGAACGGCGTCGTCACCGCGTTCACGGGGCTCTCGTACGCCGAACTCGCCAGTTCGATCCCGAAGAGCGGCGGCGGGTACGCGTTCGTCCGCGAGATATTCGACGACCTCTCGTCGTTCATCATGGGGTGGATGCTCTGGTTCGCCTACATGATCGCGGGCGCGCTGTACGCCCTCGGGTTCGCCCCGAACTTCCTCGAACTGCTCCACGTGTACGGGTTCGTCCGCCCGCCGCAGGAGGTCGGCGCTGTTACCTTACCGGTCGTCGACGCGACGCTTTCGGCCGGCTTTCTGCTGGCGTTCGTCGCAGTGTTCGGGCTCGTAGCGCTCAACGCCGTCTCCACTGCCGCCAGCGGGAAAGCCGAGACGGTGTTCACGATAATCAAGGTGACAATTCTGGTTGTGTTCGTCGCCTTCGGACTGGCCTCGCCGATGTTCTCCGGCGCCGAGTTCCAGCCGCTGTTCCCCGAAGGGAGCGGCGCCGCCGCCGTGCTGCCGGCGATGGGGCTCACGTTCATCGCCTTCGAGGGGTACGACCTCATTACCACCGTCACGGAGGAGGTGAAAAACCCCCGCGAGAACATCCCGAAGGCGATCTTCGCGAGCCTGGCGGTGACCGTGGTCGTCTACCTGGCCGTCGTGACGGTCGCGGTCGGGACGCTCGGGGCGGAGGGACTTGCCGACGCGGGAGAGGCGGGGATCGCCACGGCGGCGACCTCCTTCATGCCGACCGGGCTCCCTATCATCCAGAACGGCGGCGCGCTCGTCGTCTTCGGCGCGGTGTTCTCGACGCTGACCGCGCTGAACGCGGTCGTGATCGCCTCCTCGCGGGTCGCGTTCTCAATGGGGCGCGAGGGACAGCTGCTCCCCTCGTTCGGCCAGATCCACCACCGGTACGGAACGCCGTTCGTCGCGATCCTCGCCAGCGCGGTGGTGATGCTCGGTTCCGTCGCGCTGCCGACCCAGAGCGCCGGCAACATGTCGAGCCTCTTCTTCCTGCTGTCGTTCGTCATCGTCAACGTCGCCGCGATCAGGCTGCGCCGCGAGCGGCCCAACATGCACCGTCCCTACGAGATGCCGTTCTACCCGGCCCCGCCGCTGATCGGCATCGCGCTCAACCTGGTCCTGACCGGGGTGCTCGTCGAATACCTGCTGCGGACGGACCCGTTGGCGTTGGCGCTCAGCGCCGGGTGGATCCTGCTCGGTGTCGTCGCGTACCTCACGCTCAACAGGATTCGCGCGGAGCCGGAGGCGGGGCCGGCGGTCGCCGACACCGACATCACCCCGGAGACGGAGGACTGAACCAATGCCAAGCGCACTCAACATCGTGATCGCGGGCGGCGGACGCGTCGGCTTTCAGACGGCGGAGATCCTCGCGGAGCGCGGCCACGAGGTGACGATCATCGAGCGCGACGAGCGGATCGTCTCCGAAATCGCCGACGAGTACGTCGCGACGGTGATACGGGGCGACGCGACGAACCCGGACATCATCGAACAGGCGGGGATCGATCGGGCGGACGCGATCGCGGCGCTCACGGGGGAGACCGGACTGAACCTCGCCGTCTGTCTGGCCGCGTCGGAGTTGGCTCCGGAGATCCGGACGGTCGCGCGCATCGACCGGGCCGCCGGCGAGGCGTACACGCGGTTCGTCGACGCCGTGCTGTTCCCCGAGCGGGCCGGTGCCCGGGTGGCGGCGAACGAGGTCCTCGGCAGCGACGTTCAGACGCTGGCCGACGTGACGGGGGACCTCGACATCATGCTCATTCGGGTCGCAGAGGGGGCGCCGGCCGCGGGGAAGTCGCTCGCCGAGGTCCGCTTCCCGGCGGGAGCTCTGGTCGTCTCCGACGCCGACGGCCACCGGATCGCCGGCTCAGACACGTCGCTGACCCCGGGCGAGCGCTACGTCGTCGCCGTCGAGCCCGACGTCGCCGACGAGGTGCTAAACCTCCTTCAGGGCTGAAGCCGGTCGGGCCCGGGGGTCGGCCCCGGCTACCTCCCGCCCGGCGTCCACTCGGCGCCGTCGAGGTCGCGGTGCGTGAAGGGGAGCGCGTCCTCGCCGCTGTAGCTCGCGACGAGGTGGCCGTCTCCTTCGAGGTAGTACTTGTACGTCGTGAGCCCGTCCAATCCCACCGGACCGCGGGCGTGGATCTTCCCGGTGGAGATGCCGACCTCGGCGCCGAGCCCGTAGCGGTAGCCGTCCGCGAACCGCGTCGACGCGTTGTGGAAGACGCTCGCGGCGTCGACGCCCGTCATGAACGCCTCGGCGGTCTCGGCGTCCTCGGTGAGGATCGACTCCGTATGCTTCGAGCCGTGCTCGTTGACGTGTTCGATCGCGTCGTAGGCGTCGTCGACGACCTTGATCGACAGTTCGAGGTCCCCGTACTCCGTGTCCCAGTCGTCGTCGGTCGCGGGGCCGACGTCGACGACCTCGCGCGTCCGCTCGTCGCCGCGCAGTTCGACGCCCGCCGCCTCGTAGCGCGCGACGAGGTCAGGGAGGACGGCGTCGGCGACGGACTCGTGGACGAGCAGCGTCTCGACCGCGTTGCACACCGCCGGGTACTGGACCTTCGCGTCGAAGGCCACGTCCTCTGCCATCGACAGGTCGGCGTCCGCGTCGACGTACACGTGGCAGATCCCCTCGGTGTGGCCCAACACGGGTATCTGGGTGTTCGCCTGGATGTAGGAGACGAACTCCGAGGAGCCGCGCGGCATCACCAGGTCGACCCGGTCGTCGAGCTCGAGCAGGCGGTCGACCTCCTCGTGGGCCTCGACGAGCGCGGCCCACCCGTCCGGGAGGTCGGCGGTCGCCTCGACGATCGCCTCGTGGAGGATCCGGTTCGACTCGCTCGCCTCGCTGCCGCCCTTGAGGACGACGGCGTTGCCGGACTTCAGCGCGAGCGCCGCGATCTGAACCAGGGCGTCGGGCCGCGACTCGAACACCGTCGCGACGACGCCGATCGGCACCGCGACCCGGTACAGCTCCAGGTCCTCGTCGAGCTCGCGCGCCGCCAGCGTCTCGCCGAGCGGGTCGTCCTGTTCGGCGACCGCCTCGACCATCGACGCGATATCCTCGATCTTCGCCTCGTCCAGCTTCAGCCGGTCGACCAGGGCCTGCGTGTACTCGCCGTCCGCGAGCATCGCCTCGGCCTCCTCGACGTCGACCGCGTTCGCCTCGAGGATCTCGGCCTCGCGGTCGCGGATCGCGTCGGCGATCGACCGGAGCGCCTCGTTTCGGGTCGCCTCGTCCGCGTTCGCAAGGCGGAGGGCGGCGCGCTCGGCCCGGCGGGCCAGCTCGTCCGTGTCGGCCTCAACGTCGCTTCCCGTGTCGGCGTCTGTCTCACTCATCGTCGTCACCAGTCTTCGGCACGAATAGCGTGCCCGTCGGCTTACCCGCTGCGATCCGCTCCAGCACGTCGCGCTCGGCCGAGCCCGCGATGATCGCGGGGATCCCGTGGCGGCTCACGTCGTGAGCGCCCTCCACCTTCGTGCGGATCCCGCCGAAGTCCGTCTCGGTGCCGTCGCCGACGATCTCCCGCAGCCGCTCGTACCCGTCGTCGACCGCCTCGATCAGCTCCGCGTCGTCGTCCCGCTTCGGGTTCCGGGTGTAGACGCCGTCGACGTCGGTGAGCGTCACGAGGAGGTCGGCGTCGAGCCCGATCGCGATCGACGCCGACAGCATGTCGTTGTCGCCGATCCGCAGCTCGTCGGTCGCCACCGCGTCGTTCTCGTTGACGACCGGGACGACCCCCCACGACAGCAGCGTCTCGACGGTGTTCGTGAAGTTGTCGAACCGCTCGGGCGCGTCGAGGTCCGTCCCCGTCACGAGGATCTGCGCGACGTCCTGGTCGAACCGCTCGAAGCTCTGCGTGTAGTGCCGCATCAACAGGCCCTGGCCGACCGTCGAGAGCGCCTGATTCTCGACGATCGAATCGACGCCGTCGCGCGACTCAGGCCCCTCGTCGAGCCGGCCCGTGCCGGCGCCGACCGCCCCCGAGGAGACCAACACGACTTCCGTGCCGCGCTCGCGGAGGTCCATCACGTCGGCGACGAGCTTGTCGAGCTTCACGCGGTCGAGCCGGGAGTCCTCGTCGGTCAGGGAGTTCGTCCCCGCCTTGACGATCACGCGGTCGGCCGCGGCCGCCGCCCGTCGCGCGGCTTCGACCCGCTCGCCGTCGGTCGCGCCGACCCGCTCGAGGCCCGCGTCCTCAGGCATCGTCGAACGCCTCGGCGAGCTCGCGGGACCGGCGCTCTGCGGCCGCGACGGCGTCTTCGACCGCCGCGTCGGCCTCGCTGTCCCACAGCACTTCCATCCCCTCGATCGTCGTCCCGTTGGGCGAGCAGACCGCGTCGATGAGCTCGTCGACGCTCCGGTCGTCGCGCAACACCGTCTCGGCGGCCCCCTTGAACGTCTGGGCGGCCAGCGTCTCCGCCTGCTCGGGGTCGAGCCCGCTGTCGATACCGCCCTGCTTCATCGCGTCGATCAGGTAGAACGCGAAGGCGGGGCCGCTGCCGTTGACCGCGGTCGAGACGTGCATCAGCGACTCGTCGACCTCGACGAACTCGCCGACCGCGTCGAGCATCGCGCGGACCTCGTCGGTGAGGCCCTCGTTCGTCGCGGCCGCGGCCATGTCGCCGGTCTCCGCCGCGAGGTTGGGCATGATCCGGACGACGGGCGCCTCGGTCCGCTCGGCGACGAACTCGCGGGGGAGGCCCGCGGCCAGCGTCACCAGCTGCTGGTCGGCGCGGAGGTCGAGGTCGTCGAGGACCGCCGGCGCCACGTCGGGCTTCACCGCGAGGACGACGATGTCGGCGTCGCGCGCCGCCGCCACGTCCTCGGTCGTCTCGTCGGCGGCGTCTTCGATCGCGGCGAGCGCCTCGGGGTCGAGGTCGATCGCCGTCAGGTGGTACCCCTCAACGCGGGAGAGCCCTCTGAGAAGGGCACCCCCCATGTTGCCGCAGCCGATAACGCTCACTCGAGTCATTTGGCTCTACGGAATCAATGGGCGGACATACCAACTGCGGTTTTCGCAAGATTGTCGGCTCAGAGCCCCCGTCGAGAATCCCATACTAACAGATCCCCGCTCTCGACCGCCCAATACCGGGAAAACGCCACCGAAACGGGGGATCGACGGGGTCGGTATCGAGAGAACGGACGTGGGTTATCGGAAACGTACGCTGGAATATTCGAATCCAACTGGATGACCGCGGGATGCGGCGTCAAAATTCGCAGCGGATGAACGCCACTCCACTATATCGAATCCAGCCCGTCCCCGAATCGATAGATGGCTGCGATCGAACCCGTCGAGAGGGTGACCGCACAGACCATCGCCCAAGCGAACATCGCGTCCGGGTCGTCGCCCAGCAGCGCGCCCGCCGTACCCGCGACGAGCAGAATCGCAATCGTCACGCCGCTGCCGACCACCCGGACGAATAGATCTTCGTTCATACGCTCTTGTGTAGCACATTGTTGATTTCAGAGAGTGGCTTTGACGGCGTGTTTGAGCGCTTTTCGTCCGGGTTTGTGGTAGAGTTCT
>NZ_AOJN01000052.1 GCF_000337335.1 Halorubrum distributum JCM 10118 | reverse complement strand
GTGTCGGACACCGCTGACGCGGTGTCCTTGTCCTCTTCGACACGACAGCGACAGCTCGCCAGTATCAACAATCTCCTACGGAAGAGCGTCGTTCATATCTCGTTACTCACGGACGAATGCCACCGATACTCAGACCAGATCCGCGTACAGGTCCCGGTAGCGCTCGGCGATCGCCGACAGGGAGAACGCCTCGCTGCGTTCGGCGGCGTTCGCGCCGAGTTCCGCCCGCCGGTCCGGGTCCCGGAGTTCGTCGATGGCCTCGACGAACCCCTCCACGTCGTCGCCGCGAGCGCGGTCGTCCCGGTCGCCCGTCCCGGCCTCCCCGTCGTCGCGGTCGCCCACCTTCAGGCAGTCCTCGCCGTCCTTCAGCCACGAGAACGTCTCGATGTCGCGGACGACGACCGGCTTTCCGGCCGCCATCGCCTCCAGCAGCGCGATCCCCTCGTTCTCCTCGTGGGTCGGGAAACAGAACACGTCCCCCGCGGCGTACGCGCCGCGGATGTCTTCGACGAACCCCGTGAACGTGCAGTTCGACGGCGCCTCGTCGACGAGCCGCTTCGTCTCGCGACCCTTCAGCGAGCGGT
Source organism: Halorubrum distributum JCM 10118 (assembly GCF_000337335.1). GTDB lineage: Archaea > Halobacteriota > Halobacteria > Halobacteriales > Haloferacaceae > Halorubrum > Halorubrum distributum. The sequence continues at coordinate 39,871 of NZ_AOJN01000052.1, read as the reverse complement.
CGATGTGGCCGAACCACGCGAAGTCCACGTCGGGGGTTCGGTGGGCGGTCTCGACGAACGTCTCCAACCCTTTCCGCTTGATCACGTGACCGACCATGAACACCGTCGGCGAATCGAGGTCGTAGCGCTCGCGGTACTCGGCTTCCAGCGCCTCGAACCCGTCGAGCTTCTCCCGGTCGACGCCGTTCGAGATCACCGTGGTCGGCGCGTCGGTGTACCCCTCGATCACGTCGCGGTTGTACTCGGAGGGACAGACGAGCCGGTCGGCGAGCCCGTAGGCGCGCCGGAGGTACGGCTTCAGCGGCCGCGCGAGCGCGTTAGTGAATCGGAAGCTGTCGCCGAAGTCCTCGGCGGTGACGTGGGTGTGCGCGACCACCGGGACGCCCGCCTTCCGGGCGCGGCGCGCGTACCAGACCGAGCGCGGCCCCATCAGGTTCAGATGGAGCACGTCGGCGTCCAGCGTCGGCTCGGTGGTGTACTCGATCCCGGTCCGGTCGAACATCTTCCGCTGGTGGTCGACGGACGCCGCCATGCCGCCGGTGACGTGCTCCTCGAACTCGAAGTAGTGGCTGACCTTCATCGGTGGAGCGGCGCTCGCGGCCGCGCGGCGCTCGCGTCTCGGGACCCCTCGCGGCCGGTCACTCGACTTCCAGCCACGGGACCTCCATCAGCGCGGGGATGTACGTCTCGATGTGGTGCTCCCAGACGCCCTCCTCGCCGAACGCCTCGCCGTGGTCGGCGGTGACGACTACGTCGCCGTCGAGCTCCTCGACGAGCTCCGAGACGCTCTCTAAGGCGATCCGGAGGTTCTCCTCGTACATCGACAGCGCGGTCACGCGCGTGCCGTCCTTCACGAGGTCCTTCGGGTCGAGTTCGAGCCACAGGCCGGCCTTCTGTGCGAACTCGCTGTCGTCCAGCCGGCTCTCGATCTTCGGCCGGACGGTGTCGCTGAGCGAGGAGAGCAGGCCGCCGTCGTCGTCGCCGCCGTCGCTCGCCTCTTCTTCCCCCTGCTCTCTGATCCCCTTCTGGATCTGCTTGAGCTTCTGTCCCTTCCCGCGGGAGAGGTAGGGAGCGTGCGGCTGCATGTAGTGGAGGACGGTGCGGTCGGCGCGCTCGACGGCGTCTTGGTTGCGGTGGAACGCGTCCGCGAGCCCCTCCGGCGGGACGGTCCCGAGGTCGTCGTCCCAGTCGGTCTTCCAGACGTCGTGGATGTCGCTGATGTGCTCGGAGGCCGTCCACTCGTAGTCGCAGCTCGCGCCCCACTTCAGCTCGTTCAGCGGGATCCCGAGGTCGTTGATGAACGGGTTCCCGGAGAAGTACGCGATGTCGTGGTCGTCGGTGAACGTGCGGTAGGCCCACTCCGGCGTCGAGGAGCCGACGCTCTTCCGCTTCTCGAGCGTGCCGTCGAGGTACTCGTCGTACACGTCCGCGAACACGTCGTACCGGCATGCGTCGAGAACCAGGCAGTAGTCCCACTCCGACTCGAGGAACCGCTGATCTTCCATTGGGTGGGCCGTCGGCCCGGCGGTACGTATGTATTCTCATTCTCGGCCCGGCACCGCGGGGGCCGCCGACGGGACGCAGTCCCGGGAGGCGGCCTTCGCCCGACGGACGCGAAGCAGACGTTTCAAGTTCGCTACGGCGCCACCCTGCCTATGGAAGGCCCACAACGGCGCGCGCTAATCTTGGGGGCGGGCGGCGCCGTCCTCCTCCTCGCGGTGCTTTTCGTCGTCGTCGGGGTCGATCGCGTCGTCGACGCGCTCGCCGCCGCGGACCCGGTCCTCGTCGCCCTGACCGCCGGTCTCGGCCTCTGTTGGCTCGCGGCGTGGAGCCTCATGCTGCGCGCCGTGTTGGGCGCGCTCGACGTCGAGATGTCGGTCCGGACCGCCTTTTTGGTCTACAGCGGCGCCGCCTTCGCGAACAACGTCACCCCGTTCGGGCAGGCGGGCGGCGAGCCGGTCGCCGCGGCCCTCATCTCGAAGGTGGGAGAGGCGCGCTACGAGACGGGGCTCGTCGGCATCGCGAGCGTCGACGTGCTCAACGTCGTCCCCTCGGTGTCCCTCGTGTTCCTCGGCGTGGGGTCGTACGCGGCCACCACCGCGGTCGGCGACCGCGTCGGGTTCGCCGTCGCGAGCGCGGTCGCGCTGATCGCCGCCATCGTCTCGGCGATCGCGTTCGTCTGGCGCTACCGCGTGGCGGTCGTCGACCGCGTTCCGGGCGCGATCGGGCCGTTCCTCGGCCGGTTCGACCGCTTCGACGCCGAGACGATCGAGGCCGGGCTCGCGGACCGGCTGGGGAACTTCTTCGCCGACATCGAGCGCGTCGGCACCGACCGCCCGCGGCTCCTCGGGATCGTCGCGCTCTCGCTCCTCGGCTGGCTCTTCCAGGCGGCCGCGCTCACGGCCGCGTTCGCCGCGGTCGGCCACCCGATCTCGCCGCTGATCCCGGTCTTCGTCGTCCCCCTGTCGTACGTGGCGGGCGCGACGCCCCTGCCCGGCGGCCTCGGCGGCATCGAGGCCGCGCTCGTCGGCCTGCTCGTCCCCACGACCGGGGTCGCCGCGTCCGCGATCACCGCCGCGGTCCTCGTGTTCCGCGGCGCGGTCTACTGGCTGCCGATGGTGATCGGCGGCGCTTCGGCCTCCGCGCTGGGCGTGAAGGCGTTCGAGTAGCGCGGGTCGTCACGGACCGCCGGTTCCCTCCGAGCGACGCCGCAGTGCCACCCCCAGCGCGAACGCCGCGCTCCCGAGCGTGAGCGCTATCGCGAGCGCGACGACCGGGCCGATCCGGAGTCCGGTCAGCAGTTCGGCGCGGGGACTCAGCGCGACGATCGACGGTCGCGGGACCGCGTAGCCGCCGGCGTCGAGCGTATCGCCGCGAACGACCGCCGCGAGCGGCGGGATCACGTAGATCCAGATCGTCGCGAGGAACGTCGCTCCCCACCCCGCGACGAGGCCGCCGCGGTGCCGACCGGCGTACCCGGCGCCCGCGAGGCCGACCGCGACGAGGGCGGCCCAGATCGGGTACCGTCCGGTGGTCCGCATCGGCTCCCACGGGAGGGCGACGAGGAGCGACGCGGCGGCGAACGCGGCCGCGACCGCGCCGAGCGCGCGTTTCGGGGACCGGCCGGTTCCGAGGAGGAGGGCTCGCGAGACCATGGGGACGCGTCGACGGGAGCGCACAAAAGCGACGGGGACCGCTCGCTCGGGGGCGGCTCCGCTGGCGCTGGCCCTGGTTCAGAAGAACAGCCACAGCACGAGCAGCGCGTACAGCGTCACGAGCGAGATGATCGTCAGGCGGATGAGGATGTTGACGCTGAACACGAGCCCGTTGTAGTCGTTCTTCAGGAGCTTCACCGGCTCCGTGCGGCGGCTCTCGAATCCCACCGTCGCGGGCGCGACGTCGTCGACGGCGCGGTCGACCGCGCGCTCGATGGCGTCGACATCGGACTCGCGCATGTTCGCCAGCTCGTGGATCGACGCGTGGGTGTCCGTCGAGAAGGGGATCACCGCGTCGAACTCCTCGCGGTAGGCGTCGGCGGTCGCCCGCACGTCCGGGGTGAGTCCGTTCGTGTCGACCCCGATCCAGAGCACCTCCTGGCCGTCGACGGCCTCGACCATCGCCAGCGCGTCTTGGCCGGTCCGCGTCACGGCGAACCCGGCGGCGTAGTCGTCCGCGAGCTCGGCGTCCGCGAGGCGCTCGCGGAACTCGTCGAACGCGCGCTTCAGGCGGTCGGCCTCGGCGGAGCCGTACTGGATCTCCACGTCGGGGCCGTTCTGGATGTCGTGTCTGTGCTGGTCGATCAACAGTACCTCGTCGTTGTCGACGTCGCGCATGAACACGCCGGTGTCGTAGTCGTCGATCCCCTCGCCGTGGAGGACGATCACCTCCTTGTCGCCGATCCGGCGGCCGTGGAACCGCACGTCGGCGTACCCCTCTCGCTCGCCGTAGGACTCCGTGACGAGCCGGGACGTGCGTTCGGTCCGCTCCGGCGCCGCGACCGCGTCGAGGATCCGCTCCGCGTCCGCCGGGTTCGAGAGGTCCTCCTTGTGCGTACACGGGACGTGGAAGAAGAACCCGGCCGAGCCGTCAGCGGCGGCCCCGACACCGCCGTCGGTCGCGGCCTCGTCGCGGTCGCGCTCGCCCCCGTCGGCCTCGCGGCCGTCGTTCAGCGCGTCGATCAGGTTTCCGCTCAGCTGGCCGCCGCCGAAGCCGCCGAGGGGGCCCGGGTGGACCCACGGGGCCGCGACCGTGAGCCGGTCCCCGTTGTCGACGGCGAACGTCTCGACGGACGGGCGGGCCTCGACGCCGAGATCGAGTGACTCGCGGTCGTTCCGGAGGAGCCCGGAGGTGAGCGCGAACGCCGAGACGTCGGTGTTGCTCTTGATCAGGTAGTCGACGACGAGGAGGACCAGCACGAGGAAGCCGGCCGCAATGAGCAGCGACGCGAACGCGAACACGTGGCGGTACGTCGAGAAGCCGAGGTCGCTGCCGCCCAGCGCGTAGAACGCGGTGATGAGCGCCGCCGGCTCGACGAGCGACACGAGGAGGATCCGGTCGGAGCGGTCGATGCCCGTCGAGACGACGAGCACCAGGATGTTGATCAGGTACAGCGTGATGAAGCTCAGCCAGATGATGCTCCAGGCGTTCCCGACGTTGTTCGCGCCGGTGAGCACCAGCGCGTACACGAACAGGACGAACTGCGAGGTGAGCGCCAGGAAGTAGCTCCACGGCCGCGGGTAGCCGTCGAGGACGCGGGGGAACAGCTCCGCGGCGACGACGAACGGGATCAGGAAGATGAGGGCGGCCACCGGAACGATCTGCGACGGGTCGGGAGCGAACGGCGTGAAGAGCCGGATTCCGGCGAACGTGGCGACGCCGTACACGGCGCTGAGGAGGACGAGCGCGACCGCCTGAAGCCGGAGTCGCGGCACCGAGAAGATGAACCGCTGGAACGCGTCGACGTTGTCCGCGCCCATCTACCCGGCCACCCCGTATATCGATTCGAGTTCGTCTATCGTCTGTTCCACAGAGAACCGCTCGACGGCCGCGCGGGTGTCCCTGTCGCCGTCGAGGCAGTCGCGGACCGCGCGCTCCATGTCGTCGAGGTCGCCGAGCGCGAACCGCGCGCCGTTCTCGGGACCGATCGTCTCGTCGAACGGCGCGACGTCCGCGGCGGCCACCGGGGTGCCGCAGGCGTTCGCCTCCAGCGTCGAGAGCCCGAGCGTGTCGCAGGTCGACGCCGTGAGGAAGACGTCGAGGGCGGCGTAGAAGTCGGGGAGCTCCTCCCGGGGGAGGAAGTCGTGGAACCGGACGTTCTCCGGCGCGTCCGCCTCCAGCTCCGCGCGGACGGGTCCCTCGCCGACGAGTTCGAACCGGACCTCGGGCAGCCGCTCGGCGAGCCGGAGCGTCTCGTCGACGTTCTTCTTGTGGGTCATCCGGCCGCTGTACCCGACTACCGGCGCGTCGGCCGCGGTCGGGCCGCCGTCGGTCGCGAGCGCGGCCACCCGGGCCCCCTCGCGCGGCCGGAACCGGTCCATCTCGATCCCGACCGGGAGCCGGTACGGCTCCACGTCGCGGCGGATCCGCGAGGTAGATGCCGTGACGCAGTCGAAGGCGTTCAAAAAGCGGTTCTCGTAGGCCACGTACGCCCGCCCGGCGAGCGAGGCGAGCCGCTCCGACTTGAGCCCCTGAACGAAGTAGTCCTCGACGGGGGTGTGGTGGGTGTACACCGAGGTCGCACCGTACCGCTTCGCGTACCGAAGTCCCATTAGGCCGGTCGACGCCGGGCCGTGACAGTGGACCACGTCGAGGTCGGGGAGCGTCGACAGGCGGCGGTAGGTCGGGAGGCGGTACTGTCGGTAGAAGGGGTTCGGCAGCGAGGGGACCGGTATCTCGCGCTCGTCGGGCTCGTGGCTGCTCTCCGGATACACGACGTACACGTCGTGCCCCCGGGACTCGAGGCGGTCGCGCCACGCCTGAATGGTGTAGGTGACGCCGTCGATGCCGGGGAAGTAGCTGTCGGTGAAGAAGCCGATGTTCATGGTCGCGTCTGGCGGTTGGGGGGCTGCCGGCGGCCGGGGCCGCCGCGGAGAGGCCTGTCGGCGGGGACTGCGCCGATCGGGGCGGGGCTCGGGTCGTCGTCCGCGCCGACGGCTACTGCGAGTACCACGGTCATTCGCGGACTTCACCACCTGACCGCTTCAACATTTTCATTTCTCGAGACCGCGCTCCGGGGCCGCCAGCGGGCGGCACGCCCCGACCCCGCCCGCTTAATCCCTCGGCGCCCGAACCGACGACTATGATCACGACCGACCGCATGGCGGCCGTCGACGCCAACGCGGCCGCGCTCGGCGTGCCCCGCAAACAGCTGATGGAGTCGTCCGGCAACGCGGTCGCCCGCGAGGTGCGAGCCGTCGCGGACCCCGGGGCGACCGTCGCGCTCGTCTGCGGCCGCGGGAACAACGGCGGCGACGCGCTCGTCGCGGCGCGGTTCCTGAAGGGGTACGACGTGACCGTCTCCCTGCTCGGTCGCCCCGAGGCGATCCGGACCGATATCGCGCGAGAGAACTGGGACGCGCTCGAAAGCGCGGAGATTCCGCGCGAGGCCGTCGCCGACTCTCGCGGCCTCAACCTCACCGGCCCCGACGGCGACGACCCGGACGTCGTCGTCGACGCGATGCTCGGCTCCGGAATCTCGGGCGGGCTCCGGGAGCCGGAACGGACCGCGGCCGCCGCGATCAACGCGAGCGACGCGACCGTGATCGCGGTCGACGTCCCCTCCGGTATCGACGCCGACACCGGGGATCCGACCGGCGGTTCGGGGGAGACCTCCGTCGACGCCGACGAGGGCGCCGTCGCCGTACACGCCGACCGCGTGGTGACGTTCCACGACGAGAAGCCCGGACTGGACTCGCTAGACGCCGCCGTCACGGTCGCTGACATCGGGATCCCGGCCGCCGCGGAGCGGTTCACCGGCCCGGGCGACCTGCTCGGGATCGACCGCGACCCGGACTCCCACAAGGGCGAGAACGGCGAGGTGCTGGTGGTCGGCGGGGGGCCGTACACCGGCGCGCCGACGCTGTCCGCGCTCGCCGCCCTCCGTGCGGGCGCCGACCTCGTCAGCGTGGCGTGTCCCGAGTCCGTCGCCGGCGCGGTCCAGGGGTTCTCGCCGAACCTCATCGTCCGCGCGCTGCCCGGCGACCGCGTCGGGCCCGCTCACGCGGACCGAGTCGCGTCGCTCGCGGCGGAGAACGACGTCGTCGTCCTCGGACCTGGGCTCGGGGGCGGCGACGGGACCGAGGCGTTCGTCCGCGAGTTCCTGACGGCGTTCGAGGGGCGCGCGGTCGTCGACGCGGACGCGCTCCGAGTCGTCCCCGACGTCGACACCGACGCCGAACTGATCTGTACGCCCCACCAAGGCGAACTCGTCGGTATGGGCGGCGAGACGGCGGAAGAGCCCGACGAGCGCGCGGAACTGGTCCGCGAGTTCGCGGCCGAACTGGACCACGCGCTGCTCGTGAAGGGCGCGGTCGACGTGATCGCCGACGCCGACGGCGCCCGGCTGAACCGCACCGGCAACCCCGGAATGACCGTCGGCGGGACCGGAGACGTGTTGGCGGGGACGGTCGGCGCGCTGGCGGCCGTGACCGACCCGTTCCGCGCGGCCGCGGTCGGCGCGTACGTCGTCGGTCGCGCGGGCGACGCGGCCGCGGAAGCGAACGGTGCCGGGCTGGTGGCGACGGACTTACCCGACCGGCTGCCGGAGGCGATGCGTAATGAGTGAGGAGGAAGGCAGCGCCGACAGGGGGGCCGACGGAGCGGGCGCGGAGCCCGCCGGCGCGGACGCGCTGACCCACACCGACGAGTCCGGCGACGTCCAGATGGTCGACGTCGGCGCGAAGCCCGACAGTAGCCGCCGCGCGGTCGCCCGCGGCGAGATCCGGCTGACGCCGGAGACGGTCGCAGCGGTCGAGGCCGACGCGGTCGAGAAGGGGGACGTGCTCGCGACCGCCCGGATCGGCGCGGTCCAGGCCGTGAAACACACCTGGGAGACGATCCCGATGTGCCACCAGATCCCCATCACGAACGTCGACACCGAATTTTCTGTCGGCGACGACCGGATAGAACTGACCGTCGCCGTCGAGACCACCGGGAAGACGGGCTGCGAGATGGAGGCGCTCGAGGGCGTCACGACCGGCCTCAACACCGTCTGGGACATGGTCAAGGCCGCCGAGAAGGACGCCGACGGGGGGTATCCCGACACGCGGATCGCGGACGTGGAAGTGGTCGACAAGCGAAAGGAGCGCGTCGGGGAGTAGGCCGATCGACGGGGCGCGGGCGCCGTCTCCCCGAGGGCGCCGCGAGGGTCGCCGCCTCAGAACAGCCCGGTCACGTCGCCGTCGGCGTCGACGTCGATGTCCTCGGCGGCGGGCTCGGCGGGGAGCCCCGGCATCGTCATCACGTCGGCGGTCTTCGCGACGACGAAGCCGGCGCCCGCCGAGGGTGTCACTTCGCGGATCGTCAGCGTCCACCCCTCCGGCACCCCGGTCCGCGCGGCGTCGCCGGACAGCGAGTACGGGGTCTTCGAGAGGCAGACGGGCAGGTCGCCGTACCCCCACCCCTCGACGCGCTCGACGTCGTCGGCCGCGCCGTCGACGTACTCGACGCCCGCGGCGCCGTACACCTCGCGGGCGACGGTCTCGATCTTCTCCCGAATCGGCGCGTCGACGTCGTACAGCGGCGAGAACGAGCCCGTCCCGGCGCGCTCGCGGACGAGCTCGGCCAGGTCGGTCGCGCCCGCGCCGCCGTCGCGGTAGGCGGTCGAGCGCGCGACCGGGATCCCGCGGTCCGCGATCGCCTCCTCCAGCGCCGCCAGTTCGGCCTCCGTGTCGTCGCCGAACACGTTGATCGCGGCGACCGTCGGGATCCCGAACGACTCGGCGATCGAGACGTGTTTCGCGACGTTGTCGACGCCGGCGCGGACCGCGCCCGGGTCCGGCTCCGCGAGGGCGTCGAAGTCGGTCGGCCACATCTCCAGCCCGTGGCGCTTCGCGCCGCGGACGGTGGCGACCACGACCGCGACGTCGGGGACTATCCCCTCCCGCGCGACGATGTTGCCGAACTTCTCCGCGCCGAGGTCGGCGCCGAAGCCCGCCTCGGTGACGAGGTAGTCGGCGAGCGCGGCGCCGACTCGGTCCGCGACGAGCGTGTTCGTCCCGTGCGCGATGTTCGCGAAGGGGCCGCCGTGGACGAACGCCGGAACGCCCTCGACCGTCTGGACGAGGTTCGGACGGAACGCGTCGCGGAGCAGCGCGGCCGCGGCGCCGGTCACGCCCAGGTCGTCCGGCGTCACCGGCTCGCCGTCCGCGTCGACGGCGAGGACGATGCGACCGATCCGCGCTTTTAAATCCTCCAGGTCGGACGCCAGCCCGAGGACCGCCATCAGCTCCGAGGCGGCGGTGATCACGAACTCGTCCTCGCGGGGGACGCCGCTCGCCGTCCCGCCGAGGCCGACGACCGTCTCGCGGAGCGCGCGGTCGTTGACGTCGAGCGCGCGCGGCCAGTGGACCCGCCGCGCGTCGATCTCCGCGTCGTTCCCCTGATGGAGGCGGTTGTCGAGCGCGGCCGCCAGGAGGTTGTGCGCCGACGTCAGCGCGTGGATGTCGCCGGTGAAGTGGAGGTTGATCGCCTCCATCGGCAAGACCTGCGAGTAGCCCCCGCCGGCCGCTCCGCCCTTGATCCCGAAGACCGGGCCGAGCGACGGCTCGCGCACGGCGACCGCGGTCCGCTCGCCCAGCTCCGCGAGGCCCTGGCCGAGCCCCACGGTCGTAACCGTCTTCCCCTCCCCCTTCGGGGTGGGCGACATGCCGGTCACGAGGACGGTCGTCCCGTCGAGTTCGCCCGGCGCGTCGGCCGCGCTCGCCCCGTCGCCAGCGCCCGCGGCGCCGCCGACGGCCTCGCGCACCGCCGCGTGCGTGAGCTTCGCGACGCCATCGCCGCGGCGCTCGACGTCGTCGGCTGAGAGACCGAGGTCGGCAGCGACGTCCTCGATCGGGCGGGGATCGGTCGCTCGCGCGACGGCGAGGTCGGACTCCGGTGCGCCGGTCGCGTCGCTCGCGGGATCAGTCGGTGCCATACCGGCGCTTCTCGGGCCGGTCTCATGAGGGTTGCTCGGTCCTTGCTGACAACCCTCACCGATCGAGGAACGGCGGGATCACGACCTCGGCGCGCTTCTCGTCGCCGCGCACGACGACGCTCACCTCGGCGCCGGCGTCGGCGTACGACTCGTGGAGGTAGCCGAGTCCGATCGGCTCGTCGAGCGTCGGGCTCATCGTCCCGGAGGTGAGCTTCCCGACGCGGGTGAGGTCGCCGTCGGTGACCGCGTAGCCGCCGCGGGGCACGCCGCGCTCGCGGAGGCGGACGCCGACGAACTTCTCGTCGACGCCCTGCTCCTTCTGGGCCTCCAAGGCGTCGCGGCCGACGAACTCCGTGTCGAGCTTCACGACGAACCCGATCCGGGCCTCGTAGGGCGTTCTGGGTTCGTTCTCGGGGTCGAAGTCCTGTCCGGAGAGCAGGAACCCCATCTCGGTGCGGAGCGTGTCTCGCGCGCCGAGCCCGCACGGCTGCGCCTCGCGCGGCGCGTCGACGAACGCGTCCCAGACGGCCTCGGCGGCGCCGGCGGGGCACATCACCTCGAAGCCGTCCTCGCCGGTGTAGCCGGTGCGCGCCACCCAGCTCTCGGTGTCCGCCACGGCCGCCGCCGTCGCCTCGAACTTCGAGAGGTCGATGACGCGGTCGCGCGGCGTGGCCTCGTCGAGGGCGTCGGCCGCGTCGGGGCCCTGGACCGCGAGCATCGCCCAGTCGTCGGTGGCGTTCGCGACGGTCGCGTCGAGGTCCCACTCGTCGCGGTGCGCGGTCCAGCGGTCCTCCATCTGCTCGTCGTGGCCCGCGTTCGGCACGAAGAGGTAGGCGGGGTCGCCGCTCGGCGCGTCGAGGTCGCCGCCGTGGGCGTCCTCCAAGTCCGCGAGCGACGCGGCCCCCTCGCCGGCCGCGGTGCCGTCCGGAAGTCGGTAGACGACCGTGTCGTCGAGCATCACGCCCGCCTCGTTCGTGATCGCGGCGTACTGGGAGTCGCCGGGGTCGAGCGAGGTCACGTCGTTGGTCGTGAGCCGGTTCATCAGCGCTGTCGCGTCCGGGCCGGCCACCTCGATCTCCCCCATGTGCGAGACGTCGAAGACGCCCACGGACTCGCGGACGGCCGCGTGTTCCGTCCGGATCGAGTCGAACTCGACCGGCATCTGCCAGCCGCCGAAGTCGGTGAACTTGGCGCCGCGCGCGTCGTGAGCGTCGTGGAGCGGAGGGAGGCGATCGGTCATACTCGCACCTCACCGGGACGAACCTAAGGCTTTGTGACATCGGCGGTCCGCTCGGCGAGCGCGTCGCGGCCGGCGCGGTCATCGCCGGACCCGGCCGACAGCCTCAAGCGGTCGCCGGTCCCCGTATCGGGCGTGAGCAGCCGTCGCCCCGATCGCACCGGTCTCGTCGCGCCCGCGGTCGCGGTCCTCCTGATCGCGGTCCTGCTCGGGTCGCTCGTCGGGACGTGGCCGCCGTTCGTCGCCGTCGAGAGCGGTAGCATGGCGCCCGGCGTCGAGCGCGGCGACCTCGTCGTCGTCACGGACACCGACCGCGCGCCGTGGGGCGACCTCTCGACCGCCGCCGACCCGGACGCCCCGACGCGCCTCGGTGAGGCGGGCGACGTGGTCGTCTACACGGTTCCGGGCGCCGGTGGGAGACCGGTGTTCCACCGACTGGCGTTTCCCGTCGACGCCGGCGAGGACTGGACCGACCGGGCGGACCCGGAGCTCCTCGCGGGCGACTGCGACGAACTCGCGACCTGTCCGGCGGCGTACGACGGGTACGTCACGTACGGCGACGCGAACGAGCTGTACGACCAGAGCGCCGGCATCGCGCCGGTCGTCCCCGACGAGTGGATCGCCGGCAAGGCGCTGTTCGCGGTGCCGGATCTCGGGTGGATCCGGGTGGGGATCGACGCGGCGGCCGCGCGGTACGGCGGGGTCGCGACCGGCGTCGTCCTCGTCGGCGGCGCGGGACTCGCGGGGGGCGTCGGCGCCCTTCTGGTAGGACGGCTCCGGCGTGGGAGGCGGCGGTGAGCCGATCCGGCCGGCGCGAGACAGTATTTAAACGGTGGCAAAGCGGCGGCACCGGTGATATATAAGGGCGGTGCGGTCAGCGCGCGCCTCCGAGCGGCCGCCCCCGGCGGCCGCGAGGAGCGCGTGTGAGGGACGCCGCGAGCGACCGGCGGGAGCGAGCGGCGAGGTTGGGGAGGTGTGAGGCTGCGGTGCTGTGCGGGGCGGGACTCAAAGGGGCAGTCGCCGGCGGCGGAGCCGCCGGCTGCCCGTGGCGCGTAGCGCCACGCTGCCGCGAGGGCGACGGCGCGCGACGTAAACACCGGAAGGAGCGAGCAACGCGAGCGACTGAGGAGCGCAACGAGCGTGCGCCCGCCTCGCGGCTGGGGCTTTGGAGGTGCTCTTCTCCAGAATACAGTGATTCGGTTATAAATAAGCGGCTGGGACTTCGGAGGCGGTCGTCGTCGATCCGCGACGTCTCTAATCGAGCTCGATTCCCAGTGCTACTGCGTCGAAGAGGTTTCCGCGGTCGTCTCGTCCTCGTCGCTCACGGACTCGCTCTTCGTATCGCCGTCGAGCGTCACGGAGCCGTTGGCGGCGTTCCGCAGCGCGTCGGAGCGACCGAACTCGCCGGGCGCGATGGCGAGCGTCCGGATCCCGTAGCCGTTCGCGGTCTCGACGACCGGCTTGAAGTCCGTGTCGCGGGAGGCGATCGCGAGGGTGTCCATCCGGCCCTCGGCCGCGAACCGCGCGGCGTCGACCGCGAGCTTCACGTCGACGTCGCCGCTCGTGATGACGACCTCGAAGCCGCGGGCCTCCGCGGCCTGGATCAGCCCCGGCGTCGCGTGCTCGTCGAGGTACAGGCGGGTGGTCACCAGCGGCCCCTCCGCCTCGCCGGCCCGCCGCACGTCGTCGAGGTCGACGTCGAACTCCTCGCGCAACACGTTCGGGCCGTCGACGAACAGCGCCACGCCGCCGGCGGTCGCGTCGGTCACGCCTTCTGCGCCTGCCACGCCTTCCGCGCCCGTCTCGCCGTCAGCCGTCACGGCGTCGGTGTCCGTCACGGTATCGGGATCCGTCACACCGCCGGCGGTCGGTTCGCTCTCCGGCCCGTCGCCTCGGTCCATGGCTCGCGTTCGCCGCCGGCGGAAATAGGTATGGTGGTCCGCGGGCGGTTCGGTGTGCCTCCGCCCGCCGAACGAGGGCCTATCCCTCACGGTCGTTTCAGAGCTTCAATCCCTTATATCGGTATTACGACTTCGGTCACGACCGTAGTGAATATACGGAGATTTGAAATAGGATGTCCAGCTATAACCAGTTAAGATGTCACAATCGAACGCGTACACCGTCATTTCCGCACAGAACGATCACGAATGTACCACGGTACGTGCCCATCCCCGCAACGAGACGTACCACGTCGTCGAGTACGCAGACGAGGACGCCCGCGAGCGCGTCGCGGACCTACCGGTTGGCTCGGTCGTGAAGATGGAACTGTCGCGCGCCGGCCGCCGCAGCAACGTCTGGCGCGCCGAGTCGGTGAAGACCGCAAAGACCGACGGCGGAACGAGCAAGGCGTAGATCAAGTAATTCTCGATATAGAATCCGGAATCCACCGACGGTCTCCGCGATGACTGATCGCAGATCGACGGTGAATACCTCCAAAGCCCCAGTCGTGAGGACGGCGCACGCTCGCTGCGCTCCGCAGTCGCTCGTTACACTCGCTCCTTGCGGTGCTTACGTCGCCTGCGCCGTCCTCACGACTGCCCCTTTGAGTCCCGCCCCGCACCGCCCCGCACAGCAGCCTCAACCCTCCCCAGCCTCGTCAGTCGCCTCCGCTTCGCTCCGGCGACTGACTCCCTCGCGCGTGCTCCTCGCGGCCGCCACCGGCGGCCGCTCGCAGGCACGCGCGACCGCACATATAAATCCAAAAAACAGCCGCTCGTCTCGTTTATAAGTCTCGCGTGAGCCGCGGGTTCGTCACCGCGCCGTCGGCGGCGGAAGCGAAGTCGCGGCCGTACTTCGCGAGGATGCCGCCCTCGTAGGGGGGTTCGGGCGCGTCCCACGACTCGCGGCGCTCGTCGAGCTCCTCGTCGGAGAGGTCGACCGTCAGGTCGCGTTCGGGGATGTCTACGGTGACGTGGTCGCCGTCCTCGATGAGCCCGATCGGCCCGCCGACGGCAGCCTCGGGCGCGACGTGGCCGATCATCGGGCCGCGGGTGCCGCCCGAGAAGCGGCCGTCGGTGAGCAGCGCCACGTCGTCCTCGTGGCCCGCGCCGACGACGGCCGCGGTGACGCCGAGCATCTCGCGCATCCCGGGCCCGCCGCGGGGCCCCTCGTTCCGGATGACGATCACGTCGCCGGACTCGATACCGCCCGATTGGACGTACTCCATCGCGTCCTCCTCGTTCTCGAACACGCGGGCGGGCCCCTCGTGGTAGAACTCGTCGTCGCCGGTCACCTTCAGCACCGAGCCGTCCGGCGCGAGGTTGCCGTCGAGGATCTTGATCGCGCCCTCCGCCTCCTTGGGGTCCTCGACCGTGTAGAGGAAGTCGGCCTCGATCTCCGACTCGTCCGGGAGCTCGCCGCGCTCCTCCAACTCCGCAATCTCCTCGGCGAGCGTCCGGCCGGTCACGGTCATCGCGTCGCCGTGGAGCAGGTCGGCCTCCAGCAGGCGGCGGAGCACGACCGGCACGCCGCCGACCTCGTGGAGGTCGTTCATCACGCGGCTCCCGCCGGGCTGGAGGTCCGCGATCTTCGGGGTTCGGCGGGATATCTCGTCGAAGTCCTCGATCGAGAGGTCGACGTCGGCCTCGCCCGCGAGCGCGAGCAGGTGGAGCACCGCGTTCGTCGAGCCGCCCATCGCGGTCTGGGCCGCGATCGCGTTCTCGAACGACTCCCGCGAGAGGATGTCGGAGGGCCGGCGGTCGTTCTCGATACAGTCCATCGCCAGCTCGCCGGCGCGCTCGGCGACCGCGTAGCGCTCCTCGTCCTCGGCGGGCGGCGAGGCCGAGCCGAGCGGCGCCAGCCCGAGCGCCTCCGAGAGCGACGCCATCGTGTTCGCGGTGAACATCCCGCCACAGGAGCCCGCGCCGGGGCAGGCGTGGCGCTCCAAGTCGTCGAGCTCGTCGGCGTCCATGTCGCCCTGCGCATAGGTCCCGACGCCCTCGAACACCTGGACGATCGTCACGTCGCGCCCGTCGTGCTGGCCGGGCATGATCGAGCCGCCGTAGAGGAAGACGCTGGGGAGGTCCGTCCGGATCGCGGCCATCATCATCCCGGGGAGGTTCTTGTCGCAGCCCGCGACCGTCACGAGGGCGTCCATGCGCTCGCCGAAGGAGACGAGCTCGACGGAGTCCGCGATGACCTCCCGCGAGATGAGGCTCGCCTTCATCCCCTCGGTCCCCATCGAGATGGCGTCGGAGATGGTGATGGTCCCGAACTCGATGGGCATCCCGCCCGCGGCGTCGATGCCGTCGAGCGCGGCGTCGGCCACGTCGTCGAGGTGGACGTTACACGGCGTGATGTCGGCCGCCGGGTTCGGCACGCCGATGATGGGCGAGGAGAGGTCCTCGTCGTCGAACCCCATCGCGCGGAACATCGCGCGGTGCGGCGCCTTGTCCGGCCCCTCGGTCACCTCGCGGCTCCGCAGCTCCTCGTCTTTCCCGCCGGCGAATCGGTCCGTGTCCTCCCGGCGACGACGCCGCTCGTCGTCGTCGGATCTCGGCTGCTGTTCGCTCATACCCGACCCTGTCGCTCGGGACTCTTAAACGACCGCGTCGGGGCGAGGGTTGCTCGGCGGGGCGAACCCGTTCGGGGGATCTGCGGGGAACGACGGCGCATCGCCGGTCTCACACCCGCGCCTTCAGTTCCACCCGATACCCGAACGGGTCCCTGACGTACACCGCACCCGCCTCCCCGGTCGCGCCGAGCGGCGAGTCGAGGGTCTTCTCGACCTCGACGCCGGCCTCTGCCAGTTCGCGCTCTATCTCCTCGGGCGACTCCTCGACGACGACCGCGACGTGGTCGTAGTTCGTCTTCGTCGGCCGCTCGAACTCGTCGGTCGGCCAGAGGTGGATCACCGCGGTCGCCGAGAGCCGCACGTCGAAGAAGGGCTTCTCGCCGGCCGCGTACAGCGCATCCTCGACGCCGAAGCCGAGCCGCTCGCCGTAGAACTCGCGGGCGGCGTCGGCGCCGTCCGCGGGAATCCGGAGGTTGACGTGGTCGATGTGTCGCGCGTTCACACCGACCGATTCGGCGGCCGGGCGCAAAAGTCGTGCGGGGACGCCGCGAGCGTCGTTTCCGAACGGCGGCGAGCGAACCGACCCGTCGACTCGCGACGACCGAGCGCGGTCTCACGACCCGCGAACGGGCGTGGTGTATTTACTTGCGGAATTGTAACTACTACACATGATCGTTCTCGACGCCGTCGCGCCGCTGATGGGCGGTATGGCCGGTTCGGGGATGGCGGGCGGGATGGGCGGCTGGATGTTCGTCTTTCCCCTCGTGGCGCTGCTCACCGTCGCGGTACTGCTCACCGCGGGCCTCCTCGGGGTCAAGCTGCTCGCGAGCGAGAGCGACGACGGCACGGACGCGAGCGACCTCGACGAGACGCCGGTCGAGCGCCTCCAGCAGTCGTATGCCGCCGGCGAGCTCACGGAGGCGGAGTTCGAGCGAGCCGTGGAGCGCGAACTGGAGCGCGAGGAGACGGGCGGGACAGCTACGAGGGCGACGGAGACGGAACAGACCGGAGAGGCCGCGCGAGCGCGGTAACCGAGAGCCGCCTCGGGCGAACCGAGAGCCGACTCAGGCGAACCGCGAACCCGGTCAGGCGAACGCCCGCAGGATCCCCGCGCCGTCGGTGCCGCGCCCGAGGTCCGGGAGCGTGGCGCGCTCGGGGTGGGGCATCAGCACGGCGACCGTCTCGCGCTCGCCGAGGACGCCGGCGACGTTGTCGGTCGACCCGTTCGGGTTGGCGGCGTCCGTGACGTTCCCGTCGGCGTCGCAGTAACGGAACAGGACGCGGTCGTCGGCGACGAGGTCGGCGTGGGCCGCCTCACTTATCTCGAAGCGCCCCTCGCCGTGCGCGATGGGGACCTCGATCACGTCGCCCTCGTCGTAGGCGGCGGTCCACGGCGTGTCCGCGCGCTCGACGCGCAGGCGGACCGGCTCGCACTGGAAGCGCGCCGAGGCGTTCGTGGTGAACGCGCCGGGGGTGAGCCCGGACTCCGAACCGATCTGCGCGCCGTTACAGATGCCGATCACGGGGACGCCGTCGTCGGCCGCGTCCCGCACCTCCTCCATGATGGGCGCTCGGGCGGCCATCGCGCCGGCGCGGAGGTAGTCGCCGTAGGAGAACCCCCCCGGGAGAACGATCCCGTCGGGGTCGGTCGGGAGGCCGTCCTCGTGCCAGACGCGCTCGGCGTCGACGCCGAGGTGGTCGAGGGCGCGGACGGCGTCGCGGTCGCAGTTCGAGCCGCCGAACTGGACGACGGCGACCGTCACGCCGCCCACCTCCCGCGGGCGGCCGCAACGGCCGAATCGGCGACCGTCATCGCTCCGCGACCGCGACGTCGTAGTCGTGGATCGTGGGGTTCGCGAGCAGCCGCTCGGCCATCTCGTCGGCGCGGTCGGCGGCCTCGTCGGCGTCGGCGGCGTCGAGGTCCACCTCGAACCGGTCCGCCGAGCGGAGGTCGGACAGCTCGAACCCGAGCCGTTCGAGGGCCTGCTGGGTCGTCTCGGCCTCCGGGTCGAGGACGCCCCGCTTCAGCCGGACCGTCACCGTCGCCGTGTACGCGGTCATACCCGTTGGTGCGGAGTCGTGTGTAAAAACCGTTTTGGAACGCCGTTTATAGGCACGTTCGTGGATACAGATCGGTCGTTCGTGCGGGAGGCAGGGACCGCGCGGAACGAAAGGGGCAAAGCCCTCCGCCTGTTGGAGGCGGTGTATGCAGCCGCTTGAACCCGCGGAGGTGATCGTCGCATGACCCGCGAACTGACCGAGATCACGGTCGTCGGAGGAGACAAGACCGGACTCATCGCGCGGGTCACCTCCCTGCTGTTCGAGCGGGGAATCAACATCGAGGACCTCGATCAGGCGGTCCGCGAGGGCGTCTTCCGGATGACGACCCGCGTCGACGCGTCGGAGATGGAGACCTCCCGCGGCGAGCTCCGCCGCGCGCTCGCCGAGCTCGGCCGCGAGCTCGACGTCGACATCCAGGTCCGCTTCCCGAGCGACCGCGACGCGCGCCGCGTCGCGCTGCTCGTCACGAAGGAGACGCACGCGCCCGAGGCGCTCCTGGAGGCCGAGGCCAGCGGCGAGCTGGCCGACGACGACGCCGAGGCGGAGATCCCCGTCGTCATCGGCAACCGCGGCGACCTCCGGTCGCTCGCGGAGCGCTACGACAAGCCGTTCTACGACGTGGGCGACGGCAACGGCAACACCGACGAGGGACGCCTGCTCGACCTCCTGGCCGAGTACGACGTGGACCTCATCGCCTTGGCCCGCTACATGCGCATCCTCTCTCCGGAGGTCGTCTTCCGGTACGAGGGCCGGATCATCAACGTCCACCCCTCGCTGCTGCCGGCGTTCCCCGGCGCCGAGGCGTACCGGCAGGCGAAGGACGCCGGCGTCCGCATCGCGGGCGTCACCGCTCACTACGTCACGACCGACCTCGACCAGGGCCCGGTCATCGCCCAGCGCGCGTTCGACGTGCCGCCGGGCGCCGACGTCGACGAGATCAAGCGCCGCGGCCAGCCCCTCGAAGCCGAGGTGCTGCTCGACGCCGTGCGGCTTCACCTCGCGGACGCCATCGCGGTCCACCGCGGCACCGTCCACGTGCGCGAGGACGCCGACGTCGACGCCCAGTTCGGGCTGAGCGACGCTGCCGTCGACGCGAACCCCGACGAGCCCGTCGACGGCGAGCCGCTCGGCCGGTCCCCCGTGTCGCCCTCGGACGACTGAGCGGCCGCGAGCGAGTTGGCCGAATCGACCGCTCCGCCGCCCCACCGGCTACTTTTAAGCGAACGCGGGCGCAACAGTCGACGATGCCCGAGCGTCGCCCGCGGACGGAGTTCCTCGCGGACACCGCCGCGGTCGTCCGCAGCGACGAGCGCCTGATCCTGCTTTTCCTCCTGTTGCTGTCGCTCGCGGCGCTGGTCGTCTTCCTCCACTACACGACGCTGATCTTGGACGGGCTTCCCGACCCGCTCCCGACCGAGCCGCTCCGGCCGTGATCCGCCGTCTCAGTCCGATCAGCGGTCCGCGGGCGGTTCGGCATCGCGGTCACCGACGCCGCAGTCACCGGCCTCGTCGCTCCCGGCGCCCCGAGGCGCCTCGCCGATCTCCTCCATCACGCGGGCGTGGAACTCCCGGAGGACGGCCGACTCGTCGTCGGCGATGACGGTGTCGGAGTCGACGAGCGTCGCGAGTCCGAACGCGAGCGGACTCGGGGAGTCGACGACGCGGTGTTCCACCGCCAGGTCGCCCGTCGCGATCCGCCCGACCGCCTCGCGGATCCCGTCGACGTCCAGCCGGTCCTCCAGCAGCTCGCGGTACGTCTCCTCCAGCACAGCGAACTCCTCCAGATCGGCCGCGAACGACAGCAGCATCTCGGCGGACACCTGCTGCTCGGCGGCCGACTTCTCGTACCCCTTGTAGCGCTTGAGGATGAGGAGCGCGCGCCCGGCGTTGATCCGGAAGTAGCGCTGGAGGAGGTCCGTCCCCTGAACGGCCTCGCGGAGGTCCTCGCGGACGGTCTCCGGGTTGAGGCCGGCGAGGATCTGTGCCACGTCGACCTTGCGGTTCAACGGGAGCGCGAGCGAGAACCCGCGGTCCGCGACCGCGACCGCCACGTTGGCGTCGGTGCGGTTCGCGACCGCGGCCGCGACGAGCCGCGAGAGTCCGTCGTTGAACCGGCGGCCGTAGATCGAATGGACGTAGAAGCGACGCTTGTACTCGTTACGGTCGAGCTCCTCCTCGACGACGATGCGGTCGGGCGTCGAGACCGAGCCCGGGTCCGCGTACCTGACCTGCTCGTCGTACATGCGGGCGAGCGCGCGGACCGCGTTCCCGTCGAGGGGGAACTCGCGGAGCCACGCGCGGACCGCGGCGGGACCGGCGCTCGGACCGTCGCCGGTCAGCCGGTCGAGGAGTTCGGCCTGGAACGCCAACACCTCGCGGGCGAGGTCCGCGGACAGCGGGAGGCGTTCGGCGAACCACGAGGGGACCGTCGGGCGCTCGCTCGTGCGGTCGACGTACACCTTCGAGCCGCGGCGGTAGCGGAACGCGAACCGCTCGCCGCCCAGCGCGAACACGTCGCCGGACTCCAGCGTGTCGAGGTACGACTCGTCGAGGGTGCCGACCCACTCGTCGTCGCGCGTGAACACGTCGCAGGTGAACGAGTCGGGGATCGTCCCCACGTTCGTCATGTAGATGACACGCGCGAGCCGCCCCCGCTTCCCCACGAGCAGCTCGCCGACGGGGAACTCCGGGTGATGGTGCTCGCCGTCCGGCGCGTCGTTGGCGTCGCGCCACACCTTCGGGTAGACGTTCTTCGCCTCCAGCCCGTCGTAGTCGCCGGTGAGGTACCTGAACAGCCGCTCGTAGGCCGCGTCGTCAAAGCCGCGGTACGGGTGCGCCCGACGGAGGACCTCCCGAATCTCGCGGTCGGGGCGGACCCGGTTTATGGCCATCCCGTAGACGTGCTGGGCGGCGACGTCGTAGGCGCCCTCGGGCGGGAACACGCGGTCGACGAACCCGTCCTCTGCGCGGGCGAGCAGCGTCGCGCACTCGATCAGCTCGTCGCGGTCGAGGGCGAACACCCGCCCCTCGACGGTCTCGCCGGGGCTGTGGCCGGCGCGACCGACGCGCTGGAGCAGCGCCGCGACCGACTTCGGCGAGCCGACCTGGACCACCAGGTCGAGGTGGGGCATGTCGATGCCGAGCTCCAGGCTCGTCGAGGTGGTCACCACGTCGAGATCGCCCGACTTCAGCCCCTCCTCGACGCGCGTCCGCTGGGCCTCGCCGAGGCTCCCGTGGTGACAGCCCGAGTCCGACTCGTCGTAGTCGAACCGCTGCCGGAGCTCCTGGAGCGTGCGCTCGGCGCCCGACCGGGAGTTCGTGAACACCAGCGTGTTCTCGTGGGACTCGATCAGCTCGCGGAGCGACTCGTAGAAGCGGTCGGTCACCGCCGACCGCGGCGTGTGGATCAGGTCGGCGGCGGGCGTCCGGAGTTCGAGGTCGAACTCCCGCGCGAACCGCGCGTCGACCACCTCGCAGGGGCGCGTCTCGAACCCGTCGACCGCGCCGACGTCGCCGGCGACGCGCTCGCGCCCGACGAGGAACGAGGCGATCCCGTCGAGCGGTTCGACCGTGGCCGAGCAGCCGATCCGGGTGATCTCGGTCTCTGCTTCCCGCTCACCGTTCCGCGCCAGCTCGGTCAGCCGCTCCAGCGACACCGAGAGGTGGGTGCCGCGCTTGTTCGCCGCAAGCGAGTGGATCTCGTCGACGATCACGTACTCGACGGTGCGCAGTTTCTCCTTGAACTTCGGCGAGTTGAGCAGGATCGCCAGCGTCTCCGGCGTGGTGTTGAGCACGTGCGGCGTCTCCGAGAGCATCGCCTGCCGGTCCGCCTTCGAGGTGTCGCCGTGGCGGATCGCCTGCCTGACGCCGGGGTCGTAGGGGTCTTCGTCGTTGTCGGACTCGCCGGCCGCGTCGGCGTCGCTCGTCGAGTCGCCGTCGCCTCCCTCCGCCGCGGCGACCGCCTCGCCGATCCCGGCCAAGGGCGCCTCTAGGTTGCGCTCGATGTCGTTCGCGAGCGACTTCAGCGGCGAGACGTACAGGCAGTAGACGGAGTTCTCCAGGTCGCCGGCGCGGTCGCGGGCGAAGAGGTCGTCGAGGACCGCGAGGAAGGAGGCGAGCGTCTTCCCGCTGCCCGTCGGCGCGGCGACGAGGCAGTTCTCGCCGTCGTCGACGTGGGGGATCGCCTCGCGCTGCGGCGGCGTGAAGAAGCCGCCGTTCTCGCCGACGTACCCGCCGAACCGCTCGACCCACCAGCGACGGACCGGCGGCGAGAGCCGGGCGAGGACGTCGGCGTCGGCGATCGGGACCGTCTCCGGGTCGAACTCGGGGTCCGCGATCGCGCCGCGCTCGACCGCGTCTCTGAGGAGCGCCCGCGCGGCGGCCTCGTCGCCGCGGTCCGTGGTCTCGCTCACGACGTTCACGAGGGCTCGGGAAGGGAAATCCGTTGCGTCGATCCTCGTGAGGCGTTCGCGCAACCGACCCCATCTCCGTCGGTTCCGCGGAAATTCGCGCAACCGACCCGTTTATCTGACGGCCTTCCGTGGCGCAACACGCATGAGCGGCACCTCGCCGGAGCCCGACCGACGGATCGACCGGAACCTGTTCATCACCGTCTCCGGCCCGCCGGGCTGCGGGGCCACGACGCTCGTCGAGGGGATCGCCGAGGCGCTCGACTGCGGCTACGTCTCCGGCGGCGAGCTGTTCCGCGAGATCGCGGCCGAGCGGGACATGAGCCTCTCACAGCTGATCGCGGAGACCGGCGAATCCGAAGAGATAGACCGGGCGCTCGACCAGCGGCTCCGCCGCATCGCCGAGAAGTGGGGCGCCGTGAACAAGGCGTTCGTGCTGGAGTCGCGGCTCGCGGGCTGGATCGCCGGCAACCGCGCCGACATCCGGATCTGGCTCGACGCCCCGGACGAGGTCCGCGCCGACCGCACGGCCGAGCGCGAGGAGATGACCTCCGAGATGCAGGTGCGCGAGGTCATCGAGGAGCAGCGCTACAAGTCCTACTACGGCGTCGACCTGTCGGACCGGTCCATCTACGACCTCGTCATCAACACGGGCCGGTGGGACGCCGCGGCGACGCTCGATCTGGCGCTCACCGGGATCGAGCGCTACGACGTCGACGCCGACGAGGGCGCGTTCGACACGCCCGACTTCGATATCTGAGCGGTTAATCCGGCCCGAACGGACTACATTCCCTCCACGCGGCGGAACTCGCCCCGGACGTCGCCCGGGGTCGCGTACGGCCCGCCGCTCACCCGGTGGTCCGGAAGCAGGACCGGGATCGGGTTGTCATTGAGCGCGCCGGTCACGGTCTCCAAGTCGTCAGGGTCGTCGGGATCAAATCCGCAGAGCCGTGCGAGCCGGCTCACTGAGACCTCCTCGCCGTACGGGACGCTCCGGAGCGCCTCCAACACCTCCCGCTGATCCGTCGGCACGGTGAGGCCGAGCGCCACCTCGGCGAACTCGTCGCGCTCGCCGCCGAGGTACGCGTCGATCCGGTCCAACAGGTCGTGGTCGCCGTCTGCGTCTCCCGGCGGTTCGGCGGGGAACGACACCGAGATGACGCGGCCCCCCGCGAAACCGACCTGGACTGTCCGGTCGATGGCGTCGAACTCGCGGGCGAAAACGCCGGACGTGCCCGATACACTCATACCCTTCATTGGTAGGGTTGCTCACTTAAAATGTCTCCCGCAGGACCGGTTCGCGCCGCCGGCCGGGAGCCGAGTGGGTCGGTCCGGTCCCCGCAAGTCTTATGAACAGATACGTACATTAGTGTATAGTAATGGACGATCCAGACGAGCTGGCGCCAGCGGTCAGATCGATCCTGTCCGCCGCACGGGACCGGGCTGACGCGGCCGCGGAGGCCGGAGAGGCCGTCTCGGTCGCGCCGCGCGACCTCGAGGCCGCGTTCGAGCGGGCCGAGGCCGACGGGCGCGTTCCGGTGATCGCCGAGGTGAAGCCGACGAGCCCGACGACCGAGGGCAGCCGCGAGGACGACCCCGTCGCGCTCGCGGAGGGGATGGTCGCCGGCGGGGCGGTCGCGCTGAGCGTGCTCACCGAGCCGGAACATTTCGGCGGGAGCGTCGACACGCTCGGACGCGTGCGCGAAGCCGTCGACGTGCCGGTCCTTCGGAAGGACTTCGTCGTCGACGAGGCGCAGCTGGACGCCGTCGAGAGCGACGTCGTCCTCCTGATCGCGCGGTTCGTCGGCGACGACCTCCCGGACCTGCTCGCCGCGGCGCGCGACCGCGGCTTTCAGGTCCTCGTGGAGGTCCACGACCGCGAGGAGCTGGAGCGCGCGGTCGACGCGGGCGCGACGACGATCGGCGTGAACAACCGGGACCTCGCGGAACTCGTCGTCGACCTCGGAACCTTCGAGTCCGTGGCGCCCCACGTCCCGGACGACGCTACGCTGATCGCCGAGAGCGGCATCGGCTCGCCGGCGGACGTCCGCCGGATGCGGACGGCGGGCGCCGACGCCCTGCTCGTCGGCAGCGCGATCATGGACGGCGACGTGGAAGCGAACACGCGCGAACTGGTGCGGGCGGAGGCGGACGGTGACGGCGCCGCGGAGGGGGACGCGTACGACGCGGCCGACGACGAGGACGATGCGAGCGGCGAAAGCGGCACCCGAGACACCACGGAGACACCCACATGAGCGAGACCGACACGCGGACGACGGAGGAACCGAACGACACGGCGCCCTCGCGGCGACCGGGCCGCGAGCGCGGCCGCGACGACGGGAAGTTCGGCCGCTACGGCGGCCAGTACGTCCCCGAGGCGCTGATGCCCGCGATCGAAGAGCTGGCCGACGCGTACGGGCGCTACGTCCTGAACAACGAGGACGGCTTCATGGACGAGTTCCGCGAGCGGCTCGCCGACTTCGGCGGGCGGCCGACGCCGCTCCAGCGCGCCGACCGGCTCTCGGAGCGCTACGACACCGAGGTGTACCTCAAGCGCGAGGACCTGCTCCACGGCGGCGCCCACAAGCTGAACAACGCGCTCGGCCAAGTCCTCTTGGCGAAGTACATGGGCAAGGAGCGCATCATCGCGGA
This sequence comes from Halorubrum distributum JCM 10118, assembly GCF_000337335.1. Classification (GTDB taxonomy): domain Archaea; phylum Halobacteriota; class Halobacteria; order Halobacteriales; family Haloferacaceae; genus Halorubrum; species Halorubrum distributum. Next base: position 14,864 of record NZ_AOJN01000052.1, on the reverse strand, counting down.
GACCGGCGCCGGCCAGCACGGCACCGCGACCGCGATGGCGGCCGCCCACCTCGACATGCCCTGTACGATCTACATGGGCGAACGCGACATCAACCGCCAGCGGCCCAACGTGTTCCGGATGAAGCTCAACGGCTCCGAGGTGAAGCCGGTCACGACGGGCCGCGGGACGCTGAAGGAGGCCATCTCCGAGACGATGCGCGACTGGGCCGAGACGGTCGAGGACACCCACTACGTGATCGGGTCTATCGTCGGCCCGCACCCGTTCCCGGTGATGGTCCGCGACTTCCAAGCGGTCATCTCCGAGGAGGCCCGCGAGCAGGCGATCGAGAAGACGGGCGGGCTCCCGACCGACGTGGTCGCCTGCGCGGGCGGCGGCTCCAACACGATGGGGACGTTCGCCGAGTTCGTCGACGACGAGTCCGTCGCGCTCCACGCGGTCGAGGCCGGCGGCTCCACGCTCGAAGTCGACGAGGCGGCGGGCGTCGCGCCCAACTCCGCGTCGCTGTACGCCGGCGAGGAGGGCGTCCTCCACGGGGCGCGGACGAAGCTCCTCCAGGACTCGGACGGGCAGATCATGGAGAGCCACTCCGTCTCCTCCGGGCTCGACTACGCCGGCGTCGGGCCGGAGCTCGCGTACCTCGTCGACGAGGGGCGCGTGAGCCCGGTCGCCGTCGACGACGACGCCGCGCTGGAGGGGTTCCACCGGCTCTCGAACACCGAGGGCATCATCCCCGCGCTGGAGACGGCCCACGCGTTCGGCTTCCTCGAGGAGCACCACGAGGAGCTCGGCGAGCGCGTGGTCGTGAACGTCTCCGGCCGCGGCGACAAGGACCTCGACGCCGCCATCGAGGAGACGGACCAGCGGGACGTGCCGAACGCGCCCGACATGTCGATGTTCACGGAGGGGATGTAGATGGCCAACTCCGAGGCCATCGCCGCCGCGTTCGCCGACGGCCCCGCCTACGTCCCGTACCTCGTCGTCGGCGACCCCGACTACGAGTCGTCGAAGGCGTACGTCGAGGCGCTCGACCGCGGCGGCGCCGACGTGATCGAGCTCGGGCTCCCGTTCTCCGAGCCGATCGCCGAGGGGTCGACGATCCAGGAGGCGCTCGTCCGCTCGCTCGACGCGGGGATGACGCCCACTCGCTTCTTCGAGTTCGCGGAGGAGCTCGACGTCGACGCCGCGCTGGTGTGTATGACGTACTACAATCTCATCTACCAGTACGGCGAGGGCGAGGGGCCGCGCCCCTTCGTCGAGCGCGCCGCCGCGGCCGGCATTCAGGGGCTCGTCGTCCCGGACCTGCCGGCCGAGGAGGCGGACCCGTTGCGCGAGGCGTGCGACGAGTTCGGGCTCGACCTCGTCTTCATCGTCGCGCCGACGACGCGCGGCGACCGACTGGACCGCATGATGGAGAACGTCTCCGGCTACGTGTACGTCCAGGCGCGGCTGGGAACGACCGGCGCCCGCGACGACGTCTCCGACCAGACCACGGAGAGCCTCGACCGTCTCCGCGAGTACGACGTGCCGAAGGCGGTCGGCTTCGGCATCTCGACCGGTGAGCACGCCGAGCGCATCGTCGCGGGCGGCGCCGACGGGATCATCGTCGGCTCGGCGCTCGTCGACGTGGTCGCCGAGGGCGTCGCCGAGGACCTGTCGACCGACGAGGTCGCCGACCGGCTGGAGGCGCTCTCCCGCGAGCTGAAGGAGGGCGCCAGGCGCGGCTACCGCTCGCGGACCGAGGCCGTCGAGTCCGCCTGAGCCGCTCCGGACCGGAACGGTACAATACGTCCCCGAACGAAACCGACTTACCTCCGATTGCCACAGACTCACACAACGACCCACCCCACAATGACAGCAGGACTCTCGGCACGACTCGACCGCATCTCCACGAACGACCGATACCTCATCGTCCCGATGGACCACGGGATCACGATGGGCGCCGTCGAGGGGCTCGTCGACATCGAGTCGACGATCGACGGCGTCACGAGCGGCGGCGCGGACGCGGTGCTCACCCAGCGCGGGATCGCGCCCCGCGTCCACGAGAACAAGAACGACGCGGGCTACATCGTCCACCTCAACGGGTCGACGACGATCGGGCCCGACGAGAGCGACAAGCGCGTCACCGGCACCGCGGAGGACGCGGTCCGCGCCGGCGCCGACGCCGTCTCCTTCCACATCAACGTCGGTTCCGACCACGAGCCGGACCAGATCGAGGAGCTCGCCGAGCTGACGGCCGACGCCGAGCGGCTCGGGCTCCCCGTCCTCGCGATGGCGTACGCGCGCGGCCCGGGAGTCGACGAGTCCGACCCGGAGGCGCTCGGGCACGCCGTCCGGCTCGCCGAGGAGCTCGGCGCTGACGTGGTGAAGACGGGCTACTCCGGCGACGGCGACTCCTTCGAACGCGTGACGGAGTCGACCCGGCTCCCGGTCGTCATCGCCGGCGGTTCGAAGGGGACCGACCGCGAGACGGTGGAGATGGTCCGCGGCGCCATGGACGGCGACGCCGCCGGCGTGTCGATGGGGCGGTCGATCTTCCAGCACGACGACCCCGAGGGGATCGCGCGCGCCGTCTCCGCGGTCGTCCACGACGACGCCGCCGTCGAGGAGGCGCTGCGGGCGGGCGGATTCGTCGAGGCGTAAGGGGTCGATCGCGCTCGGGATCCGCCTCAGCAGGCGACGCGCACTCGCTCTTCCGCGTCCGGTTCCCCGACCGGGCCGTCCGAGTCGACGGGCTGTTCGACGTGGACGACCGCGACGGACTCCAAGTCGCGGTCCGATCGCTCGCAGGCGTACGCCGCCACCGGCCGATACTGCGACTCGCCGGCGCTCTTCATTCTGAAGCCGAACTGGTGCCAGAGGGTCGACGGATACGTCTCCGCCGCGTCCGGCGGCCGGTCGTACGAGACCGCGCCGCCGTCGCGCAGGTCGATCGCGTCGCCGGATTCGAGCGTCCCCGCGACGACGTACCAGCCCGAGGCGTCCGGTGGGTTCGGGGCGAAGAACGACCAGCTCACCTCCGACAGCTGTCCGGTCGACTCCTGTGCCGGGAGGTCGACGAGCCCGACCCCCGCCGCCTGCCACCACACGAGCGCGAGGAAGAAGCCGACGAGCAGCGCGGCGGCGCCCGCCCTGATCCCGCGGCGGGTCTGCGACGGGGTCGGAGAGGGGGTCCGTGCGTCGGTCCCGCCGTCGCTCCGGTGCGACCGATCGGTCCCCGCGAGCCCCGTGGACTCGGAGACCCTCGACGCGACGGCCTCGGCGCGGTCCCACGCGTCGGGCGGGAGGAACAGGAGCAGGACCGCGCTCATGACGTACGGGAACACCGCGAGCCGCATCGTCGCAGCCATGCCGAGGTGGGCGGAGACGAACGCGAGGGCGATCCCGGTCCTGCGCCGCCCGGTCGCGACGACCAGCAGGGGGGAGACGGAGAGGAGCGCGATCCAGAGCCAGTTGATCGCGGTGAGGGCCGCGGTGTACTCCGAGACGAGCGGCCCCAGCCCGACGGTGAACTCGCCCAGCTGGAAGATCCGGGGGACGGCAGTCCCCGACATCCAGGCGCCGCTCCGGTACTTCGAGACCGCGTTCGCCGCGTATATCGACACGAGCGTCAGGAGCGTGACGGCCGTGCCGATCGTACAGATCCGCCGGTCACCGGCGTCGCCTCCCCCGGCGCCCGCACCTCCGTCAGCGTCGTTCGGCTCCCCGCGAACGCTCCGGCGGCCCGCACCGAGCGACCAGCGGGCGTCGAGCGGGAGGAAGAGGCTCAAGAACAGGAAGGCGACAAGCACCGTGTTCCCGCCGTTGAGCACGTACGGGTTCCGCGCGTACAGCGACGCGAGCAGGAGGGCCGAGAGGCCCGCCGCCGCCCGCGTGCGATAGCCGACCAGCAGGCAGGCGGCGGCGACGGCGGTAACCGCGAGCAGCCCCGTCTGTACCCGCGCCGATCCGGAAATCGCGTAGAGGGACGCCCGCTCCAACAGCGGGAAGACCTCGGCGAGCGTCGCGCGGGGGAGGACGCCGTCGTCCGTGTAGAACGTCCGCACCGCCGGAAGCCGGTAGATCAGCAGGTCAGAGAGGATCACCAGCGCCGCCGCGATCCGGAACGCGCCGAGCGCCCGCGGGTCGATCCCGAGGTGTGGCCGCGCGCGTTCGCGCAGGGACTCGCGCGCCGCGGCGTACCGGGACCCCGCGTCCGAGAGGCGCTGGCTTGGTTGCGTCATACGGGGGCGTGTGTCAGACGATACTATCTCACCGATAAGTGCTTTGTCGTCTGCCGGGCCGCCGCCCGCAACGCCCGACCCTTTCGCAGTTTTCAAGCCGGCGCGCCGCGACGATTCGACAATGACACGCACGGTCTGGGTCAAAGCCGACGGCGACGTCGGCGACTGGGAGGCGCGCAAGCGACGGGTCACGACGGCCATCGAGGCCGGCGCGGACTGGGTGCTCGTCGACGAGGGCGACGTCGGCCGCGTCCGGGAGCTCGGCGACGTGAACGTGGCGGCGTTCCGCTCGGACGCCGACGTGATCGACGACGCCGAGAGCGACGTCGAGGCCGACGCGTACTTCGTCGGCAAGGGCGGCGAGGGCGACGGGACGGTCTCGATGCCGGACGACTTCTCCGGGTCGGCGGACCTGACCACGCTGCGCCGCCGCGACGACCGCGCGCAGGGCGCGTACGTCCGCGTCCTCGGCACCGAGTACGAGGAGTTCGCCGAGGCCGCGGCCGACGAGGCCGAGTTCACCGTGGTCATCGGCGAGGACTGGTCGATCATCCCCTTAGAGAACCTCATCGCCCGGGTCGGCGACGAGACGCACCTCGTCGCGGGCGCGACGACGGCCGCGGAGGCCCGGACCGCGTTCGAGACGCTGGAGATCGGCGCCGACGGCGTCCTGCTCGACGCCGACTCGCCCGACGAGATCCGCGGTGCGGTCGAGGCCCGCGACGCGGCCGACCGCGAGACGCTGGACCTCCGGCACGCCGAGGTGACCGAGGTCGAACAGACCGGGATGGCGGACCGCGTCTGCATCGACACCGGGTCGCTGATGGACGACAGCGAGGGAATGCTCGTCGGCTCGATGTCGCGTGGGCTCTTCTTCGTCCACGCCGAGACCGCGGAGTCGCCGTACGTCGCCTCGCGACCGTTCCGCGTGAACGCCGGCGCGGTCCACGCGTACGTCCGCAACGCCGAGGGCGGCACGAACTACCTCGCGGAGCTGTCGAGCGGCGACGAGGTCCAAGTCGTCGACACCGACGGCCACACCCGCGAGGCGGTCGTCGGCCGGGTGAAGATCGAGAAGCGCCCGATGTTCAGGATCCAGGCGGAGATAGAGACGGAGGACGGAACCGACCGGATCGAGACGCTCATCCAGAACGCCGAGACCGTGAAGATCGCCACGAGCGAGGGGCGGAAGGCCGTCACCGACGTCGAGCCGGGCGACGAGGCGCTCGTCTACTACGAGGACGTGGCGCGCCACTTCGGCGAGGCCGTCGAGGAGAGTATCATCGAGAAGTAATCGGGTCTCGTGACCGGAAGGCGCTGTTAAACTTCTCTGGCTCTGTTGAAATCCTATTGTTCAGACATATTATTGCTTGAAACGTCCGGTCGCTGAAGGGTGCGAATACGACATAGAACATCTGTATTGGAAGTGGCTGGACCTCGACTGACCAGTTCTGTCTCCTCGTGAAGTCTCAGTCTGACCCAAACAGCGCCCGGGTCAGTGCACCACCGTAGGCAAGCCGTGAGCCAATCCACAGTGCACCGAGCGTGACGCCTATTGCCAAGAGGTCGGGAATCGGCTCTGGGAGGCGGCCGCTTGCTGTGCGAGCGAGTCGGCCCGCTAGAGGGAAACTGCCGAACCAAACTATTAAAAAAGCAACGTGCTGATGGAGAGACTTCTGTCGGCGTGCGTGGCGGTAACCGACGACGAGAAAGCCCACGAGCAGCAGGACGGCTAGGATTACGAAGACGAGAGAGCGGAGTTGTCCATCGAGCGCAAACGCCGAAGGGATGCCGATCACCACGGCAAGAACGAAGGCTGTCTGGGCGATAAGTCCAATATCTATCTCAGTATTGGAGAGCTGTTCGGACACAAATTGTAGTTACAAATGATAAAAAGATAAATTTTCTCCACATGACTAGAGTCTGTTCATCCAAATTGGTTGTATTCTACGCCACCGACTAGTTCGCCTTTCGTGACGCCTACCGTTATCTAAGATACTTCGCTGAATCTACACTCTGTATTGACCGTAATCGAAACAGAATATATCACTTTCTAAGGATTTCAACAGAGCCACTTCTCTTTATAAGCACCGACATGCCTGAAACAGCCGATAGCTGAAGCGTGCTTCTCGATCGGTTACGGGAGTGGGTATCTCAGATTGCCGGCCACAATGTCGTATTTAAATAGTCGTAAGCGACGGCGACGAGGGGTTATAAATGACAGGCGGTGGCGCGCCCCGGTGAGCGGCCCGGAGGGCCGCGAACCGACGGTGCGAGGGAGTCGCTGGCGGTCGAGCGAAGCGAAGACCGCCAGCGACGAGGCTGGGGAGGTGTGAGGTGCGGTCGCTGTGCGGGGCGGGACTCAAAGGGGCAGCCGGGAGGCCGGCGCAGGCGAAGTAAGTACCGCAGGGAGCGAGCGAAGTGAGCGACTGAGGAACGCAGCGAGCGTGCGCCGGCCTCCCGGCTGGGGCTTTGGCGGTTGTCATCCCACCAGCCTCAACCATTTATAAACGGCCAACGGCAAAACCGAAATTCCATTTATAAACGACCTCGGTCACGATATACTACACCTACTCCCGCTATCGCTCATCTCTTCCTCTGTACTGAGCGATCGAGATCGGTCAACTACCAACTACGGGTACTCAATGGAGTACCGGGGTGGTGAGCACGTGGTCACCGCCGAGAACCGGCCGCGATCGTGTCGACCAGAACGCATTTGACGGAGACTCGGGATCCGGCGTCCATGGCCGTCGCCGACGAAGGTAGCCGTCACGTCGCTGAGTCGGGATTCGTCGATCGAGTTCGCCACCTCGCGGACGCCGCGAACCCGGCGTTCGCGGCCGGGAGCTTCCTCGTGCCGCTGGCGTTCCTCGCCGCGAGCCTCGCGCTCGTGAGTACCGAACTCCTCTTTTATACCCACGTCGCCGCCGGCGCGGTGTGGTTCGGCTTCGCGCTGATCTTCCCCGCGATTATCGGGCCGACGCTGGGCGGCCTCGACGAGGAGGCGTCGGCCGCGGTGAACAGGACGCTGATTCCGAAGGCCGTCTTCTTCCTCGTCGGCTTCTCGCTGACGACGGTGCTGTCCGGGACGGTGTTGTTGACGCCCGACCTCGGGCTCGGCTACGGCTTCGGCGGGATGTGGTCGGGGCTCGCGCTCGGCCTCGGCTGGGGGCTGTTCGCGTTCGGGTTAGCGGTCCCGCACCGGCTCCAGCTCAGCGCGTACTACGAGACGCTGTCGCCGGACCCGGACGCCTCGCGGCTCGAATCGATAGAGAAGAAGAACCTCGTGGTCGGGCTGTTCGAGGGCGCCGTGATGCTCGTCCTCATCGTGTTGATGACCGGGTTCCGGCTCGGATAGCCGCGGGCGTCGCGTTCGGGTGGCCCTACTGGCGGCGCAGCCTCGCAGCGGCGATGGTCGCGCACGCCTCGCTCCACGTGCCGCTCGCAACGCCGTCGCTGGTTCGGGTGCTCTCGTAAAAACGGGGACGGTCGGTGTGCGCTCCCGGTTCAGATGCCGTACAGCTCGCCGTACTTCTCGTCGACGTAGTCGAGGAACGCGTCCGCCGAGAAGTCCTCGCCGGTCGCGCGCACCACCAGCTCGTTGGTCTCGTAGCGGGAGCCGTGCTGATGGACGTTCTCGCCGAGCCAGTCGTGGAGGTCGCCGAACTCGCCGTCGGCGATCTTCCCGTGGAGGTCGTCGATCTCGTCCTCGGCGGCCTCGAACAGCTGGGCGGCCATCACGGAGCCCAGCGAGTAGGTGGGGAAGTAGCCGAAGTTGCCGTGGCTCCAGTGGATGTCCTGGAGGCAGCCCTCGCTGTCGGTGTCGGGCCGGATGCCGAGGTACTCCTCGTACTTGTCGTTCCACACTTCGGGCACGTCCTCGACGTCGAGGTCGCCGCGGATCAGGTCGCGCTCGATCTCGAACCGGATCACGATGTGGAGGTGGTAGGTGAGCTCGTCGGCCTCGACGCGGATGAGGTTGTCCTCGTACACCTGGTTGAACGCCTCGTAAGCGTCCTGAACCGTCGCCTCCTCCGTCTGCGGGAAGTGCTCCTGGAAGACGGGGAGGAACTCCTCCCAGAACGCCTTACTGCGCCCGACGTGGTTCTCACAGAGGCGCGACTGCGACTCGTGGACCGAGAGGTCGCGCGACTCGCCGAGCGGCGTGCCGAAGTGCTCCTGCGGGAGCCCGAGGTTGTACTGCGCGTGGCCGAACTCGTGGATCGTCGAGCCGACGGCGCCGAGCGGGTCGTTCTCGTCGAACCGGGTCGTCACGCGGCAGTCGAACTGGTTGCCCGAGGTGAACGGGTGCGAGGAGACGTCGAGGCGGCCGCGGTCGAAGTCGTAGCCGACGAGTTCGAGCGCCTCCCGCGAGAGCGCCTCCTGGTCGTCCTCGGGGAAGGTACCCTCGAACGTGTCGACGGCGAGCTCGACGTCGGACTCGCGGATCTCCTCGATCATCGGGACGAGCGCCTCGCGGAGCTCCGTGAGGATCGACTCGGCGCGCTCCATCGAGAGGCACGGCTCGAACTCCTCGAAGAGGACCTCGTAGGGGTCGCGGTCGGGGTCGATATGCTCGGCGTACTCGCGTTTGAGCTCGACGTGCTTCTCGAGGTAGGGGGCGAACTCGTCGAAGTCGTCCTCGGCCTTCGCCTCCTCCCACGCCTGGAGCGCCTCGGAGCCCGTCTCGGAGATCTCCTCGACGAGCTCGACCGGGACGGCGTCGGCTCGCTCGTACTCGCGGCGGACCTCGCGGACGACCGCCGCCTGCTCGTCCGTGAGGTCTGCGTCGTCGAGCTCGTCGAGCAGCTCGCCCGTCTCGTCGGCGGTGACCATGTCGTGGTGGACCGAGGAGAGCGCCGAGAGCTGCTTCGACCGAGCGGGTGTCCCGCCCTCGGGCATCATCACCTGTTGGTCCCAGCCGAGGACGCCGGAGGCGCTGCCGACCGCGTTCCACCGCTGGACGCGGTCGAGGAGGGCGTCGTAGGCGTCCGGTGCGTCGGCTGCGTCGTCTGGCGCGGCTTCCGTTGCCATACGCCACGGATCGGCCGCTGTCGTTAAATAGGGACCGAACGCGGAACCGGGTGGATCGGCCTCGGGACCGTCGGAAACGGTCGGTCTCCGAGGGCGTTCGCCGAGCGCGGGATATATGCCCGCCGCCGCGGAACGACAGACAACCGATGTCCGACGACGACTTCATCGACCTGCGGTCCGACACCGTCACGGCGCCCTCGGACGAGATGCGCGACGCGGCCGCGACCGCCGAGGTCGGCGACGACGTGTACCGCGACGACCCGACCGTCAACGAGTTGGAGCGCCGCGCGGCCGAGGCGGTCGGCACCGAGGCCGCGCTGTACGTCCCCTCCGGGACGATGGCGAACCAGATCGCGGTCCACGCGCACACGGAGCCGGGCCAGGAGCTCCTCTTGGAGCGCGAGTCCCACATCTACCGCTGGGAACTGGCGGGCGCGGCCAAGCTCTCCGGCGTCCAGACCCGGACGATCGACGCCGGCGAGCGCTGCGTCCCGACCCCCGAGGCGGTCCGCGAGGGACTCGTCGACGAGGACCTCCACCGACCAGGGACTGGCCTCCTCTCTCTGGAAAACACCCATAACTACCGCGGCGGCAAGGCGGTCCCGGTCGACCGGATCGCGGCCGCCGCCGAGGCCGCCCGCGACGCCGGCGTTCCGGTCCACCTCGACGGCGCGCGCGTGTTCAACGCCGCGGTCGCGCTCGGCGTCGACGCGAGCGAGATCGTCGCGCCCGTCGACAGCGTCACCTTCTGCCTCTCGAAGGGGCTCGGCGCGCCCGTCGGCTCGATCCTCGCCGGCGACGAGGCGTTCGTCGAGGACGCGCGCCGGGTCCGCAAGCTGTTCGGCGGCGGGATGCGGCAGGCGGGCATCATCGCCGCGCCCGGGCTCCGCGCGCTGGAGAACGTCGACCGCCTCGCCGAGGACCACGCCAACGCGGAGCGGCTCGCGGCCGGCCTCGACGCGCTCGACGGTGTCGACGCGCCCGCGCCCGACACGAACATCGTCGTCGCGCACACCGAGGAGGCCGGGGTCCCGGCCGAGTCGCTCTACGCGGCGTGTAAGGAGGCCGGCGTCGGCTGCGTCGAGTTCGCGGACTACACGACGCGGTTCACCACGCACCTCGACGTCGACGAGACCGACGTCGACGAGGCGGTCGAGCGGATCGGGGCCGTCGTCGACGACCTCCGGGACTGAGCGCCGCCGCCGGCGTGCGCCCGCCTGAGCGCCGCCGCTGTCGCATGCCCGCCTGAGCGCCGCCGCTGTCGCATGCCCGCCTGAGCGCCGCCGCTGTCGAACGCCCGACGGAAACGTTCAATTCGCCGGGTGACTAACGTATTCGCATGGACGCACAGGCACTCGGCGCGGACGCGCGGACCGGTCGAACCGTGGTGAACCGCTCCCGCCCCTGAGGTCGTCGGCGTGGACATCAGCGGCCGCCACGAGGAGGACGGCGAGTACCTGATGGTCGCGGCCGCGGTCCACGCGCGGGTCGACTCCTCGCGGATCCGGTCGGTGGAGGGAATTGGCTTCGCGGCGGCGCGCGAGGGGCCGACGCTGGAGGCGACCGTCGCGCTCGCAGCGGAGGCGGTCGGCGACCTCCCTTCGCCGCCCGAGGAGCCGGTCGTGGCCGAGGGCGGCGAGTTCTACGAAGAGCCGGCGGAACGCGTCGGACTCAGCTTTCAGCCCGACTTTAAATACGTCGAGAGCATAGGCGAGCGCGAAACAGTGCAGGCAGCACACCACGCCGCGTACGCCGCCCGGGAGCTCCTGCGATGAGCGAGGGCACCGGGAGAGCGGACGCCGACGCCGAGTCGTCGACCGAGGGACGCCGCGCAGTCGTCGCCAAGCGCGTCGACTCCGGGGATGCCGATCTCACCGAGATCGGACAGCTCGCGGCCGCCGCTGGCTACGACGTGGTCGGCGAGCTCACCCAGACGCGCACCGAGGACGCCGCGTTCATGTTCGGCGAGGGGAAGGTCGCGGAGCTGCGCGACCTCGTCCGCCGGACGGACGCGAACGCCGTGATCATCGACAACGACGTTGGCCCGTACCAGACGTTCAACATCGGCGGGAAGCTCCCCGAGGGCGTCGAGGTCGTCGACCGGTTCACGCTCATCTTGGAGATCTTCGGCCAGCGAGCCAACACGCGGAAGGCGCAGCTCCAAGTCGAGCTCGCGGAGCTCCGGTACGAGCTGCCCCGCGCGGAGGCGAAGGCGAGCCTGGCGAAGCGCGACGAGCGGCCCGGGTTCATGGGGCTCGGCGAGTACGACGAGAGCGTCGAGCGCGACATCAAGCGGCAGATCTCCGAGATCCGCGACGAGCTGGAGTCGATCGCGGAGAAGGAGGAGGCGCGCCGCGAGCAGCGCCGCGACTCCGGGTTCGACCTCGTCGCGCTCGCCGGCTACACCAACGCGGGGAAGTCGACGCTGATGCGCCAGCTCGCCGACGAGCTGGCCGTCGACGAGAACGACGAGCGCCACCGCGACCTCGACACCACCGCCGAGTCGCAGGACATGCTGTTCACGACGCTCGGGACGACGACGCGCCGGGCCGAGATGGAGAAGCGCGACGTCCTCCTCACCGACACGGTCGGCTTCATCGCGGACCTCCCCCACTGGCTCGTGGAGTCGTTCGAGTCGACGCTCGACTCCGTCTACCGCGCCGACCTCGTGCTGCTCGTCGTCGACGCCAGCGAGCCGGTCGAGGAGATGCGCGAGAAGCTCGTGACGAGCCACGACACCCTCTACGAGCGCAACGAGGCGCCCGTCGTCACCGTGTTCAACAAGATCGACCGGCTTGAGCCCGGGGAGCTCGCCGACAAGCGCGGCGCGCTCTCGGGCGTCGCGCCCGACCCGGTCGCCGTCTCGGCGAAGACGGGCGCGGGCGTGGCGGAGCTCCGCGACCGCGTCGAGGACGAGCTCCCGGACTGGGAGCGCGAGCGGCTCGTCCTCCCGGTCTCGGACGACGCGATGAGCCTCGTCTCGTGGGTCCACGACCACGGGCACGTCGCCGAGGAGACGTACGCGGGCGACCAGGTGACCGTCGACTTCGAGGCGAAGCCCTCCATCGTCGCCCGCGCCCGGGCGAAGGCCGCCGAGCTCTCGGCGCCGCCCGCCGAGGAGTCGGCCTGAGCGGGGGCGACCGGCCGCTCTCGGCGAGCCGCCGCGTCCGGCGCCGACTCTTGCTCGGCGCTGACTCGCTCGGCGGCGACCCGGACAAAGTATACGGGCCTCCGCGGGCCATACAGTGTCATGGACGACCCCGGGACCGACGGTCGGCTCGTCGAGCGGGACGAGGACGCCGTCCCACCGCCGGCCGACTTCCGGACGCGAGCCGCCGCGAGCGACCCCGCGGTGTACGAGCGGTTCGACCGCGAGGGGCCGGAAGCGTGGCGAGAGGCCGCCGACCTCCTGACGTGGGACCGCGAGTACGAGACGGTCCTCGACGACTCCCACCCCCCCTTCTACGAGTGGTTCCCGGACGGGCGGCTCAACGCCGCGGCGAACTGCGTCGACCGGCACCTGGACGACCGCCGGAACCAGCTCGCGATCCGGTGGTTCGGGAAGCGGGGCGAGCGCCGGTCGTACACGTACCTCGACCTCCACCGCGAGGTGAACGCGGTCGCGGCCGGGCTCCGCGAGCTCGGCGTCGAGGAGGACGACGTGGTCACGCTGTACCTGCCGATGGTCCCGGAGCTGCCGATCGCGATGCTGGCGTGCGCGCGCATCGGCGCGCCGCACAACGTCGTCTTCGCGGGGCTGTCCGCGGAGGCGCTCGCGACGCGGATCGACGCGGCCGACTCGGAGTACCTGATCACCTGCGACGGCTACTACCGCCGGGAGGACGCGTTCAACCAGAAGTCGAAGGCGGACAACGCCCGGATCCGCGCCGAGGGGGAGCTGTCGGCCGCGGTCGTCGTCGACCGCCTCGGCGACGAGCTGGCCGTCTCGCTGGGCGACGACGAACACGAGTACGACGCGCTCGTCGACGCGCACGACGGGGAGACGGTCGAGCCGGTCGCCCGCGACGCGACCGACCTCCTCTTCGTGATGTACACCTCGGGGACGACCGGGCGGCCGAAGGGGGTCGAGCACGCGACCGGGGGGTACCTCGCGCACGTCGCGTGGACGACCCGGAACGTCCTCGACGTGCGCCCGGAGGACACCTACTGGTGCGCCGCCGACATCGGCTGGATCACGGGCCACTCCTACGGCGTGTACGGCCCGCTCGCGACGGGGACGACCACCGTGCTGTACGAGGGGTCGCCCGACTACCCGGACCGCGACCGCGTCTGGGACCTTATCGAGCGCAACGCGGTGAGCGTCTTCTACACCTCGCCGACCGCGATCCGGTCGTTCATGAAGTGGGGCGCGGAGTACCCCGAGTCGCACGACCTCTCCTCGATCCGCCTGCTGGGGACCGTCGGCGAGTCGATCACGCCGAAGGCGTGGCGCTGGTACCGCGACCACGTCGGCGGCGGCGACGCCCCCGTCGTCGACACGTGGTGGCAGACGGAGACGGGGGCCATCTCGCTCGCCACCCTCCCGGGGATCGCGCCGATGAAGCCGGGGAAGGTCGGCCCGCCGCTGCCGGGGATCGACGCCCGAGTCGTCGACGAGGACGGCGAGCCGGTCGACCCCGGCGAGTCGGGGTACCTCACGCTCGCCTCCCCGTGGCCCGGCATGCTTCGCGGGCTCCGCGAGGGGGACGAGCGCTACCTGCGGGAGTACTGGGTGAAGGGCGAGGACGGCTGGCGCTACCGCACCGGCGACGGCGCGACCGTCGACGAGGACGGTTACGTCACGATCCTCGGCCGCGTCGACGACGTGATCAACGTCCGCGCCCAGCGGTTCAACACTGGCGAGCTGGAGGCGGCCATCGTCGACGCCGACGGCGTGACCGAGGCCGCGGTCGTCGGGGACGGCGACGGGCACATCGTGGCGTACGTGACGACGAAGAGCGGGGTCGAGCCCGACGAGCCCCTCCGCGACGCGGTCGCGGACCGGCTGGCGAGCACCGTCGGCGACGTGGCGCGCCCGGACCGGGTCGTGTTCACCCCCGAACTCCCGAAGACGCGATCGGGGAAGATCATGCGGCGGTTGCTGGAGGACATCGCCCGCGGCGAGGAGTTCGGCGACGTGAGCGCGCTCCGAAACCCCGAGGTCGTGGGCGAGATCGAGTCGACCGTGCGAGACATGAGTAGGTGAATCTGGTCTCTGTAAACGCATTCTGACGCGGGTCCCACGTACGTATTCGCGGCGACCGAATCGACCGGCATGGGAGCTGCCGGTTTCTCGCGGGAGGCGATACAGGCCCGTCGCCGGGCGGTCGTCGAGACCGGTCGCTACCTGGCGCTGATGGTGACGGTCGCGTTTCTCGTCGTCGGCGACGTCGGGCAGGCGGCGAGCATCGGTCTCGTGACCAACGTCTCGAAGCCGCTCACGTACCACGGCCACGAGCGGCTGTGGGACGACGTCTCCTGAGGCGTCGGCGCGTCCGGGTGACGGCGACCTCGTTTCGGAGCGCCGAACAGAACCGAAACCGTTCGATCGAGACGCGACCGCGGTGAGGGGTGCTTTCGCCAAAGAGCGGCAGGATCCGTCGCGAAGG
>NZ_AOJN01000051.1 GCF_000337335.1 Halorubrum distributum JCM 10118 | reverse complement strand
GGTCGCGGGCGCGCGCCTCCTCGCGGTCCCCGCGGGCGACGACGAGAGCGCGGGCGGCGAACCCCGCCTGTCCGACGGCGAGCCGGTCGACCGCGAGACCGTCGTTCCGGCGTCGCTGGCGGCCGACCTGGACCGGTACGCGACGAGCGAGGGGCTCGACGAGGACGACCCGTACGTCGACGTCTCGCCCCGGCGCGTCCAGATGATCGTGAGCGAGACCGCGGCGCGGGCGGCCGGCCTCACCGACGCCGCGCTCGACGAGCGGGTCACCCCCAGCGCCCTCCGAAAGACGTTCGCGCGGCGGCAGCTCGTCGACCGCGGCGTCGATCCGCGCGCGGTCCGCGACGCCGGCGGCTGGGAGTCGCTCGGCACGCTCGACCCGTACCTCGACCCGCTCGACGGAGAGGCCCTCGCGGCCGCTATCGCCGGCGACGAGGGGACCGCTGACCCGTCGGCGGAACGGGCGACGCGGACCGTCCTCCCGGGGTTCGAGGCGCTCGCGGACCCGGGGTCAGCGGCCCCCCCGGCTGCCGTCGCCTCCGGGCTGATCGAGGCGGACCGCTGGGCCGAGGCGTGGGTCGTCCGCCGGGCGGTCGGCGGGGAGCGGGCCGACGTGGCCACGGCGGCGGGCGTCGACCGGGAGACGCTCGCGGACCGCGGCGTGACCGCCGGCGGCCCCTGGTTGGACGCCATCACGGACGGCGCGCCCGCCGCGACCGACGGCCGTCAGGGGACCGCGGGACGGCCCGCCGTCGCGGTTCCCGCGGCCTACGAGGGCGTGGTCCACGGCGCGCTCTGCGTCGTCGCGGCCGACGGCGACCCGGTCGGCGAGCCCGAACGCCGAGCGCTCGCCGCCCTCGGGGGCTGTCTCGGCCGCGCGATCACCGCCGACCGGTGGCGGGAGCTGCTCCACTCCGACGCGGTCACGGAGGTCGAGTTCCACACGACCGACGAACGCGCGTTCCTCGCCCGCGCGAGCGAGCGACTGGGCTGCCGGATCGAACTGGCGTCGACCGTCGACGTCGACGACGACGTCTCCCGGGCGTACCTCTCCGTCGACGGGGCCCGCCCGCAGGACGTCGCGGCGGTCGTCGAGTCGGCGCCGGGCGTCTCCGACTTCCGGGTGATTGAGACCGGCGAGGACGGCTGTTCGGCGTCGGTCCGCCTCGCGGACGGGTCGCTCGTCAGGGCGCTCATCGACCACGGCGCGACCGTGCGCGACGCGTCGGCCGCCGACGGCCGGGTCCGCGTCGTCGCTGACTTCCCCGAGGGGACGAACGTCCGCCCCGTCGCGGACGGGCTCCGCGACCGGTTCGCGGACGTCAGGCTCGCGAGCAAGGAGTCGGTCGCGCGTTCGCCGCGAACGGAGTCGTCGCTGCGTGACGGGGTCGCCGACAGGTTCACCGACCGCCAGTGGGCCGCGCTGTCGGCGGCGTACCACGGCGGCTACTTCGACTGGCCGCGGGGGAGCACGGCCGAGGAGGTGGCCGACGCGATGGGCGTCTCGTCGCCGACGTTCCACAACCACCTTCGCAAGGCGCAGCGCGCCCTCCTCGACGGCGTCTTCGAAGACGACGCGGACCGACCGATTCGGGATGGCGACGAGCGGGCGACCTCGCCCGGCGGGTGACCGGCCGAATCGCTGGGACGCGGCGGGGTCGTCGCTCCCACGGGACCCTCGTCGCCCGCTGAGACACCAGCGCCGGGCCGGAGAGAGTCTATCACGATTTTTCGTATTTAGCGTCAGCGTTTATATGGCGATATTGGTTGGGTACGACCGTACCATGACAGAGGGAGACGGCCAACTGGAAGCGAGACTCGCGGAACAGGAGGTATTCGAGCCGTCGGAGTCGTTCGTCGAGCAGGCGAACGTCTCCGACCCGGAGATATACGAGGAGTTCGAGGAGAACTGGCCCGAGTGCTGGGAGACGGCCGCCGACCTGCTGGAGTGGGAAACCGACTACGACCAGGTGCTCGACGACAGCAACCCGCCGTTCTACGAGTGGTTCACGGGCGGCGAGCTGAACGCGTCGGCGAACTGCCTCGACCGACACCTCGACGAGCGCGGCGACGAGGCCGCCATCGAGTGGGTCGGCGAGCCGGTCGACGAGGACGACCGCACGTACACGTACGAGGAGCTCCACCGCGAGGTGAACGAGTTCGCGGCCGCCCTCCGGGAGCAGGGCGTCGAGGAGGACGACGTCGTCACGATGTACATGCCGATGATCCCGGAGCTGCCGATCGCGATGCTGGCGTGTGCGCGCATCGGCGCGCCTCACAGCGTCGTGTTCGCCGGGTTCTCGGCCGACGCACTGGCGACGCGGATGAACGCCGCGGACTCCGAGTACCTCGTCACCTGCGACGGCTACTACCGCCGCGGCGACCCGCTCGACCACCTCGACAAGGCGAACGAGGGGCTCGCGGGCGTCGACCACGACACGACCACGGTGGTCGTCGACCGGCTCGGGCCGAACGGCGACGGCTTCGGCCACGACCTCGGCGACGACCAGATCGACTACGGCGACCTCGTCGCGGAACACGAGGGCGCCGAGGTCGAGCCGGTCACGCGCGACGCCGAGGACATGCTGTTCCTGATGTACACCTCGGGGACGACCGGGAAGCCGAAGGGCGTGAAACACACGACCGGCGGCTACCTCTCGTGGGTGTCGTGGACCTCGCAGTCGGTCCTCGACATCAAGCCGGATGACACGTACTTCTGTTCGGCCGACATCGGCTGGATCACGGGGCACTCGTACATCGTCTACGGGCCGCTCTCGCTCGGCACGACGACGATGATGTACGAGGGGACGCCGGACCACCCGGAGCGCGACCGCCTCTGGGAGATCGTCGAGGAGCACGAGGCGACCCAGCTGTACACCGCTCCGACCGCGATTCGGGCGTTTATGAAGTGGGGCTCGAAGTTCCCGGACCGCCACGACCTCTCCTCGCTGCGGCTGCTCGGCACGGTCGGCGAGCCGATCAACCCCCGCGCGTGGAAGTGGTACTACCAGCACATCGGCGACGAGGAGTGTCCCGTCGTCGACACGTGGTGGCAGACCGAGACCGGCGGGATGATGGTGACGACGCTGCCCGGCGTCAAGGACATGAAGCCCGGCGCCGCGGGGCCGCCGCTGCCGGGGCTCGACGTCCAGATCCTCGACACGCTCGGCGACGAGGTAGAGCCCGGAAAGGCCGGCTACCTCACGGTACAGAAGCCGTGGCCCGGCATGCTCCGGACGCTGTACAACAACGACGAGCGCTACATCGAGGAGTACTGGGCGGAGTACTCCGACACCGACAGCGACGACCCCGACGACTGGGTGTACTTCCCGGAGGACGGGGCGAAGATCGACGACGACGGCTACATCACCGTCCTCGGCCGCGTGGACGACGTGCTCAACGTCTCCGGCCACCGGCTGGGGACGATGGAGATCGAGTCGGCGATCGTCGGCGTCGAGGGCGTCGCCGAGGCCGCGGTCGTCGGCGGCAACCACGACATCAAAGGCGAGGCGGTGTACACCTACGTCACCACCGAGGACGGCTACGAGGGCAACGAGGAGCTCCGCGAGACGATCGTCGCGGCCGTCGAGGACGCCATCGGCCCGATCGCCCGGCCCGAGCAGGTCGTGTTCACGCCCGACCTGCCGAAGACCCGGTCCGGGAAGATCATGCGCCGCCTGCTGGAGAACATCGCCGACGGCGAGGAGCTCGGGAACACGAGCACGCTGCGGAACCCCGAGATCGTCGAGGAGATCCAAGAGAAGGCCGACGCCGAGTAGCGCTCGGCGAGCCGTTTTCAGCTGTTCCACTCACGACCACACCGGACCACACGACGATAATCATCACGAAAAAACGAGACAAACGATTCCCAACACACGACAAAACATGACAGATAATACCTCACGCGAACGAGACGACGCGGTCACCGATAGTGGCCGCGAAACTGACGACGCGGCCACCGACGGGGGGCGCGCAGCGAACGACGCGGCCACCGACGGGGGGCGCGCAACGAACGACGCGGCCACCGACGGCGGCGTCGCCTCCTCGGGAGCCGCACAGACGCACAACAATACCGACTACCTCGGAGCGGAGGTGAACATCCTGAATCCGAGCACGCCGTACATGCGCGATCACCTGCGAATCGTGTGGTCCGGGTTCGCCATTTGGGTCCTCGCGGTGTGGGGGCCGGTGACCCTGACGCGGATCGCTCCCGGTCCGATGACGCAGTCGATGCCGATCCTTCAGTTCCCGCTCCACTACTTCCTCGTCGCGTTCGGCGCGCCGACCAGCGCGCTGATCTTAGCGTTCTGGTACTCGCGCAAGCGGGACGCGCTCGACGAGAAGTACGGTATCGAGCACGGCACGGCTGACGTCGCGACCGACGGAGGGTCCGACGAATGACGGCGAGTTCGATCCTCCTCCAGAGCGACCTCCTTCCGGAGGCGCTCGACATCTCGTTCAAGCTGGGACCGGCGCTCCTCGTGATCGGGATGTTGGGGCTGTTCCTCACGATCGGCTTCGTCTTCCGCGTGGCCGACACCGACGACATGTGGGTGGCGGGCCGGTCCATCGGGAACGTCGAGAACGGGATGGCGATCGGGGCCAACTGGATGTCCGCGGCGTCCTATCTCGGGATGGCGGCCTCGATCGCGCTGGCCGGATTCTACGGGCTCGTGTTCGTTGTCGGCTGGACGACGGGCTACTTCATCCTGCTCATCTTCCTCGCCGCGCAGCTGCGTCGGTTCGGGAAGTACACGGCGCCGGACTTCGTCGGCGACCGATTCAACTCCGACACCGCGCGCGCCATCGCGGCGGTGACGACGTTCCTCATCGGCTTCGTCTACGCCATCGGGCAGGCGAAGGGGATGGCCTTGGTCGGCCTGTACATCTTCGGTAACTACGGGGGCCTCATCCCCGGCCTCGACGGGTACCAGGTGATGGTCGTCGCCATGATGGTCGTCACCGTCGGCTACCTGACGCTGTCCGGGATGCTGGGCGCCACGAAGAACCAGGCGGTCCAGTACGTCATCCTCATCCTCGCGTTCGTCGTGGGGCTGTTCGTCGTCGGCTACACGAACGGTTACTCCACGGTGCTGCCGCAGCTCGAGTACGGCGCGCTGATCAGCCAGCTCGGCAGCGAGTTCTCCGAGCCGTTCGCCGGGTCGAGCTACTACCTCTGGGTCGCGACGACGTTCTCGCTCATCGTCGGCACCTGCGGGCTCCCGCACGTGCTCGTCCGGTTCTACACGGTCGAGAGCGAGCGGACGGCCCGCTGGTCGACGGTCTGGGGGCTGTTCTTCATCTGCATCCTCTACTGGAGCGCTCCCGCGTTCGCGGCGTTCGGGACCGACCTCTACTCGCAGAACGTCGGCGCGACGTACGGTGACCCCGGGATGACTGGGGCAGCCAGCGAGGTCATCGTCGTGCTGGCGGCGCAGCTGTCCGGACTCCCGTCCTGGTTCGTCGGCATCGTCGCGGCGGGCGGTATCGCTGCCGCCATCGCGACGGTCGCCGGGCTGTTCATCGCCGGCTCGTCGGCGATCAGCCACGACATCTACACGAACATCATCAACGAGGACGCGACGCAGCGCCAGCAGATCCTCGTCGGCCGCCTCTCGATCGTCGCGCTGGGCGCGCTGACGACGCTGGCGGCGCTCAACCCCGCGTCCTCGATCGCCGCGCTCGTCGGGTACGCGTTCTCGCTCGCCGGCTCCGTGCTGTTCCCGATGTTCTTCCTCGGCATGTGGTGGGAGAACGCGAACCGGCAGGGCGCGCTCGCGGGCATGACGACCGGGCTGACGCTCTGGTCGATCCCGATGATCAACCAGATCGTCCCGACGTACATCGGCTCCCTCGATGCGCCGCTGTCGGCCGGGCTCGCGACGTGGATGCCCGCCATCGGTTCGGCGCTCATCACGCTCCCGATCGTGTTCGTCGTCACCATCGCCGTCTCGATGGCCACCGACGAGCCGTCGCTGGAGACGAAGCGGATCGTCCGGCAGTGTCACAGCCCCGAACCGATGGGCCAGCAGGAGACCGCCGAAGACGTCGTCGCCGACGGCGGCGAGGACGTGGCGACCGACGGTGGCCGCGCAATGGACGACGAAACCACGGAGGAAGCGGAGTAATCCATGTACGACCGAATACTCGTTCCCACTGACGGCAGCGACGTCGCGGAGGCCGCTGTCGACCACGCGCTCGACCTCGCGGAGAAGTACGACGCCGAGGTCCACGCGCTGTACGTGGTCGACATCGACTCCGTGAACTTCAGCCTCGGCACCGAGCAGGTCGACCGGCTCAAGCAGGGCCGGTTCGACGAGATGGGCGAGCTGAAAGAGCAGGCCGACGAGGCGACCGGGGTGGTCGCCGCGCGCGGCGACGAACGCGGCGTCGATATCGTCGAACACGTCTCGGGCGGCCGACCGCACAAGGTGATCGGCGACTACGCCGAGGACAACGACATCGACCTCATCGTGATGGGGAGTCACGGCCGTGCCGGCGTGCGCCGCGCGCTGCTGGGCAGCGTCACGGAGCGCACCCTGCGCTCGACGCACGTCCCGATCCTCGTCGTCGACTACCTCGACGAGGACTGAGGTCGCGGTCCGACGGAGGCTCCCCCGGCCGCTCCGCGGCCGACCTCCTCGCGGCCCGCGAACCGCTTCATCGCGCGCTCGACACCGCGCGATTCCGCAACACCGACGTACCCCCTCTTCCACACTCAGTTCATGCCCGACTCGGACGCCCCGGAGACGCCTGACGACCAGCCGACCGACCCGAGCGTCGCCGACCGCGCCCGGCACGTGCTCAGCGAGAACGGCACCGGGATGCTCCAGGACCTGCTGTTCGCGCTCGTGTGGGTGGGGCTCGCGTCCTCGCTGTACAACGTCGCCTTCTCGACGGCCCCGCAGTGGGTGCTGTACATGTTCATGCTCGCGGGGATTCCGGCGTACTTCGGCTTCTTCGTCTCGCTGGAGATGGCCAAGGAGCGCAGCGCGCGCTGACGGACGTTTTTGGATCGGGAGTCGCCCCGGCGCTCACCCGGCGAGATCGCGAATATCGGAGACGTCGAGCAGGCGGTCGTCCGGGTCCAGCGCGGCGCGGTACGTCGCCCGCGCGACGGTGTCGGCGGAGAGCGGCCGCGCCTCGCCGAGCCGTGACGCGAGCGGCGGCGCGCTCGCGACGAACCGGAGGACGCGGTCGACGACGCCGGGGAGGTGCGGCTGTCCCGCTCCGTAGACGGGACCCGGGCGGAGGGTGACCACGTCGAGGTCGAGGTCGGCGATGGACGCCTCGGCGCGGCGCTTGGCCGTCAGGTAGGCGTTTCGAATACCGGGCGGCTTCGCCGCCGCCGAGAGGAAGACGAACGCGTCGACGCCGGCGCGTTCCGCCTCCAGCGACGTGAGGAGGGCCGCGTCCCCGTTGACGCGCTCGAAGGTGACCCCCTCCGTCGGCGCCTCGGTGAGCGTCCCGACCGAGTGGACTACGGCGTCGACGCCGTCGAGGCGGTCGCGCCACGCGTTCGGGCGGAAGAGGTCGGCGCTCGTCCACGAGACGGCGTCCGCCCATGCCTCGTCGACGTCGGGGCGGCCGCTCCGCGAGACGCTTCGGACCTCGTGGCCGTCGCGGACCGCGAACCGACAGACGTCGCGTCCGATGAAGCCGCTGCCGCCGACGACGAGGAGGGTCGACATGTGCCGGCGTACGCGCCGCGTCGTCTTGGGGCTTCGGGACCGCCGGCGGGGGAGAAATCGCGCCGCGCTCAGCGCCGCAGGAAGCCGAGGAGCCTGTAGTCGCCGTCGGGGTCGTACCGGCGGAACAGGAGGCTGTTCGTCAGCACCGACACCGAGGAGAACGCCATCGCCCCGGCCGCGAGGACGGGCTGAAGCAGCCCGAGCGACGCCAGCGGGATCATCGCCGTGTTGTAGCCGAGCGCCCACACGAGGTTCTGTTTGATCTTCTGGAGCGTCGCGTCGGAGACGCGGATCGCCTTCACGACGTCGAGCGGGTCGTCGCGCATCAGCGTCACGTCGGCGGCCTCGATGGCCACGTCGGTCCCGGAGCCGATGGCGGTGCCGACGTACGCGACCGCGAGCGCCGGCGCGTCGTTGACGCCGTCGCCGACCATCATCGCCCGGCGACCGTCGGCCTGGATCTCCTCGACCGCGTCGGACTTGTCCTCGGGGAGGAC
Source organism: Halorubrum distributum JCM 10118 (assembly GCF_000337335.1). GTDB lineage: Archaea > Halobacteriota > Halobacteria > Halobacteriales > Haloferacaceae > Halorubrum > Halorubrum distributum. The sequence goes on along the minus strand of NZ_AOJN01000051.1, from coordinate 50,178 downwards.
GCCGGCGCGGACGTTGTCGGGGTCGATTCCGACTCGCTCGGCGACCGCGCGGGCCGTGCGCTCGTTGTCCCCCGTGATCATCATCACGTCGATACCGCGGTCCCGGAGCTGACTCACCGCCTCTTTCGCGCTCGGTTTCACCGTGTCGGCGTCGGCGACGACGCCCATGAGCTCGCCCCCGTCCGCGCCGTCTCGAATCCGGGCGACGAGCATCGCCGTCTTCCCCTCGCTCTCGAGGCGTTCCATCGTCTCAGCGGCGGGCGAGGGGTCGATCCCGCTGTCGCGCAGCAGCTTCCGGTTCCCGACCAGTACCCGGTCGCCCCCCACGGTCGCTCTCACCCCGTGGCCGGGGACGTTCTCGAACGATTCGGGGTCAGCGAGGTCGAGGCCGCGCGCCTCGGCGCCGTCGACGATCGCCTGAGCGAGCGGGTGTTCGCTGCCGCGCTCCGCGCTCGCGGCGAGCCGGAGTACCTCGTCCTCGTCGGCCCGCGCGTCGGTCGCGGCGTCGTCGCCGGCGGCCGTGGCGTCGTCGCCGGTCACCGCCGCGTCCTCGCCCTCGGCGACCGCTCCGCCGTCGGGGACGCGCTCGTTGCCGAGCGCGACCACGTCCGTGAGCTCCATCTCGCCTTCCGTGAGCGTTCCCGTCTTGTCGAACACCACGGTGTCGACGTCCTTCGCGCGTTCGAGCACGTCGCCGCCCTTGAACAGGACGCCGTGTTGCGCGCCGATGGTGGTCCCGACCATCGTCGCGGCCGGCGTCGCGAGGCCGAGCGCGCAGGGACACGCGATCAGGACCGAGGAGGCGAAGACGACGATCGCGAACTCGAACACCGATACCGACCCGCCGACCGGGGCGGGCCCGCCCGCGACCTGGCCCCACAGCGGGAGCCGGTCGACGAAGCCGGCGAGCGCTTCGGGGAAGGCGAACCAGAGGATCCCCCACAGCAGCGCGTTCGCGATGACCGCCGGCACGAAGTACGCGGAGATGCGGTCAGCGAGGTTCTGGATGTCGGGTTGGCGGGACTGCGCCTCCTTCACCGTCTGGACGATCTGCTGGAGCGCGGTGTCCGCACCGACCTTCGTCGCCTCGACGACGAGGAGCCCGTTCTCGTTGATGGTGGAGCCGACGACCTCGTCGCCCTCCGACTTCTCGACGGGGACCGACTCGCCCGTCACCATCGACTCGTCGACGGCGGACTGCCCACCGACGACGACGCCGTCGGTCGGAACCTGCTCGCCGGGGCGGACCTTCATCCGGTCGCCGACCGCGACCTCGTCGATCGGGACCTCGCGTTCGGTCCCGTCCCCGTCGACGAGGGTCGCGGTGTCGGCCTCCATCTCGAGGAGCTTCCGGAGCGCCTCTCCGGCCTGCCCCTTCGAGCGGGCCTCGAGGTAGTTGCCGAGGGTGATGAAGACGAGGATGAGCGCCGCCGTGTCGAAGTAGACGCTCCCGGCGACCACGTCGAGGAGGACGGCGACGGAGTAGACGTACGCCGTCGTCGACCCAAGGGCGATCAGCACGTCCATGTTGGCGCGCCCGTTCGTGACGAGCGCCTTGTAGGAGTTCACGTAGAACGGGCGACCGAGCACGACCTGGACCGGCGTCGCGAGCGCGGCCGCGACCCAGTGGATCCCGACGCCGAAGACCCGGTCGGGCACGACCGCCCCCCCGAGGAGGAGGTTGTCGACGAGGAAGAAGAGCAGCGGCGCGGACAGCGCGGCCCCGAACAGCGTCAGCCGGCGCTGCTTTCGTATCTCGGCGTTCCGAGCCGCGTCGCGCGCGCTCTCGCCGGAGCCCTCCCCCTCTCCGTCGGCGCCCTCGCCGTCCGCGCCCTCGTCCTCTCGGACGGGAGAGTAGCCCGCGTCCTCGACGGCGTCGTACAGCGCCGACAGCGAGGTCTCGGCGGGGTTGTACCGCACCTGTGCCTCGTCGGTCGCGTAGTTCACGTCGGCGTCGACGACGCCGGGCACGGACGCTAACGCGTCGCGATTGGCGTCCGCGCAGTTCGCGCACGTCATGTCGGTGATCGCGACGGTCGCCGTCTCCGAGACCGCGCCGTAGCCGGCGTCCTCGATCGCGTCGTAGATCGCCGCGAGCGACGTCGCCTCCGGGTCGTACTCGACCGTCGCCTCGTCGGTGGCGTAGTTCGCGTCCGCACGCGAGACGCCGTCTATCGACTCCACGGCGTCGCCGACGCTCGCCGAGCAGTTGGCGCAGCTCATCCCCGTGATGTCGAGGTGGGTGGTTCTGGTGTTCATCTTGGGTACTACTACGGGATACACCCTTAGTGCGTTTTCCCCTTCGAAACCAAAGCTCTCGGCCGTCGGTATCTTCGGATCGAAAGCGTTCTCGGGCCGAGTCCTCCGACGGAAAAACGACGGGCGCGAAATCGGTCGGACCGCCTCGTCTCCGTCCGCGATCCGAGCCCCCGGCCCGAGTCACCGAAACGCGCCGAAGAAAGACTATAGGAAGCGGCGCCTCGTACCCACGACATGGCCCGTTTGGAGCGACTCAGGGTGTATCCGGTGAAGGGGTTAGACGGGGTCGACGTCGAGGGCGTCCGGGTCCTCGACGGCGGGACGCTGAAACGGGACCGCGAGTTCGCGCTGTTCGACGCCGACGGCGACGTCGTCAACGGGAAGCGGACCGACCGGGTCCACGACCTCGCGACCGGCTTCGACACCGAGTCGGGCACGCTCCGAGTCGAGACGCCCGACGGGACCGTCCGACGGTTCGACCTGGACGGGGAGCCCGCCCGCGCCGCCGAGTGGTTCGGCGACTTCTTCGACGCGGACCTACGGTTCCGGCGCGACGAGTCGCTCGGGTTCGTCGACCGCCGCGAGATGGGCCCCTCCGTCGTCAGCACGGCGACGCTGGAGGCGGTCGCCTCGTGGTTCGACGGGATGACCGTCGAGGGGGCACGTCGCCGTCTCCGGGCGAACGTCGAGGTTTCGGGCGTCCCGGCGTTCTGGGAGGACCGGTTCGTCGGCGACGGGGCGCCGGCGTTCGAGATAGCCGGCGTCCGCGTCGAGGGCGTGACGCCCTGCGGTCGGTGCGTCGTCCCCGAGCGCGACCCCGACACCGGCGAGCCGACGCCGGAGTTCCGCGAGCGGTTCGTCCGGCGGCGGGAGGAGACGTTCCCCGAGTGGGCCGACGAGGACGCGTTCGACCACTACTACACCGTGATGACCATCGCGCGGATAGCCGAGCGCGACCGCGGCCAGACGCTCCGCGTCGGCGACGAGGTCACGGTCCGCGAGTGAGCGCGCGGCCTCGTCGGTCGCACGCGCTCGGTCCAGCACCGAGAATCCCTTCGCGAGCGGCGAACACGCCCGAGAGAGCGCACGTGGCGGCGATCAGCCCCGGCACGCAACACTTATCACCACGTCGGGAGACTGTTAGGGTGCGATGGCGACAGGCAAGGTCGACTTCTTCAACGACACCGGCGGCTACGGATTCATCGAGACTGACGACGCTGACGAGGACGTGTTCTTCCACATGGAAGACGTCGGCGGCCCGGACCTCGAAGAGGGACAGGAGGTAGAGTTCGAGATCGAGGAGGCGGACAAGGGTCCGCGCGCGACGAACCTCACTCGGCTGTAGCTCGGTCGCGGCATCCGCTACCGACGAACTCGGATAGCTCTCGAAACGCGTTCCGCGTATATTATCACCGCGAGCGACGGCGCCGTCGTTTTGGTCGCGGAGCCGGGATCGGCACGCATGGAGGCAGACGATTCCGACGCCGCCGACGACGTTCTCGACGCCGCCGGCGACGTTCTCGACGACGACGCGCGCGACCTCGAGGCGTTCGTCGCCGAGAACCTCGACCGCTACGCCGAGACGCAGGGCGTCCTCCCGGAGCGGCTCGACGAGTTCGGCGAGCGGTACCGCTCGCAGGGGCACCTGACGCGGGATCAGCTGTACGAGATCGCCTACGAGTCGTCCACGCGGAGCGCGTACCACGTCGAGAAGAACCCCGAGGCTCGGTGTCGGGAGGTGACGCGCAACGCGCGCGCCGTCGACGGCGACTTCTCGTCGATCCACCTGCTCACCGGGCTCGCCGGGTTCAAAGCGGCGACCGCGTCGTGCGTGCTGGCTGCGCTCGACGGCGACCGACACGCGGTCGTCGACACTCGCGTCTGGGCGTCCTTAGAGCGGCTCGGCTACCTCGACGGCCGGAAGGAGAGCTTCGACGCCGCCGACTACGTCGCGATGATCGGGCCTCTCCGCGAGATCGCCGACCGGACCGGCTCCCGCGCGGTCGACGTGGGGTACGCGCTGTTCGCGCACGACGCGCACGTCCGGGAGGGGACGCTCCATTAACGCGTCCGACGGACCGACGCCGTATCGCGGGCGGATCTCGGTGCGGTCGGGCCTCGGAGCGGGCGCTCCGACCGAGACGGCGCCGGAAGCCGGATTTTCAAGTCGGTCCGGTGAGACGCGCGTGACATGGTCTCTCGCAGACGATTTCTCCGAGCCGGGGCGGCGGGCGCGCTCGCGGCCCTCGCGGGGTGTTCGGCGGTCCCGGCTCCGCGCCCGAAGCTAGACCTCTCCGTGAGTAACGCGCGAGACGCCGCCGTCGACCTCGACGTGCGGTTCTTCCGACCGAACGTCACGGAGCGGAGCGAGGCGCTCGCCTACCGAAACAGCGTCGAGGTCCCGCCGGACACGGGGTCGGACGACCCGTGGACCGACGAGGACATCGTCTCGGACCGGCCGTACCGGATCGAGATCGAAGGCCGGAGCGCCCGGAGTTCGCGTCACTACCACTACCGACCGGACTGTTCCGACGAGGACCCGTACGATATCGGCGTCCTAGTCCGCTTCAACCCGGACGGCGGCGTCGCCTTCTCGCAGACCACGTGCTCGTCCGACGCGCCATTCCTGTGAAGCGCGGGGGTGGTTCACACACGGGACCCGGGTGTCGCGCCGCTCACAGCGGGTACTCGACGCCCGTCGCCTCGGTCGAGTACTCCCAGAGCTTCCGGGCGTCGTCCCGGTCGTAGGAGGCGTCGTTCGACCGCCCGACGGTCGGGTGCCCCCGCATGTTCATGAGGCCGCCGGGCTCGACGTAGGCGCCGCCGTCGACGTCGGTCGTCGCCGCGAACAGCATCGGCTCGACGCCGATCTCGGGGGCCTGTCCCAGCACCGCGTTCGCGGCCTTCATGCCGACCTTCATGAGCGGGTTCCCGCTCTCCGCCGCCGTCCGCATTTGGAGGTTCGTGTCGGTGTAGCCGGGGTGGCAGGCGACGCTGCGGATCCCCGGACCGTCGGCCTCGTCCGTCTCGCCGCTCGCCGCGTCGAGGCGCCGCTGAAGCTCGTAGGCGAACAGGAGGTTCGCGAGCTTGCTGCGCCCGTACGCCTTCCACTTGCCGTACGACGCCTCCCAGTTGAGGTCGGCGAAGTCCATCTCGCCCTGCTCGTGGGCGCCCGACGACTGCGTGACGACGCGGGCGTCGCCCCCGATCCCATCCGCCGCGTCGAGGAGGTCGAACAGCCGTCCGGTGAGCGCGAAGTGGCCGAGGTGGTTGACGCCGAACTGCGTCTCGAAACCGTCCTCGGTCTCGCTACGCGGGATCGCCATCACGCCGGCGTTGTTACAGAGGACGTCGACGGCGTCGTAGTCGTCCCGCAGGCCATCGACGAACGCCTCCACCGAGTCGAGCGACGCGAGGTCGCACTCGCGGACGTCGAGGTCGCCGTCGAGGCCCCCCCCAGCGTCCGCCCGGACCTCGTCGGCCGCCGCCTCGGCGCGCTCGACGCTCCGACACGCCATCACGACGGTCGCGCCCCTCGCGGCGAACTCCCGGGTCCCCTCGAACCCGAGTCCGCTGTTCGCCCCGGTGACGACCACCGTCTTCCCGTCCAACCGCGGCATCTCGTCGGCCGTCCATCCTGACATGGACGGAGGAAGGGGCGTCACGGGGAGAAACCTGTCGGCGGCCGAACCGTCGCCCGAGAGCGTCCCCGGGACGGGGCGGCGACGCTCCGAAATCAGGTCTCCTCGAACCCGCGCAACACGACGGCCACCGCGTCCGCGGACGGAACGTCGCGGACGGCGTACTCGGTCGGGTGCCGTCGGGCGTGCGGGTACGTGTCCGGCTGCGGGACCTCGTACGTCTCGTTGCCGTCGAACTCCCGGAGGAACTCCCGGGTGATCATCGGCTCGACGAACGCGAGCCGCGACGTTTCGGCGTCGCCGACGAACCCCTGGATGAGAGTGTTATCGAACGCTTCCGGGGTCCCCGGCTCGCCCGGGCCGTCCGGGAGTTCCGGCGCGTCCGCGGGAGCCGTGTGTTCGCCCATGTCGGTGATGTACCGCTGGTCGGCGACCGGCTCGGGCGACCGCGCGTACCCCTCGGGAAGCTGGTCGTAATCGAAGTTCGTCTCCGTCACCTCCCCGTCAGGGTCCGGAGCCGGACTATCGGGCTCGTACTCCTCGTTCCCGGTGTCGTACGGCGGAAGTCGCGGCCCCTCGACGGCGTCGACCCTCGCCGGGTCGAGCATGTGGAAGTGGACGTCGAAGTGCGGCTTCAGCCACGCGCCCGCCCCGCCGAAGTGGCCGCCCGGGTTCCAGTTGAGCCCCAGGAACGTGAACGGAGTCAGCTCCGCGTCCGGGAACGGCACGAAGAACTGGAGCGACTGCTTGAAGTGGACCTCCGTCGCCTGCCCGCCCGCCTGGTACTTGTCGTCCTCGTCGCGGTTGTCGGCGTCCTTGAGGTCTCCCGCGTCCGGCAACCCCTCCAGCGCCGCCCGGTCGAACTCGACCCCGTGGTACTTCGGCTCGCCCGACGGCGTCTCCGTCGTGAACGTCCTGACCGACCCGTTCCCGAGGTCGACGCTCCGTCCGTAGCTCGTGATCCCCTTCGGCGGGAACCCGCCTCCGGGAGCTCCGCCCGGCCCGTTCCCCCGTCCTCCTCCGGGTCTGCCGGCGACCGATCCCGACCCCCAGACGACGGCGGCGCCGGCCGCGGCCGCGCCCCGGAGCACCGCCCGCCGGCTCGCTTCCCGCGATCGAGTCGTGTTTCGCGCTCGATTCGCCCCCCCGTTCGCCTCGTCATCGGTCATCTGTGTGCTGCCTCCGGCACGGTCGCAATCGTGTGTCACGCTACCGTGCCACACTACTAAATAAATTTAAATTATTTCAATGTAACGACGCGCGAGGCGCCGAGAGGTCGGCGGGAGCGGTTCGTGCGCGGCCTGACACCCCCTCCGCGAGAGCGACCCACACACCCGGTCGAGACTCCGTCTGACGCCGAGATCCACTTTCACCGCGCCGCCGGTGCGTTTTTAGGTGCCTCGGGGGAAAGAACGGGTACCGAATGACGTCCTTCCAGTCGACGATCGGCGACGAGGAGGGGATCGCGGAGGAGCTGGCCGAGGGCCAGCGCGAGATCTCCATCGCCGAGTTCTTCGAGAAGAACAAACACATGCTCGGGTTCGACTCGGGCGCCCGCGGGCTCGTCACCGCCGTCAAGGAGGCGGTCGACAACGCCCTCGACGCGACCGAGGAGGCCGGCTACCTCCCCGACATCTACATCGAGATCGAGGAGGTGGGCGACTACTACCGGCTCGTCATCGAGGACAACGGGCCGGGGATCACGAAGGAACAGCTTCCGAAGGTGTTCGGAAAGCTTCTGTACGGCAGCCGGTTCCACGCCCGCGAGCAGTCTCGCGGACAGCAGGGAATCGGTATCTCGGCGGCCGTGCTGTACTCCCAGCTCACCTCCGGACAGCCCGCGAAGATCACCTCGCGCCCGAAGGGACAGTCGCGGGCGCAGTACTTCGAGCTCATCATCGACACGGACACCAACGAGCCGGAGATCCAGGCGGACGAGGAGACGACGTGGGACCGACCCCACGGCACCCGGATCGAGCTGGAGATGGAGGCGAACATGCGCGCCCGCCAGCAGCTCCACGACTACGTGAAACACACCGCGGTCGTCAACCCCCACGCGCGGCTCGAACTGCGCGAGCCGGGGCTCGACGAGCCGCTGAAGTTCGAGCGGGCGACCGACGAGCTCCCGGCGGAGACGGAGGAGATCCGCCCGCACCCGCACGGCGTCGAGCTCGGCACGCTGATCAAGATGCTGGAGGCGACCGAGTCGTACTCGGTCTCCGGGTTCCTCCAGGAGGAGTTCACGCGGGTCGGCAAGAAGACCGCCGACAGCGTGATCGACAACTTCCGCGACGTCTACTACGGCCGCGAGCTCGCCTGGTCGCCGCCGCGCGAGCACGACGACCGCGACGTGGCGAGCGCGGTCGCGGACGCGGTCGCGAACAAGGGCGCCGAGGCGACGTCCGCCTTCGCGGACGGCGTCGCCGAGGCGGTAGGGAACCACGACCGGGTCACCCGGTCCCAGCTCGCGGCGATCGTCGACAACGCCGCGGAGACCGTCGAGGACGACACCGGAAAGACGTTCGGCGGGACCGTCCGCGAGAACGCGGTCGACGCCGCGTGGCGGGCAGTCACGGGGCTCGGCCGAGCGGACGAGGCCGCCGATTCCGGCGAGGGCGGCGAGGGAGCCGACGAGGTCGAGGAGTCGCCGCTCGTCCCCGACGCCTACGCGCTCGTCGACGAGGCGACGTCGACCCGGAAGGACGACGAGGCGGTTCAGGCGATGGCCGAGGCGCTCGCGCGGCGCTTCGAGAACCTCGACGGCGACGCGTTCCGGATCACGCGCGACGACCTCGAACGCCTCGTCGCGGACGCGGCCTCGTTCGTCGCCGAGCAGCGCGACGCGACGTTCGGCGAGACCGCCCGCGGGAACGTCGTCGAGGCGTTCTGGTCGCGGGCGGTGACGGTGCCGGACGACCCGCCGAAGGTGAAGGCGATCGCGGGCGACCGCGACGCCGCCGCCGACCTGCTCGACGCGATGCGGACGACGGACATCCTCGCGCCGCCGACCGACTGCCTCGCGCCGATCACGGCGGAGCTGGTCGAGGCCGGGCTCCGCAAGGAGTACGACGCCGACTTCTACGCGGCCGCGACCCGCGACGCCGAGGTCCACGGCGGCGACCCGTTCATCGTGGAGGCCGGCATCGCTTACGGCGGCGAGATCCCCGCCGACGGGTCGGTCGAGCTGCTCCGGTTCGCTAACCGCGTCCCGCTCGTCTACCAGCGCGGCGCCTGCGCGACGACGGACGTGATCAAGAACATCGGCTGGCGCAACTACGGGCTCGACCAGCCCGGCGGCTCGGGGATGCCGAACGGGCCGGCGGTGATATCGATCCACGTCGCCTCCACGAACGTCCCGTTCACGAGCGAGTCGAAGGACGCGCTCGCGAACGTCCCGGAGATCGAAGACGAGATCGAGCTCGCGGTGCGGGAGGCCGCCCGCGAGCTGAAGTCGTTCCTCAACAAGCGGCGCTCGATGCAACAACGCCGGGAGAAGCAGGACGTGCTCGGCCGGATCCTTCCCGAGATGGCGGACAAGGTCTCGGAGGTCACGGGCCGGTCGCGCCCCGACATCAGCGGCGCGCTCGCGCGGATCATGAACAACGTCAGCGTCGAGCGCGAGGTGACCGACGGCTCCGTGACGCTCGTCGTCGAGAACCACTCGGACGTGAACGAGGAGCTGGACATCACGGACATCGTGTCGACGGAGCCGACCGACCTCTCCGACGGGACGGTGGTGGACATGGACGGCGAGTGGTTCGTCCAGTGGAAGCCCGAGGTGCCCTCGGGCGACGAGCGGGAACTGACGTACGCGGTCGACGGCGACCCCGAGTTCGAGGTCAGCGTCGGCGGCGTGGAGACCGAGAAACTCACGGTGAACGATTAAATGACGACCGAAAGCGACGCACGAGACGAGCTGATCGACCTGGCGGCGGACTTCTACGACCAGTTCGCGGCCGGGAAGATCCCGGAGATGACGCTCCCGACGCGGACGAAGAGCAACATCGAGTACGACGAGGCGAGCGGCGTCTGGACGTACGGCGACCGCACCTCGACGCGCAGTGCCAACTCGGTGCGCGGCGCGCGCAAGCTGCTGAAGGCCGCCTACACGATCGAGTTCCTCGCGAACCAGCTCGACGACGACCGCTCGTCGACGCTGCGTGAGCTGTACTACCTCTCGGAGTCGTGGGACAACGACGAGGCGCAGTTCAAGAGCCAGGACGAGTCGAACGACCTCGTCGAGGACCTCGAGATCGTCACGGGCGTCACCCGCGAGGACTTCCACATGCGCCCGGAGGAGTCGGGCGCGAAGGTGATGGGGCCGCTGGAGATCCGCGAGCAGACCAACCGCGGCGACCGCGAGATCCACTGCCAGCTCGACGTGGGGCAGGGCGGCTACCAGATCCCCAACAACCCCGACACCATCGAGTTTCTCGACAACGACGCGGAGTTCGTCCTCTGCGTGGAGACCGGCGGCATGCGCGACCGGCTCGTCGAGAACGGTTTCGACGAGGCGCACGACGCCCTCGTCGTCCACCTCGGCGGGCAGCCGGCGCGCGCGACGCGGCGGCTCACGAAGCGCTTCCGCGACGAGCTCGACCTCCCCGTGGTGGTGTTCACTGACGGCGACCCGTGGTCCTACCGGATCTACGGCTCCGTGGCGTACGGCTCGATCAAGTCGGCGCACCTCTCGAAGTACCTCGCGACCCCCGAGGCGCGGTTCATCGGGATCCAGCCGGAGGACATCGTCGAGTACGACCTCCCCTCGGACCCGCTCTCGGACTCGGACATCAACGCCCTCGAATCGGAGCTGGAGGACCCCCGCTTCCAGACGGACTACTGGGAAGAACAGATCGAGCTCCAGCTCGACATCGGGAAGAAGTCCGAGCAGCAGTCGCTCGCGAGCCGCGGGCTGGACTTCGTCACGGACACCTACCTCCCCGAGCGGCTCGGGGAGATGGGCGTCCTCTGAGGGGCGGACGAGACGCGGCTACTCGTCGGCGTAGACGATCTCGTCGATCTCGCGCCGTTCCGCCTCGGCCTCGTCGTTCGGGTACTTATAAACGACGCCGTCCGCCTCGTCGGTCGTCGCGTTGTGCGAGCCGTCACAGAGCGGCTTCGTGTCCGAGAGGCCGCACTGACAGACGTAGATGAGGCCGTCGTCGCCCTTGTCGTCGTCGTCGAGAACCGCCGGGCCTCGCTCCTCGTGCGTGACTTCGCGCGCCATGAGTGCGATTCGGCTCCCACCCGAATACGGCTTGTGACCGCCGCAACCCCCTTGCCCGTGGGACCCGTATCGGTGGTATGAGCGAGACTGACGAGCGCGACCCGAGCGAGCTGACCGACGAGGAGTGGCGCGAGCGGCTCTCCGAGGAGGAGTACCGCGTGCTGCGCGAGAGCGGCACGGAGGCGAAGTTCTCCGGCGAGTACGTCGACCACCACCCCGACGACGGGGAGTACCGCTGTCGGGCCTGTGGCACCGTTCTCTTCGAGGCCGAGACGAAGTACGAGTCCGGCTGCGGGTGGCCCGCCTTCTACGCCGCCGAGGAGGAGTCGGTGACCACGACGGTGGACACCAGCCACGGGATGCGCCGCACCGAGGTCCGGTGTGCGAACTGCGACTCGCACCTCGGCCACGTGTTCGACGACGGCCCCGAGCCGACCGGCAAGCGCTTTTGTATCAACTCGGTCGCGATGGAGTACGACGAATAACTCGGTTCGCCGAACACGTCGGGAGACGGCATTTATAAGGCGATCTCGGGCACTGGTATCAAGCATATATAAGCGATCAACGACGCAAAGACGAGTTCCGAATCTCCAGCTGCTCGCTGATAATTCGTTGTCAGTGACTCGGCGGTGAATCCCTCCAAAGATCCAGTCGCTTGTTTATAAACAGGTCCCGGCGGATCGGCGGTGAACGCCGCCAAAGCCCCAGCCGCGAGGCGGGCGCACGCCTGCTGCGGTCCTCACTCGGTCGCTCACTTCGTTCGCTCCCTTGTTGTGGTCCTTACGTCGGCTGCGCCCGCCTCGCGGCTGCCCCTTTGATTCCCACCCGCCCCGCACCGCAACCGCACCTCACACCTCCCCAGCCTCGTCAGTCGCCGTCGCTTCGCTCCGGCGACTGACTCCCTCGCGCGGTGCTGTCGCCGGCGCTACGCGCCGGCTTCCAGAGGGACCTTCGGTCCCTCGCGGCTCGGCCGCGGGGCGGCCTCGCAGGCACGCGCCACCGTGTTGTTCGTTATAAGCGACCGCCGTCGCGTCTGTAAGTGTTACCCCTCACAGAGCGGGAGCCTGACGACGAAGACCGCGCCCTTCGGCTCGTTGTCCTCGACCCACACGTCGCCACCGTAGATCTCGACGAGCGACCGGACCAGGTAGAGCCCGATCCCGGCGCCCGGGCTGTCGAGCCCCTTCTCGCCTTTGCCGAACACCTCGTCGCGCTGGTCTTCGGGGATCCCCGGTCCGTTGTCGGCGATCCGCACCTCGGCGACGCCCTCGGCCTCCTCGACGGTCGCGGATACGGTCACCTTCGGCGGGGTCTCGTCGTTGTGCTGGACCGCGTTCCGCAGGAGGTTCCGGAACACGGAACTCAGCATCTCGTCGCCGACGACCTCCGCCTCGGGGTACGACCCCTCGACCGTGAAGACGGCCTCCGAGTACCCCGACCGGATCTCTTCGACCTGCTGGGAGAGGACCCGATCGAGCGCGACGCGGCTCGGCTCGGCGTCCTCGCGGAGCATCACCTCGGCGAGGTCGCGGACCGTGGTGGTGAGCGAGACGGCGCTCTGGGTGTTGCGCTTGATCACGTCCAGGTACTCCTTCCCCTCCTCGTCGACGTGGTCGTCGAGCAGCTCGGCGTACGCGCCGACGAGCTGGAGGTCGTTCCGGATGTCGTGGCGCATCACCTGGTTCAACAGCCGGAGGTCGTCCCGCTGGCGCTTGAGGCGCTCTTCCGGGTCCACCTCATCGGCCGCGTCGAAGATGGGACTGTCGCCCGGCTCGGCGTCCGCCCCGTCGCCCGGCTCGGCGTCCGCCCCGTCGCCCGGCTCGGCGCCCGCGTGGTCGCTCATGCCGGAAGTCTACGCTCCCTGGTGATTTCTACGTGCCGGTTGCGGACGGCCGAGGACCGGCTCCCGCGTCTCACATCCCCTCGTCGAGCAGCTCGCGGGCCACGATGTTCTTCTGGATCTCCGTGGTCCCCTCGTAGATCTGGGTGATCTTCGCGTCGCGGTAGAGCCGCTCGACGTCGTGGTCGTTGACGAAGCCGGCGCCGCCGTGGACCTGGACCGCCTCGTCGGCGACCTCGACCGCGGTCCGCGAGGCGAACTCCTTGGCCATCGACGCCAGCGCGGTCAGGTCGCCCGACTCGTTGTCGACGGCCCACGCGGACCGGTAGGTGAGCCAGCGGGCGGCCTCGGTGTTCGTGTGCATCTCCGCGAGCTTGTGTTTGATCGCCTGGAAGTCGCTGATCGGGCGGTCGAACTGCTCGCGCTCCTCGGCGTACTCCAGCGCGCGCTCGGCGGCGCCGCGGGCGATGCCGACGCCCTGCGCGGCGACCGCGGTTCGGGTCTCGTCGAAGAACTGCATGAGCTGGAGAAAGCCCATCCCGCGCTGCCCGATGAGGTTCTCCTCGGGCACCCGCACGTCGTCGAAGCGCAGCTCCGCGGTGTCGCTCGCGCGGATCCCGAGTTTCCCGGTGATCTTGTCGCGGGTGAGCCCGTCGCGGTCGGCCTCGACGAGGATCTGCGAGTAGCCGGAGTAGCGGTCGTCGATCTCCGGGTCCGTCTCGCAGACGACGACGAAGTAGTCGGCGACGGTGCCGTTCGTGATCCACATCTTCGAGCCGTTGATCACCCACTCGTCGCCGTCCTTCTCGGCGCGCGTCGCGACCGAGGTCACGTCCGAGCCCGCCTGCGGCTCCGAGATGGCCGAGCCCATCACCGCGTCGCCCGCGGTCACCTCGGGGAGGACGCGCTCCTTCTGTTCCTCCGTGCCGAACTCCATCAGCGCCTCCGCGCCGAACCCGGCGCTGGAGATACAGAGGCCGATCCCCGGGTCGGCCGCGAACAGCTCCTCCGTGAGGATCGCGTTCTCCAGCGAGGAGTAGCCGATTCCGCCGTACTCGACCGGGACGTGCGGCGCGAGCAGCCCCATGTCGGCCGCCTTGTCCATCACCTCGTGGGGGTACGCCTCGTCGACGTCGTACTCGGTCGCGACCGGTCGGATCTCCTCGTCGGCGAACTTCCGTACCTCCTCGCGCAGCTGCTTCTGTTCGTCCGTGAGCTGGAACTCCATACCTCGTCGATCCGGATCGAACGTGATAATCGTTGGCGAACGCCGAACAATTCGCGAGGAGTTGTTCGTTTACGAGCCGTCCGCCGGGTACTCGCGCTCCTCGCGAACCTCGTAGTGTCGCGCGCGGTCGTCGTGTCGTTCGAGCACCTCGCGGGCCGCGGGCGGAACGTGCGCCTCCCGGTACTCCTCGCCCGCGAACGCTTTCACCGACTCAGTTGAGTCGAACCGGAGGATCGTGACGAACTCGACCTCCTCGTCGTCGCCGCCGGCCTCGCGGCGAAGCAGTCTCGCGCCTCGGTAGCCGTCGTTGTCCGCGTCAGCGAACGAGGGGAGGATCTCCGCTCTGAGCAGCCGCTCGTACTCGTCCGCGTTCGCCGGCGTCGTCCACCCGTGCCAGATTCTGTCGATCATCGTCTCCCGACGAACTCGGTCATCGATCCGCTACGAACGACGCGATCCGGTCGGTCGCCTCCTTCAGCTCGCGCATCGAGGTCGCGTACGAGACGCGGAGATGTCCCTCGCCGCCCTCGCCGAAGACGGAGCCGGGGACGACCGCGACCCCCTCCGCCTCCAGTAGCTCCTCGGCGAACGCCTCGTCGTCGCCGCCGCACTCGGGGAACGCGTAGAACGCGCCGCCCGGCTCGAACGTGTCGAGGCCCATCTCGTTGAACCGGGAGACGACCAGCCGCCGGCGGCGGTTGTACTCCTCGACCATCTCCGTCACCTCGTCGTCGCAGCGGTCCAGGGCCTCGATCGCCGCGTACTGCGGGGTCGTCGGCGCCGACAGCATCGTGTACTGGTGGATCCGGTTCATCGCGTCGATCGCCTCCGCGGGGCCCAGCGCGTAGCCCAGTCGGAGCCCCGTCATCGCGTACGCCTTCGAGAAGCCGTTGACGACGACCGTGCGCTCGCGCATTCCCGGCTGGGTGGCGATCGAGCTGTGGTCGGCGCCGTAGGTGAGGGCCGCGTAGATCTCGTCCGCGACCACGCGGAGGTCCTCGTCGCGGCAGAACGCCGCGACCTCGGCGAGCTCCTTGTCAGTCATCGTCGCGCCGGTCGGGTTGTTCGGGTAACAGAGGACGAGCAGATCGGCCTCGGCGGCGCCGGCGGCCTCGAGCGACTCCCGCGTGAGCGCGAAGTCGTCCGCGGCGCGCGTGGGGACCGTCAGCCGCTCGCCGCCCGCCAGTTCGATCCCCGGGCCGTAGGAGATATACGTCGGCTCGTGGACCGCGACGGTGTCGCCGGGGTCGACCAAGGCGCGGAACGCGAGGTCGACCGCTTCGCTCGCGCCGGTCGTGACGAGCACCTCCGACTCCGAGTCGTACGACTGGTCGTAGCGCTCGTGGTGGTCGGCGATCCGCTCGCGGAGCGCGGCCATCCCGCGGTTCGACGTGTAGGAGGTCTTCCCGCGTTCCAGCGAGTCGATCGCGGCGGTGCGGGCGGCCCACGGCGCCGAGAAGTCCGGCTCCCCGACCCCGAGGGAGATGACGTCGTCGCGCGCCTCCGCGAGCTCGAAGAACTTCCGGATCCCGGACTCGGGGAGGGTGCGCGCGCGGTCCGACAGCCTCATGGCGACACGGAGAGGCGGTCGTCGTCGTCGCCGTCCTCGAACCGGATCCCGCCGTCCTTGTACGTCTCCATGATGTAGTGAGTCACGGTCTGCGTAACCTCCGGCATCGGCGCGACCTGCTCGGAGATGAACTCGGAGACGTCCTGCATGTTCTCGCCGAGCACCTCGACGGCGAAGTCGTAGTCGCCGGAGACGAGGTGTAAGGCGTCGACCGCGGGGAACTTCGCGATCCGGTCGGCGACCTGCTCGTACCCGGTCTCGCGGTCGAGCTCGACGTTGATCTCGACGACCGCCCGGATCTTCCCCTCGTCGACGCGGTCCCAGTCGACGACGGCCTGGTAGCCGTGGACGACGCTTTTCGCCTCCAGCGCGTCGATCGCGTCCGCGACCGCCGCCGCGTCGAGGCCCGTCTGGGCCGCGATGTCGTCGATGTCCTCGCGGGCGTTCCGCGCCAACACGTCGAGTACCTCGCGCTCGGCGTCCATACCCCACGATCGCGCGGGGGCGGTTTATGAGTAGCGACGGGCGCAACACGGGCGAGTCGTCGACGTCCCCCGACGCGGCGAACAGCGGCCGTCGCTTCCGCCACCCGCACGGCTTTCCGCGCGGCACCGCAATCGGACGGACATGCCATCCGACTCACTAACGGCGAGCGACACGTTCGACATCGGCGGTGAGCTGACTGTCAACCGCCTTGGATTCGGCGCGATGCGGATCACCGGTGAGGAGATCATCGGCCGCCCCGAGGACGAGGCGGACGCAAAGGACGTACTCCGGCGAGCCGTGGAACTCGGCGTCGACTTCGTCGACACCGCCGACTCCTACGGGCCGGGCGTCTCGGAGCGGCTGATCGGCGAGGCGCTCGGCGACCCCGACGACGTGGTCGTCGCCTCGAAGGCCGGCCTGCTCCGCAACCGCGAGGGCGAGTGGCTCCCCCACGGCGACCCCGACTTCCTGAAGAACCAGGTGCTGTGTAGCCTCGACCGACTGGGGACCGACACGATCGACCTCTACCAGTACCACCGCCCGGACCCGGACACCGACTTCGAGGAGTCCGTCCACGCGTTCGCGGAGATGAAAGACGCCGGGCAGGTCGCCCACGTCGGCCTCTCGAACGTCACCGTCGAGCAGCTCGAGACCGCCATGGAAATCGTCGACATCGCGACGGTCCAGAACCGCTACAACGTCGGCCACCGCGACGACGAGGACGTGCTGGCCGCTTGCGAGGACCACGGGGTCGGCTTCATCCCGTGGGGACCGATGTACGCGGTCGACGACGAGGACGCCGGCGAGGTGCTCGACGAGGTCGCCGAGCGGCGGGACGCGACGCCGCAGCAGGTCTCGCTCGCGTGGCTCCTCGACCACTCCGACGTGACGCTCCCGATCCCGGGCACGTCGAGCGTCGACCACCTCGAATCCAACCTCGCGGCGGCGGACCTGACGCTCACCGACGAGGACCGCGCCGCCCTGAACCGCGTCGACCCGCAGTAAGGAGCGGCCGGTTCACCCCGTCGGTTACTCATTCCACCGTCTCCACGTCGGCCATCTCGGCGACCTTCAGCGCCGTCGCGACGTTGAACGCGAGGCCGAGCGGCGCGGCGACGACCGCCGCGAGCAGGGCGCCGGCAGGCCCCGCATGTGTCAGGAGGCTCAGCGGGACCGAACAGAGCGCCGTGACGACCGCGACGGAGAGGAAGAAGCCGATCGGCTTGTGCTCTCCCACGAGGTCGCGCGCCCGGAGCGCCGCGGACCGGATGTCGCGGTCCTCCAACACGAGGACGTAGGCAGTCGGAAAGAACAGGTACGAGAGCACCAGCGCCGCGAGGATCGCGACCACGAACAGCGGCGGAACGACGAGAAGCGGGAGGAACACCGCCGCCAGCGCGACGATGACGATCGCCTCCAGAAGTATCATCCGGACGCCGAACCGCCGCACGCCCGCGGCGAAGTCGAACCGACCGGTGGTGATGCCCTCGGCGATGGCGCCGAAGTAACCCGCGCTCAGTGCGCCCGACACGACCACGTACGCGCCGAGCAGCGGCACGAAGAGCAGCACCGGCTCCAGCGTCCCGAACGGGAGCGACACCGACAGCCCGCCCCCGGTCGGCGACTCGACGAAGCTCCAGAGGTCGTACCGGTAGACGGGGAACGACGCCCGGATCGAGATCCCGTTCGTCCGCGACGCCGCGAACAGGTCGCTGACCTTCAACAGGGCGGTCGCGAGCGGGACGAGCGCGAGTGGGAGCAGCCGGGAGAGGTGCGCGAACGTGCGTTCGACGATCGGTTCCGGGGCCGGCGGCGCGTCGGCTGACGGACCGGCGGAGGGCTCGGCCATGCCCGGGGGATCGCGTTCGACCGTGAAAAGCGTCCGCCGTCCGCGCTACTCGCCCGCACGCCGCGGTCGGCTCCGGAACCCTCGGCGCGACCCTACTCGTCGAACGGGTTCGTCAGCTCGACCGTCTCCTCGCGGTCGGGACCGACGCCGACGGCGTAGACCGGTGTGTCGATCTCGTCGGCGAGGAACTCCAGGTACTCGCGTGCGGCCTCGGGCAGCGCGTCGTAGCCCGCCTCTGCGACCGCCGAGGAATCGAACTCCTCCCAGGTGTCGAGCGTCTCGTAGATCGGCTCGCAGCGCTCCCACCGGTCGGTGGTGGTGGGGACGGTGTCGAGCGTCTCTCCATCCAGCTCGTACCCCGTACACACCTTCAGCTCGTCGAGCCCGGCCAGCACGTCGACGTGGTTGACCGCGACGCCCGTGAAGCCGGAGACGCGCGCGGAGTGCCGGAGCATCGGGAGATCGAGCCAGCCGATCCGGCGCGGGCGACCGGTGACGGTGCCGAACTCGCCGCCCCTCTCGCGGATCTCGTCGGCGAGCGCCTCCTCGTCGGCGTCGCCGTCGAGCTCGGTCGGGAGCGGCCCCTCGCCGACGCGCGAGAGGTACGCCTTCACGATGCCCACGACATCGCCGTCGCCGACGGTCGTGACGCCGACGCCGGAGCCGACCGCCGCGGCGCCCGCCGTCGGGTTCGAGGAGGTGACGAACGGGTAGTTGCCGTGGTCGACGTCGATGTGGGTCCCCTGCGCCCCCTCGAACACGATCGCGTCACCCGCCTCGTGGCGGCGGTGGAGGTAGTCGGAGCAGTTGACGGTCATCCCCTCGTCGGCGAGGCGCTCGCCGATCGCGGCGAACTCCTCGTGGAGCGCGTCGACGTCGAACGCCTCGGCGCGGTCGTCGTCGAGGTCGAGCCCGTACACGTCCTCGACGAGTGCGCGCTTCTGCGGCACGGCGTACTCGAGCTTCTCGCGGAGCGCGTCGGGGTCGAGCAGGTCCGCAACCCGGATCCCGCGGCGGCCGGCCTTGTCCTCGTACGTCGGGCCGATGCCGCGGCCGGTCGTGCCGACCTCGTCGCCGGCGTCGTCGTCGGCCTTGATCTCCTCTTCGATCCCGTCCAGCACGCGGTGGTACGGCATGATGACGTGCGCGCGGCGGGCGACGCGTACGTCGGGGTCGAGCCCTCGCTCGCGCAGGTCGTCTATCTCGGTGAACAGCGTGCGCGGGTTGACGACGCAGCCGTTGCCGAGGATGCCGACGGTCCCCCGGACCGCGCCGCTGGGAACGAGAGAGAGCTTGTACTCCGCGCCGCCTTCGACGACGGTGTGGCCGGCGTTGTCGCCGCCCTGATAACGGACTACGACGTCCGCGTCCCCTCCCCACCGGTCGACGAGCGCGCCCTTGCCCTCGTCGCCGAGCTGGGAGCCGACGATGGTGAGTGTCATACGACCTGCCGATTCCCCGCGGGGGGTAAAACCGATTACGGTCTCCGACCGCGAGACCGGCACAGACGTGGATCAGAAAATACGCCCGATACTGTGAATACGCTCGTTCGTGTATTCTCTCGAGATCGCTCCGGGACGCCTCCCTCGCGCGCTCTCCCGTGCGTACGCTCTCCGTCTGCCGTGCTGCGATCGAACACGTTAACTACTGCCACGTCAAAGCGTGGGATCTGACGAGGCCTCCCCGGCCGCCGACAGCAACTTTTAAACGGGGGCATGACGAGTTAACATGTGCCATGATAGATCGATTAGAGAAGGAGGTAGACATGCTGGAACGCCACCTCCAAGTCCTGCGGATGGTCATCGAGAACGAGCCGATCGGCATCGTGAAGATGTCGAACGAGACCGGTTACCCGCACCACAAGGTCCGGTACTCGCTGCGCGTCCTCGAGGAGGAGAACCTCATCGAGCCGTCCAGCCAGGGCGCGATCACCACGGAGCGCACCCACGAGTTCGTCGACGAACTCGACGAGAAGCTCGACGAGACCGTCGAGAAGCTCGGCTCCATGCGGATCGACGACGCCGCAGAACTCGAGAACTGACCGCGCTTTCGATTTCGCCCGCCGGCGCATCTGCCGCGTTTCTGCGCTCCCGGTAGCCGCTCCGACAGCGCCCCGTGACGGTTACAGGTCCGGGACCGTCATGTGGAACCCGCCGTCGCGCGCCTCGACGAGACACAGGTGGTACCCCTGCTTGCGCGAGAGCTTCACGAAGCTCGCTCGCTTCGACCGGCTGAACAGGCCGCCGCCGACCGCGTCGCTCGCGGTCTCTAAGGCGCCCGGCTCGAAGAAGCTCTCCGTCACCGCGAACGCCCCGGCGAACGTCTCGTTCGACGCCGCGATGTCGCGCCCGTTCTCGACGAGCGACTCCAGGGTTCCCTCGGGCGTCGGATCCCGGCTGTCGTTCAGGTCGGCGACGAACAGCGGGTGGCCCATCCGGTCGCGCAACACGAGGTCGAACGACCGCTGCTCGCGCACCTCCTCGCCGCCCTCGCGGAGTTCGATCGACACCGTCCCGCCGATCTCGGCGCGATCGATCTCCGGGAGGGCGTCGTAGAGGTCGCGGAGCGTCCCCTCGTTGCCGGTGCCGCGGACCTCGAACGGGAGGTCCTCGACGAGCCAGCGGGTGAAGCCGTACTCGATGGTGTCCTCGAGGAACTCCGCGAACGGCCTGCCGTCCACCGCGAGGCCGTCCGTCTCGAAGCTCGTGTGGTGCTCGACCCGGAGGTTCTCGCGGAGCGCCTCGCGGTCGGCGCTCCCCTCGTGGGCGTCCGCCAGCGTCGCGCCCTCCTTCGAGTCGTACCTGATGAACAGGTTCGTCCCGTTGCGCGCCTCTGCGGGCGTGAGCGTCCGCTCCGCGTCCGGGAGGCGCTCCTTCGCGTTCGAGAGCTCGCGGCGGAGCCGGTCGCGCTCCTCCCGGAGGTCCTCGGCCTCGGACTCGAGCCGTTCGACCTCGTCGGCCAGCTCGTCGCGCTCCGACTCGACCTCGTCGCGCTCGGCCGCCAGGCGGTCGCGTTCGTCCGCGAGCGACTGCCGCTCCGTCTCCGTCTCCTCTAAGGCCGCCTCGAGCTTCCGGACGCGATCGGGGTCGGCGTCGCCCCGCGCGTCGCGCCCGTCGCGCTTCGACACCGCAGACGGCGCCGACGCCGTCTCGGTGGAGCGCGGCGACGGCGACCCGCCGTTCGCGTTCGACCCGCTCCGCTCCGCCCGGCCGCGGTCGTCGCCCGAGCGGGAGCGCTGCGAAGCGGCTTCGCGGCGCTCCTCGGTGCTCCGGGGCTCCCTGCCCGCCTCGGAGGGGTCGAGCGCCGGGATCGACTTCTGTTCCCGCCACTCGGCCTCTTCCGAGAAGACGTCCTCGGAGTCCGGCGCGTCGGCGGCGTTCGCGTCGCCCGGTTCCCCGGTTTCGGCCCCCGGAGCGGACGCTCCGTCGGACTCGGTCGACGACCGGCGCGCGCGGCCCGTCACGGCCGAACCGTCGGTGTCTCGCTCGGCCGACTCGGCGTCGCCGATCCGGACCTCGTCGGGCGTCGGCCCGTCGGCCCCGGCGGCGTCGCCGCTCGCACCCACCCCTTCGCTCGGATCGACCTCGTCGCGGTCGTCCGCGGCCGATTTCGCGTTGACGCCCGCCGACTCGTCGCTTCGGCCCGCGGCGGCCGCCCCGTCGTCAGGGCCGGCGCTCGCGTCGAGGTCGACGGCGCTCGTCGGACCGCCGTCGTCCCCGTCCGCCTCCGGCTCGACGTCGCCCCCGCCGTCCGCCGGCTCGTCGGTCGGTTCCTCGTCCGCGTCGGCCGCGCCGTCGGAACCGGCGGTGTCGGTGGGGCCGACCGCGGCGCTCGACACGCCCGCGTCGTCGCCGTCCGGGAGCGGGCGGACGTCGAGGTCGACCTCGTACACCGTGTAGATGCCGACCTCGTCGGCGGCGAGGTCGAACGCGTCGTCGCCCGTCTCCAGCCGCCTCGCGTTGCCGACGTACGCGGCCGCCATCGACTCGCCGCCCGTGTAGGCGACGTAGTAGTCGCCGGAGAGGACGTTCTCCGACAGCTCGATGTAGCCGGTGAACCCGCCCTGTGAGAGCTTCTGGTCCGCCTCTCGCAGGGGCGTGTCCTTGGTGTAGTACTTCGCTCGCGGCTCGCCGTCCAGCTCCTGCATCGCGAAGAGCACTGGGAGCGCTTCGTCCGGGGCCCGGTAGACGGTCCCGGAGGCGTCGGCGAAGGCGTCGAGCGTGGCGTCGACCACGCCGACGACGCGCCCGTCGACGAGGAAGATCCACCCGGTCCCGTCGGTCGCCGCGCCGGAGAACCCGTCGTCGACGATCCGGCCGAGCCCCGCGAACCCGTCGGAGAACGAGCGGTCGTCCCACTCGGCGATCGCCTCCCGTCGCTGTGCGTCCATCCTTGCGTTTACGTCGCCAACACCGACCCAAATACCTTCCGGAGCGTGAGACGGCCGTCTGACGCCGCGGATCGCGGTTCGAACCGGTCGACTGCGGTGGCGCGCCCGGAGCCGGTCTCCCCCGACCGGGATCGGCGCACCTGGCCGCCCGTTCCGGTCAGCGCTCGTCGACCGCGGCGATCGCCTCTCGGCCGAGGTCGACGACGTCGTCCGGGAGGTCGCTCGCCGCCAGCTCGGCGGGCGTGTACCAGCGCCAGCGCGCCGGGTCGACCTCGTCGTCGCCGTCGGGGGCGATCTGCCGCGAGTCGACGCGAGCGTAGTAGAGGTGGTCGACGTGCTGGTGGCCCACCGACCCGTCCTCGTGGACGTTGATGTCGTGGAGCATCAGGTGGGCGGGCTCCGGGAGCCCGCGGGTGTTCGGCCCGGTAATCGGTGACTCCGTCGCGACGAGCTCCGGGGTCAACCCCGTCTCCTCGCGGACCTCGCGGCGCGCGGCCTCGTGCGGGAGCTCGTCGCGGTCGACGTGGCCGCCTGGGGGGAGCTTGATTCCGAGCCGCTCGTGGTCGTGAAGCGCGGTCGCCCCGTCGTGGACGATGTAGGTCGTCGCCGTGAAGTGGCGAGTCGTCTCCATACGGTCGGGTGGCGACGCGCCGCCTTCGCGGTTTCGGCTCCCGACCGCGCCGGGCCGAAGGGCCGGGCGGCGGCCGCTCCCTCGGCGACGCGAACGACTTTGCCGTTCCCGCATAAGGGTAGTCCATGCCACCAGTCAACGCGGACGACCTGTCGTGGACGACGCCCGACGCGGACGACGCCGCCTGGCGGCGGAAGCAACTGGCCGAGGCGGCGGGCGGCGACGCCCTCGGCTGTAGCCTCTACGAGCTGCCGGCGGGGGAGCGCTCGTGGCCGTACCACTACCACGCGGCCAACGAGGAGGCGCTGTACGTCCTCGCCGGCGAGGGGACGCTGCGGCTGGACGACGAGACGCACCCGCTTCGACCGGGGGAGTACGCCGCGTTCCCCGCCGACGCCTCGGGTGCGCACCGGGTCGTCAACGACGGCGACGAGACCCTGCGCTACCTCGTCGTCTCGACGATGCGCGAGCCCGACGTGACCCTGTACCCGGACTCGGAGAAGTTCGGCGTCTACGTCGGCTCGCCGCCGGGGGGCCGCGAGGAACGGTCGCTGTCGGGGTACTACCGGACCGGCGACGACGTACACTACTGGGACGGCGAAGACGGCGATTGAAAACGGAAGCGGCCTCCGGACGCCGCGACCCTCGGACGCGGAGCGACGCGTCAGTTCAGCGCGACCGAGTCCTCGGCCTCGAGGAGCTCGTGGTACCGGTTCCGGATGGTGACCTCGCTGATGTTCGCGACCTCGCTGACCTCGCTCTGAGTCACCTTCTCGTTGACGAGCAGCGAGGCGGCGTAGACGGCGGCCGCGGCGAGCCCCACCGGCGACTTGCCGGAGTGGATCCCCTGTTCCTTCGCCGTGTCGAGCAGGCTGCGGGCGCGGCGCTCGGCCTCGTCGGAGAGGCCGAGGTCGGAGGCGAACCGCGGGACGTAGCTCTCGGGGTCGGCGGGCTGGATCTCCAGCTTCAGCTCGCGGACGACGTAGCGGTACGTCCGCGCGATCTCGTCCTTCTCGACCCGCGAGACGCCGGCGATCTCGTCGAGGCTGCGCGGCGTCCCCGCCTGCCGGGCCGCGGCGTACAGGGAGGCCGTCGAGACGCCCTCGATGGAGCGGCCGGGGAGCAGGTCCTCGTCGAGCGCGCGGCGGTAGATGACGGAGGCGGTCTCGCGGACGTTGTCCGGGAGGCCGAGGGCGCTGGCCATGCGGTCGATCTCGCCGAGCGCNAGCGCGCGGCGGTAGATGACGGAGGCGGTCTCGCGGACGTTGTCCGGGAGGCCGAGGGCGCTGGCCATGCGGTCGATCTCGCCGAGCGCCTGCTTGAGGTTGCGCTCCTTGGAGTCGCGGGTGCGGAACCGCTCGTTCCACGTGCGCAGCCGCTGCATCTTCTCGCGCTGGCGGCTGGACAGCGACTTGCCGTAGGCGTCTTTGTCCTGCCAGCCGATGTTCGTCGAGAGCCCCTTGTCGTGCATCATGTTCGTCGTCGGGGCCCCGACNGTAGGCGTCTTTGTCCTGCCAGCCGATGTTCGTCGAGAGCCCCTTGTCGTGCATCATGTTCGTCGTCGGGGCCCCGACGCGCGACTTGCTGTCCTTCTCCTTGGAGTCGAACGCGCGCCACTCCGGCCCGCGGTCGATCTCGTCCTCTTCGACGACGAGCCCGCAGTCGACGCAGACGGTCTCGCCGTGTTCCGTGTCGGTCGCGAGCTGGCCGCCGCACTCCGGGCACCGCAGCTCCTCTGCTTCGTTCTCCGACTCGGTCTCGCTCTCGTCGTCGACGTCCTCGGTCGTGTACGTTCGAAGGTTCTCGCTCATTGGTTTGGTGCGTGGAGGGAACAACGAAACCGAGAGACGGTTCTCGGTGTTTTCCTCACCTTCGGGTAAGTGACCGACGCACTTAAATGTTCGCGTGTGTGGCGTCGCAGGAGCACGGTCGAAAACGGCGTGTACAACCCTGTAGAATTCGGATTTTGCGACGGTGGGAACGAACCCCGGTCGAGAGCGAAGACGACGGCGGCGGAACGGGAGTTAGTATATATGCGTTTCGCGGGGGCCGGGCGGCGCTCGGGGCGACCGATCTCTCCGTCAATCGCCGACCGTGGCCGCCGCGAACGCGCCGGCGAGGTAGCCGAGGACGACGTTCAGGCCGGTCACCACCGCGAGGGTAACGGCGAGGTCGGGACCGGCGGTGACGCCGGCCGCCGCCGACACCGGGATCCCGTCGGCGTCGGAGATCGGTACCCTCCCGTCGGCCGCGTGGCGCGTGAGCGGCACGCGGGAGACCGCCCGCAGCGCAAGCATCGCCGGGAGGTAGCCCAGCGTCGCGCCCACCCCGGTCACGGCGCCGGCGAGCAGGTCGTCGATACCGAGGTACCGGACGGCGGTCGCGGCGCCGAGACCGAACGTGAGGGGAACGAGACGGAGCGGCCACAGCGCGGCGTCCGACTGTATCAGCGGGTGCCCGAAAGTGACGAGGTTCGACAGCCCCGGACCCGTCCGGGTCCGGACCCAGTGCGCGTCGAAGAGGAACCAGATGGACCCCTCGAGCGCGGAGATCGGTCCGCCGACCATCCAGTGGGCGACGTCCGAGTCCCCCGGCGACACGCCGGCGACCGCGAGTCCGACCCGAGTGAGCGCCAGTCCGAGCAGCGCCGCGCCGGCCCCGCAGGCGACGGCGACCGGCAGCCAGCGAGGCGGGAGATTGAGGAGCGAACGGAGGGTGGTATTATCCTCAGGCGACATTGCAACGCCCGCATTCCGACGTGAGCCGTATATGCCTTGTCTCGCGCCGGCCTCGAAGGGCCCTCCTCGTTCGGCCGGTTCCGCGAGGACAACCGCTTTGAGCGTCGCCCGAGCAGGGAGAGGTGTGAACCGAACCCGACTCGACGACCACTTGGCCGACCTCGATGCGGACGGCTACCTGCTCGACGCCTCGCAGGAGGACGCAAACCAGCTGTACCTCTCCGGGTTCACCGGGCCCGACCCGTTCCTCACGCTGTACGCCGACGGCGAGGTCCACCTCCTCGTCAGCGGGCTGGAGTACGGCCGCGCGCAGACCGAGGCGACGGCCGACACGGTGGAGCGCCACGCCGACTACGACTACGAGTACGGCGGCCGCGAGGAGCGCACCGACATGTACGCCGCGTTCCTCCGCGACAAGGGCGTCGAGTCCGTCTCGATGCCGCCGCGCGGCCCGGTCGGCACCGCCGACGCCCTCCGCGAGCGCGGGATCGACGTCGCCGTCGACGCCGACGACCGGCTCCAGGCGGTCCGCGCGGTGAAGACCGACGAGGAGATCGACGCGATCCGGGACGCCCAGAAGGCGAACGAGGCGGCGATGCGGGCCGCCGAGGAGCTGATCGCCGGCGCCGACGTGGCCGGGGAGGACGTCCCGGCAGACGGCGACGTCGAGCGCGGCGTCCTGCTTCACGAGGGCGAGCCGCTTACCAGCGAGCGCGTGACCGAGGAGATCGAGGTGACGCTGCTGCGCCACGGCTGCGCGCTCGACGAGACGATCGTCGCCGGCGGCGCGCAGGCCGCGGACCCGCACGACCGCGGCTCGGGCCCGCTCCGGGCGAACGAGGCGATCATCGTCGACATCTTCCCGCGCTCGAAGGCGACGAAGTACAACGCCGACATGACGCGGACGTTCTGCGTCGGCGAGCCGAGCGAGACTCTCCGCGAGTGGTACGACCTCACTGAGCGCGCGCTGGAGGCGGCGCTCGACGCGGTCGAGCCGGGCGCCACGGGCGAGGAGGTCCACGCCGCCGCCTGCGAGGTGTACGAGGAGGCGGGCGAACCCACCTTCCGCACCGACCCGGAAACGGAGACGGGGTTCATCCACTCGACCGGGCACGGCATCGGCCTCGACGTCCACGAGTCGCCCCGGCTCGCGAGCGGGGGAGAAGAACTGGAACCGGGCCACGTGATCACCGTCGAGCCCGGCCTCTACGACCCCGCGGTCGGCGGCGTCCGGATCGAGGACCTCGTCGTCGTCACCGAGGGCGGCTACGAGAACCTCACCGACTATCCGATCCGGTTCGCGGCGGAGTGAGTCCCCGCTCCGGTCGACCGACGGGCCCTGACCCCCCGTGGGAGCGAGCGAGTCCCCGGCCCGTCTGACCGCGATCGGAAGCCGCTTTGACCCGTACCGGGAATGCCGACCGTGAACTGGCGGTACGAACACACGGTGCTCGCGCTCTGTACGCTCGCGTTCACCGGCACGATGGTGGCGCGGCTCGTCGTCAGCCCGCTCGTTCCGGAGATCACGACGCAGTTCGACGTGACCAACGGCACCGTCGGGCTCGCGCTCAGCGGAATGTGGCTCACCTACGCGCTGGCGCAGTTCCCCTCCGGCGTCCTCGGCGACCGCTACGGCGAGCGCCGCGTCATCCTCGCCGCGGTCGGCGCAACCGCCGTCGCGTCGGTGCTGCTCGCCGCCTCGCCCTCGATCCTCGCGTTCGGACTGTTCGCGGCCGTGCTCGGCGTGGGCGCCGGGCTCCACTACTCGGTCGCGACGACGTTCCTCACGCGGCAGTTCGACGACACCGGCCGCGCCATCGGCGTTCACGTCGCCGGCGGCCCGCTCGCGGGGCTCGCCGCGCCGCCCGCCGCCGCGCTCGTCGGGTCGCGGCACGGCTGGCGCGCCGGCGTCCTCCTCGGCGCCGCCGTCGCGGTCCCCGTGTTCGTCCTGTTCGCGTGGCGGGTCCGGCCGACAGAGCCCCTGCGCCCCGACCAGCCGATGGGCGAGCGGTTCGCGCTCGGCCCGCTCGCCGAACTGCTCTCGCGGCGGGAAATCCTCTACACGACCGCGCTGGCGACGATGGGCGCGTTCACGTGGCAGGCGACCGCCTCCTTCCTCCCGACGTTCCTGGAGGTCGGGACCGGCCTGTCGAGCGCGCTATCGGCGCTTTTATTCTCCGTGTACTTCCTCGTCCACGGCGGCACCCAGCCGGTGACCGGCTCGGTGTCCGACCGGATCGGCCGCGACGCCACCGCGATGGTGACGATGGGCGCCGGCGTCGTCGGCTACGGGACGCTGGTCGCGGCCGCGGCGTTTGACCTCGGGCTGCCGGTCACGGTCGGGGCCGTTGGCCTCGTCGGCCTCGCGATGTCGTGGGGCGCGCCGGTCCAGTCGCGGTTCATGGACCTGCTGTCCGACGCCGAGCGCGGCGCCGGCTTCGGGCTCGTCCGGACCGCGTACATGGTGACGGGCGCCTCCGGCAGCGTCGTCGTCGGCGCCGTCTCCGACGCCGCGGGGTGGCCCGTCGCCTTCGGACTGCTCGCCTGCGTGATGGCGCTCGGGCTGGCGACGCTGTCGGCGAACCGGCTGCTCGGGCTGGGGTACTGAGTCGGGGGTGGGTTAAAAGGAGCGCAGCAGAGCCCGAGTGTTCAGAGCCGGTCGTCTTCGATGCTGCCCGGGTCCTCCGCGGTGTCGAACATGTTGTTCTCGGCGCCGTCGAGCATCTCGTCGCGGGGCTCGTCGTCGACGACGCTCACGTTGTACGCCTCGATGCCGGACGCGATGAGGTCCTCCGCGGCCTGCTCCTCGGAGACGAACTCCTCGTCCGCCAGCTGCTGAAACTCCGCGTACACGTCGTCCGAGAGGTTCAGCTCGAATGTGGGCATACCCCTCGTTCCGACCGGACGCTTTTAAATCGTTCCCTCGTTGCGGCACGTGTCCGGA
Organism: Halorubrum distributum JCM 10118; assembly: GCF_000337335.1. Lineage (GTDB taxonomy): Archaea > Halobacteriota > Halobacteria > Halobacteriales > Haloferacaceae > Halorubrum > Halorubrum distributum. The sequence continues at coordinate 21,375 of NZ_AOJN01000051.1, read as the reverse complement.
GCTCCCTGTCCATGAACGACGTCGACGAAACGGTGATCGAAGCGTACGACGACGGCCTGCGAGTCGTTCGCGAGGAACGCGTGCGACCCGACGCGTACCACGTCGACGGCCCCGACGGGCGGATCGCGTCGTTCGAGATCCCGGCGGCGGCCCGGCTGTACGCCGACCTGTACGCGGTCACCGGCGGATTCGACGAGAAGGAGACCGGCAGGCGGGGCGTCCCGCCGACGATCGCCCGCGCCGACGAGGAGGTGCGAATGACCTACCTCGCGGTCCGGTTCTCGTTGCCCTACGCCGCGCGGGCGTTCGAGGTCGACGAGTCGGCCGCTCGCGAGGCCGTCGACAGCGTTCACGCCCGGGCGGCGGAGCTGCGCTCGCGGGATGGCGGGAACGGTTGAGCGCCGCTCGCCGGCGACGGCGTCCCGAACATCTGCGGGGTCAGGAGTACCCCGGCGGGCCGCCACGGTACGCACATGCCCAGTTTCCCGTCTCCCTTCGGCTCCGACGACGACAACGGCCTGTTCGACGGCTACGACGAGTTCGTCGCGGACGACCTCCCGCGGCCGGGCGGGTTCCTCGACGGCCACGACGTGCTCACTGGGGCGGACCACCTCGCCTTCCACCGGCTCACCCGCGACTGCTTCGAGGAGCGGAAGGTGTACGACATGACGTTCAACTACAACCTCGCGCGGCTCAACCTCGACACGCGACACGGGAACGCCGGGTTCCGCTACGCCGTCGAGCGCGGCGACGCCGCGGCTGCCGCCGACGCCGTCGATCCCGCTGACTTCGACGGGGACGGCTTCGACGACGGCGACTGCGACCGCGTCCTCCGCGCGGAGTTCACGCCGACCACGCCGTTCTGCCCGCAGACGCACACGCTGACTATCGGGGCCTTCCGCGCGTGGAACGGCCTCTCCGACCGCCACGAGTACGATCTCGTCCGGGTCCGCGCGGCCCCGATGCACAACCAGAGCGAGGCGGTGAACGACCGGCTCGCGGAGTTGGAGGCGGCGTACCTCGACACGGGCGACGTAGAGACCGAAGCGGAGGAGGACGCCGGGATGGGATCGAGCCCGATGACCGGGACGGGAGACGCGGGCGCACAGACTCGCTCGACAGACGCGCCGTTCTGAGGGACGACCCCGCCGATCACAGGTCGCGCCAGGCGCCGAGGAACCGCTGGACCGCCGTGAGGTGGCCGACGACGGCGAACAGCGCGAGCAGCAGGCCGACGACGTTCAGCCCGGCGGCGATCGGCGCGGAGTAGACCGCGGCGGCGACACCGACGATCCCGGCGAGCGCGAGCCGGTCGGCCCGGCCGAGGAGCCCGCCGTACTCGCGGCCGATGCCGACCGCCTGGATCTGCGTGCCGAGGTAGGAGGTGAGGAGGACGCCGGTGACGGCGGCGAAGCCGAGCGCGTACGCCTCGATCCCCGCGGTGAACCCCGCGATGATCGCCACGTCGGCGTAGCGGTCGAGGACGTGGTCGAGGAAGTCGCCGCCGTCGGAGGCGACCCCCTGATGCCGCGCGAGCGCCCCGTCGACCACGTCGAGCCAGCCGTTGAGGAGGACGAGGAGGGCACCGGCGGCGTAGAGCGGGCTCGACCCCGCGGCGAAGGCGACGGCGGCCGCGACGGCGACGAGGAACGCGATCACGCTCACCTGGTCGGGCGAGAGGCCGAGCCTGTCGGCCGCCGACACCCACGGCCCGAGGAGGCGGTCCGCGACGGAGCGGTACTGGTCGAGGGTCATCTACCGTCCCGAGGGTCGCGGCCGGCTCATATATAATCGATGAAGTCCACGGTGCCGGCGCTCGGCTCGCGCTCGCCCTCGATCGCCGCGCGGATCGCGTCGGCGACCGCCTCGGGGTCGCGGTCGGTCGCGTCGACCTCGTAGACGTCTTCGACGCCGTGCTCGGCGACCGCCTCCGAGAGGATCACGTCGAGCGCCTCGCTTTCCGCGTTTTCGGCGGCCGTCTCGGGCGACTCGCCTCGCGTTTCGAGCCGGGACTCGATCGTCTCCGGGTGACACCGCAACACGACCACGCGGTCGACGTCGAACCGGTGCGCGAGGTGGGAGTCGAGGACGCCGCTCCAGTCGCCGAGGTCCTCGCGGACCGCGTCGAGGTCGGCGACGAGCGTGTCGCGGTCGTCGTCGCGCTCGGTCCAGAGGCCGTCGTCGGACTTGATCCGGTCGTTGAGGTGGATCACGTCGTACTCGCCTTCGAGCAGCGCCGTCGCGGTCGACTTTCCGGTTCCGGGGGTGCCCGTGACCGCGACGCGGTCGGCGCGGCCGCGGTCGGCACTTTCGGCGGCGTCGGCGTCCGCCGCGGCCTCGGCGTCGCCGTCGCTCACGCGCTGACACCGAGTTCGAGGTCCGCCAGCGTCTCGTTGAGCAAGGCGACCGCCTCGCGGGTCTCCTCGCGGGTGCCCGTCGAGACCCGGACGTGCTCCGGGAGCCCGAACGAAGTGCAGTCGCGGACGATCACTCCGCGCTCCTGAGCCGCCTCGGCGACGCGCTCGCCGTCTCCGACCGCGGCGAGGACGAAGTTGCCCGCGGAGTCGACGGTGGGCGCGTCGAGCTCGCTCGCGATGTACTCGCGGGCCCAGCGGGCGGACTCGACCGACCGCTGGACGTGCTCGTCGTCGTCCAGCGCGGCGAGCGCGGCGCGACAGGCCAGCTCGTTGGCCGCGAACGGCGTGTTGACGCGGGCGTACGCCCCGCCCCACGCCTCGGGGACGACGCTGTACCCGATCCGGAGCCCCGCGAGTCCGTACGCCTTCGAGAAGGTGCGGAGGACCGCCACGTCGTCGCGCTCGTCGACGAGCGGGATCGCGCTGTCGACGGCGGCGAACTCGCCGTACGCCTCGTCGACGACGACGAGCGTCTCCTCGGCGGTCGCGTCCGCGATCGCCTCGATCTCGTCGAGGGGCATGGTCGAGCCGGAGGGGTTGTGCGGGGAGGTGACGTAGACGATCCGCTCGCCGCCGTAGGCGCGCAGGACGGTCTCCGCGTCCTGCGCGAAGCCGTCGGCCGGGGAGAGCTCGTACTCCGTCACCTCGCCGTGGTGGTACCGCGACGACATCGCGTAGTAGGCGAAGCCGGGGCTCGGCACCAGCACCTCGTCGCCCGGCTCCAGCGCGGCCCGCGAGAGGTAGTCGATCGAGCCGTCGGCGCCCGGCGACACCCACACCTGCTCGTCGTCGACGCCCCACTTCGCCGCGATCTTCGCGGTGAGGTCCGTGTGCGAGGACTTCGGGTACTGGTGGACGCGGTCGGCGTGCTCGCGGATCGCCTCGACGGCCGCCGGGCTCGGGCCGTGCGGGTTCTCGTTCGAGGAGAGCTTGATGAGGTCGTCGGGGTCGAGCCCGCGCTCGCGGGCGACCTCCTCGACGCCCCGCCCGGGCACGTACGGCGAGTGATCGGAGAGATCCCGTGGTTGCATGCCCGGTGGTCGGGGACCGGCGGGCTTAAGCGTGGTCTTGGCGGTCGAGGGCTCGCGACGGGGTCGCCCCGCGATTCACGACGACGGGGCGTCCGCGAACCGCCGCTCGGCCTCGGCGACCACGTCGGGGCGCCCTGCGAGCTCGACGACGACGGTCTCGCTCCCGTAGTCGACGTCCGCGACCACGCCGCGGTCGTACGCCCACGAGAGCGCGGCCTGCGCGGCGCCGCCGTTGGGCGCCTCGGCCGTCGCGGTCGCCGTCGGCAGCGCGTCGGCCACCGCGTCCGCGAGGTCGGCGAGCCCGGTCTCGTCGCGGACGCTGACCGGGATCGGCGAGCGGAGCGCGTCGACGACGGGGGCGTCCCGCGGGTCCAAGTCGACGACCGCCCCCTCGTAGGCCTCGACCGCCGCCGCGAGCCCGTCCGCCCCGACCTCGTCCGCCTTCGACAGCACGGGGATCACGGGCCCGTCGGTCGCCTCGATCGCCGACAGCGACGCCGTGAGCTTCCGGCGCAGCGCCGCCGGCTCGTCGCTCGCGTCGACGACGAGGAGCGCGCAGTCGGCCGCCCGGATCGCGTCGATCGTCGTCCGGAACGAGCGCACCGCCTCGTGGGGGAGCCCGTCGAGGAAGCCGACGGTGTCGGTGACGAGCGCTCGCCGCCCGCCGACCGTCGCCCGGCGCGTCGTCGTCGAGAGCGTCTCGAACGGCCGGTCCGCGACAGCGAGCGGGCCGTCGCCGTCCGCCGGGTCGCCCTCACCCTCGTCGGCGTCGGCGCGGTCGGCGTCGGCGCGGCGGACGTCGGGAGCCCCGGCCTCGTCCTCGAACTCGGGGTCGTCGACCTCGTCGGCGAGCCGGCGAGCCAGCGTCGACTTCCCGGCGTTGGTGTACCCCGCGAGCGCGACGAGGTCGAACCCGGCGTCGCGGCGCTCCGCCCGTCGGGCCGCCCGGTCGTCGGCGATCTCGCCGAGCGCGCGCTCCGCGGATTCGATCCGCTTCTCGACGTCGAGCACGCGGCTGTCGCCCTCCGGCTGGAGGCGGACATCCTCGCTCGCGTCGCGGGCGACCGCCTCCCGGAGCCGCGGGAGCTCGTACCGTAACCGCGCCAGCTCGAGCTGGCGGTCGGCCGCGCGCGAGTCGGCGGCGTCGGCGAACAGCTCCAACACGAGGCGCGGGCGGTCGATCACCGCGGTCCCGGGCGGCAACAGGTCGCCCAGCGAGAACGTCTGTCCCGGCGACAGTCCCCCGTCGTATATCACCGCCTCGGCGGCCGCGTCGGCCGCGAGCCGCATCAGCTCCTCGGCCTTCCCGCGACCGAGGTCGTAGGTCGGGTCCTCGCGGCGCCGCTGGGTGACCTCGCCGACGACCGCGTAACCGGCCGCGGCGGCGAGCTCCCGGATCTCCGCCGTGTCCGGCGGCTCACCCTCGGACCGGGCCGCGACGACGGCGGGGGTCGCGTCCGGGGCGGCGGGGTCGATGAGGGAGGAGTCGGCGTCGTGGGCGTCGGCGTTGTCGGCGTCGGCGTTGTCGGCGTTGTCGGCGTCGTCCGCGTGAGCGTCGGTTTCGATCGATTCGGCGGTCGCGTTCGTCGTGGCGTCGTCTCGTGACATTCGGTCGGGCGCTCGCGTCGGCCCGGAGAGGGGAGCGTCTCGCGCTCCGGTCGCGGCTCTGCGGCGCGGGCGACGGCCCCCGCCTCGCGGAGCGGGGCGGCCGCGTCGCGCCGCGGCGATGCCGTCATGAACCGGCGACGAACGAACTGGTCTCCATGCTTCCGACTCCGGGGGCTCCCACATAAGCGTTCACCGGAAACGAGGTGTGGTACCGAACCGCAAAAACGGGGAGGCGGCCGAACGGCGCGCCGCTCAGGGGATCCGCACGTCGTGTTCCAGCGTGCCGACGCCCTCGACTTCCACCTCGACGGTGTCGCCGTCGGAGAGGGCGCCGACGCCCTCCGGGGTGCCCGTCGCGATGACGTCGCCGGGTTCGAGCGTGAGGTACGTCGTGATCTCCTCGATCAGCGTCGGCACGTCGAAGATCATGTGCTCGCGGTCGCTCGACTGCTTCGTCTCGCCGTTGACGCGGAGTTCGACGCTCGCGTCGGCGGGAACCTCGTCTGGCGTCGCGAGGACCGGGCCGAGCGGCGCGGCGCCGTCGAACGCCTTCCCGCGCACCCAGTTCTGCTCGCGGTTCTGGTCGTCGCGGTTCGACACGTCGTTCATACAGGTGAACCCCGCGACGACGTCCATCGCGTCCGCGGCGTCGACCGACTTACACTGCTCGCCGATCACGACCGCGAACTCCGCCTCCCAGTCGATCCGCTCTTTTCCGGCCGGGACGGTCACGGTGTCGCCGTGGCTCGCCACCGCGTTCGGCGGCTTCAAGAATAGCAGCGGGCGGTCCGGCACGTCGTTGCCGAGTTCGGCGGCGTGGTCGGCGTAGTTGCGCCCGATACAGACGATCTTCGACGGGTCGGTCGGCGCGAGCACGTCGATCGCGGGGTCCGAGAGCGCGTACTCCTCGCCGCCGAAGGCGACCGTGTCGGTCGCCGGGTCGTACTCGCCCTCGCGGATCGATCCGGCCGGGTCGCGGAACCGTGCCTGGTACATACGCGAGCGAACGGGCGGGCCCCCGAAAAGCGTTCCCGGAGAGGCAAGCGACGACCGCGGCGGGGGAGGACACCATTTACTCCGACGACTCGCTCGCTTCGCGGACCGAGTCGGTCTCCGCCTCGTCGCTCGGACCGTCGCTCGCGTCGTCACCGGCCGCGCCGTCAGTTCCGCCGTCGTCGTCCGCGATGTGGTCGAGCGACGGGGCGCCGATCCGGTCGCCGAACAGCTCCGACCGCGCGCAGTCGACGCAGTAGTGGTTGTGGCGGATCGAGTGGGTCCGGACCGGGACGCCGGCGACGACCGTCTCGTCGCGGCGCCGCCTGACGAGGCCGCGCTCGAACCCTTCGCCGCAGACGACGCAGGACCCCTCCACGGACTCGGGCGGCCGGACGACCCGGTGGTCGACCGTCTTCCGTCGGCCGAACTTGGTTATCCCGTGACGGCGGTCGAGTCGCCGGCGGACGGGCGGTGCCACGCCGAGGCCGAGCCCGGCGAACGCGATCCCGATCAGCGCGGCGGGCGGGGACCCGCTCGTCGCCGCGAGGAAGCCGATCCAGCCGCCGATCAGCAACAGCAGCGCGGACAGGACGTACGCGGTGGCCGTCTCCGTCCGACCCGCGCCCTCGACGCTCGACGGGGCGCGCGCCGGCGTCTCGTCGCCGCGAACGAGTCGCCGCCGCTCGGCGAGCTTCGAGTAGTGCCACCAGCCGTACAGCAGGTTTCCGATCCCGCTGGTGAAGATGAACAGGAGGATGTGGACGCCGACGGAGCCGATACCGCGGTCGACGAGGACCACTCGGTCCCCGTCGTCCCGCTCGACGTCCCACCCGGCGTCGAGGTGGTCCTGGACGCGACGGCGGAAAGCGCGCGAACTCTCCCGCGGGGTCGGCGCCGAGCGCGACGGGGACGAGTCGGGGTCCGCCGACTCCGTGGGCGCGCGGCCCGCTACCTCGGACGCGGCGGACCCGCCGCCCGACCGCGACGCGCCGCAGTTCGAGCAGAATCGGTCGTCGTCGTCGAACGCCTCGCCGCACGCGGCGCAGTACGCGGGGTCGGACGGGTCGCCGAGGTCGGCGCCGCAGTCGGGGCAGAAGCTCGACCCGGCGGGGACCGCCTCCCCGCAGGCGGGGCAGGCGGCCGACGGGTCGCCGGGCTCGCTGGTCTCGGAGGGCATCTACTCTGCGTTCGCGTTCGTCCCTGTTAATTGCTTTCGCCGGCGGACGACGCGACCCGCGGCGTCGAGTTTTATTACGGCCCGCCGAGATGTAACGGACGTACCATGGAACTCACCTGGCACGGCCACTCCACGTGGCACGTCGTGGTCGAGGACACGGAGCTGCTCATCGACCCGTTCTTCGACAACCCGAAGACCGACGTCGACCCCGAGGAGCTCGACCCCGACTACCTCCTCTTGACCCACGGCCACGCGGACCACATCGCCGACGCGGCCGAGTTCGAGGACGCCACCGTGGTCGCCACTCCGGAGCTGACGGGCTACGTTCAGGAGAACTTCGGCCACGAGCACACCCTCCCGGCCGGCGGGATGAACATCGGCGGCACCGCCGAGTGCGGCGACGCGTGGGTGACGATGGTCCGCGCGGACCACTCGAACGGCATCGAGAACGACCCCGACTACTCGGGCGGGATGCCGACCGGGTTCGTCATCGGCGACAAGAAGCCGACCCAGGAGTCAGACGCCGACTGCACCACGTTCTACCACGCCGGCGACACGGGCCTGATGTCCGAGATGGTCGACGTGATCGCCCCGTACCTCGAGCCGGACGCCGCCGCCTTACCCGCCGGCGACCACTTCACCATGGGGCCCGCGGGCGCCGGCATCGCCGCCGACTGGGTGGGCGCCGACGTCGTCTTCCCGATGCACTACGACTCGTTCGGCCCGATCGAGATCGAGACGCAGGAGTTCGTCAACGAGGTGAAAGCCGCGGGCGCCGCGGCCGAGCCGGTCGTCCTCGAAGGCGACGAGACGTACACCTTAGAGTAGCGCTTTCGGCGCCGGCGGCCGACTTCCACGCCCGCTCGGCCCGAGTGCGGCGACGACCTCGTTTTTTTCGACGGCGAAGCTCGGCAGTTCGTGCGCGGTGCCGCTTCGACGCCGGAGACGGGACGCCGCGACGGTCCGCAGTAGAATGCTATTCGAATCTGAATAAATATTATCCTCTCTGAGAGTAGATTCCGTGAGCGGTCGGTGGGAGAAATATATTGAATGTATTTAAATTAATAATAAATCAGAAGGCTTCTAAATAAATGATGGTTAGCGCCGAATTGGTACGCCATGTCAACCGCCGATATGCGGGCTGTGATCCGGGGAGAGGGCGGTCGCTTCGTCTACGTCGTCTCCGCGCTCGCAGCGCTCAACGGACTCCTGTTCGGGTTCGACACCGGGATCATCTCCGGAGCCATCCTCTTCATCGACACGGCCTTCGAGCTGAGCCCGCTGGTGGAGGGGATCGTCGTCAGCGGTGCGATGGTCGGCGCGGCCGCCGGTGCGGCCGTCGGGGGGCAGATCTCCGACCGCATCGGCCGCAAACCGTTCATCCTCCTGTCGGCCGGGGTGTTCTTCCTCGGCTCGTTCCTCATGGCGGTCGCGCCGACCGTCGAGGTGCTCGTCGCCGGGCGGATGATCGACGGGATCGCCATCGGGTTCGCGTCGATCGTCGGCCCGCTGTACATCTCCGAGATCGCGCCGCCCTCCGTCCGCGGCGGCCTCACGTCGCTGAACCAGCTGATGGTCACCGTGGGGATCCTCTCGTCGTACTTCGTCAACTACGCCTTCTCCGGCTCCGGGTCGTGGCGGATCATGCTCGGCGCCGGAATGGTCCCCGCCGTCGTCCTCGCCGTCGGCATGCTCAGGATGCCCGAGAGCCCGCGGTGGCTCTACGAGCAGGGCCGGACCGACGAGGCCCGGGCGGTGCTCCGCCGCACGCGCGACGGCGACATCGACTCCGAGCTCTCGGAGATCGAGGAGACCGTCGAGGCCCAGTCCGGAAACGGAGTCCGGGATCTGCTCAGTCCGTGGATGCGCCCGGCGCTGATCGTCGGGCTCGGACTCGCGGTCTTCCAGCAGGTCACCGGGATCAACGCCGTGATGTACTACGCGCCGACGATCCTGGAGTCGACCGCGTTCGGCAGCTCGCAGTCGATCCTCGCGTCGGTGTTCATCGGCACCGTCAACGTGGCGATGACGATCGTCGCGATCCTCCTCGTCGACCGCGTCGGGCGGCGCCCCCTCCTGCTCGTCGGGACCGGCGGGATGATCGGGTCGCTCACCGTCGCCGGGTTCGTCTTCCAGTTCGCCGATCCGACCGGCGGGATGGGGTGGCTGGCGACGCTCACGCTCGTGTCGTTCGTCGCGTTCTTCGCGATCGGGCTCGGCCCGGTGTTCTGGCTGCTGATATCCGAGATCTACCCGCTCGCCGTCCGCGGGAGCGCGATGGGGATCGTCACCGTCGCCAACTGGCTCGCGAACCTCGCCGTGGCGCTGTCGTTCCCCGTGCTGCTCGACGGAATCGGCACGCCGGCGACGTTCTGGCTGTTCGGCGGCTGTAGCGTCGTCGCCCTCCTGTTCACCCACCGCACCGTCCCCGAGACGAAGGGCCGGACGCTGGAAGCGATCGAGGCCGACCTCCGCGGCGCGACCGGGATGGCACCGGACGCGTCCGGCGACGACTGACGCGTCGCTGGCCCCGAATCGACGACCGACGCGTCGCTGACTGCGAAGCGATCGGGGTCGCGTCGCGGCTCGGCGCGTCCTCGACGCGCCGATGCCGATAGCCTTTATCCGCCCGAGACCGAACGGACACTCGACTATGGCAGACATCGAGACATCCACGGTTTCCGAGGAAGGGTACGCCAGCACCAGCCAGGTCGGCGAGTTCGACCTCCAGATCGACGCCACCGACGAGACGGGCCCGAACCCGAACGCGGCGCTCGTCGCGACGTACGCCTCCTGTTACCTCCCGGCGCTCCGCGTCGGCGGGAGCCAGCGCGGCGAGGAGGACCTCGGCACGATCCAGATCGACGCGAGCGCCGAGCTCGACGACGACGACGACCTCGAATCGATCGCCTTCGACGTCCACGTCGAGGCCGACCTCGACGACGAGACCGCCGCCGACATCGCCGAGCGCGCCGAGGGCATCTGTCACGTCCACAGCGCGCTCCGCGAGGAGCTCCACGCCGACGTCAGCGTCTACCCCGGCGCGTTCTAGGGGGCAACCGCCGCGTCGACCGTCCCTTCTCGCAGCCGGTTCGGACGCGCGACCCGCTCGCTCAGTCCTGCGGCTCGACCGCCTCGCCGGGCGCCGCTGACTCCTGCGGCGACGGGTCCGGGCGGTCGACGCCGGTGAACTCGAACCGAGCGCCGCCGCGCTCTCCCTCCGTGACCGCGACGTCCCAGCCGTGCGCCTCGGCGATGCGCTGGACGATTGAGAGCCCGAAGCCCGTCCCCGTCTCGGAGGTCGTGTAGCCGCTCTCGAACACCTTCTCCCGCTCGTCGGGGTCGACCCCGGGGCCGTCGTCCTCGACGTAGAAGCCGTCCGGGAGGTCGCCGACGAAGACGCGGTCGCCGCCGTGTTCGACGGCGTTTCGAAACAGGTTCCCAAGGAGCTGCCGGACCCGTCCGGGGTCGGCGAGGATCTCCCCGTCGGCGTCGACTTCGACCTCGCTCGAATCGGCCTCCGCCTCGCCGTCGGCGGTTTCGCCGGCATCGCCGCCGAACGGGTCCTCCCCGTTCGCCGATCCGAACGCGTCGTCGCTGTACCCGGCGGCCAGCTCGCCGAGGTTGACGCGCTCGAACGACCCGACCGCCTCGCCCTGCTTCGCGAGCGCGAGCACGTCCTCGATGAGCCGTTCCATCTCGTCGAGCGCGCGCTCGCAGCGGTCGAAGTAGGAGTCGGTCCCCGTCTCGCGGGCGAGCCGGAGGTACCCCGAGAGGACGTTGAGCGGGTTCCGGAGGTCGTGGGAGACGATGCTCGCGAACTCGTCGAGCCGCTCGTTCTCCCGCTCGATGCGGCGCTCGTACGCCTTGCGCTCGGAGATGTCGCGGCTGCTCGCCAGGAAGCGGTCCTCGCCCTGGACGTCGATGCGCCGCACGTGGACCTCGGCCGGGAACGTCGAGCCGTCCGCGCGGGCGAACGTCGTCTCCAACCGGACCGTCTCGTCCATCTCCAGCCCGTTCCAGAGCCGAACGCCCTCGTCGGGATCGAGTTCGGCGTCCACTTCCCAGACGTCCATACCGACGAGCTCCTCGCGGTCGTAGCCGATCTCCCGCGTCATCGCCCGGTTCGCGTCGACGATCTCGCCCGCCTCGTCATGGATGTCGATCATGTCCGGCGAGCGCTCGAACAGCGCCTCCAGCCGCGCAGTGGTGCGTTCGAGCCGCCGCTGCCGCCGCCGATCGTCGGTCACGTCCCGAGAGATGCCGAGCACGCCGTCGAACTCCCCGTCGATGACGAGCCGGGTCAGCCCGTAGTCGACGATCGCCTCGGGCTCCCTCGGCAGCTCGACCTCGACGGTCCCGGTCAGCGAGTCGCGCTCGCCGTCGACGAGCGCCTCGTACTCGTCGCCGTCGCCGGCCGCGCGGATGCGGTCGACGAGGCGGCTCTCCCGGCCGACGAGCGCCTCCGGGTCGGCCGCCAGCACGTCGGCGGTGTGGTCGTTCGCGAGCGCGATGCGGCCGTCGGCGTCGTAGATACACACCGACTCCGGCAGCTCGTCGACGATGCGGCGGTACCGCTCGAGCTCTCGCTCTCGTTCCTTTTCCTCGGTGACGTCGATGTGGATGCCGACGGCCCGGAGCGGCTCGCCGTCGTCCGTCCGTTCGACGACCCGGCCGCGGTCGCGGATCCACTTCCAATCGCCCGCCTTCGTCCGCATCCGAAAGTCGCACTGGTAGAGGTCGGTCTCGCCGGCAAAGTGCGCCTCGATGGCGTCCCAGGCATCGCCGATGTCGTCGGGGTGAACGCGCTCCTCCCACGTCGACAGGTCGAAGTCGATCTCGTCGGTGTCGTGGCCGAGCATCGCGGCCCACCGGTCGTCGAACCGCACCTCGCCCGTCCGGACGTTCCAGTCCCAGACGCCGACGTCGGCGCCCTCGACGGCCAGCTGGAGCCGCTCGGAGAGCTCGCGGAGCTCCCGCTCCCGTTCCCGCTTCTCCGTCACGTCCCGGGAGTACAGTGCGAGGCCGTCGGGTGTGGGGTGGGCGTTCACGACGAGGTCGGCGCCGAGCCGGTCGACGTGCTCCTCGAACCGCACCGGCTCCCCCGTCTCGGCGGCCTCACGGAGGGCCGCCTCGCCGTCGGTGTCCGTGGTCTCCGGGAACAGGTCCCAGATCCGTTCCCCGAGCAGTTCGTCGGCGTCGAGGTCGATCATCCGGACCGCGCGGTCGTTGAGGTACGTCAGCCGCCACTCCGAGTCGACCTGACAGAACGCGTCGCTTGTGCGCTCCAGGTGCGCGGCCAGGCGACGGTCGCCGCGCGCCTGCGAGACCACGCCCTCGACAGCGGCCGCGAGCCGCGCGTACTGGTCGTCGGGCTCGTCTCGCCTGACGTACTCGTCGACGCCGGCCGAGATAGCGTCGCTGGCGACTCCCTCCGATCCGGACCCGGTGAACAGCACGAACGGCACGTCGCCGTGTCGATCGCGAACGGCCTCCAGAAGCTCGACGCCGTCGGCCTCGGGCAGTTCGTAACCGGACACCACGCAGTCGAACGGGGCCGACGAGAGCGCTTCCAGCGCCGCCTCGGCACCCTCGACCGGCACCACTTCGGTCCGGTCGTCGCGCGTCTCAAGGCGGCGGGCCGCCGTTTCGGCGAACCCCGACTCGTCGTCGACCGCGAGGACGCGCACGAGCGACGCCGCTCGCGGCCCATCGCCCTCGTCGGCTCCGACGGGTTCCTCCATCTTGCTTGATGTTTTCAATTCGACATGATAACCGTTTCGTTCGGTTTCACCGGACGACCGTTGAAACGGCGACCCCGGAACCGACTGGGAGGACCGCGGTCTCCACGGCGTCGTCCGAGCGGACGGTCCCCACGTACTCCCCGATGCCGCGCGTCTCCCCGTCGACCGCGTCGTCCGGGAGCGGTTCGCCCGCCTCGAAGTGCGCGACGAGGGCCTTGAAGTCGATGGGGCCGCGGGTGACGTTGTCGGCGACGATCACGCCGCCGGTCCTGACCTTCGGGAGGACCGTCCGGTAGGCGTCGGCGTACCGCCCCTTCTGGTGGTCGATCAGGACCACGTCGAAGGGGCCCTCGTAGCGGTCTACCGTCTCCATCGCGTCGCCGACCTCGAAGGTGACGCTGTCGGCGTAGCCGCCCTCGGCGGCGAACGCGACGCCGCGCTCGGCCTCGTCGGCGTCGAACTCGGTGCAGACCACGCTCCCGGCGCCGCCGCGGAGGAACCACGTGGCGGAGTAGCCGAACCCGGAGCCGAACTCGAAGACGCGGTCCGCGTCCGTCAGCCGCGCGAGCAGGCGAAGGACTGCCCCCGCCTCGGGGCCGATGATCGGGAAGCCCCACTCGTCGGCGAGGTCGGCCATCTCCGCCTGGACCGGCGTGTGTTCCGGGGCCGTCGCCGTCAGGAACCGACGGGCAGGGTCCGTGAGCACGTCCATACCCGCGACTCGAACGCGTGACACTTAAATCGGGACGGCGGGCCGGACTCGACGTGCGGGGTCGGCGGGGCCCGTCCGGCGACCGCCGCCGCAGTCCTGAAAACTGTTAAGTCCCGCTCGGTCGACCGATTCAATAATGTACGACCCTGAGGAACTCGCCGAGATACGGGAGGCCAAGCAGTCGTGGGAGGACGGCACCTACGGCGAGACGGTCGACCGGTTCGGCGAGCGCGAGGAGACGTTCACCACCGACACCGGCGGCCAGGAGGTCGACCCCCTGTACACGCCCGCCGACGTCGAGACGGACTACCGGGAGGACCTCGGCTACCCCGGCGAGGAGCCGTACACCCGCGGCGTCTACTCGACGATGCACCGGGGGCGACTGTGGACGATGCGCCAGTACGCCGGGATGGGCACCGCCGCGGAGACGAACGATCGGTTCCAGTACCTCATCGACGAGGGCTCGTCGGGCCTCTCGATGGCGTTCGACCTCCCGACGCAGATGGGGTACGACTCCGACGCCGCGATGGCCGAGGGCGAGGTCGGGCGCTCCGGCGTCGCCATCGATACCCTCGACGACTTCGAGACCGTCTTCGACGGCATCCCGCTCGACGAGGTGTCCACGTCGATGACGATCAACGCGCCCGCGGCGGTGCTGCTCGCGATGTACGTCGCGATGGGCGACAAGCAGGGCGTCCCGCGCGACCAGCTCCGCGGGACGATCCAGAACGACATCATGAAGGAGTACATCGCGCGGAACCTCTACATCTACCCGCCGAAGGAGTCGATGCGGCTGATCACGGACATCTTCGAGTTTTGCGCGACCGAGACCCCGTCGTTCAACACCATCTCCATTTCGGGGTACCACATCCGGGAGGCGGGCTCGACCGCGGCCCAGGAGATCGCCTTCACCCTCGGCGACGGCATCGAGTACGTCGAGGCCGCGCTCGACGCCGGGCTCGACGTCGACGAGTTCGCCCCGCAGCTCTCCTTCTTCTTCAACGCCCACAACAACATCTTCGAGGAGGCCGCGAAGTTCCGCGCGGCCCGCCGGATGTGGGCGCAGATCATGGACGAGCGGTTCGACGCCGAGAACCCAAAGTCGAAGCAGCTGAAGTTCCACACCCAGACCGGCGGCTCGACGCTCACCGCCCAGCAGATCGAGAACAACGTCGTCCGCGTCTCCTACCAGGCGCTCGCCGCGGTCCTCGGCGGCACCCAGAGCCTCCACACGAACGGGAAAGACGAGGCGCTCGCGCTGCCGACCGAGAAGTCCGTCCGAACCGCGCTCCGCACCCAGCAGATCCTCGCCCACGAGTCGGGCGCGGCCGACACGATCGACCCGCTCGCGGGCTCGTACTACGTCGAGGACCTCACCGACGGGATCGAGGAGGAGGCGTTCGAGATCCTAGAGGAGGTGGACCGCCGCGGCGGCATGCTGGAGGCCGTCGAGAGCGGGTGGGTCCAGCGGCAGATCCAGGACGTCGCCTTCGAGCGCCAGCAGGAGATCGAGGAGGGCGAGCGGATCATCGTTGGCGTCAACGAATTCGAGGTCGACGAGGAGCCGGAGATGGACCTCGAAGAGGTCGACCCCGACCAGGAGCAGAACCAGCGCGAGCGCCTGAACGGGGTGAAAGACGAGCGCGACGACGACGCGGTCGACGACGCGCTCGCGGGGCTCCGCGAGGCCGCGCAGGGGTCCGACAACGTGATGCCGCACATCGTCGACGCGGTGAAGGCGTACGCGACGGTCCAGGAGATATCGGACGTGCTCCGCGACGAGTTCGGCGAGTACAAGCCGGGGAGGTAAGTCGGGTCGCGACGCGCTCCCGTTCGCGGACGGCTCAGTTCGCCCCCCGGACCACGTGCCCGTACTTCAGGAGCGCGACGAACACCGCGCCGCCGAAGGCGTTGCCGAGCGTCGCCAGCACGAGGAACCCGACGTAGTCCGCCGGGGTGATCGCGGAGGACACGATCAGCCCGAACAGCACCTCGACGTTGCCCGCGATCGAGTGCGGGAGGTGGAGCAGGCCGATGGTGCCGGTGACGATCAACACGAGGAGGATCCGCGCGGTCGTGTCCTGCGCCGCCGTGATGAGCCACGCCAGCAGCCCCATCAGCCAGCCGGCGAAGACGCCGCCGACGAACAGCCACGTGAGGTCGTGGTCGACGAGCTTCAGGGCGATGGTCTCGAACGCCGCCGGGTCGACGACGCCGAGCTCCGGCATCAGCAGCGTCACGAGCAACGTGAACAGCAGCCCGCCGACGATGTTCCCGACGTACACCAGCCCCCAGAGCCGGCCGAGCTGGCGGACCGACGCCTGATGGTCGAGGACCGGGATGACGGCCAACGTCGTGTGCTCGGTGAACAGCTCGGAGCGGCCGAGGATGACGAACATGAAGCCGATGGAGTAGACGCTCGCCAGCAGTAGCTCGGTCGACAGGTCGCCGAACGTCCCCGGCGAGAGCGTCAACACGACGGCCATCATCAGCGGGCCGAATCCGATGTCGAGCCCCGCAGACAGCCCGGAGAGGAGCAGTCCGGAGCGCTCCCGGTTCATCTCGTGGAGCCCGCTCTCCAGCAGCGAGCCGAGGATGTTCCGCGACGTCATCTGCTCCGTCGAGTCGGTCTCTGAGTCGCTCACGGGGTGGATCGTCCCCGCTTCGACCGGACCGCACGCAAACCTTTGGATCCCGGCGGGGCGTGCGGGGAGGGTCACCCGGACGCCGGCCCGCTCGGTCGTTATAAGTCGGGGGCGCACGATCCGACGCGTATGCGATTCGACCACGTCGGCGTCGCGACACGCGACGCCACCGCCCTTGCCGACCTGTTCGGCGGCCTGCTCGACGCCCCGGTCGCCCACGAGGAGACGTTCGACGACATGCGGATCGTCTTCCTCGAACTCGACGGCGGCGGGTACTTCGAACTGCTCGAACCGGACACCGGCGGGACGATCGCCGACTACCTCGACCGCGAGGGCCCCGGGATCCACCACGTCGCGCTCGCGGTCGACGACCTCCCGGGCGCCCTCGACCACGCCCTCGACCACGCCCGCGATCTCGGCATCGACCTCGTCGACGAGGAGTCGCGCCCCGGCGCGTGGGGTCACGAGGTCGCGTTCTGTCACCCGCGGTCCACCGGCGGCGTGCTCGTCGAGTTCGTCGAGCACTGATAAACGCCGGACTTTCGTGAGTGCGTCGCTAACGGCGGAACAGTGACTACACACTCCCGGGGCGTCTCGTCGGTGGTCTCGACGATTCTCCTCGTCGCGATCGTCGTGATCCTCTCCGCGACACTCTCGGTCTTCGCGCTCGGCGTCGCGGACGACCTCCGGAACCCCGGCCCGTACGTCTCGCAGTCCAGCGGGGAGTTCGCGGTCCAGGACGGCTACGACGGCGGGATAGTCCGTATCACCCACGTCGCCGGCGACCCCGTCCCGGTCGAGGAGATGGAGATCGCCATCGACGCGACGGACGCCTGCGGCGGGCGAGAGCGACTGATCGACCTCCCCGAGGGAGGGAGCAGTTCGGGGAGTTTCGCCGACTCGAACGTCGCGTCCGGCTCGATCGACGAGAGCATCGTCTCCGGCGGTAACCGGGTCGACCTCGGCGTCTTGGACTCGCGGACGACGAACCGCCTCGCCGCCGGCTCGTTCCTTCAGTTCCGTCTCACTAACGAGAGCTGTTCGCTGAGCGAGGGCGATCGACTCGTTGTCAGGGTCGTCCACGTCCCGTCGGGCTCGGTCACGATCCGACAGGAACTGACGGTCTGACCCCTACTCGCCGTCGGCGTCCTCGACCGCCGGGTCGTGCGTCTCGTACCAGCCGAGGATCTTCTCTAACCGGTGGATCGCGCGGTCGGGGTCGCCGATGTTGTGGTGCTCGTCCGGATAGACGACCAGTTCGGCGTCGACGCCCTGCTTGCGGGCGGCGACGTACAGCTGCTCCGACTGCGAGGGCGGACACCGCCAGTCCTCGCCGCCGGCCATCACCAGCAGCGGCGTCTCGATGTTCCCGGCGTCGAGGATCGCCGACGACGCGTCGAACGCCTCCGGGTTCTCCCACGGGAGGCCGAACTCCGCCTCCATCCAGATGTGCGTGTCGTCCGTGCCGAACGCCGACCGGATGTCGTAGATGCCGTGTTCCGGCGCCGCGGCGGTGAACAGTTCCGGCTCCTGCGTGACGAGGAATCCCTGCGCGATGCCGCCGTAGGAGAAGCCGTGGCCGAACACGCGGTCCGGGTCGACCCAGCCGCGGTCCGCGAGCGACTCGACGCCGGCCGCGATGTCGTCGACCTCGGCGGTCCCCCACTCCCCGGTCAGCTCCGCGGTGAACTCGCGGCCGCGGGAGGTGCCGCCCCGGTAGTTCGGGCGGAAGACGAGGTACCCGCGGCTCGTCAGGGCGGCGTGTCCGAAGCTGAACACCGGCTCGTCGTACGACATCGGGCCGCCGTGGATCGCGACCACCAGCGGGTGGTCGCCGGCCTCGGGGTCCATTTCGGGGTCGTGGTACAGCACCCCGTCGAGCGTCCAACCGTCCGACTCCCACTCGACGCGCCGGGCCTCCGGCATCGAGAACTCGTCGACGAGCGACTCGTTGACCCGCGTGAGGCGCCGGAAGGAGTCGGGTTCGGACTCCTCATCGAGGTCGTCGACGTCGACCGCGTACAGGTCGGTCCCGGACTCCGGCTCCGAGAGAACCGTCACCGCCGTCGAGCCGTCGTCGGCGACGTCGAAGCCGGCCATCGCGCGGTCGCGGCCCTGCGCCTCGAAGACGCGCTCGACGGTTCCGTCCGTCTCGACGCGGACCAGCCGCGTCCGGCTCTCGTCGGCGATCCGGGTGTAGATCGCGCCGTCGACCCACTCGATCCCGCCGCCGCGGGCGACCGTTCGGTCGAGGTCGGCGGTGAGCGAGACGGGGTCGTCGGGATCTGCTCCGATCAGGTACACCTCCGCCGGCGCTGGCGGGTCGTCCGGGTCGCTGGCGACCGTCGCGATCCCGTCGCCGCCGGGGCGCCACGCCGGCGCGCCGTGGGAGAGGTCGCCGCCCGTGAGCCGCTCCGCGTCGCCGCCGTCGGGCGAAACGGCGTAGAGGTCGCGGACGGTGGTGTCGTCGGGCCTGTCGAGCCGACAGGACGTGAACGCGATTCGGCCGCCGTCGCCCCACGTCGGGTCCATGCCCGCGATGTCCTCGAAGGCGCCGCCGCCGTACGCGTCGTCGAGGCGTCGGGGGTCGCTCTCGGGGTCGTCGAGGTCGACGACGAAGAGGTACCGCGTCACCTCGTCGGTCCACCCCGCGCCGTTCACCTTGTGCTGGAGCCGGGTCGTCTCGATGGGGCCGCCCTCCTCGCGGACCTGGTCGAGGTACTCCGACTCCTCGTCGGTCGGGTCGCGCGACTCGATCACGAGGCGGTCGCCCTCGGGCGACCAGTCGAAGCCGGCGACGCCCTCGTCGCGTTCGGTGACCTGGCGCGCGTCGCCGCCCAGCGCGAGGTCGAAGATCCACACCTGCGGCTTGGGCTCCTCGTCGCCGTTTCCGAGGGGTTCGTCCTCGTCTTCCTCGGCTTCGTCTCCTTCCTCGTCGTCTTCGGTCTCCGCTCCCTCGCCGTCGTCCTCCTCGTCTCGGTCGCGCCAGCCGACCCGTCTCTCCGCGTCGCGGTCGCGGGCGGCCACGAACGCGAGTCTGTCGCCGTCCGGGCCCCACGTCGGCGCGGAGGCGCCGGAGGCGCTCGTCAGGCGGTGCGGCTCGCGAGAGCCGTCGGTCGGGGCGACGAACAGCGAGGAGACCGCCTCGTCGGCGGCCTGGTCGTACTCGGTAGCGGTGAAGGCGACGCGGTCGCCGGTCGGGGAGACGGCCACCTCGCCGATCTGGGTCAGGTCGTAGTAGGCGTCGAGCGGCAGTTCCGACATGAACCCATCCAGCGTCGGGCACAGGAAATACGTTCGGGCCGCGGAACCTCGCCGGGCGGGAGCGACGCGGTCGCCCGCGACGCGGAGCGGTGGACGGCGACCGACTTAACCGCGCCGCGCCCGCACCGCAGCCCGTGTTCCGCGATCTCTCGCAGCCGATCGAGAGGGGGATGCCGACCTACCCCGGCGATCCCGAGGTGACGCTGGCGCCCGACGCGACCCACGAGGCCGACGGCTACGCGACGAGCGAACTCCGGACCGGGACGCACGCGGGAACGCACGTCGACGCGCCCAAGCACACGCTGCCCGAGGGCGAGGCGATAGACGAGCGGGACGTGGGACGGTTCGCGTTCGAGGCCCGCCTCGTCGACTGCCGACCGCTCATACCGCGAGAGCCGATCGCGCCCGACGCGCTGCCGGATCCTGACGCCCTCGACCGCGACGTTGACCTCCTCGTCCTCCGGACCGGGTGGGAATCGCACTGGGGGACCGAGCGGTACCGCGACCATCCGTACCTGACCGCGGCGGCCGCCGAGCGCTGTCGTGCGGCGGGCGTCGGCGTCGGCCTCGATACGTTCGGGCCCGATCCGACCCCGACCGCGGGAGGCGAAGACGGATCTCTCGCCGCCGCGAGCGACGACGAACCCGACGGCACCCCCGCCCACGACGTCCTCTTGGGTGATTCGCTCCCGATCGTCGAGAACCTCCGCGGCCTCGACGGCCTCCCGCACCGGTTCCGGATCTACGCCTTCCCGCTCCGGCTTCGCGGTGCCGACGGGTCGCCGGTGCGCGCGGTCGCGGAGTGGGTGAAGTAGGACGGACGCGGAGTAAGATGACCGGACACGGACCGCCGCGTGCGTCGGCTCGCGGGCGCCCCAGACCAAACCCGTTTTAAGCGTCGGCGACGAACCGCGCCATAAGGTCGATATCCATGGAAATGCCACGCCGCTTCAACACGTACTGCCCACACTGTGACTCCCACCACGAGCACGAGGTGGAGAAGGTCCGATCGGGTCGCGCGACCGGAATGAAGCGCGACGCGCGGCAGCGACGCCGCGCGCTCGCGACCATCGGCAACGCCGGCGGGTACTCGAAGGTGCCCGGTGGCGACAAGCCGACCAAGAAGACCCACCTGAAGTACCGCTGCGGCGACTGCGGGAAGGCCCACATGCGCGAGGGATGGCGCGCCGGCCGTCTCACGTTCCAGGAGTAAGCATGGCGGGAGACTTCCACCGCGTCGCCTGCGGCGACTGCGAGAACGAACAGGTCGTCTTCGGCAAGGCCTCCTCCACGGTGTCGTGTGCGGTCTGCGGCACGACCCTCGCGACCCCGACCGGCGGGGAGGCGGAGCTTCACGGCGAAATCGTCGAAACCGTTGAGGCGCGGTAACCGCCTCACCCACCCCGTATGAAGTACAGCGGCTGGCCCGAACCCGGCGAGTTGGTTGTCGGCGACGTCGACGAGATCGCCGACTTCGGCGTGTTCGTCGACCTCGACGAGTACGAGGACAAGCGCGGTCTCTGCCACATCAGCGAGGTCGCGTCCGGCTGGATCAAGAACGTCCGCGACCACGTCCGCGAGGGACAGACGGTCGTCGCGAAGGTGCTGGAGGTCGACGAGTCGTCGAACCAGATCGACCTCTCGATCAAAGACGTCAACGAACACCAGCGCAAGGAGACGATCCAGGACTGGAAGAACGCCCAGAAGGCCGACAACTGGATGCTCATCGCGCTCGGCGAGGACGTCGACGACGACCGCTACACCTGTCTCTTATACACATC
>NZ_AOJN01000050.1 GCF_000337335.1 Halorubrum distributum JCM 10118 | reverse complement strand
CCGCCGAGGCGGTCGTCACGGCCGCCCGCGACAACGTCTCCGTCCCGTACGTCGACGTGACGGGGTACGTCGACCTCGAGTCGGCGGCCCCCGACGGCGTCGACGACGTCCGCGACGCGCTCGCGGCAGCCGAGGGGAACGGCGAGGTCCCGGACGGCGTCGAGCTCGACGTCGGCTACGTGGGCTCGCCCGAGTACCGGATCAAGGTCCGCGCGCCGGACTACAAGACGGCGGAGTCGCAGCTCGAGACCGCCGCCGAGCGCGCCCGCGAGTCGATCGAGGCCGCCGGCGGCGTCGGCGATTTCCACCGCGAGCGTCGCGAAGACGACGAGTAACCGCGAGCCGTTCGACCCGCGATTTTTCACCGTGAAATCAGATATCCGCGTCTGCGCGAACTGGGAGACCGCTCACGACCGACCGGTGTACGCGCTCGGCGACCGCTGTCCGGCCTGTGACGGCCCCACCGAGAACAGCGCGCCGGCCCCGTTCGGCCCGGAGGACCCCTACGGCGAGTACCGCCGTCGGGCGCGGCGACGGTCGGAGTAGCCCCCTCCCGGCCGGAGACGCGGCAGCCGGTCGTCGGACCCCAGTCGACCGCGAGCCGTCGGAACGCAAGCCACCGGAATAGCCACGCTCTTGTGACCGCCGCCCGGACGGACGGGGTATGGAGGACATCGAGATCGACGAGGTCGCGACGCCGGAGCTTACGGACCCGGTGTTGATCGAGGGGCTGCCGGGCGTCGGCCACGTGGGGAAACTGGCGGCCGAACACCTCTTAGAGGAGTTCGACGGGGAGCTGGTCCGCCGGGTGTACGCCACGGAGTTCCCGCCGCAGGTGAGTGTCGACGACGGGGGGGTCGCGGACCTGACCTGCGCCGAGTTCCACGCCGTCGAGACCGACGGCGCCGACCTGCTCGTGTTGACCGGCGATCACCAGGCCGGGTCGAACGCGGGCCACTACAAGCTCACCTCGACGTTCCTCGACGTGGCCGAGGAGTTCGGCGCCCAGCGGGCGTTCGCGCTCGGGGGCGTCCCGACCGGCGAGCTCGTCGATGAGTACACCGTCCTCGGCGCGGTCTCCGACGCGTCCCTCGTCGACGACCTGGAGGACGCCGGCGTGGAGTTCCGCGCCGACGAGCCGGCGGGCGGCATCGTCGGCGTCTCCGGGCTCGTGCTCGGCCTCGGCGGTCGGCGCGGCTTCGAGGCCGCCTGTCTGATGGGCGAGACGAGCGGTTACCTCGTCGACCCGAAGAGCGCGCGGGCCGTGCTGGAGACCTTGGAGACAGTCCTCGACATGTCCGTCGATTACGAGAGCCTCGAGGACCGCGCCGAGGAGATGGAGGAGGTCGTCGGCAAGATCCGCGAGATGCAGGAGGGGCCGGCGGTGCCGGACGACGACCTCCGCTACATCGGCTGAACGGGAGCGCACGGCGACTTCGACCCCCTTTCTCTCCGCGGTCGAGCGCCCTCGTCGACCGACCGGAACCCCCGCTTCCGGCAGAGCTAAACCGCATCCACGATCATCGTTCGTGTATGACAGACGTACGCGTCGCTGGGGTGGGGCTCACCCCCTTCGGCAGCCACCCGGAGCGCAGCGGCCGCGACCTGTTCGGCGAGGCCGCGCTTCGGGCGTTCGAGGACGCGGCGGTCGACAGGGCCGACGTCGAGGAGCTGAACTACGGGAACTTCATGGGCGCCCTCGCCGAGCACCAGGGCCACCAGGCGCCGCTGATGGCCGAGGCGGCGGGCGTCAGCTGTCCGGCGACGCGCTACGAATCGGCGTGCGCGTCCGCCGGCGTCGCGGTCCGCGAGGCGGTCCGGACGGTGGCGGCGGGCGACGCCGACGTCGTTCTCGCGGGCGGGATGGAGCGGATGACGAACCTCCCGACCGACGAAGTGACCGAGGGGCTCGCCATCGCGGCCGACGACCTCTACGAGGTGCGGGCCGGGGTGACCTTCCCGGGCGCCTACGCGCTCATGGCCAACGCCTACTTCGACGCGTACGGGGGTAGCCGCGAGGACCTCGCCCACGTCGCGTCGAAGAACCACGAGAACGCCCTCCCGAACGAGTACGCCCAGTACCGCAAGGAGGTGTCCGTCGCGGAGGCGATGGACGCCCCGCCGGTCGCGGAGCCGCTCCACCTCTACGACGCCTGCCCGATCACCGACGGCGCGAGCGCGCTCGTCCTCGTCTCCGAGGAGTACGCGGCGGAGCACGACCTCGACGCCTCGGTCGCGGTGACCGGGACCGGACAGGGGACCGACCGGATGGCGCTCGGCGACCGCGAGCACCTCGCGCGGACGCCCGCCGCGGACGACGCGGCCGACGCGGCCTACGCCGACGCCGGCGTCGAGGCGGCCGACGTCGACGTCGCGGAGGTCCACGACTGCTTCACCATCGCCGAGGTGCTGGCGCTGGAGTCGCTGGGGCTGTTCGAGCCCGGCGAAGGGATCTCAGCGGCCCGCGAGGGGATCACGACCGCCGACGGCGACCTCCCGGTGAACCTCTCCGGTGGCCTGAAGGCGAAGGGCCACCCGGTCGGCGCGACCGGCGGCTCGCAGATCGCGGAGCTGACCCGCCTGCTGCGGGGCGACCACCCCAACAGCGAGCACGTCCCGGACGCCGAGGTCGGCGTCGCGCACAACGCGGGCGGCACGGTCGCCAGCGCGGTCGTCCACGTGCTGGAGGTGGCGGAATGAGCGACGACGGCGCGGACGCGGCGGACGCCTCGTCGCCGACGGACCGAGCGTACGCCGAGTGGCTCGACGCGCTCGCAGACGGGGACGGGTTCGCGGTCGTCTGCCCGGAGGGGCACGGCTCCCTTCCCCCGCGGCGGGTGTGTCCCGAGTGCGGCTCCCCCGAACTCTCGCGGGAGCCCCTCGACGAGACGGGGACCGTCGAGACGTACAGCGTCGTCCACGTCCCGTCGCCGCGCTTCGCCGCCGACGCGCCGTACGCGACGGCGGTGGTCGACTTCGGTCCGACGCGGCTGACGGGGATCGTCCGGGACGGCGGCGCAGACGACGAGGCGCCGGCGGTCGAAATCGGCGATACTGTCGCGGTCGACGTGGGCGAGCGGGCCACCGACGGCGAGCGGCTCGTGGTCTTCCGTCCGGCGGACGGCGAGCCCCCGACCGAAGGCGAGTGAGCCGCGAGCGGCGGGCTGACGGACCAATTCGGGAGCTCCGAGCGATCGCGGCCGGCGACCGCTGACCGCTCGGACGGAGACGACCGCTCGACGCCTGCGGGGCAAAACCATTATACCCGAATGGTAAGTAATCCGAGTGTATGACCGACCGCATCCTGGTCCTGCTCGTCGACGACGACCCGGACCTGCGTGCGGTCGTCGCGTCGTTCTTACGGGAGGAGCGAGACCGGATCGCGGTCGAGACGGCGCCCGGCGCCGCGGAAGGCCTCGACGTCTTAGCGGAGCGCGACGTCGAGTGTGTCGTCTCCGACTACGAGATGCCCGGGAAGGACGGGCTCGCGTTTCTCGCGGAGGTCCGTGAGCGCGACCCGGACCTTCCCTTCATCCTGTTCACCGGAGGGGGGAGCGAGGCGGTCGCGAGCGAGGCGATATCCGCGGGCGTCACCGACTACATCCGGAAGTCCGGCGACACGGAGCAGTGCGAGCGGCTGGCGGACCGGATCGTCGAGGCCGTCGAGCAGCGGCGGGCCGAGCGGGAGGCCGAGCAGGCCGTCGGACAGTTCCGCGCGGTCGCGAAAGGGGCGTCGGACGCGATCCTGTCGGTCGACACCGACGGCGTGATCCGGTTCGCGAACGCCGCCGTCGAGCCGATGTTCGGGTACGAACCGGCCGACCTGGAGGGAGAAGCGCTCACGACGCTGATACCGGAACGACACCGCGACGACCACCTCGATGCGGTCGATCGGTATCTCGCCGACGGCGAGCGGAGCGTCGACTGGTCAGACGTCCGGTTCAACGCGCTTCACCGCGACGGCCACGAGGTCCCCGTCTCCATCTCGTACGGTGAGTTCACCGCGGACGACGAGCGGCGGTTCGTCGGCGTGGTCCGCGACGACAGCGAGCGCGAGCGACACCGGGCGTTCATCGAACACGCCGGCGACGTGGTCACGGTGTTGTCGAGCGACTGGCGATTCCGGTACCTGAGTCCGTCGTGCGAAAGCGTGATCGGTTACGCGCCGTCGGACCTCCTCGGCGAGCGGGCGCTGGAGTACATCCATCCGGAGGATCGAGCTGCCGTGAGTGAGGCGCTCGGCGCGCTCGAGGGCGACGGGGACCCCCCGACCGCCGAGTACCGGTTCCGAACGACCGACGGCGGCTACCGCTGGCTCGAGTCCGTCGGCAGCGACCGGATCGAGACGGACGGCATCGAGGGGTACGTCGTCACCACGCGCGACATCTCCGAGCGGAAGGAGCGCGAGCGGACGCTCGCGAGCCTCCGGGAGTGGACGCGGGAGCTCAACTACACGCGAACCACCGACGAGGCGGCCGAGCTGGCGGTCGAGGCGGTCGACGACCTGATCGACGCCGGGTTGAGCGGGATCCACCTGCTCTCGGAGGACGGCGAGAGCCTCCAGCCGGCCGCGCTCGGCGACTCGGTGCCGATGCTGTTCGAGGAGCAGCCGTCGTACGGCCGCGAGGCGCCGGCACGATCGCGCGCGGCGCTGGCGTGGGACGCCTTCCGCGGCGAGGGGTCGGTCGTCATCGACGAGCTCTCGTCGTCAGATCGGTTGGACGAGCCATCGCCGGCGGAGAGCCTCGTGTTGCGCCCGATCGGCGACCACGGGCTGTTCGTCGTCTCCTCCCCGGATCCGCACGAGTTCACCGACACCGACGTCCTCGTGGCGGAGATCCTCACCGACCACCTCGAAGCGGCGCTCGACCGGATCGAGCGCGAGAGCCGCGTCGAGCGGCTCCACGGCGCCACGCGGACGCTCGTTCGCGCGGAGTCGCGGGAAGCGATCGCCGAGCAGGCCGTCGCGGCCGCCACCGACGTCTTGGAGTTCTCGATCGTCACCGTCCGGCTCTACGACGAGGCGGCCGGCGGGCTGGTCCCGGTCGCCGTCTCCGACCCCGCGACGGAAGTGTTGCCCGAGCGGGAGACGTTCACGCCGGACGGCGGGAGCCTCAACTGGGCGGCGTTCGAGGCGGGCGAGCTCCGGAAGTTCGACGACATCCGGACGACCGACGCGCTCGACGTCGACACGCCGCTCCGGAGCCTGCTCATCGTTCCGATCGGCGAGTTCGGGACGATATCGATCGGCGAGACGGAGCCGGGCATGCTCGGCAGCGTCGACGAGTACCTCGCCGGAATCCTGGCGACCGCGGCCGAGACGGCGTTCCAGGCCGAGGCGCGCACCCGTCGCCTCGCGGATCGAACTGCGGAGTTGGAGCGGCAGAACGACCGGCTCGAGGAGTTCGCCGGCGTGGTGTCACACGACCTCCGGAACCCGCTTGAGGTCGCTCGCGGTCGGACCGAACTGGCCCGCGAGGAGTGCGACAGCGACCACCTGGCGGCGGTCGAGCGCGCGCACGACCGGATGACCGCGCTGATCGACGACCTGCTCACGCTCGCCCGCGAGGGCGACCCCGTGACCGACGCCGAGCCGGTCGACCTGGGGCGGGTCGTCGGCTCCTGCTGGCGGACGGTCGACACGCGAGACGCGACGCTGCGTAGTGAGGCCGAGGGGATCATCCTCGCGGACGAGGGGCGGCTCAGACAGCTGTTGGAGAACCTGATCCGGAACAGCGTGGAACACGGTTCCACGAGCAGTCGGGCGGAGCCCGACGACAGCGTGGAACACGGCGGCAAGGACGTGACGGTCACGGTCGGAACGCTCTCGGACGGCTTCTACGTGGCTGACGACGGGCCGGGAATCGACCCGGACAGACGCGAGGAGGTGTTCGACGCCGGCTACTCGACCTCGCAGTCGGGGACCGGGTTCGGGCTGCGGATCGTCGAACAGGTGGCCGACGCGCACGGGTGGTCGGTGCGCGCCGTCGAGAGCGAGGAGGGCGGGGCGCGGTTCGAGATCACCGGGGTCGAGTCCCCGGAGTAATCGGGTCGAGACGCGACAGGAGAAAAGCGGGTTCGAACGGTCGGCTTTTCGCGTGGCCTCGTCAGTCTCGCGTGACCAGCTCGACCTCGTGGCCGTCCTGGTCTTTCGTGAACGCGTAGTTGTGGTCACAGGAGGCGGGATCGCGATAGTCGGGCGCCTCGCGGGTCATCAGGTCGTCCCAAGCGTCGTCGAGGTCGTCGACGCGCACCGCGATGTGCCCCCAGCCGTCGCCCATCGTGTACTCGCGGCCGTCGTAGTTGTAGGTAAGTTCGACCTTCATCGCCTCGTCCGGGGCGTCCTCGGGCGCCACGAAGTAGTTCGAGAAGCTGTCGGCCTCCCAGCGGCCGGGCACCTCGGTGTACTCGAACTTCCGGGTCCAGTAGCCGAGCGCCTCGTCGGCGTCCTCGACGCGGATCATCGTGTGGTCGATGCTCCACTTCGCGCCGTGGTCGCGCTTGACGATCTCGATCTCGTGGCCGTCCGGGTCCGTCACGAACGCGTAGCGGTTCCCGCACGATTCGGGGTCGCGGTAGTCCTCGACGCCCTCCGCCATCAGCTGATCGTACGACTCCTGGAGCGCGTCCTCGGGGACCCGGACCGCGATGTGGCCCCACGCGTCGCCGATCTCGTAGGTGCGGTCGTCGTGGTTGTACGTGAGCTCCAAGAGGGCGCCGTCCTCGTGGACGTCCTCGGGCCCGAGGAAGACATTGGTGAACGTGTCCGCCTCCCAGCGGCCCTTCTCCTCGTAGTTCAGGTGGGTCTGGTACCAGTCGAGGCTCTCTTCGAGGTCCTCGACGCGGATCATCACGTGATCGAGCGTTCCGTCCATAGGCGAGCGATCGGCCGCTCGCGTCAAAAGCGTACTGAAGCCCGAACCCGCCCCGCGGCGCCGGACCGGGGGAACAGATACCACCCAAATACGCGTTTTATTAACGCCGCACGGAGTGGATAGATACGTCCCGATCCCCCATACCGGACGTTCGCCGTCTCCGGGCGGCGAACGCTCCAATGGCAAACGAACCGACGAGACCGTCCGCGCCGGACGGCACGACAGCGCAGTATCGCTCGCACACAACACCCCCCGAAGTGGGGAGGCTCCGACAGATCGCCGCGTTCGCTGCGGGGGCACCGTTCACGGCGCTGGTCGCGGCCGTCGAGGTGGCGGTCGTGACAGTCGCGCTCGGCGTGCCGCTCTCGACCGCGCCGGTCGCGGTGGGGCTGGTGGCGTTCGCGGTGTACGCCGCGGACCACGTCGCCGACGCCGAGGGCGACGCCAGCTCGACGCCGTTGCGGGCGCGGATCGCGCTCCGCTACGGGGATCAGCTGATGGTCGTCGCCGCGATGAGCTACGGGCTGGCCGTCGCGCTCGCGGCCGGCGCGGGTCCGGCGGCGCTCGCGCTCGTCCTCGTCCCCGGCACGGTGTGGATCGGCTACGCCACCGACTGGATCCCGGCCGCCGGCGACCGGCTCGAGCCGCTCGGTGACCGCGTCGGGCCGCTCGGCGAGGTCTCGCTCCCGCGCCTGAAAGACGTGTTCCTCCTCAACTCCGCGGCGGTCGCGCTCGCCTGGGCGGTCGCCGTCGTCGCCGCGCCGCTCGCGTTCGCCGGCGTTCCCGTCGACTCGGTCGGGACGCACGCGGTCGGCCTGCTGTTCGCCTACGTCTCCGTCCGCTCGTTCGTCGACGTCGAGGTCCCGAACGTCAGGGACGTGGCGGCCGACGCAGCGCAGGGCGTGGCGACGCTCCCCGTCGCGTACGGGGTCACCGGAACGCGGCGGGTCCTGTTCGCCGTCGACGCGGTCGCGGCCGGACTGCTGGCGGCCACCGCCGCGACCGGCGTCGCGTCGCCTCCCGCGCTCGCCGCGCTCGGCGTCGGCCTCGCGGTCTCGGTGACCGTCACCGCGCTGGCCGACCGGCTCGACGGCGCGGCGCTCGGCGTCGCACCGGACTGTAGCTACCTCGTCGCCGGCGCCGTCCTCCTCGCGCTGTGAGGCGAGGACGAACCCGGCGTTGAGGGCCGAGAGACCGAATTTTCAATGAGATAACTCGACCCGATGAGTTATAAATCCGATGCGCGTAAAAAAACGCCATGACCGCGTTGAGTCCGCTCTCCGTCACCCTCCTCGTCGCCGTGACGGTCGGACTGGCGGCGGCGATCCTGGCGTGGCGGGAGCGGCCGGAGCCGGGCGCGACGTGGCTCGCGGTGCTGCTCGCCGGGCAGGTCTGGTGGGCGACGTTCCTCGTCTTCGAGCTGGAGGCGACGACGCTGCCGGCGAAGGCGCTCTGGTACGACGTCCAGTGGGTCGGCGTCGTCGCCGTCCCGGTCGGCTGGCTCTTCTTCGCACTGGCGTACACGGGCTACGACCGCTACGTGACGCCCTTCTCCGTGGCGCTGGTGTCGGTCCTCCCGGCCGCCACCGTCGCCGTCGCCGCGGCGGGCGATCCCGGTAACCTCCTCGCGGCCGACCGGGTCGTGCGCGAGACCGCCGTCGGGACGTTCCTCGACGTCGTCCCCGGGCCCCTCTACTACGTCATCGCGGGGTACACCTACCTCCTCGGCGCAGTCGGGTCGATCCCTCTGATCCAGCTGATCCGCGACGACGCGCGCCCGTTCCGGGGACAGAGCGCTGCGCTGCTCGTCGGGACCGCGGCGCCGTGGGCCGGCAGCGTCGCCTACATCTCAGGCGCAATCCCGATTCCTGGGCTGGATCCCACGCCGCTGGTGTTCGGGGTCTCGGGGGTCGCGTACCTGCTCGCGCTCTCGCGGTTCCGGCTGCTGACGCTCGCGCCGGCTCCGCGCCGCCGGGCGCGACAGCTCGTCTTCGAGCAGCTTCACGACCCCGTCTTCGTCGTCGGGACGGAGGGGCTGCTCGTCGACCTGAACGAGAGCGCCGCCGAGACGTTCGGCGTCGACCGACGCGAGGCGATCGGCCAACCCGCCTCCGCGGTCGTCCCGAAGTACGACGCGGTCCGCGAGCTCGACGAGAGCGGCGACGACAAACCGCGGGCGATACGAGTCGTCGGACGGGACGGCCAACGGCCGTACGAGGCGACGATCAGGGACGTGGTCGACGACCACGACCGAACCACCGCCCGGGTGATCACCTTCCACGACGTCGGGGCGTACCTCGGCCAACAACAGCGGCTCAACGTGCTCAACCGGGTGTTCCGCCACGACGTTCGGACGGAGACCAACCTCATCCAGGGGTACGCCGAACAGCTCCGCTCGGACCCGACCGACGAGCGCGCCCTGTCGATCATCGAGGAGAGCGCCGAGCGGATGCTCGAACTCAGCGAGCGCACGCGGAGCGCCGGCGAGCTGTTCGACCCGACGGAGGAGTCCGAGTCGGCGCCGCTCACGGCCGCCGTCGACGCGGCCGTCGCCGAGGCGCGAGCGGTCGCTCCCGACGCGCGGGTCGAGGTCGGTCGGGTGGCGGCCGTCCCCGTCCCGGTCGTGTTGGAAGTCGTCTTGGGGAACCTCTGTACGAACGCGGTCGGACACAACGAGGCGGACGCCCCGTGGATGCGGATCGACACCGCGGTCGCGGACGGCTGGGTCGAGGTCACGGTCGCGGACGACGGCCCCGGGATCGACCCCGCCGAGTACGACGTGCTGGACCGCGGCACGGAGACGCCGCTGCGACACGGCAGCGGTATCGGCCTGTGGATCGTCAAGTGGGGCGTCGATCACCTCGGCGGGCGGATCTCGTTCGACGAGCGCGAGCCGAGCGGGACGGTCGTGACGGTCTGCGTCCCGGTCGACCGCTCGGAGACGCCGGTAGCCGACTCGGACGGGGAGCCCCCGGACCCGCCCCTCGGTGACTCGGCGCAGACCGACGAGGCGGGCTCGCTGGGGCCGCCGCCGAACGCGGGTCGATAGGCACTTGACGCCGGGCGGCGACCCCGACGTATGGACGCTACGGCCACGACTTATCTCCCGTACGCGCTGCTCGCGATGGGCGCGTACGCGCTCGTCTCGCCGCTGATGCGCGTCGCCACGACCGGTCCGAACGCGATCCCGAGCGACGTCGCCGTCGTCGTCTCGAACACCCTGCTCGTCGCCATGGCGGTCGGCGTGATCGTCTACACCGAGCAGGGCTTCACCACCCACCTCGCGTCGCCGAAGCTGGCGCACGTGCTCGCCGCGGGCGTGTTCCTCGGGATCGGCATCCTCGCGCTGTACCGCTCGCTCTCCCTGGGCCCGGTGAGCGTCGTGACGCCCATCTTCGCGATGTTCCTCGTCTTCTCGTCGGTGATCGGCTTCCTGTTCCTCGGCGAGTCGTTCACCGCCCGCAAGGGGCTCGGAATCGTCTTCGCCGCCGCGGCCGTCTACCTCGTCTCCGGCGCCTGATAGCGGATCGTCTGGGGCCGACGAACCCCGCCGATCCGGAACCGTCTGCCGCGTGACGAAACGCCTTTAGCCGCCAGCGGGAAATGAGCGCATCCGTCGTGTCTCGCCTTCCGAGCTCCCTCCGTGAGCTGATCTCCCGCCTCCCGAACCCGTTCCGGGCGCTGATCTTATACATCGGCTTCGCCCTCGCGCGGGTCGGCCTGATCGACCGCCACCGCGTGGTTCGGACCACCGACCTCGCGTGGCCGCGGATCGTGACGGGGATCGCGCGGATGTCGAAGAACGCGGTCGACGTCGCGATGGTCGGCGTCGCGGTCGGCACCAGCGCCGTCGCCGGCGTCGGCTTCGCGGGCCCGTACTGGGGGCTCGCGTTCGCGCTCGGCGGCGGCGTCGCCGGCGGCACCATCGCCCTCGTCTCCCAGCGGTACAGCGCCGAGGCGTTCGTCGAGCTCGGCGACGCCGTCCGGTCGAGCGTGCTCCTCGTGATCGCGATCAGCGTCCCCGTCAGCGGCGCGTTCTGGCTGTACGCCCCGGCGTTCATCGACGTCTTAAGCAGCAACGAGGCGGCGATCGCCTACGGCGCCGACTACCTCCGCGTGGTCGGCCTCGGCGTCCCGTTCGCCGCGCTCAACCTCGTCGGCAGCCGCGTGCTGGTCGGGTGCGACGACGCCTACACCGCGATGCAGGTCCGGGCGGGCGGCGCGCTCGCGAACATCGTCCTCAGCGCGCTGTTCATCTTCGGCTTCGGCTGGGGCGTCGAGGGCGCCGCGGTCGGCACCGTCCTCTCGAACGTCCTCGCGGTCGCGGGCTTCACCGTCGGACTCGTCCGCGGGAGCGCCCCGCTGATCGGCGAGTTCCCGGTCGAAATCGACGCGACGGGCTCGTACCTCAACCCCGGCATGCTCCGCGACCTCGTCGAGATCGGCGTGCCCGTCGGCGCGCGCAACCTCGTGTGGACCGCCGCCGAGTTCCCCATGCTCGCCATCCTCGACGTGTTCGGCGAGAACACCGTCGCCGCGTTCGTCATCGCCCGCCGCATCTGGGGGATCATGAACACCCCCGGCTGGGGGTTCGGCCTCGCCTCCTCCAGCCTCGTCGGGCAGGAGCTCGGCGTCGAGCGCCCCGACGAGGCCGAGGCGTACGCCCGCGACATCATCCGCTTCTCGGTGGCGACGTACGCGGTCTCCGCGGTGCTCATCGCGACCTTCGCGACCGACATCGTCTCGCTGTTCGCCCAGTCGCCCACGAGCCCCGAGATCCCGATCGCGAGGGACCTCGTGTACGCGGCCTGCTGTGCGGTGATCTTCCAAGGGGTATCGGGCGGCGCGGCCGGTCCCCTCGACGCCGCCGGGGACACGAAGATCCCCTTCGCGAGCCAGTTCCTCGGGATGTTCTGCGTGTCGATACCCCTCGCGTACGTCGGCGCACACGACGCGACCCCGGCGATAACGATCCCGGACGTCCTCACGATCCCGGCGGTAGAGGTCCCGCTCGTCGGCTTCGCGACTCCGCTCGTAGAGATCCCGTTCGTCGGGTTCACGCTCCCGCAGGTCGCGCTCCCCGCCATCGGGCTGTGGGGACTCTACCTCGCGTTCATGGCGGAGACGACGATCCCCGCCGCGATCAACTACCTGCGGTTCCGCTCGGGCAAGTGGAAGAAGATAAGCGAGGCGTACCGCCCCGAGGCGACGGCGGACGACTGAGGCGGGCGACGAGTCGCTTCGCCGTTCCTCAAGTCACGTTCGGGCGCCGCGTGAGCAGAATAGTATTGTACATAGTAAACAATACTTAAAAAGTAAGAGTCTGGAAAAGTCCAATCGGGGCTCGCTACGGGGTCAGTATTGGATGGTAGGCACAATAGTTATGCGGCAGCGACACTGATACACTGGTATGATGAACTGCGAGAAAGCGCGGGTGTTCGGGTCGGCACTGGTACTCTTACAGGGAGTCGTGACGGCGCTGTTCCCACAGGCGAGCGTCCGCCTCACGAAGAAGATGCTCGGAAAGAACTTCGACAACGCCTCCGAGCTCGAAGCGAAGCCGGCGTACATCCGGCAGCTGCGCGCGATCGGCGTGGGCATGATCGCCGCGGGCGGAACCGGGCTGCTCCTTGAGGACGCGGAGGAGCCGGAGGCAGTGGTCTCCGAACTCGCCGGCGCAGAGGCCGACGACGAGGAGTGAACGGCTTTCGGGGGCGATCCCGACGAACCCCTAACGAACGGTTTCGAGTCGGGGCGATCACTCCGCGGGGCGTTCACCGCCGACTGCCGACCGGCGTTGCGAGTCGCACCGTCGACAACCGAGAACGCCCCGCACGCTTTAGTTCGCGCCCTTAGAGGATACGCTCGTGAACGACGAGCTATTCGAACGCATCCTGGTGCCGATCGCTGGGCCCGACGACGCCGAGGCCACGGCGCGGGCGCTGCGGCCGCACCTTGACTCGGGCACGACGCTCATCGTGACGCACGTGACGCGGGGCGAGAGCGGCGAGACGACGATCAAGACGGGCAGAGACCAGTTCGCGGGAGCGACCTACGATACCTTCTTCGACATCCTCTACCGAGACGACCTCGAGTTCGAGTGGCTGACGCTCGAGGCGCAGGAGGTCGCGGCGGGCCTCATCGACGCGGTCGGCATGACCGAGGCGACGCTCGTCGCCTTCACGCCCAGAGACATCGACAGCTGGAAACGGACGATCACCGGTGACCCCGGCGGCCGCCTCATCCGAGAGGCGGACGTTCCGGTGATGGTCTTCCCGGACCGGCGCGCGTGACTGGCGAGCGGCGCACAGGCACCTCGGACGGTCGGGCGGGGCGAGGGGGATCTCCACTGCCGCGGTGACCGCCAGCCGCCGTCTCGGACCGCGGTCAGACGAGACCTTAACACGCCGCGTCCGGCGTCTCGACGCCTGCCCGGCCCGGGCTCGCAACCGTTACGATTCGCCCGCGGACGACTCGACGAGGTCCGCGAAGTTGGCGAGCGTCCGGGTGGCGGTGGAGTCCTCGAAGGCGTCGTCGGCCGCCTCCCAGTCGTCGTACTCGTCCGCGATCCGAGGAGTGAACTCGGGGTGGTACTGGACCGACCAGACCGGCCGGTCGCGGTGTCGAGTCGCGAAGTACTCGTAGTAGTCCGCTCGCCCGACGACCTCCATCCCGTCGCCGAGCTCCGTCACGACGTCGGAGTGAAGGACGGGGACGCTCGGTTCGACGCCGTCGAATAGCGGCTCGTCGGCGTCGAGTTCGGCGTCGCGGATCTGGAGGCGGGACGTCCCGCTGTCGACGACCTCGCCGCCGAGGGCGGCGTTCAGAATCTGATGGCCGAAACAGATGCCGAGCGTCGGGACGCCCTCCGCGACGAGCCGACGCGCGAACCGCTTCTGGGCCGCGATCCACGGCTGGTCGGGCTCATCGTACACGCCGACCTCGCTCCCGCCGATGACGACGCCGTCCACGCCCTCGAGGCTCGGGTCGCCGTCCTCGTGCGGGTAGCGGTACGCGCGGGCGTCGGGGAGGAAGTGGATGATCTCGTCGGCCATGTAGCCGCCGTCGACCGCGTTATCGAGTACCAGTATCATCTGGGAGTTATTTAAGATGAACTGAACTCTTGGCAGGTACATGAGTTTCGATGCCGAAGCGGTCCGTTCGGACTTCCCCGTGCTCGACCGACGCGTGAACGGACACCCGCTCACCTACCTCGACAACGCCGCGACCACGCACACGCCCCGCCAAGTGTACGACGTCTTCGAGGAGTTCTACGCGGGGTACAACGCGAACGTTCACCGGGGGATCCACGAGCTCAGCCACGAGGCCTCGCTCGCCTACGAAGCGGCACACGACCGCGTCGCCGACTTCCTCGGCGCGGACGGCCGCGAGGAAGTCGTCTTCACCAAGAACACCACCGAGAGCATCAACCTCGTCGCGTACGGCCTCAGCCGACGCCTTGGCGAGGGCGACGAGATCGTCGCGACGGAGATGGACCACCACGCCTCGCTGGTCACCTGGCAGCAGATCGCCGAGCGCACGGGCGCGACCGTCCGCCACATCCCCGTCACGGCCGACGGCCACCTCGACATGGACGCCGCCCGCGACCTCGTCACCGACGACACCGCGGTCGTCTCTGTCCCCCACGTCTCGAACGTGCTCGGGACGATCAACCCCGTCGCGGACCTCGCGGCACTCGCGCACGACCACGACGCGTACGCGGTCGTCGACGGCGCCCAGTCGGCCCCGACGCGGCCCGTCGACGTGGGGGCGATGGACGCGGACTTCTTCGCGTTCAGCGGCCACAAGCTCGCCGGGCCCACCGGCATCGGCGGGCTGTACGGGAAACGGGAGATCCTGGAGGAGCTCGACCCGTTCCTGTTCGGCGGAGAGATGATCCGGAACGTCACGCTCACCGACTCGACGTGGAACGAACTGCCCTGGAAGTTCGAGGCCGGCACGCCGCCGATCGCCGAGGGCATCGCCCTCGGCGCGGCCGTCGACTACCTCGAGGAACTGGGAATGGACGCCGTCCGCGACCACGAGAACGAGCTCGCACAGTACCTCCTCCGAGAGCTCGCCGACCGGGAGTTCGTCCGGACGTACGGTCCCGGCGTCGGCGAGGAGCGCACCGGCCTCGTCTCGTTCAACGTCGAGGGCGTCCACGGCCACGACCTCTCCAGCCTCCTCAACGATCGAGGCATCGCCATCCGCGCCGGCGACCATTGCACGCAACCGCTCCACGACCGGCTCGACATCCCCGGCTCCGCTCGCGCGTCCTTTTACGTCTACAACACCCGCGCGGACGTCGACCGCCTCCTCGATGTCGTCGACTCCGCGCGCGACGACCTGGACGCGTACCTCGCCTCCGACCGCTACCACGATCTCATCAGCGAGCACTACCACCGCCCCCGTAACCCGGGCTCCCTCACCGATCCGACGTTCGTGAAGTCCTCCGAGGAGACGACCTGCGGCGACGACGGCGAGTTCCACGTCGCGATCGCCGACGGCCGTATCGAGGAAATCGCCTTCGAGAGCCGGAGCTGTGCGGTCAGCCGCGCCGTCGCCAGTCTGCTCTCGGAGCACCTCGAAGGCATGTCGGTCGAGGCGGTCGCCGACCTCGACGGGTACGTCGCCCGCGAGCTCGACGGACGGTACCCCGACCTCCGACGCGAGTGCGTCGAAGGCCCGGAGGACGTCATCCGGGAGGCGGCCCGCGAGTACGTCCAGAAAAACAGCGCGTAGGACCGCTACCGCATCGTCTTTCGCGGGTCGGTCACTTCTCGTCGGCGTGCCGAACCTCGACCGCGACCCCCCGCGTCGCCCCCGCCATCTCCGGGCCCGACATCGCCGCGCGGCCGACCGCGAACGCCTTCGGCCCCTCGATCACGACCTCGTCGCCCACCCGAATCTCGTCGGCTGCGTCGACGACGCCGGGCGCGAGGACGGAGCCGCGCGGGACGAATTCGTCGATCTCGACCCGCTTCGTCGGCGCGTCGCTCTCGACCCAGCGGCGCGCGCCGGCGAGGGTGAAAGAGAGGGTCCCGTACTGCGGAACCATCGTCGCCAGCTGCTCGCCCGGCTCCCCCTCGCGGCCCGCGTCGGGGTCGTCGGCCCACACCTGGAGCTTGGGGTAGCGGCCGGTGGTCCGGACGTCGGCCTCGCCGCCGTAGCGCTCGATATCGACGCCGTCCCCGCCGCCCGCGCCGCGCCCGCCGAACAGGTCGTCGCCGGCGCCGTCGCCGAGGAGGTAGTCGGCGATGGCGCGGACCGTGTTGTGCTCGCGCTCGCGCTTGCTGTAGGCGGGTTCGCCCTGGAGCGCGGCGTTCAGCTCGCCGAGCGACTCGTCCGTCGTCGGGTGGTCGACGCAGGTGTACTCGAAGTCGACGTCGACCGCGGGGTCGCCCTCGACGCGCTCGCAGATCTCGCGGTAGCCGTCCTCTGGGACGTGCGCGATCACGCGGGAGTAGTCGTTGCGTTCGAGGTACCGCCGCAGCACCTCCGCGACGAACCCGATCTCGTCTTCGCTCCAGTCGCCGGTGACGACCGAGTCGTAGTGCTGGGCCGGATACGTCGTCTCCAGCTCCTGCGGCACCACGCCGATCGGCGAGGTCATCGAGACGGTGTGGCCGCGCCACTGGATCGCGTCGTGGAACTGGCGGTGGCTCTGGGAGTCGCTGTACGGTTTGGTTGCCGAACAGGGGACCAACACGAGCGGCTGGTCGGTGAAGCGGTTTCGGTACCGGCTCGTGACGCGGTCGGCGAACCGCCGGATCTCGACGCGGTCGAGCGTCTCCGCCGACGCCGCCGTCACTTCCGCGTCGCGCATGAGCGGCGTCCGTTCCTCCACGTACCCCCACTGGTCGTCGAACTCGCGGAACGCGGCCGTGAGCCACCCCTCGTGGCGGGCCTGAGCCTCGATGTAATCCCGGAGGCGGCCGCTCCGGATCCGCTCGCGAACGCGGCGCAGTTCGGCGCGGAGCGCGTTCGCGTTGTGGTCGGCGCAGTCGGCGCGCGTGAACTCGCTCCGGGACTTCGCGCAGGCCGGGCAGGCGCAGGGGAGCTCGTCGAGGTCTTCGAGGAAGTGCGCCGCGTCGGCGGTGAGGTACATCCCCTGCGTCCCCTTCGTCCGCGCGAGCGTCTCGTCGACGAGGTCGACGCCGGCGTACGCGAGGACGGCGACGTTACGCGGCGTCGCGACGCCGGAGAGGCCGAGGGCGGCGTCCGGCGGCAGGGACTCCTTCGCCCGAACGATGGCGTCCCGGAACGCCTCGCCGTGGCCGACGAACCCCTGCGCGTCGGAGAGGAGGTACGCGTCGGCGCCGAGGTCGCGGGCGCTCCGGCTGTCGACGACCGCCGCGGAGGGAAACTCTGCGTCCGGATGCTCGACCGCGAACGACTCGCGGACCTCGTCGCGCGTGCCGGCCGGGAACGACCGGTGCGGCAGCACCGTGAGCGCGCTCTCGTCGCCCTCTGGCACCTCGCGGTCGCCGGCCCAGAGGCTCCCGGCGTCGTCGAGGAACGGGTCCGCGAGCGCCGGCGTCGTGACGGGGTCGGCGAGGCGGACCGCGCCGAGGCGGGCGGCGCCGTCGCGCTCGTGGACCTCGAAGTAGTCGGTCATACCACCACTCGCGCGGGGACGGTCAATTCTCTTGTGTTCCGCGGTCGACCGGGTGTCCTCTCGCGGATCCCCGTCCGATCGCTTCGCCGCAACTGTTAGGCGGAACGCGACCCAGAAACCGATATGGACCCGACCGGCCCGTGGGACCGCGACCGCGTCGACGAGTTCCTCGCCGACGCGTGCGTCCCGGTTCGCCTCGGCTGCCGCACGCCGAGCGACCACCCCTGGATCGTCTCGCTGTGGTTCGCGTGGGACCCGGACGCGGGATTCGGGACCGACGCCGAAACCGGTTCCGACGACCCCGCCGGCGCGATCCGCTGCGCGACGAGCGCGAGCGCGGACCTCGTCGAGTTCGTCGAGCACGACGACGAGGTCTCCTTCGACGTGTCGACCAACGACCCGCCGTACAAGGGCGTCCGCGGGCGCGGCCGAGCGACGGTCCTCCCAGACGACGACAAGCGGCTCCTCCGGTCGCTCCTGAGCAAGTACCTCGGCGGGACCGACAACGCGACCGCCGACCGGCTCCTGCGGCCCGACCGCGAGGAGGTGGAGATCCGGGTCGAACCCGAGCGACTCCACGCGTGGGACTACACCGAGCGCATGGGGGCGACGGAGGAGTGAGGCGAGCGCGGGCGGGCGGTCCCTGAGCGCGCCGGCCGGCGTGGCTCTCCGCGAGGCGATCGTTTAAGCGGTCGCCGGGCCACCGGGTGGTATGAGCGTTCTCGACACCCACGAGTACCGCGCGTTCCGCCGCGACCTCCACCGCCACCCGGAGCCCGCGTGGCGCGAGTTCTACACCACCGCACGCATCGTCGAGGAACTCCGCGAGCGGGACCTGACGGCGCTCCACGTCGGGCCCGACGCGCTGGCGACCGACGAGCGCCTGAACGTCCCGGACGACGAGGAGCTGGCGGAGTGGGAGGACCAGGCCCGCGAGGCGGGCGCGGACCCCGAAACGCTCGACCAGCTCTCGGGCGGCTACACCGGCTGCGTCGCGGTCGTCGAGCGCGGCGACGGCCCCGTGGTCGGCCTGCGGGTCGACATCGACGCGCTGCCGATCACGGAGTCGGAGTCGGGCGAGCACGTCCCGGCGGCGGAGGGGTTCCGCTCCGAACACGAGGGGTTCATGCACGCCTGCGGCCACGACGCCCACGCGACGATGGGGCTCGGCGCGCTCGACGCCGTCCTCGACTCCGACTTCTCCGGCACGCTGAAGGTGTTCTTCCAGCCGGGCGAGGAGCAGGTCGCCGGCGGGAAGCCGATGGCCGAGTCGGGCCACCTCGACGACGTCGACTACCTCTACGCGGTCCACGTCGGCCTCGATCACCCGTCGGGCGAGGTCGTCTGCGGCGTCGAGGGGTTCCTCGCGGTGCGGCACTTCCTCGCGGAGTTCACGGGCGAGCCCGCGCACGCCGGCGCACGCCCCGAGCAGGGCCGGAACACGGTCCAGGCGATGGCGGCGGCGGTCCAGAACCTCTACGCCATCCCGCGGCACGCCGACGGTCCCACGCGGGTGAACGCGGGACTCGTCGGCGGCGGCACCGCGACGAACATCATCCCCGAGGAGTCGCACATCGAGGGCGAGCTCCGGGGGCAGACGACCGAGCTGGCGGAGTACATGTCCGAGCACGCCGACCGGATCCTCGACTCGGCCGCGGAGATGCACGACTGCGAGGTTGACGTGTCGACGCTCGGCGAGGCGCCCAGCGCGACGAGCGACGACGCGCTCGCGGGGCTCGTCCGGGAGTCCGCGGGCGACGTCGAAGGCGTCACGAACATCGTCGACAGCGACGACCTCGGCGGCTCCGAGGACGCCACCTACCTGATGAACCGCGTCCAAGAGCAGGGGGGACTCGCCTGCTACCTCGGCGTCGGGACGGACCACCCGGGCGGCCACCACACGACCGACTTCGACGTGGTCGAGGACGACATCGCGATCGGTATCGACGTGATCGCCGGCGCGATCCGACGGGTCGCCGAGACGCGACCGTAAGACTCCGGAGCGGTTTTTCGACCAGTATTTAAAACATCTGCGAAGGATTTTATAAACGAACGCGGTGGCGCGTGCCGACGCGCGGCCGCCATCGGCG